>DASZNF010000018.1:0-38398 GCA_035551355.1 Pseudonocardiaceae bacterium | reverse complement strand
AGGTCTACGACCTCCCGTGCAACCGGTCCCGGTCGGCGGCGATGGTCTCGGCCAGCGCCGCGCCCGCGCCGGTCAGCCGGCTGCCCCGGTGGGTGAGCAGGAACTCGACCTCACCAGGATCGGGCAGATTCGCCTCGTCGGCCAGTTCCACCAGACCGTCCGGGATCAGGCCGCGAGCGAACACCGCCACCCCCAGCCCGGCCAGCGCGGCCGCGCGCAAACCGGACAGGCTGCCGCTGGTGCAGGTGATCCGCCACGCCCTCCCCTGCGCCCGCAACCGTTCCAGCGCCCGGGCCCGGGTGATGGACGGCGGCGGGTAGGCGATCAGCGGTACCGGGGCGTCCGGCGCCACCGTCGTGCCGGGCGGGCCGGTCCACACCAGGGGCTCCCGCCACACCGACGTGCCCACCTGTTCCTGGGCATGCCGCTTGGCCAGCACCAGGTCCAGTTCCCCGGCCCGCAACCGCTCGTGCAACCGGCCGGACAGCTCGATGGTCAGCTCCAGGTCGACCAGCGGATGACTGCGCCGGAACCGGCGCAGGATGTCCGGCAGCGGCCCGTGCACGAAATCATCCGACACGCCGAACCGCAGCCGGCCGCGCAGTTCCGGACCGGCGAAGTAGGCCATGGCCGACTCGTTGCCGTCCAGGATGGTCCGCGCGAAACCGGTCATCGCCTCGCCGTCTCCGGTCAGCTCGACCGTGTGGGTGTCGCGCAGGAACAGGGTGCGGCCGGCCGCCTTCTCCAGCCGCCGCACGTGCTGGCTGACCGTGGACTGGCGCAGGCCGAGGTGCTGCGCGGCCCGGGTGAAGCCGCGCGTCTCGGCCACCACCAGGAAGGTGCGCAGCAGAACCGGATCGAACATGGTTATCACGGTAGCCGTTCACAGTCAGTTCGGTAATCGTGGTTCACAATGAGCCGGTTGTTTCGGAGAATGGAAACGTGGCCGACCAGACCCGACTACTAGACCGGCTGAAGCTGGACCCGTTCGTGCTGTCCATCCTCGGCGCGGTGGCCGTCGCCTGCCTGCTGCCCGCCCGCGGCGGCGCGGCGCCGATCGCCGAGGACGCCACCAAGGTCGCCGTCGGACTGCTCTTCTTCCTTTACGGCGCACGGCTTTCGCCGGCCGAAGCATGGGCCGGGCTCAAGCACTGGCGACTGCACCTGACCGTGTTCGCGGCCACCTTCGGCATGTTTCCGCTGCTGGGCCTGCTCGGCCGGTTCCTGGTGCCGTTCGCCCTCACCCCGCAGCTCTACCTCGGCGTGCTGTTCCTGTGCACGCTGCCCTCCACGGTGCAGTCGTCCATCGCGTTCACCTCGATCGCCAAGGGCAACGTGGCCGCGGCGATCTGCAGCGCCTCGTTCTCCAGCCTGATCGGCATCGTGCTGACCCCGCTGCTGGTCTCCGCGCTGATCAACACCGGCGGCGGCAGCGCGTTCTCCGCGAGTTCGGTGCTGGACATCGTGGAGCAACTGCTGCTGCCGTTCCTGCTCGGGCAACTGGCCCGGCGGTGGATCGCCGGCTGGATCATCCGGCACAAACCGGCGCTCACCATCGTCGATCGCGGCTCCATCCTGATCGTCGTCTACGCCGCGTTCAGCGCGGGCGTGGTGGCCGGGATCTGGCACCAGCTCACCCTCTTCCGGTTCGGGGCGCTGCTGGTGGTCAACGCGGCGCTGCTGGGCGTCGCCTTGTTGATCACCAGTCAGGCGGCCAAACGTCTTGGGTTCGATCGCGAGGACCGGATCACCATCGTGTTCTGCGGTTCCAAGAAGAGCCTGGCCGCCGGACTGCCGATGGCGACCGTGTTGTTCGCCAGTCAGGGGGCGGGCGCGGTCGGGCTGATCGTGTTGCCGCTCATGCTTTTCCACCAGATCCAGCTGATGGTGTGCGCCGCGCTGGCCCGCCGCTGGGGCGCCCGCGCCGAGGCCGGGCCGGCCACCGCCAGGGCGCCGGAGGTGATTGCCCCGGGCTGAGTGTTGGCCCAGACTCATCGCATGGACGCGACGCCGCGGGATATCGCCGATCTGATCGGCTACTGGGAAAACGCTGCTGGGGACCGGGAAGCCGTGCGCTGCGGGGAGCGCAGCTGGACCTGGACGCAGTGGGCGCAACGGATCCGGCGCAACGCCGCCGGGCTGCTCGCCGAGGGGCTGAAACCGGGCGATCGAGTGGCCTACCTGGACAAGAACGACCCGGGTTGCCTGGAGACCACACTGGCCTGCGCGCTGCTCGGCACGGCCAACGCGGTGCCCAATTTCCGTTTGGCCGCACCGGAAATCGCCTACGTGATCAAGGACGCCGAGGCGAAGCTACTGTTCGTCGGCGCGGAGTTCCTGCCGCTGGTGCAGCGCATCCGGGACGAGCTGACCACGGTGGAAAAGGTGATCGTGGTCGGCGGCACCGACGACGAGTACGAGGGCTGGCTGGCCGCGCACGAACCGCTGGACACCACCCGGGAAGCCCAGCCGGACGAATGTTTCCTGCAGCTCTACACCTCCGGCACCACCGGTTTCCCCAAGGGCGCCATGCTCACCCACACCGGCATGACCGCGCACTCGCAGGCCACCGCGGCCGACGCGCACATCGACGCGAACGCACACGTGATGGTGGCCATGCCGCTGTTCCACGTCGGCGGTTCGAGTTTCGCGTTGACCGGCCTGTATTTCGGCGCCCGCATCGTCGTGGTGCGCGAGCTGGATCCGGTGTCCTTCCTGGACGAACTGGTCGCCGAACAGATCACCCATGTGTTCGTGGTGCCCGCGGTGCTCGGTTTCCTGGTGCAGGTGCCGGGCGTGGCCGACCGGGACTACGCACACCTGAAGGCGATGATCTACGGCGCCTCGCCGATGCCGTTACCGTTGCTGCGCCGCTGCCTCGAGCTCTTCCCGACCGACTTCTACCAGGTGTACGGGATGACCGAGGCGTCCGGCGCGGTGACCTCACTGGGTCCGGCCGAGCACCGGGACCGGGCCAACGACCACCGGCTGGCCTCGGCCGGGAAGGCCGCACCCGGGGTGGAGCTCGCGGTGGTGGACCCGCTGACCGGCGAGCACCTCGGCCCGGATGCCACCGGCGAGGTGTGGGTGCGCACCCGGCAGCTGATGGCCGGGTACTGGCACAAGCCGGAGGCCAGCCGCGAGGCGCTGGTGGCCGAGGGCTGGCTGCGCAGCGGGGACGTGGGTCAGCTGGACGCCGACGGGTATCTCTACATCTCCGACCGGGTCAAGGATCTGATCATCTCCGGCGGCGAGAACATCTATCCGGCCGAGATCGAGCGGGTGCTGGTGGAACACCCGGACGTGGCCGAGGTCGCGGTGATCGGGGTACCCGACGAGCGCTGGGGCGAGGTTCCCAAGGCGATCGTGGTGGCCTCGACCGAAGCCCCGGAAGCGGAGAAACTGCTGGCCCACTGCCACGACCAGCTGGCCTCGTTCAAATGCCCCAAGTCGGTGGAGTTCGTGGCCGCGCTGCCGCGCAACCCGACCGGGAAGGTGCTCAAGCGGGAATTGCGTGCTCCGTACTGGCCCGCCGAAGACGTGACCCGTTGACCCTAGGCACGCCCGATTGGAGCAGCTATCCTTTGGCAAGTATGTACCCAACGTGTTTGGTCATGTGCGTTCGGTATAGCTTTTGGTGAATTCTCCCACAATCCCGCACGAAACCGCACGGACGAGATATTCTGTGCGCATGAGTGCTGGGTTGGATAACGTGCTGGCCAGGGTCGGACTGCGAGTCACCTCCACCGAGTTTCTCTCACTCGTCGAGGACGCGGCCCGGCGTCTCACTCCGGCGCACCCCGCGCCGGCCAGCTACTTCACCCCCGACCAGCGGAACGTGCTGGCCGGGGTCGGCCTGGACCTGAGCCCGCAGCGCGGCGATGAGCCGGACGCGCGGGCCAGGGCGGTCGCCGAGCAGGCGGTGCTGCACGATTCGGCGCTGACCGTCGGCGAGGCCGCCGCGACACTGGGCGTGGACACCAGCCGCATCCGGCACCGGCTGCTGGCCGGCCGGTTGATGGGCTGGAAGGACCGGGGCGGCTGGCGGCTGCCCGCCTGGCAGTTCACCGGGCACGGTGTGCTGCCCGGCCTGGAACAGGTGATCGCCGCGCTGCCCGCCGACCAGCCCTCCCTGGTCGTGGCCGCCTTCATGACCACACTGCAAGATGATCTGCTGGCCGGGGCCGACCCGGTCACCCCATGCGACTGGTTGCAGGCGGGAGGCGATCCGGAGCGGGTGGTCCGACTGGCCGCGATGCTCGGCACCCCGGCCTGAGAAACCACGCTGCCCCAGCCCCGACTCGAACTGGATATTCATGGCCCGGCTTCCCCAGCCGCCCGATCCCAGCGTGCTGGTCGCACTTCTGCGCCCGGACGAGGACATCGTGGCGGTGCATCCGGCGACGCCCCTGGTACGCATCTTCACCGTCGCCGGCCGGCATCCCCAGCAGTGGAACGGCTTCCGCCGCAGCGGACCGCTCTCCCACGCGCGGTTCGACTGCCACAGTCCCGGCCCGCGCGGCCGGACGGCCGACGACGCGGACAACGGAGTGCTCTACTTCGGGCTGTCCGTGCGGACCAGCATCGCCGAGGTGTTCCAGGACACCTCGGTGGTCGACCGCACCACCCGGCGGCCGTTCCTGGTGGTCTTCCGGCCCACCCGCACGCTGCGCCTGCTCGACCTGGTCGGGTTGTGGCCGACCCGGGCCGGGGCCAGCCAGGAGATCAGCAGCGGCGCGCGGGAACGCACCCAGGAGTGGGCCCGAGCCATCCGCACGGCCTATCCGGATCTGGACGGCGTCTGGTACCGCTCCTCGATGGACTCCGGCAACCCCGCGGTGTGCCTGTGGGATCCGCCCGCGGGCAACGCGCTGCCGGCCAATCCGGACGCGCTGATCCAGCTCGACCATCCCGGTCTGGACGTGCCGTTGAGCCGGATCTGCCTGGAGCTGAACTACACGCTGCTCAACTGAGCGTCATGTGGTTCAGGCGGCCGGCTTGAGGTGGCGGGACCACCAGTCCAGCACCGCCTCGAACCGCTGCACCCGGTGGCTGGGCCGGCCCGACCGGCTCAGCTCGTGGCCCTCGCCGGGGAACAACAGGAACTCCGACTCCACGCCATTGCGTTGCAGGGCAACGAACATCCGCTGGCCCTGCTCGATCGGGCAGCGCCAGTCGTGCTCGGAATGGGCCACCAGGAACGGAATCCGGATGTTGTCCGCGTAGGCCAGCGGGCTCTTGCGCCACTGCGTGTCCCGGTCGCCGCCGACGTAGTCGTCCACGAAGTCGCTGCCGATGTCCGAGCTGCCCAGGAACGAATCCCAGGCGTTCACCGCGCGCTCGGACCAGGCCGCGCGGAACCGCTCGCCGTGGTTGCCGGCCAGCCAGCTGGTCATGAACCCGCCGTAGGAACCGCCCATCACGCCCACCCGCTCGGCGTCGCAGGCCGGATCGGCCAGCGCCAGGTCCAGCACGGCCAGCACATCGACCACGTCGTTCTCGCCGAACGCGTTCACCACCGCGCGCCCGTGTTCCTGGCCGTACCCGGACGAACCACGCGGATTGGGCAGCACGACCGCATACCCCGCCGAGGCGTACACCTGGGCCTCGTCGAAGAACGCCCAGCGGTGGAAGGAGAACGGGCCACCGTGCACGTGCAGCAGCACCGGGTGCGGGCCGGGACCATCAGGCAGGACAAGGAAACCGTGCACCGGGTAGCCGTCGGCGGCGGCGCCGGTCAGCTCGCGAATCTCGTGCAGGCCGGTGGCCCGCAGCGGCGCGGAAAAGTCGGTCAGCGTCTCGGCCACGCCATCGACCACCCGGACCACCTCGCCCGAACTGTCCGAAGTGGACACCGTGGCGGCAATGGTGTTGCCGTGCGTGGTGAATCCGGTGACCAGCGCCCGCTCGCCCAGCACCACCGGCAGCTCGGCAAGCGAGATCCCGTTGGCGGACAACGGAACCCGGCGCAACTCGACCGCGCCCCGGTGGCGCACGGTGACCAGCACATCCGCGCCGAACGGGATCGGCGCGCCGGTCGAGCGCTCGCAGTCCACGCTCAAGTCGGTGAGCCGGCGCGGCGTGCCGCCGGTCAGCGGCACCGCGAACAGTCCGGCGCTGTGCGCGGCGGAGTCCCGGCCGGTGAATTCGGTGCCGTAGAACAACACCTGGCCGTCGGCGGTGACGGCCGGTTTGCTCGCATCCCCACCGGAGGTGACCAGCACGGACACCTCGCCGCCGGCCGCCGGCACCACGAAAAGGTCCTCGTGCAGGGTCTCCTGGACGCCAAGGTCGCGCGGGGCGGAGAACACGATCCGCTCGCCGTCCGGGGTCCACACAGGGCCGGCCACGTCGCAGCCGCCCGCGGTCAGCTCGGTCGGCGTCGCACTCCCGGTCAGCGCGTCCACCACGAACAACCGGACGTGCCGGTCGCGCAGGAAGCCGATGTTGTCCAGCCGGAAGTCCTGCCGGGTGATCCGGCGCGGCGGCTCGGCCGCGGGCTCGGGCGCGTCCTCGCCCTCGCGCGCCGGCGTGCCGTACCGGCCGGGCTCGGGAATCCGGGCCAGGAAAGCGATCCGCCGGGAATCCGGCGCCCACACCGGGTCGCTCACGCCCAGCGGCAGCTCGGTGATCCGGCGGGCCTCGCCGCCGGTGGTGGACATGACGTGCAGCTGGTCCTTGCCGGCCGGGCCGGAATCCTCGCCCGCGCGCAGGAACGCCACCCAGGCCCCGTCCGGGGACAGCACCGGCGTGCTGTCGTGCGGACCCGCGGTCCACGCCACCGGCGCACCGCCGGCCGGATCGATCCGGCGCAGCCCGCCACGATAGTCGTCGTGCTCGCGATCCGGGGTGCTGACCGCGACCAGCAACAACTCGCCGTGCAGCGTGGGATGGGCCGGCACGGTCAGCGAAACGAGGTCATCTGGGCGCACCGCACCCATGCTACCCCCGCTCTTTAGCCTTGCGTACGACCTGTTGGCTGCCCCCGGCGCACCAAACGGGCCCGCACCAGACTGGCCACCATGGTCAGGGCCAGCACCGCGACGATCACCAGCAACGACATCCCGGTGCCCGGCACCCACACCGGCACGGACTGCCGACCGTGCTCAAAGGGCTGCCAGTCGTCGTGCAGCACCTCGAGAATCAGCTTGATCCCGACATAACCGAGCAGCACACCGAGGCCGATCGGCAGGTAGTGCAGCTTGCGCAACAGGCCGCCGATGAGGAAGTACAACTGCCGCAAACCCATCAACGCGAACACGTTCACTGTGAAAACCAGGTACGCCTGCTGAGTCAGACCGAACACCGCGGGGATCGAATCGAGGGCGAACAACAGGTCCGTGGTGCCGATCGCGACGATCACCACGAACATTGGGGTGATCATCCGGCGGCCCTCGATCCGCACGAACGAGCGGCCGTCGTGATAGTCGGCGGACACCGGGGCGACCTTGCGCAGGGTGCGGATGACCGCGTTCTCCTTGAACGAATCCGGCTCGTCGTTCATCGACCGGATCATCCGGTAGGCGGTGTACAGCAGGAACGCGCCGAACAGATAGAACACCGAGCCGAACGCGGAGATCACCGCCGACCCGACCCCGATCAGCCCGCCGCGGAAGGCCAGCGCGATCAGCACCCCGATCAACAGCACCCGGTGCTGGTGCACCAGCGGCACCCGGAACGAGGACATGATCACCATGAACACGAACAGGTTGTCCACCGACAGCGAGTACTCGGTGAGGTAACCGGCGAAGAACTCGCCCGCGAACCGGCCGCCGAACACCAGCCAGATGCCCACCCCGAAGACCACCGCGCAGGCGCAGTAGAACACCACCCAGCGGGCCGCCTCGCCGACGGTGAAGGCATGCGGGCGATGATCGACGATCATGATGTCCAACGCCAGGATGACCAGCAGGCCGACGATCGTGACCAACCACAACCACAGCGGGACGACCATGAACCTGACCTCCGGATCTCGGGCAGCCCGAATCTCCGGAGGTCTCCTCCGCCGACCTGGCCCAGACGGGCTCCGGCCGACCTACGGCACCGGGAACGAATGTTCCGTGCTGACGACACCGTAACGAGGGAGTACTCCCCTCCACCCCTACCAGTATCGCGCAGTAGGCAACCCCCGGCCCACCCGGGGTTTGCGCGCGGGCACGACGCCCGGCTGAGACCTTCTCAGCTCGGTCTCAGTAGTGTTTGGCACGTGTCCAGATCTTCCCGGCGCGGCCGCTGGCTGCTGCTCGCTGTGGTCGTCGTCGTGCTGGCCGTCGCGGCCGGCGCGGCCGTGTGGTACCACCGCAGGCAGGCCACCGCCACCGCCACGACCGTGCACACCCAGGACGAGACCATCTCCGTGGTCGACGGGCCGGCGCTCGACCAGCACGTCAAGCTGGACGCCACGGTCTATCTGCCGCAGCACACCCCGGCCCCGGCCATCCTGATCTCGCCCGGCTTCGGCGACACCAAGAACTCGGTGGCCGACCAGGCCCGGCAGTTCGCCGAGCGGGGTTTCGTGGCGCTGGCCTACACCCCGCGCGGCTTCGGCGACTCCACCGGCCAGATCGCCCTGAACTCCCCCGACTACGAGGTGACCGACGCCAGGCAACTGGTCAGCTGGCTGGCCGGGCGGCCCGAGGTGCTCAAGGACGCGCCCGGCGACCCCCGGGTCGGCGTCACCGGCGGCTCCTACGGCGGCGCGCTGTCGCTGATGCTGGCCGGCACCGACAAGCGGGTGGACGCGATCGCCCCGGTGATCACCTACAACGACCTGTCCCAGGCGCTGGTGCCCAACGCGGCCACCACCGGCACGGTCGGCCAGGGCACCCCCGCGCCCGGCGCGTTCGGCCCCGACGGGGTGTTCAAGCGCGGCTGGGCCGGCGACCTGTTCGCCGCCGGGTTCACCGCGCAGGGCAGCGCGGGCGCGTGCGGGAAGTTCATCGCCCAGGTGTGCCAGGCCTACGAGCAGATCGCCACCACCGGCCGGGCCGACGCGCAGACCGTCGCGTTGCTGCGCCGGGATTCGCCGGTCAGCGTGACCAGCCACATCACCGTGCCCACCCTGCTGGTGCAGGGCGAGCAGGACACCCTGTTCGGCCTGGACCAGGCCGACGCCAACGCCCGGCAGATCACCGCGGCGGGTGGCAAGGTGAAGATGATCTGGTACGCGGGCGGGCACGACGGCGGCTCCCCGAGCGACGCGCTCAACCAGCGGATCGGCGACTGGCTGGCCTACCAGCTCACCGGCGTGGGCACCGATCCCGGCACCGGCTTCTCCTACGACGTACAGGGTTCGGTGCGCGCCTCAGGCGACAACGGCGCCGAGCCCACCGTGCACACGGTCACCGCGGCGGGCTACCCCGGCCTGACCGGCGGCGCCACCCAGCGCCAGTCGATCCCGCTGACCGGCGCGGCCAACCAGCTGGTGCTCAGCCCGGCCGGGGGCGCGCCGGCCGCGGTCAGCGGTTTTCCCGGGCTGTCCGGCACGTTGTCCGCGGTGGCCGGCCGGCTGACCACGGACATTCCCGGCGAGTACGCCGAATTCGACAGCCAGCCGGTGTCCGGGCAACTGCTGATCGCCGGGGCGTCCACGGTGCAGCTGCGGGTGTCCTCGGTGCCCGGCCAGCCCAGCGCGGGCCAGGCGGTGCTGTTCGCCAAGCTCTACGACGTGGCCCCGAACGGCACCCGCACGCTGCCCGGGGCCGGGGTGGCGCCGATCCGGATCACCGGCCTGCCCGCCGACGGCACCCCGAAAACGGTCACGGTCACCCTGCCCGGCGTGGTGCAACCCGTGCAGTCCGGGCATTTCCTGCAACTCGTGGTGTCCACAACGGACAGCAACTACGCCGGGCTGACCACGCCGTCGGTGCTGTCCGTGCAGCTGGCCGGTGACGGCATCGCGGTGCCGGTGGTGCCCGGCGCGACCGGCTCGACCCCGCTGCCCTGGCCGCAGATCATCGCCATCGCGGTGATCGTGCTGCTGTGCCTACTGGCCGGGATCTGGCTGGCCGCCCGGCGTCGCCGGGGGCCGGACACCGATCCCGAGCTGACCGAGATTCCCTTGGTGCTCAACGGAATCAGCAAGTCCTACCCGGGTGGCATCAAGGCGGTGGCGGACCTGTCCTTCCGGGTCGAGCACGGCCAGGTGGTCGGGTTGCTCGGTCCCAACGGCGCGGGCAAGACCACCGCGCTGCGCATCTTGATGGGCCTGGTGCGGCCCACAGCCGGGGAGATCCGGGTGTTCGGCCAGCGGGTGCGGCCGGGCGCGCCGGTGCTGTCCCGGATCGGTTCCTTCGTGGAGGGTTCCGGTTTCCTGCCGCACCTGTCCGGCATGACCAACCTCAAGTTGTACTGGAAGGCCACCGGCCGCCCGGCCGAACAGGCCCGTTTCGCCGAGGCGCTGAAGATCGCCGGGCTGGGCGACGCGGTGAACCGCAAGGTAGGCAACTACAGCCAGGGCATGCGGCAGCGGCTGGCCATCGCCCAGTCCATGCTCGGCCTGCCCGATCTGCTGGTGCTCGACGAACCGACCAACGGGCTGGACCCGCCCCAGATCCGGGACATGCGCGAGGTGCTGCGCCGCTACGCCGCGAGCGGGCGCACCGTGCTGGTGTCCTCCCACCTGCTGGCCGAGGTCGAACAGACCTGCAGCCACGTGGTGGTGATGCACCTGGGCAAGCTGGTCGCGGCGGGCGAGGTGGACGAGATCGTCACCGGCGGGGAGACCTCGTTCCGGGTGGACGACGCCGAACGGGCCGCGGATGTGTTGCGCGACCTGGACGGCATCGCCTCGGTGTCCGATGTGGACGATGATGTGCGGGTCGAGGGCGAGGTGCACGCCCGGCTCAACGGCGTGCCGCGGTCGGCCGCGATCGACGCACTGGTGCACGCCGGGGTCGCGGTGGACCAGGTGGGTCCGCGCGGCCGCCTGGAAGACGCGTTCCTGCAACTGGTCGGAGGGGAGTCCCGATGAGCGCACCGACCGACGTGTCCGGGGCGGCGACCGGGTACCGGCCCGGCCACACGCTGCCCATCCGGGTGGAGCTGATCCGGCAGCTGCGCCGCCGCCGGGTGCAGATCACCCTGGCCTTCATGGCGATCCTGCCGTTCATCCTGCTTGGCGCGTTCAAGATCGGCAACGGCAGTAGCAACCGCAACTCCGGGCAGCTGGTCGATCTGGCCACGTCCTCGGCGATCAACTTCGTGGTGTTCGCGTTGTTCGCCGCCGCCGGCTTCCTGCTGATCGTGGTGGTGGCGTTGTTCTTCGGCGACACCGTGGCCAGCGAGGCGTCCTGGTCCAGCCTGAAGTACCTGCTGGCCATCCCGGTGCCGCGCGGCAGGTTGTTGCGGCAGAAGGCGATTGTGGCCGGGTTGATGTCGCTGGCCGGGCTGGTCCTGCTGCCCGCGGTGGGCCTGGTGGTCGGGCTGATCTGGTACGGCGACGGCGACATGGTCAGCCCCACCGGGGAGGCGCTGCCGTTCGGCATGGCTCTGGGCCGGCTCGGGCTGGGCGTGGTGTACCTGGCGATCAACCTGGTGTGGGTGGCCGGTTTGGCGCTGCTGCTGTCGGTGTCCACCAACGCGCCGCTGGCCGCGGTCGGCGGGGCGGTGCTGGTGTCCATCGTGTCGGAGATCCTGGACTCGATCACCGCGCTGGGCGGGCTGCGCGAATACCTGCCCACGCACTACGCCTACGCCTGGGCCGATCTGTTCTCCACCGACATCGACTGGGGCGACATGGCCCGCGGGGTGCTCTCCGCGTCGCTCTACGGGGTGATCTTCACCGCGCTGGCCGCCCGCCGGTTCGCCACCCGGGACATCACGAGCTGACCTGATCGACCGCCGGAGCCGGGGCGTCGGCTCCGGCGGCGACGGGTTCCCGACGGCGGCGGGCCAGCGGAATGGTCACCGCGGCCGACACCACCAGGATCGCCGCGGTCAACGCCAGACCGGCCACCCGCTGCTCGATCACCGGCCGGGCCGGGGACACCTGCAGCGAGCCGGTGATGAACGGGTGCAACAGGTACACCCACAACGAATAGCGGCCGATCCGCACCAGTCCCGCGCCGATCCACGGCAGCGGAGTGGCCAGCCGGTTCACCATCGCGGGCACGCACAGCGTCACGCCGATGTTCAGCACGATGAACCCGACATCGCCGGCCCACTCGTGCCCGAAGTACCCGGCCACCCAGCCCGCGCCGCCGACCACGATCGCGGCCAGCCGCCAGGCCCGGGCGGGCATCCGCAGCCAGCCGTTGCGCACCGCGAAGCCGAGCAGAAACCAGCCGTAGTAACCGAAGTAGCGGTGATCGAGGTGACCGGCCACGAACGAGGGGACCAGCATCGGGTTCAGCGGGGTCTCGAACACCGCCATGCCGAGCACGGCCACCGCGATCAACGCGATCCGCCCGGCCCGGACGTGCCCGGCCAGCCGGGTGGCCAGCACCGCGGTGAACAGCACCGGCACGTACCAGAGGTGGAAGGCCGGGGTCAGCGCCAGCGCGGTGACCGCGTGCGGCGCCGAGTCGAACGCGCCCCGGTCGAACAGCAGCAGGTAGACCACGGACACGACCAGCCAGCCGGCCAGCATCCGCTTCCAGTAGTGCTTGAGGAATTCGCCGATCGGGCGGGCCCGCAGCCGGTCGGCGTCCAGCAGGAATCCGGACAGGAACAGGAAAGCGGGCATGTGGAAGCCGTAGATCAACCACTTGCCGAAGTCCTGCGTCTGCAGCTGCGTGTAGGTGTGACCGAAGATCACCAACGTCAGCAGAATCGCCTTGAACTGGTCCGGTCCGGCGCTACGCCGCACAGCGACAACCCCTGATCCCCATAGACGGCACAGGAAACACACCGCCGCCGCACAGACAGCGACGCCCGGCGCACCCTACGCGGTGGCCGGGCTCGGTGGATCATCGGGTCGGAGCGAGATCAGGACGTGGAGAACCGGACCTTGGTGCCCTCGGGCAGGCTGTGCACCTGCTGCGCGATCGGGCCGCGCACGCGCATCGCCTCGGCCGCCTCCCGCACGGTGAAGTTGCTGAAGTCGTAGTTTCCGCCGCCCACGAAGAACCGGACCGGCAGCAGCCGCTGCTCGGGGTTCAGCTCGCCGTTCGCGTCCTGGTAGGCCCGGGCGAAGGTGGCCGCGCCGCGCACGTCCGGATCGGCCAGCAGCCACTCGGCCCAGGACTCCAGGGTGTCGCCGACCCGGGTGATCCGGGCGGTCTCCGGGTCGAAGGTGACGACTTCGGCGTTGTCGTGGATGGCGAACTGGACGCCGAAGATGTCCTGGCCGAAACAGAAGTAGTCATCGGCAAGGCCGTGGTAGGAGTCCTTCCACAGCTCGTCCTCGTTCCAGGTGACCAGCTCGGGCCCCAACCCCTGGTCACCGGCGTGGTAGATCTGCACGCCCGCGTTGAACGCGAAGAACCCGTTGCGGGCGGTCAGCAACATGGCTAACTCCCACAGCGGGCCGCTGTCCAGGCCGAAGTCCAGCTCGATAGCCGGGCCGAGCGCGCCCCGGGCGCGGCTCAGCAGGTCCTCCAGCTTCGCGCCGATCATGTGTGTTCCCCTCGGGCAGGAGTAGGTCGGTCCGCGGCCGCACGCGGCCGGGCCCGACTTTATGCGACGCCTGGGCGGCTACCGTACGCCGGCCGCGTCCATCCCGCGCAGTTCCTTCTTCAGATCGGCGATCTCGTCCCGCAGCCGCGCGGCCAGCTCGAACTGCAGCTCGCGGGCCGCGTTCATCATCTGCCCGGTCAGCTGCTGGACCAGATCGGCCAGCTCGGCCCGGGGCATGGACTTGACGTTCTTGTCCACCAGCACGCCCGAGCTCCTGGCGTTGTTGCCCGGCTCACCCGCGGCCCGCTTGCCCCGGGAGGCGTTACGCCCGGAACCGCCCACCGGCACCGCCTCGGACTCGGAGTCCTCGGCCTCGGCGTACACCCGGTCCAGGATGTCGGCGATCTTCTTGCGCAGCGGCTGCGGGTCGAGGCCGCGCTCGGTGTTGTAGGCGATCTGCTTCTCGCGGCGGCGGTTGGTCTCGTCGATGGCCCGCCGCATCGAGTCGGTGATCCGGTCGGCGTACATGTGCACCTGGCCGGACACGTTTCGCGCGGCGCGGCCGATGGTCTGGATCAGCGAGGTGCCGCTGCGCAGGAAGCCCTCCTTGTCCGCGTCCAGGATGGACACCAGGGACACTTCGGGCAGGTCGAGGCCCTCGCGCAGCAGGTTGATGCCGACCAGCACGTCGTACTCGCCCAGCCGCAGCTGGCGCAGCAGCTCCACCCGGCGCAGCGTGTCCACCTCGGAGTGCAGGTAGCGCACCCGGATGCCCAGCTCCAGCAGGTAGTCGGTGAGGTCCTCGGCCATCTTCTTGGTCAGCGTGGTGACCAGGACCCGCTCGTCCTTCTCGGCCCGCTCGCGGATCTCGTGCACCAGGTCGTCGATCTGGCCCTCGGTCGGCTTGACCTGCACCTCCGGGTCGATCAGGCCGGTCGGGCGGATCACCTGTTCGACGAACTCGCCGCCGGTCTGGCCCATCTCGTAGGAGCCCGGGGTGGCCGAAAGGTACATCGTCTGGCCGATCCGGTCGCTGAACTCCTCCCAGGTCAGTGGCCGGTTGTCCATCGCGCTGGGCAGCCGGAAGCCGTGGTCGACCAGGGTGCGCTTGCGGGAGGCGTCGCCCTCGTACATGCCGCCGATCTGCGGCACCGTGTTGTGCGACTCGTCGATGACCAGCAGGAAGTCGTCCGGGAAGTAGTCGATCAGGGTGGCCGGCGCGGACCCGGCGGCGCGGTCGTCGATGTGCCGCGAGTAGTTCTCGATGCCCGAGCAGAACCCGACCTGGCGCATCATCTCGATGTCGTAGGCGGTGCGCATGCGCAGCCGCTGGGCCTCCAGCAGCTTGCCCTGCTTCTCCAACTCGGCCAGCCGGGCCTCCAGCTCGCCCTCGATGGCGCCGATCGCCCGTTCCATCCGCTCCGGTCCGGCCACGTAGTGGGTGGCCGGGAAGATGCGCAGCTCGTCCACCTCGCGCACCACCTCGCCGGTCAGCGGGTGCAGGTAGTACAGCTTGTCGATCTCGTCGCCGAACAGCTCGATCCGCACGGCCAGCTCCTCGTAGGCCGGGATGACCTCGATGGTGTCCCCGCGGACCCGGAAGGTGCCCCGGGAGAAGGCCAGGTCGTTGCGCGTGTACTGCACGTCGACCAGAGTGCGCAGCAGCAGGTCGCGCTCGATCTCGCCGCCGACCTTCAGCCCGATCGAGCGGTCCAGGTAGGACTGCGGGGTGCCCAGGCCGTAGATGCAGGACACGGTGGCCACCACGATCACGTCCCGCCGGGACAGCAGGCTCATGGTGGCCGAGTGGCGCAGCCGCTCCACGTCCTCGTTGATCGAGGAGTCCTTCTCGATGTAGGTGTCGGTCTGCGGGACGTAGGCCTCGGGCTGGTAGTAGTCGTAGTAGCTGACGAAGTACTCGACCGCGTTGTGCGGGAAGAAGCCACGCAGCTCGTTGGCCAGCTGGGCGGCCAGGGTCTTGTTCGGCGCCATCACCAGGGTGGGCCGCTGCACCTTCTCGACCAGCCAGGCCGTGGTGGCCGACTTGCCGGTGCCGGTGGCGCCCAGCAGCACCACGTCCTTCTCCCCCGCCGTGATCCGCCGCTCCAGTTCGGCGATGGCCTGCGGCTGGTCGCCGGACGGTTCGTAGTCGGCCACCATCTCGAACCGGGCGTCGGTGCGCGGGATCTCACTGACCGGCCGGAACTCGGAGTGGGCGATGACGGGGTACTCGGTCGCGAATGCCACGGCAACGAGGGTAATCCGGCGCACCGACAGATGTCGGGCCCGCGAACTGCCATACCAGCCGCTACCCAGAGTGACGCGGCCATTCGGGGCGACCTGGGCAAACGATCAGTCGCCAAGCTGGGGAAACCGGCCTATCGTGGATAACAGGACGCATTAATCCATTCGAGTGACACCCGATCGGGCAATGCGAAGAGCGATGACGAAAGGCAGGATGGCGAGATGACCGCAGGTCCGTTCCTGCTGCCACCGCAGCGCGCTGCCGAAGCCCCCGTCGTGCCGCCGATCCACCCGCCCAAGATCGAGACATTCGATCTGCGGGAGATGACGAACACCGACCCGAAGGGATTCGTCCGCGAGGTCGATCGTTATCGGCTCGAACCGTTCGGTCTTTATCTGGCTCGCCCGGTGGTCAACCACCCGCGGATGTGCTACCTGGAATCGTGGCTTCTGCCCGAGTTGAACCTGCGCATCAGCGACTGGCACTTCCACCCCGGCCACGAGCGCGACCAGGACTTCTACATCGACATCGCCCTGGTCGACCAGCACGGCAGCACCTGGCGCAGCGTGGACCTGTACCTGGACATCGTGCTGCGCACCGGTCGCGGACTGGACGTGCTGGACTCCGACGAGATGGTCGCGGCCGTCGATTCCGGACTGGTCGACCGGGCCACCGGGCAGTGCGCGCTGGAGACCGCCTTCCACGCCACCAACGGTCTGGCCCGGCACGGATACCACCTGGACAAGTGGTTGGCGGAGCGGAATATCCGACTGTCCTGGCTGCGACGCTAGGACACTTTCCCGCAATACCATCGTTACGTCATCGAGTCCGATTCGATATATAACGAATCGGGCGCAGGGGTCACCACGTGCGCATACGCCGCTACTCTCAGTCTGGTGGGCCCGGCTATCACGCTCCAATTGGTTGACACCGTCGATACCTTCACGGCGGAACGCAACTACTCATCCGGGTTGTCCACGCGACTGACTTTCTGTCAGGTCGAACCCTGGGGTCTGCGGATGGAATGCCCGACCGTGGACGACCCGTTCGTGGACGGCGTGGCCACCTGGCTCATTCCCGAGCTCGGCGTGCGACTGACCCACCACCGCTCCCGGTCCCGGCACGCCCGCGCCGAGGGCGGCACCCTCACCGCCGTCCGGGTGCAGCGCGACACCCGTTCGTGGCGCACCACCGACCTGCTGCTGGGCCTGTCCGTGCCGGGCGGCACCTCGGCCCGGATCATCGGCTCGGAGGAGTTCGCGGCCGCGGTGGCCGGCGGGGTGATCCGGCCCGACCACGCCGACCAGGCGCTGTCCACCGTGCACCGGTCGCTGGAGGAGTTGTCCCGCTGCTACCACGACATCGGCCAATGGCTCACCTACCAGCGGATCTACACGCCCTGGCCGCCGCTGTGAGCAGCGCGGGCCCAGGCCGGGTAAACGGAATCCTTACACTGCCCGGATGCCGACCGAGCTACGCCTGCACGAGATCGCCGAATCCGAGCAGCGCATTCTCAACCCGATCACCCCGGACAAGCTGAACCTGGTCGGCGAGGCGTGCCGGCCGGTGGCCGGGCAGCGGATGCTGGATCTGGCCTGCGGCAAGGGCGAGATGCTCTGCCAGTTCGCCCGGCAGCACGGCATCGTCGGGCTCGGCGTGGACATCAGCTCGGTGTTCCTGGACGCGGCACGAGCCCGGGCGAGTGAATTCGGCGTCGCCGACCGGGTGGATTTCGCGCAGGGCGACGCGGGCGAGGTCCCGGTCGACAGCGTCGGTTTCGACCTGGTGTCCTGCATCGGCGCCACCTGGATCGGCGGCGGCCTGACCGGCACCCTCGAACTGATGAAGCCGGCACTGTCCGGACCGGACGGGCTGCTACTGGTCGGCGAGCCGTACTGGATCGACGAGCCACCGGAGCAGGCATACACCGTGCTGGGCATCGAACGGGACGAATACACCTCGCTGGCCGGCACCAATCACCGGTTCGCCAACGCCGATTGCGAACTCATCGAAATGGTGCTGGCCGACGGGGACAGCTGGGACCGGTACGCCGCCGCGCAATGGCGCACGCTGAGTGACTGGATCCGCGCGCACCCCGACGATCCCGACGTCGGCGCGTTGCGCGCCTTCCTCAGCGAGTCACGGCGTGGTCATCTGGAGTACGTCCGCCGGTACCTGGGCTGGGGAATATTCGTGCTGCGCGCCGGGTAACCCCACAGCCCTCTCAGAGGCGAAACACAGGGCCACTAAGGTCCAGGCGTGCTCGATACCGGCGAGAAGGCGACCACCAAAGCGCACATGGACGAACCAGAGCCGACCGACAGTCCCGACAACGGCCGGGCCCGCTGGCTACGCAGATGGGCGGCCGCACTGGGTGTGGTCGGCACCCTGCTGGCACTTTCCGTGCCCTTCCTGCCGGTCGTGCACGACCAGGTCGACCTGCGCTGGCCCACCGCGCAGGGCACCCGCGCGGTGAACGCCGCGCTCACCGGTGACCAGCCCATCTCGCTGGACGCGACCATCCCGTGCGCCACCGCCAGCAGCCTCGGTTCCGGCGTGCTGGTGGCCACCGTGCCGCCCGGCTCGACCTACGCCGGGCAGACCGGCCTGTCGGTCGCGGTGAACAACGGCCAGGTCGGGGTCACCGACGGTAGCCGCAAACTGGTGACCACCACGCTGCCCGCCGGGGGCCCGGGGTGCGCGCTGGCCGTGCACTCCGACGGTGCTGCCACCACCGTCTCGGTGGCCGGAAGGACCGTGTTCAACGAGGGCGGCGACCTGCGCCCGCAGGTGGTCGGCATCTACTCCGACGTGGTCAGCGGCCGGGACGTGACCAACGGGCTGAGCGTGGACATCAAACCCGACACCCGGTACCAGACCGCCGCGACCGCGCTCAAGGTCGCCGTGATGGCCCTGGCCACGCTGTGCCTGGTCGGCGCGATCATCGCCCTGCACGGGCTGGACCTCAAGGCCACCGGCCGGCGGCTGCGGCTGGCGCCGAGGCGGTGGTGGCGGCCGACCGTGCTGGACGTCACGGTGTTCGCCGTGCTGCTGGTGTGGTGGCTGATCGGCGCGGGCACCTCCGACGACGGCTACATCCTCACCATGGCCCGCGACGAGGCCGCCAACGGCTACATCGGCAACATCTACCGCTGGTTCAACACGCCGGAAGCGCCGTTCGGCTGGTTCTACGAGCTGTACGCCCGGTGGGTGAAGGTCAGCACGCTGACCCCGTGGACGCGGCTGCCCGCGTTGCTGATGGGCACCTGCAGCTGGCTGCTGATCAGCCGGGAGGCATTGCCCCGGCTGGGCACGGCGGTGCGCCGCAGCCGGGCCGCCAGCTGGGCCGCCGCCGGGGCGTTCCTGGCCTTCTGGCTGCCCTACGACAACGGCCTGCGCCCGGAGTCGGTGGTGGTGCTCTGGACGCTGCTGTCGATGTGCCTGGTGGAGCGGTGCATCGCGGCCAAGCGGCTGCTGCCCGGCGCCGGCGCGCTGTTCTGCGCCGCGTTCGCCGTGGCCGCCACCCCGACCGGTCTGATCGCGCTGGCGCCGTTGCTGGCCTCGGCCCGGCCGTTGCTGGCCCTGCTGAACGAGCGCTTCAAGCGGTTCGGCTGGATCGCCACGCTGGCCCCGCTCACCGCGGCGGGCACCATCGTGCTGCTGGCCGTGTTCAGCAACCAGACCATCCGCTCGGTGCTGGACTCCACGCAGGTCCGCGAGGGCATCGGCCCGGCGGAGAGCTGGTACCAGGAGACCGACCGGTACGAGTTCCTGTTCAGCATGGCCCCGGATGGCTCGCTGGAACGCCGGTTCCCGGTGCTGCTGATCATCCTGTGCCTGGTCACCTCGCTGGTGGTGCTGCTGCGCCGGGGCAAGATCCCGGGCGCGGCGCTCGGCCCGAGCCGGCGGCTGATCGGCACCACCATCCTGTCCTTCGCGGTGCTGGCACTGACCCCGACCAAGTGGACCCACCACTTCGGCGCGTTCGCCGCGTTCGGCGGCTCCATGGCCGCGCTCACCGCGCTGGCCACCGGGGCGTCGGTGCTGCGCTCCCGGCGCAACCGGGCGCTGTTCACCGCCGGGCTGCTGATCGTCACCGCGCTGGCCTTCACCGGGCCGAACTCGTGGTTCTACTACGGCAACTGGGGTTCGCCGTGGACCCAGATCGCGCCGGTGATCAAGGGGCACAAGGTCGGCTCGCTGATCCTGGTCCTGGC
Source organism: Pseudonocardiaceae bacterium (assembly GCA_035551355.1). Lineage (GTDB taxonomy): Bacteria > Actinomycetota > Actinomycetes > Mycobacteriales > Pseudonocardiaceae > DATATV01. Next base: position 18,379 of record DASZNF010000018.1, on the reverse strand, counting down.
CGCGCTGGCCCTTGTGGTGGCCGGGATCGAGCATCTCCGCGGTCCACAGCCACCCGAGGCGGTGGTCAACCGGCGACGCATGCTCGGCTTCGGCTCCGCGCCGCTGGCCGTGGTGTGCGCGCTGCTGGTGGTCGCCGAGGTGGCCAACTTCGCGAAGGTGATCGACAAGCAGGGCGCGGGCTACAGCATCGGCCGGGACGACGCGGCCCAGCTGGTGGGCAGGAGCTGCGGGGTGTCGGACTACACCTCGGTGGAGACCAACCCGCTGGCCGACATCCTGACCACGACCGGCCATGCCTCCGGAACCGGCTACAAGTTCAACGGTTTCCCGGCCGACTCGGATGTCAACGCCAACCAGCGGATCTGGCTGCCGAAGTTCGGCAGCGGGCCGGACGAGGTGCCCGCCTGGGGCAACCTCGGAGCGGCCTCCGGGTCCTCGCTGACCACCGGCTGGTACCCGCTGCCGGCCCGGGCCAAGAACAACGACGCCATGCTGGTGGTGGACGTGTACGGCACGCTGGGGCCGAACACGTCGCTGACCGCGGAGTACGGCGGCCAGTCCGCGGGCGCCTCCGGTGGCTTCGCGCCGGGTGTCAGCCAGTCGTTCAGCCAGCCCGCGGTCAGTGGCTTCCCCACGGTGGCCACGCCGTACTGGCACGAGCTGAAGCTGCCGCTGTCCGCGCAGGCCAAGCAGGCCGGTGCGGTGCGGCTGGTGGCGACCTCGAAGCTGACCGCCGACTCGGACTCCTGGCTCGGGGTGAGCGCGCCGCGGCTGCCCACACTGGTCAACATGACCAAAATGATCGGGCAGAGTCCGACGTTCGTGGAGTGGACCTCGGCCCAGGGCTACCCGTGCCTGCGGCCGTTCAACACCAGTGACGGCATCTCCGAGCTGCCCGAGTACTGGTACTCGGCCGGCGAGTCCATTCAGGACGCGGGCGCGCAGTGGTCCGGCCCGGACTTCGGCGGACCGCTGGGCTGGATCGACGCGGCGCAGAGCGCCCGGGTGCTGCCCTCGTACCTGATGAGCGACCTCAACCGGGACGTGGGCACGCTCTACCAGCTGATCCCGGACGAGCCCAACGGCCTGCCGGCGTCGGCCGCGGAGCAGGTCACCCATGTCACGCACTCGGGTTTGTACTCGCCGGGCGCGAACAGCAAACCGGAAACCGCGCCGGCCGAACCGCCGACCAACAGCGGGCCGGGCACCGCTCCGGTGACACTCGACAACAACAGCTGACCCGCCCAAAACCGATGGGGTGACCGGGAAACCGGTCACCCCATCGGTCGTTTGTGGACAGTCGGCTCGCCGGATTCCTTCGGATGGCTCGGATTTCCGCGGCCGGCGGAGATCGCTTCGGGCGGGTCAGCGGTCCGCGGGCGGCGGGGTCCAGCCGGTGCGCTCGATCCAGGCGTCCAGCCGGTCGTGGGCCGCGTCGAACCAGGTTTCCTTGCCCTGCGCGTATTCCCGGATGGACCGGTTCGCGTGCGTGGCCGCGACCTGTTGCTTCATGGCCGCGTAGTCGTCGCGTTCGGTGGGGTTGGCCCGCAGCCAGTCGCGGAAGGCCAGCGGGTGGCGCCAGCCGGGCGAGTCGAGGACCCGCAGGTGCACATTGGCCCAGCGGACCGGATCGGCCGAACAGTGCACCCGCTTGTGCCAGCCGGCCGGATCGGTGTCGGCCGGGTGCGGGCTGTCGGTCCTCAGCTCGGACACGACCGGGAAGCCCGCGGCGGCCAGCGGTTCGGCCAGCGCGTCGGCGTCGGCCAGGCTGGCCACGCCGAGTTGGAGATCCAGCACGTCCTTGGCCGGCAGGCCGGGCACCGAGGTGGACCCGATGTGGTCCACCCGCAACCCACGCTCGCCCGCCGCCACCGTGACCCGGGCGGCCAACCGCCGGGCCTGCTCCGGCCAGGTGTCATCAGGCGGCACCAGCCGGGGCCCGCCGCGGTCGGAATACCGGCGCAGCCGCACATTGGCCTCGAACGGCACCAGCCGGTCGGCCCACAGCGCATCGGCGACGGCCAGGATCTGGTCCGCGGAGCCGGAGTTGTCCAGCCACAGGTCGGCCGCGGCGCGGCGGGCCGCGTCGTCGGCCTGGGCGGCGATCCGGGCCCGGGCGTCGGCCTCGGCCATGCCCCGGGTGCCGACCAGCCGGGCGATCCGCTGCTCGGCCGGGGCGTCCACCACCACCGCGAGGTGGTACAGCGGCGCCATCCCGCCCTCCACCAGCAGCGGCACGTCGTGCACGATGATCGCGTCCTCGGCCGCGGCGGTGGCCGCCGCGACCAGCTCGGCGGTGCGCTTCCCGATCAACGGATGCACGATGGCGTTCAACCGTTTGCGGGCGCTCTCCTCGGCGAACACCCGCTCGGCCAGCGCGGCCCGGTCCAGCGAGCCGTCCGCGGCCAGGACCCCGTCGCCGAACTCGGCGGCCACCGCGGCCAGCCCCTCGGTGCCCGGCTCGACCACCTCCCGGGCCACCCGGTCGGCGTCGATCACCACCGCCCCATGCTCGGCCAGCCGCCCCGCGACCGTCGACTTACCCGATCCAATGCCCCCGGTGAGGCCGACTCGCAGCATGCGCCGGATTGTGTCAGGCGCCGATCAGTGCGCAGTCAGTGCCCGCTGGGCCAGGGCGATCAGCGGTGGCCCGGTCTTGCCCGCGGGCAGCACCCCGGCCCGCGCGCTCACCAGCACGGTCAGCTCCCCGTGGGCGAGCACCAGTTCCTGGTCCTGCGGCCCGGCCAGCAGCACCGCCTGCTGCCCGGCCACCCGCACGTCGCTGGCCTGCGCGCCGGAGTTGCGGGCGTCGGTCACGGTCAGCGCGGCGCGGTGCTGGGCCGAGGCCGCATCGCTGTAGGAGGCGATCCCGATGGACACCGCGGCCGCGGCAGGCGGCTGCCCGGGCGGGATCCCGTAGTAGCAGTCCAGCCGCGCGGTCCGGTTGATCGAGGGCATCGGCACGCCCACCACCGGGGCCATCGAGCCGGGCAGCTGGTGCCCGGCGATCTGGTCGACGTCGGCCTCCTCGGCCACCTCGTCGCAACCGCGCGGGACCGCGGTGATGGCCGCGACCGAGGACGTGCTGGCCGCGCTGAAACTGGGCACCGGCGGCCGGCTCACCGGCGGCGGCGACGAGCACCCCGCGAGCACCAGGCCACCAGCGACAACGCAGAACACCGACCCCAGGCGCATGCCGACCACGGTAGTGACCCAGCCCACAAACAGCGAGGCTCCCGCACCGAAGTGCGGGAGCCTCGCCGGACTATCTAGCTCTTACGGGTGAATCACACGCCGCCGGAGAGCTTCTCGCGGAGCGCGGCCAGCTGCTCGTCGCTGGCCAGGGTGCCGCCGGACTGTGCCGGAGTGCCGCCCTCCTCGCTACCACCGGAGGAGTAGGTGCTGCTGCCGCCACCCTGCTCGCTCTCGTTCGCGGCCTCCGCGTCGGCCTCGGCGGCCTTGCGGATCTGGCGCATGTGCTGCTCGTAGCGGGTGTGCGCCTCGGCGTACTGGCGCTCCCACTCCTCGCGCTGCTTGTCGAACCCTTCCTGCCATTCCTGGGTCTCGGGGTCGAAGCCGGCGGGGTAGATGTAGTTGCCCTGGTCGTCGTACTCGGCGGCCATGCCGTACTGAGTCGGGTCGAACTCGGTCTCCGTGGTGAAGCCCTCGTTGGCCTGCTTCAGCGACAGCGAGATCCGGCGCCGGTCCAGGTCGATGTCGATGACCTTGACCATGACATCGTCGTTGACCTGCACGACCTGCTCGGGGATCTCCACGTGGCGCTCGGCCAGCTCGGAGATGTGCACCAGGCCCTCGATACCGTCGTCCACCCGGACGAACGCACCGAACGGAACCAGCTTGGTGACCTTGCCCGGCACGATCTGGCCGATCGCGTGGGTCCGGGCGAACTGACGCCACGGGTCCTCCTGCGTCGCCTTCAGCGACAGCGAGACCCGCTCACGCTCCATGTCCACGTCGAGCACCTCGACGGTGACCTCCTGGCCCACCTCGACGACCTCGTTCGGGTGGTCGATGTGCTTCCAGGACAGCTCGGACACGTGCACCAGGCCGTCCACGCCACCGAGGTCGACGAACGCGCCGAAGTTGACGATGGAGGACACGACGCCCTTGCGGACCTGGCCCTTCTGCAGCTGGTTGAGGAACTCGCTGCGCACCTCGGACTGGGTCTGCTCCAGCCAGGCCCGGCGGGACAGCACCACGTTGTTGCGGTTCTTGTCCAGCTCGATGATCTTGGCCTCGAGCTCCCGGCCAACGTAGGGCTGCAGGTCGCGCACCCGGCGCATCTCGACCAGCGACGCGGGCAGGAAGCCGCGCAGGCCGATGTCCAGGATCAGACCGCCCTTGACCACCTCGATGACGGTGCCCTTGACCGGCTCGTCCTTCTCCTTGAGGCCCTCGATGGTGCCCCAGGCGCGCTCGTACTGGGCGCGCTTCTTGGACAGGATCAGGCGGCCTTCCTTGTCCTCCTTCTGCAGGACAAGGGCCTCAACCTCGTCACCGACGCTGACCACCTCGGCCGGGTCGACGTCGTGCTTGATCGACAGCTCACGCGAGGGGATGACGCCCTCGGTCTTGTAGCCGATATCAAGCAGGACCTCGTCACGGTCGACCTTGACGATGGTGCCTTCCACGATGTCGCCATCGTTGAAGTACTTGATGGTCTTGTCGACGGCGGCGAGGAAGTCCTCCTCCGTCCCAATATCATTGATTGCGACTTGCTGGGTCGGCACGGTGGCCGTCGGGACGATGGTGGTGTCGGTGGACATCAGGTGGGTTGCTCCGGTACGGATTGGCGTTGTGGGTGGACATGATCGAAAGCTCGTGCACCGAGGGCCGGACCACCCGCGGGTACTGGTGCAACCGACCGATGCTCACCCGGCTTTCCACCGGGTAAACAACAGCGGCGGCGACTAGATTCCCGACGTGCGGAATCGCGGGTAGCGATGACCCACTGCGCGGGCGGTATCGTACGCGGGTTTGCCCCTGACGAGCAAACCCGAGGCCTGGAAGGAGCTGGAATGTCCTCCCCGCATGCGGCCGCCGAGCACGCGCTCGGCACGGTCGGGGTGGTCAAGCGCGCGGTCGGCCCGGCCGAGTCGCGGGCGGCCAGCCGGGCCTGGTGGGACGCGGACGCCGACGACTATCAGTCCGAGCACGGTGAGTTCCTCGGCGTCGCGGACTTCCGCTGGTGCCCGGAGGGCCTGCGGGAGGCCGACGCGCACCTGCTCGGAGACATCACCGGCGCCCGGGTGCTTGAGGTGGGCTGCGGCTCGGCCGGCTGCGCGCGCTGGCTACAGGCCAACGGCGCGCACGCGGTCGGTATGGACATCTCCGCCGGCATGCTGCGGCACGCGGCCACCGGCAACACCGAGACCGGGGTGTCCGTGCCGCTGGCCCAGGCCAGCGCCGACCAGCTGCCGTTCCCGGCCGAGACCTTCGACATCGCCTGCTCGGCGTTCGGCGCGGTGCCGTTCGTGGCCGAGCTGACCGAGGTGTTCGCCGAGGTGGCCCGGGTGCTGCGGCCGGGCGGGGCGTGGGTGTTCGCGGTGACCCATCCGATGCGCTGGATCTTCGCCGACGACCCCGGCCCGGGCGGGCTGACCGCGGTCTCCTCCTACTTCGACCGCACCCCCTACGTGGAGGTGGACGAGGACGGCCGGGCCACCTACGTGGAGCACCACCACACCCTGGGCGACTACGTGCGCGCGCTGGCCGCCGCCGGGCTGACGCTGACCGATCTGGTGGAACCGGAGTGGCCCGAGGGCCACGAGCAGGAGTGGGGGCAGTGGAGTCCGCTGCGGGGCCGGCTGTTCCCGGGCACCGCGATCTTCCGCTGTCACCGCGGATGAGCGGGGCAGGCGCCGGCAGCGCCGCCGGCCGGGCGCTGCGGGACCGGCAGCACGCCCGGTTCGCCGCGCTGGACCCGCTGCTGCCGGCCACCGCGCCCACCATCGACGGGGAGACCCTCACCGCGAAACTGCCCGGCGGCGGCCGGGTGGCCGGGGTGCTGACCAAGACCACCAACGGGCCGGGGACGCTGCCCAGCCTGTGGTCGGCCCGGCAGGTGTGGGAGCTCTACCCGCTGGTCGGCCAGGAGGGCGCGGCCGGAGTGGACGCGCTGCTGGGCCTGCTGCGCGAGCTGCTGGGCCGGCTGGACCCCGAGGACCCCGACACCGCCTGCGTGGTCACCTGGCCCAGCCGGGACGTGCTGGTCAGCCGGGTGCTGCTGGATCACGGCCTGGTGCCGCTGTCCGTGCTGGCGGTGCGCACCGACACCGAGCCCGAGCCCGAGCCCGAGCCGGTCACACCGATGCCCGGGGTGGTGGTGCGCCGCGCCCGCCCGGCCGACCTGAACTCCGCGGTGCAGCTGGCCTTGGCCGAGCTCTCCTACTCGGCCAAGGTGGGCGGCACGGTGGAACGGCCGGACGCGGCCGCGCTCAAGCGGCAGTCACTGGGCTACCGGATCGCGCACGAGGACCCGATCTTCCTGGCCGAGCGGGACGGTGTGGTGCTCGGCCTGGCCGAGTGCTGGCTGACCGAGGGCGACCCCACCGCGGTCCGGCGGTTTCCGGTGCCGCCGGGCCGCTGGGGCTACGTCAACACCGTCTCGGTGTTACCCGGGGCGCGCGGCAGCGGCGTCGGCCGGACGCTGGTTTCGGTTGTGCACCAACACATGCGCCAGGCCGGCACGGCCGGCAGCTATCTGTACTACAACCCGCCCAACCCGTTGGCGTCGGTGTTCTGGCCGCGCCATGGATACCGTCCACTGTGGACGGTATGGGAAGTCCGGCCGGCAACCGCATTGCGCTGACCGCGCTACCACTGGAAGGCCAGCGGCGGCGCATCCCCGACCTGGAACACCGACGGCGGCCGGCCGGCCAGCGCCCGCCGCACCGCGGCCAGCACCCCGTCCCGGACCTCCTCGTCGTTGAGCCACCGGGTGGCCTCGCCCTGCCGGATCAGACCGAGCACCACCTGCTGGGCCGGATGGTCGGCCAACTCCGGTTCCGGGCAGCCGGACACCGGATCGGCCGCGCCGGAGCCCAGCACCTCGACCACCGGCGCCCCGGCCCGCAGCAGCGGCGCCACCGCCGTCAGCACCGCAGGCCGGTACTGCTCGTGCACCCAGGCCACCAGCAGATCCGCCGGGCCGCCCAGGGCCCGCCCGGCCCGCTGGGCCAGCAGGCGCGGATCGGACCAGTCGGTCTCCACCCACAGGGCCTGGGCGCCACTGCCGCCAGGCCGGTCGGCCCGGATCGGGGAATATCGCCTGCTCGGCACCACCACATGCCAGCCCTCGGCCACCAACGTGGCCGTACACCCGGCCAGCATTCCGGTCCCGCCCAGGATCAATGCTCTGCGCGCTCGCCCGGCACCCCGCCGTGCTCTGTCGCTTCCGTCGCTGTCGATGACTCGTGCACCTCCCGCGTCAACCGCGCCGGCCGGCCGGGGTCTGCGCCACGCAGTGGCCCGGCCAGCCACGCGTCAACTTCCCGTTGGCCGCGCAACCGGACAATGGTCAGCGCGGCACTGCCGGGTTGCTTCAGCAATGCCGGAACTCTTGCTTGATACCGACCATAGACCCGCCACGACCATCGCACGATATGGTCCCGATCGGTCAAGAAAGTCCACAAGGGTCCTTCGGTATTACCGTTCCACAGTTCGGTTCTGCTGAACCGCCGCCGGATCGTGCGCGCGATGACCCGGCGCAGCACCGTCCGGCGTGGATGGTCCAGCCAGACCAGCAGGTCGGCGCGTTCCGCCAGCAGCGTCATGACCTGCGGATACTGCCATTCGGTTATCCAGTGCGGCGTCGCAGCGAACCGGGCCACGTCGTCGGCGAACTCGAGCCGGGGTGTCCAATTCGGACCGTGATAGAGCGCGTCGATTTCGGTATGCGGGAGATCGAGCAGGGCGCCGAGGTGCGCCGCGAGATGAGTTTTCCCGACGCCGGACGGGCCGGCGACGAGCACCCGGGCCGGGGCATGCGGCAGTGGATCGGCCGAGCTGAGCAGGGGCATGCCGGGCAGACTAGTCAGCCCGGCGCCCCGTTCTCGCCCGATTTTTTCGGCACGCCGCAACCGGAGGCGCGCGCCGGTCCGTCGGCTCAGTGCGCGGCGTCGTCCCAGGACCGGCCGAAGCCGACCGAGACCTCCAGCGGCACCCGCAACTCGTAGGCGCTGCCCATCTGGGTGCGCACCAGTTCCTCCACCGCGGCCCGCTCGCCCTCGGCGACCTCCAGCACGAGTTCGTCGTGCACCTGCAACAGGGTGCGGCTGCGCAAGTCCGACTCGGACAGTGCCCGGTGCACGCCCAGCATGGCCACCTTGATGATGTCCGCCGCGCTGCCCTGGATCGGCGCGTTCAGCGCCATCCGCTCGGCCATCTCCCGGCGCTGCCGGTTGTCGCTGGTCAGGTCGGGCAGGTAGCGGCGGCGGCCCAGGATGGTCTCGGTGTAGCCCTCCTTGCGCGCCTTCTCCACCAACTCGTGCAGGTAGTCCCGGACCCCGCCGAACCGCTCGAAGTAGTTGTCCATCAGCGCGCGGGCCTCTTCGGTGGAGATGCGCAGCTGACTGGACAGACCGTAGGCCGACAACCCGTAGGCCAGGCCGTAGTTCATCGCCTTGACCTTGGCCCGCTGCGCCCCGGTGACCTCGTCCGGCCCGACCCCGAACACGGTTGCCGCGGTGGCGGCGTGGAAGTCGAAACCGGACTGGAACGCCTCGATCAGCGCCTCGTCCTCGGACAGGTGCGCCATGATCCGCATCTCGATCTGGCTGTAGTCGGCGGTCATCAGCTCGGCGAAGCCGCGGCCGACCACGAAGGTCTGCCGGATGGTCCGGCCCTCGTCGGTGCGGATCGGAATGTTCTGCAGGTTCGGCTCGGTGGACGACAGGCGCCCGGTGGCCGCGATGGTCTGGTTGAACGTGGTGTGGATGCGCCCGTCCGGCAACACCGACTTGAGCAACCCGTCCACCGTGGTCTTCAGGCGGGTGGCGTCCCGGTGGGCCAGCAGGTGGGCCAGGAACGGGTGCTCGGTCTTGGCGAACAGGTCGGTCAGCGCGTCCGCGTCGGTGGTGTAGCCGGTCTTGGTGCGCTTGGTCTTGGGCATGTTCAGCTCGTCGAACAGCACCACCTGCAGCTGCTTGGGCGAGCCGAGGTTGATCTCCTTGCCGATCACCCCGAACGCGTCCTGCGCGGCCTGCTTGACCTTGCCGGAGAAGTGCGCCTCCAGCTCGGCCAGCTTCTCGGTGTCCATGGCGATGCCGGTCGACTCCAGCTCGCCCAGCACGTGCAGCAGCGGCAGCTCCAGCTCACCGAGCAGCGCGGCGCCGTTGATGCCGGTCAGTTCCTTGTCCAGCGCCGCGGCCAGCGCAGCGATGGCCTGGGCCCGCAGGATCTCGGTGCGCGCGATGCGCTGGGTCTCGGCCTGCTCGTCCTCGGCGTCCAGCAGGGACAGCTGCCCGTTGTCCTCGGACTCCTCGGCCCGAAGCTCCAGGTGCAGGTAGCGCAGCACCAGGTCGTCCAGCTCGAACGAGCGCTGCCCGGGCCGCACCAGGTAGGCGGCCAGCGCGGTGTCGCTGGTCAGCCCGGTCAGCCGCCAGCCGCGGTCGCGCAGTGCGTGCAGCGGGCCCTTCATGTCGTGTCCGGCCTTGGCCACCTCGGCGTCGGACAGCCAGGCCAGCAGCGCCCGTTCGTCGTCCTCGGTGAGCGCGCCGGCGTCCAGGTAGCCGCCCTCGCCCTCGGCCGGAGCCAGGGCCAGGCCGGTCACGTCCCCGCCGCCGGCCGACCACTTGCCGCGCACGGACAGCCCGATCCGGCCGGTGCGCGCATGCTCGTCCAGCCAGGCGGCCAGTTTGCCGGACTCGATCGGCCCGCCGTGCACCTCGAAGCCCTCGTCGGCCTCCGGCTCCGGGGTGCTCAGCGTGGCGAACAGCCGGTCGCGCAGCACCCGGAACTCCAGGTCGTCGAACAGCTTGTGCACCGCGTCCCGGTCCCACGGGCGCACCAGCAGTTCCGGCGGTCCGACCTGCAGCGGGACGTCCTTGACCAGCTCGGTCAGCTCCCGGTTGAGCAGCACCGCGGCCAGGCTGGCCCGCAGCGCGTCACCGGTCTTGCCGCGCACCTCGTCCACCCGGTCGACCAGGTCGGCCAGCGAGCCGAACTCGCGGATCCACTTGGCCGCGGTCTTCTCGCCGACGCCCGGGATGCCGGGCAGGTTGTCCGAGGGGTCGCCGCGCAGCGCCGCGAAGTCCGGGTACTGCGCCGGGGTGAGCCCGTACTTCTCCTCGACCGCGGCCGGGGTGAACCGGGTCAGATCGGACACGCCCTTGCGCGGGTAGAGCACTGTCACCCGATCGGTGACGAGTTGGAGGGCGTCCCGATCGCCGGTGCACACCAGCACGTCGAAGTCCTCGGCGATGGCCGCCGTGGTCAGCGTGGCGATGATGTCGTCGGCCTCGTAGTTGTCCCGGCTCAGGGTGTTGATGCCCAGCGCGGCGAGCACGTCCTGGATGAGGCTGACCTGGCCCTTGAACTCGTCCGGGGTGGTCGAGCGGGTGGCCTTGTACTCCGGGTAGGTCTCCCGCCGGAAGGTCTGCCGGGACACGTCGAAGGCGACCGCGATGTGGCTGGGCTTCTCGTCCCGCAGCAGGTTGATCAGCATCGAGGTGAACCCGTAGACCGCGTTCGTGGTCTGCCCGGTGTGGGTGCGGAAGTTCTCCGCGGGCAGGGCGAAGAACGCCCGGTAGGCCAGGGAATGGCCATCCAGCAGGAGCAACCGGCGTTCGCCGTCGGCCAAGGTGGCGGCGGCGGAGGCGGGTGTGGCACGTGTCTCGGACTTGGCGGGCACCCGTCGAGTTTAGGGTTAACCACCGACAACCCTGACGGAGGTGGCAGTGACCGCAACGGACCGCGCGGACAGCGACGAGGCGCCCGAGGGCGGCCTGCCCGAGCTGACCGAGGAGTATCTCGGCCAGCTCAACGCCAAGCTGGGCCTGCGCCTGACCGAGGCCACCCCCGACCGGGTGGTGGGCACCATCCCGGTGGAGGGCAACCGCCAGCCCTACGGGCTGATCCACGGCGGCGCGAACGCCGCGCTGATCGAGGCGCTCGGCTCGGTGGCCGCCGCGCTCAACGCGCCCGAGGGCCGTATCGCGGTCGGCCTGGAACTGTCCTGCACGCACCACCGCGCGGCGGTCGACGGGCTGGTCACCGGGGTGTGCGTGCCGCTGTCCCGGGGCCGCACCATCTCCACCTTCGACGTGGTGCTCACCGACGAGAACGGCAGGCGCACCTGCACCGGCCGGCTCACCTGCGTGCTGCGCGACCGCCCGCCCGCGTCCTGATCTTCCTCACCCGATCGGGCGAGAAGCCGAGTCGGCCCCCCGTTCGGGTGATCCGGCGCGGTTGGCCACGAACGGGTGGCGCGGCCCGGCTCGCCACGAACGGGTGAGCGGCCGGCCCGGGCCCGGTCAGGCCACGCCGAGGTAGGCCTCCTTGATCGACGGGTCGGCCAGCATGTCCGCGCCCGAGCCGGTCTTCACGATCGAACCGGTCTCCAGCACGTAGGCCCGGTTCGCCCGGGACAGCGCCTGCTGCGCGTTCTGCTCCACCAGCAGGATGGTGGTGCCCTGCTCGTTGATCTCGGTGATGATCCGGAAGATCTGCTGGATGAACTGCGGGGCCAGCCCCATCGACGGCTCGTCCAGCAACAGCAGCCGGGGCCGGGCCATCAGCGCCCGCCCGATGGCCAGCATCTGCTGCTCGCCGCCGGACATGGTGCCGCCCATCTGGGCCTTCCGCTCGGCCAGCCGCGGAAACAGCGTGAACACCCGCTCGAAGTCCTCGGCCAGGTTCTTTCGGTCCTTGCGGGCGTAGGCGCCCATGTCCAGGTTCTCCAGCACGCTCATGCCGGGGAACACCCCGCGACCCTCGGGCGCCTGCGAGATGCCGCGCACCACCCGCAGGTCGGCGCGCAGCTTGCTGATGTCCTCGCCGTCGAAGCTGATCGAACCGCCGGAGATCGGCCGGATCCCGGATATGGCGCGCATCGTGGTGGTCTTTCCCGCGCCGTTGGCGCCGATCAGCGACACGATCTCGCCCGCGTCGACCGAGAGCGAAATACCGTCCAGCGCCTGAATCCGTCCATAGTGGACGGACATGTCGGTCAGCTCAAGCAACGCCATCGTCGGGCACCCCCAGGTAGGCGGCGATCACCGCGGGATCGTCCCGGATCTCGGCCGGGGTTCCCTCGGCGATCTTCTTGCCGAACTCCAGAACCACGATCCGGTCGGTCACGCCCATCACCAGCCGCATGTCGTGCTCGATGAGCAGCACCGTGTATCCGTCGTCGCGGATGCGCCGGATCAGCTGCATCAACTCGTTCTTCTCGACCGGGTTGAACCCCGCGGCCGGTTCGTCCAGGCACAGCAGCTTCGGTTCGGTGGCCAGCGCGCGGGCGATCTCCAGCCGGCGCTGGTAGCCGTAGGGCAGGTTGCGAGCCTTCTCCGCGGCCCGGTCGGCGATGCCCACGAACTCCAGCAGCGCGCTGGCCCGCTCCACCACCTCGCGTTCCTCGCGGTGGTGCCGGGGCAGCCGCAGCAACGCGCCGGGCACGCTGGTCTTGTGCCTGGCGTCCGCGCCGACCACCACGTTCTCCAGCGCGGTCATCTCGCCGAACAACCGGATGTTCTGGAACGTGCGGGCGATGCCGAGCCGGGTGATCTGGTATCGCTTGCGGCGGCCCAATCGGTTGCCCTCCAACAGAACCTGCCCGGCCGAGGGCCGGTACACGCCGGTCATGGTGTTGAAGCAGGTCGTCTTGCCCGCCCCGTTGGGCCCGATCAGCCCGAGGATCTCGCCCCGCCGGATGCCGAAGGAAACCCCGTCCAGCGCGACCAGACCGCCGAACCGCATGGTGACATCGCGCATTTCCAGCAGGGTGTCGCCGAACTCGACGCTGATGTCCCGGTCCGGCGCCACCACCTCGGCGACCTCGGCGAAATGCGCGGCGCGTTCCGTCTCGGTCATTTGCGCCGTTTCCGCGGACATGTGCTCGGCCGGAATGTCCTCGGCCGCGATATCCGCGTCGCGTTCCGCGGTCATGCCTGCCCACCTCCCTCGGCGCTCACCGAACTGTCACTGCTGATCTGCTCGCCGCGGCCGACAAGTCGCTGGTAGGCCTGGCGTCCGCGGGCCAGCAGCCGCTGCCGGGCACCGAGCAGACCCTGCGGCCGGAAGATCATCAGCACCACAAGGAACAATCCGAAGATCAGATATTTGCGATCGCTGAGATTGGTGAACCGGTCGGGAATATAGGACACGATGAACGCGCCCACCATCACGCCGACCTTGTTTCCGGAACCGCCGAGAATCACCGCGGCCAGATACAGCACCGAGAAAGCCACGGAGAAGTTCTGGTTGTTCATGAATCCGGTCTGCCCGGCCACCAGCGCGCCGGACAGGCCGCCGATGGCCGCGCCGATGGCGAACGCCCACAGCTTGAACTTGAACGTGGGCACGCCCATGATCTGCGCGGCGTCCTCGTCCTCCCGGATGGCCACCCAGGCCCGGCCGACCCGGCTGCGTTCCAGGTTTCCCACGAACAGCAACAGAATGATGATCAGCGTGACCACCAGCCAGTACCACGGCGTGCCGTCGCGGGCCGAGAAGATCAGGCTGCCGTCGGCGTTCGTCCCCGGCGGGTGGCCGACGTCGGCGAACCCGACCTGGCCGTTGAGGGCAGGCACCAGGGTGGCCAGCAACCGCACGATCTCGCCGAAGCCGAGCGTGACGATGGCCAGGTAGTCGCCGCGCAACCGCAGCGTGGGCAGGCCAAGCAGCACCCCGGCGAGCATGGTGACCACCATGGCCAGCGGCAGAGTGGCCAGGTAGGGCAGCTTGTGCAGCATGGATTCCTTGCTGGTGAGCAGGGCGGCCACGTAGGCGCCCACCGCGAAGAATCCGACGTAACCGAGGTCGAGCAGACCGGCCTGGCCGACGACCACGTTCAGCCCGATGGCCACCATGGCCAGTTCGGCCGCGTGCACCATGGCGATCGGGAAGTTGGTGTACGGCTCGGTGGTCAGCAACGGCGGGTCGATCACCGGGATGAAGTAGATCAGCACCACGACCGGGACCAGCGCCAGCCATTGCTGCGGCCGGGAAAGATTGTTCCAGCGGGCGCGAATTCCGCCCGGGGTGTTCTTGCGCGTGTTGTCGGTGGAGGTCATACCCGCGCCTTCCCAAGGGATTCGCCGAGAATGCCGGTGGGCCGGAACATCAGCACCACGACGAGCACGACGAAGGCGATCACGTCGGACCATTGCGCGTTGCCCAGCAGGGTCTGGCCGTAGTTGCCGACCAGGCCGATGAGCAGCCCGCCCAGCGCAGCGCCCCGGATGTTGCCGATGCCGCCGAGCACGGCCGCGGCGAATGCCTTGATACCCAAGGTGAATCCGCCGTTGAACACGACTCCGGATGGCACCTTTATCACGTAGAACAGCGCGGCGGCGCCAGCCAGCAGACCGCCGAGCAGGAAGGTCAGCATGATGGCCCGTTCCTTGTTCACCCCCATCAGCGTCGCGGTGTCCGGGTCCTGCGCCACCGCGCGCACGCCGCGGCCGAACCGGGTGCGCTGGATGAACTGGTCGATCAGCAGCATCAGCACGATGGCGGCGACGAAGATGATCAGTTGCTGGTTGGTGATGTTGGTGCCGAACGCGGAGAACAACGCCTTGGGCACGAAGAGGATCACCGCGGGCTCGGCGCTGGCGCCGCGCCAGATGAAGATCGCGTACTGGATGGCGAACGACACGCCGATCGCGGTGATCAGGAAGGCTAGCGGTGGCGCGCCCTTGCGGCGCAGTGGCCGGTAGGCGATGCGTTCCAGCAGGACCGCGATGGCGCCGGAGGCGAGCATGGCGACCAGGCAGGCCAGCAGCATGTCGCCGATCAGCGCGAGGGTGGAGAGGCCCGGGACGGAACCGTCGAAACCCAAGCCGGACAAGGTGAACACCAGCGCGTAGGCGCCGGCGATGAACACTTCGGAGTGCGCGAAGTTGATCAGCCGGAGGACACCGTAGACCAGGGTGTAGCCCATCGCGATCAGCGCGTAGATGGCGCCGAAGGTGAGGCCGTTGAACGTGTTGTCCCAGAACTCCTGCCGGAAACTGGTGACGTCGAAATTGATCCAGGAGGAATCGGCGAGGAACACGGTGAGTGGATGCACGGCCTCACGTCCTGCGTTGTGGAGGGGCCGGGCCCGTCCTGGTAAGGACGTGCCCGGCCGCCGTCAGCGATATCGGGTCAGGAAATGGTGCCGATATAGACGATCTTGCCGTTCTGCACCTTGTAGCCGTAGACCGTGGAGGCCTTCAGCTCGCCGGTGGAGTCCCACTGCAGGTGCTTGGACAGGCCGTCGGCGTTGTAGTTCTTGACGTAGTCCAGCAGCGCGGCGCGGGTGGTGATACCCGAGTCGATGCCGCGCAGCAGGACGGTGGCCGAGTCGTAGCCCTCCAGCGAATAGGTGCCCGGGGCGGAGCCGGCCAGCTGCTGGTAGGCCGTGGCGAAGCTGGAGATCAGCGAGCCGTCCTCACAGGGGCAGGTGAAGTAGGTGTTGGACGAGGCGGAACCGGCCTGCTGGATGAACTTGTCGTCCTTCACGCCGTCCGGACCGACGAAGGCGCCGGTGTAGCCGCCGTTGACCAGCTGCTGGTCCAGCGGGGCAGCCTCGGCGTAGTAGCCGGAGTAGAACACCGCGTCCGGCTTGGCGCTGGTGATCTTGCTGACCGTCGAGGAGAAGTCCCGCTGGTTGGTGGTCACCTTGTCCTGGCAGCTGGAAGCCTTGTCGCCCAGGGCTTTGTTGATCGCGGCGGCCAGGCCGATGCCGTAGTCGGAGTCGTCCTGGACGACGCAGACCTTGCTGGCGTGCAGCTGGTTGACGATGAACTTGGCCGCGGCCGGGCCCTGCACCGAGTCGTTGCCCAGGGCACGGAAGAAGGTGGTCCAGCCCTGCTGGGTGAGCGTCGGGTTGGTGGCCGACGGGGTGATGTGCACCAGTCCGGCCTGCTGGAAGATGCCGCCGGTGGACTTGGACTCGCCGGAGAAGGGCAGGCCGATCGCGCCGAGGATGTCGGCCTCGTTGGTGACCTGGGTGACGATGCCGGTGGCCTTGGTGGGGTCGCCTTCGGTGTCGAACTTCTTGAGGGTGACCTGGCAGCCGGGGTTGGCCGCGTTGTGCTGGTTCACGGCGAGCTGGACGCCGTTGACGATGTTGAGGCCGAGCTGGGCGTTAGCCCCGGTCTCGGCGCCGGCGTAGGCGATGGACACGCCGTGACAGGTGGCCTTGCCGTTGCCCGCGGGCAGTACGGCGTCGGCCGGGACGGGCACGTTGGACACCGCCGGCAGGTTCACGCCGCTGGAACCGGAGCTGGACGACGAGGACGAGTTGGTCTTGGCGGCGCACCCGCCGAGGACCAGCGACGCCGCGACGACGGTGAGCACCGCGCGGGAAAAACGTACTGAGGACACCAGTACCTCCTCCGACCAAGCGGGGAGTCGGGCTGACCCCGCCACTCAAACCGGGCATTTGATAGGCCAGAAACCTAACCGCCGGTGAGCTGATCGGATAGACGGTACTTCACGCCGTAGCCACATCGTAACGGTAGCGGCGACATGAAACGGACAAAACCGGCGACAATTAGGCCGAACGAGTGGCGTTGTCAGTAACCCTGAGTGGCCAGGCTGGGGTTGCTGGATTCACCTCGGGTAACCGCTGTTTTTGGGCGCACGTAGGGTGCGTAGACCCGGCATCGGCTCGACATCGGCCCAGTGTCGGTATCCGGCTGGGTGTCGGCGTCGGTGTCGGCCGGGTGTCGGTGCTGGCTGGGTACGGGCGTCAGCCGAGGCTTTCCACTACGACTTCGGCCACGGCCTTCATGGTGGTGCGGCGGTCCATGGCGGTCCGCTGGATCCAGCGGAAGGCTTCCGGCTCGGCCATGCCTTGCTTGGCCATGAGCAGGCCCTTGGCCCGCTCGATGAGCTTGCGGGTCTCCAGGCGGTCTGTGAGCCCGGCGACCTCGGTTTCGAGGGCCTGCAGCTCGGAGAACCGGCTGATGGCCAGCTCGACGGCCGGGACCAGGTCCCGCTTGGCGAACGGCTTCACCAGATACGCCATGGCACCGGCATCGCGCGCCCGCTCGACCAGATCGCGCTGACTGAACGCGGTGAGGATGACGACCGGCGCGATCCGCTGCCGAGCGATGTCGGACGCCGCCTCGATGCCATCTCGTTTGGGCATCTTGACGTCGAGAATGACAAGGTCAGGGCGCAGTTCCTCGGCGAGCGCGACAGCCTGCTCGCCATCGCCGGCCTCACCGACGACCTCGTAGCCCTCTTCCCGCAACATCTCGACGAGGTCGAGACGAATGAGTGCTTCGTCTTCGGCGACGAGCACGCGGTGGGTGGGCCTGGCCTCCGATTGGGCCTCGGCAGCCGTCTGGGTCACCGGGGTCCTCCTGCGTCTGAATCGTGTCGTCCGGCCGACGTGACCGGAAACAGAAGCCTACCGTCCGCAACCGGGTACCGGCAGGATCACGACCCGGCAAAGATCGTGCGTTTCCCCACTCAACCGTTTCGGAAGCGTGCTTCAGGTAACACCCATGTGACCCCTGATGCCCCTGAGGGTGTTCAGGTTGTGCGCCCCGCGCGCCGGTCCCCGCGGTAGCCGACGGCGCCGGACACGGTAAGCTACATCCGGTTTCGCGGCCCGCCGCGACCAAGCCCCCGTAGCCCAATCGGCAGAGGCAGCGGACTCAAAATCCGTCCAGTGTGCGTTCGAGTCGCACCGGGGGCACCGGCTCTTACCAGCCAAAACAACCGAATATAGATCAACTAAGTTGATCAGTGGGCATGGCCTTGGGCATGAAGTACGTTCAAGGCTATTAGTTGTGCACGCCCAGACAGCCGCAAACGCGGCAACATCGAGGACCGAAACCTCCTGGCGGAGCACCAGAATCTCGCTCGACAGCCTTCGCGGCAGCGGACCGAGTAAGTAGGCCCAGCCAGCCGAACAACCTCACCATGATCAAGTACGTCAGTCGGAACAGCACGATCGCAGCGCATCGCATGATGGTGTCGACCAGCAGTGTCGCACCCGCGTGGGAGACGATCCCCGCTCCGGTCGTGTCGAGGTTGGGTGATGGGTGGGACCCGGTAGTCTTGCTCACCAGAAAGGTGCTCCTGAACTGGTTCGGACATGACCGTAGACAAGTCACATCCTTCCAGATCGGAGCACCTTTCTCCTTGATCGACACCTGTTAGGCAGCAGAGTCATGAAAGCGGCGGGCTAGGCCC
>DASZNF010000017.1:0-142845 GCA_035551355.1 Pseudonocardiaceae bacterium | reverse complement strand
CGCCGAGATCGAACTGTCAGCCCTGACCCGCCAGTGCCTGGACCGTCGCATCGCCGACCTCGACACCCTCAACACCGAACTCGCCGCATGGCAGAACACGGTCAACGGGGTCTGCCCAGTCTTCGGTTGACACCGGGGTTGACCGGTTTCAGGCCGCTGGTGCGGCCATGTAGATGGTCTCAAACTCGACCGGGGTGAGCTTGCCCAGGGCGCGTTGTCGGCGTTTGCGATGGTATTTCGTCTCGATCCAGGACACGATCGCTAGCCTCAGTTCCTCGCGGGTGCGCCAGCGTCGCGTGTCGAGAATGTTCTTTTGCAGCAAGGAAAAGAAAGATTCCATCGCGGCGTTGTCGCCA
Source organism: Pseudonocardiaceae bacterium (assembly GCA_035551355.1). GTDB lineage: Bacteria > Actinomycetota > Actinomycetes > Mycobacteriales > Pseudonocardiaceae > DATATV01. The sequence continues at coordinate 142,489 of DASZNF010000017.1, read as the reverse complement.
CATGCACCGACCCGACCCATCGACCCGGTCAGCCCGTGAGCACGCAGGACGCGCCGGTAGGCGTCGGATCGAAATTGGGCGCCGCGGTCGGAGTGGACGACGACGCCGTCCGGGTCGCGGAGCGTGATCGCATTACGCAGTGCGCTGACGGCGAGTGACGCCCTCATATGAGAATCGATGGAGTATCCGACTATCTTGTTGGAGTAGCAGTCCTTGATCGCACACAGGTAGAGTTTTCCCTCGCTGGTGGGGTGCTCGGTAATGTCGGTTAACCACTTGGTATTCGGTGCGGTGGCGGTGAAATCGCGGCGCACCAGGTCGTCATGGACCGGCGGCCCCGCCTTGCGGGAGAGACCCTTCTTCGTGGCGTGTGACGAAAAGATCTGCTGCATCGAGCAAATCCGCCACACTCGATTCTCCGACGCGGTGAAGCCGCGCTGAGCGAGTTCGTCGGCGATGAACCGGTACCCATCGGCCGGGTCGTCGGCGTGGATCTCGAGTGCGGCGTTGATCAGATGGGCGTCGTCCCAATCCCGCTGCGAGACTGGATGATCGAGCCACTGGTAATAAGCCTGGCGGGACAGACCGAGCACCCTGCACGTCACCGCGACCGGCACCCGCACGAGGGCGCCGGCCGCAGCCAGTTCACGGACGAGCGGGAAGACTATTTTCCCGGCAGATTGCCCTGCGCGAGGTAGGCGGCTGCCTTGCGCAGCACCTCGTTCTCCTGCTCCAACAGCCGGTTGCGCTTGCGCAGTTCCCGCAGCTCAGCGGACTCCTCACGCGTCACCCCGGGCCGGGTGCCGTCCTCGACATCGGCGGCGCGCAGCCAGTTGGCCAAGCAGGATTCAGAGATCCCGAAATCCTTCGCGACCTGCTTCAACGGGGACTCGCCACGACGGGCCACAGCGACCACGTCGTCACGGAACTCACGGGGATAAGCCTTGGGCACGATGACATCCTTCCCAGCAAGGCCGAAGCCTCACACATCAGGTGTCAACCAGACCCTGGGCAGACCCACGCCCACCAACGACAGGTCAACTGGCAATTCACCACCAAGGACGCCCGCACCAAACTGAAACACCTCTACCCAGAAAATTAGCGGCGACACCCTACTAGAGCAGTGGATCCCGCTCCGCGGTGATGGTGGGGTAAACCCCACGGACAACCGGTCACGTCCGCGCCAGAATGACCGTTGTGACCGTACAACCCGACACCGTGGCCGTGCCGTTCGCCCGTCCGGCCGATCGTTTCCGGGGCACTTTCTGGGTGTTCGGCGTAGGCGTGCTCGGCCTGGCCGGGGGTGTCACGTTGTTCACCCTGGCGGTGACGTTCATCGGGCTGATCCCGCTCGTCGTCCTCGTTCCGGCGACTCTGCTAATCCTGGGCTGGTTGCGCCGGTATGCCGATGTGCGCCGGTTGTGGTGCGCGGAGCGGCTGGGGGTGCCGATCGCGCGACCGTACCGGCCGGAACCCACCGGCGGCTGGGTGCGGAGATTACGTTGGTATTTGAGTGATCGGGCGACCTGGCGGGACCTGATGTGGCTGCTGGTGGACGCCACCGCCGGCTTCACGTTGGCGATTCTGCCAGCGACGCTGCTCGGCGCGACCGCCTTCTACCTGGTGTATCCGCTGCTGTTCTGGGTGACCCCGCGCGACGTGTTCGGCAGTCCGTTCGGCTTTTTCATGCTGCAGAGCTGGAACCAGACGTTCCTGCTGTGGCCGGTGGCGGCCCTCGCTTTCGGGCTGTTCTGGACCTGCACGCCACCGCTGCTGCGGGCCTACGGGCGGCTGACGAAATCCATGCTGGCGCCCCGCGACCGGGATCGGTTGACCGCGCGGATCGCCCACCTGGCCGAATCGCGGGCCGACACCGTCGACACCCAGGCCGCGGAATTGCGCCGCATCGAGCGGGATCTGCACGACGGGGCGCAGGCGCGGCTGGTGGCGCTGGGCATGAACCTGGGCATGGCCGAGGAACTGCTGGCCACCGATCCGGACGCGGCCCAGGAACTGCTGGTGGAGGCGCGGGAGTCGACCGGGCTGGCGTTGTCGGAGTTGCGGGCGCTGGTGCGCGGCATCCATCCGCCGGTGCTGGCCGATCGCGGGCTGGACGGCGCCGTGCGGGCGCTGGCGCTGGCCGCCGCGGTGCCGGTGGAGGTGTCGGTGGACCTGCCGGGACGGTTGCCCGCGCCGGTGGAGTCGGCCACCTATTTCGCGGTCGCCGAGGTGCTGACCAACGTGGCCAAGCACAGCGGCGCGACCAGTGCGTGGCTGCGGGTGGTGCACGAGGACGGCCGGTTGTGCGTGATGGTCGGCGATGACGGGCGCGGTGGCGCGGATGTGGTGGCGGGCGGCGGATTGCACGGGGTCACGCGCCGGCTGGCCGCGTTCGACGGGACGATGGGGGTGGCCAGTCCGATCGGCGGGCCGACCATCGTGACCATGGAGCTGCCGTGCGTGTTGTCCTAGGGGAGGACCTGGCGCTGCTGCGCGACGGGCTGATCCGGTTGTTGCAGGCCCACGGGTTCGAGGTGGTGGAGGCCGCCGACAACGGTCCGTCGCTGCGGCACGCCCTGCTGACTCACAAACCGGATGTGGCGGTGGTGGATGTGCGGCTGCCGCCGACGTTCACCGACGAGGGGTTGCGCGCGGCGATCGACGCCCGCCGCGAGGTGCCCGGGTTGCCGGTGCTGGTGTTGTCGCAGTACGTGGAACAGTTGTACGCCAGGGAGTTGCTGTCCGACGGGCGCGGCGGGGTGGGGTATCTGCTCAAGGACCGGGTGTCCAACGTGGGGCAGTTCGTCGAGGCGGTGCGGCGGGTGGCCGAGGGCGGCACCGCGATGGACCCCGAGGTCGTCGCGCAACTGTTGGCGCGCAACGCGACCAGCGCGCCGATGCACCAGTTGACCGCGCGGGAGCGGGAGGTGGTGGGGTTGATGGCCGAGGGCCGGTCCAACGCGGCGATCGCGGCGAAGTTGTTCATCACCGACAAGGCGGTGTCCAAGCACACCAACAACATCTTCGCCAAACTGGGCTTGGCCCAGTCCGGGGACGACAACCGCCGGGTGCTGGCGGTGCTGGCCTACCTCAACAGCTGAACGCGGCACGAGCGACCGCAGAGCTACGGCACGAGCGACCGCAGAGCTGCGGCACGAGCGTCACGACTGAATCGAGGCGGGCGCGGAGGGCGAGCAGCGTCGGTGTGGGGTGGCGTTTGCGCTGACAGCGCAACGAAGACCGCCTACTGTTCGCCTGGATGGCGGGCCGATTCGGGCGGGGCGGGCAGCACGCCGTCGGTGAAGCGGTCCGGGCGGAAACCTTGTAGCAGCAGGGATTCCCGGCCGTGCAGCTCCGCCGCGACCAGCTCGCCCAGCAGCGGGCCGAGGGTGATGCCGCTGTGCGTGGCCAGCACGTAGAACCGGGCGTCGGAATCGGCGAAACCGGCCACGGCCAGCCCATCGGCCGGTATCGAGCGCTGGCCGACCCGGACCTGGCGGATCTGCGCGGATTCCGCGCCGTGCAGGAGGCCGCGCAGGCGAGCGCCGATCTCGGCGGCTACCTGCGCGTCCGGCAGCACCGCGGGATCGGCGTGGGCGTCCAGATCCAGGGCGTGCAACAGGAGTCGGCCGCCGCCGTCGGGGCGCAGGTTCAGGCGGGACGTGGTCAGCACCCGGGACAGCCGCACCGGAGTGGGGTCGGTGACGGCCAGCCAGCCCACCGTGACCGAGCCGGGGATCGCCGGGTCGAGCATCGGCACCCGCACGCCGGCCAGCCGGGCGACCTCGCCGGTCCACCGACCCGCGCAACTGACCACCACGTCGGCCGGGAAGTGCGCGCCGCCGGCGGTGCGCACGCCCTCGGCCTCGATCGCGGTGACCCGCGCGCCGCTGACGATCCGGGCGCCGGCATCCCGGGCCTCGCCGAGCAGCCGGGCCAGCAGCAGCGCGGGCAGCGCGTGCGCCTCCTCGGGGAAGAACACGTACTCGGCATTCGCCTGTGCGGCAACGAGATCCGGCTCCAGCTCGCGCGCCTGCGCGGCGGTGAGCCGTCGCACCGGATAGTCCAGGCCGCGCAACCGGTCCACCCGGGCGGCCAGCCGGGCGCGGTGCTCGTCGGTGACCGCGTATTCCAGGTTGCCGGTCGGTTGAAACCAGGGCGCGGCACCGGCGGCGAGGTCGTGGTGGGCCCGCAAACCCTTGTGGTTGAGCACGAAATAGTGATCGGGATGTTTGTTGTTGGCGTTGATCCAGGCGAAGGTGGTGCCGCTGGTGCCCGCGCCGGGATGCCGCGCCTCCAGCACGGTGACCTCGAGACCGGCGGATTCGCGGTGCCGGGTCAGCCCGGCGGCGACCGCCGCGCCGAGCACTCCCGCGCCGATGATGACTACCCGCATCGCGCCTCGGGCGGGCGCAGTTCGGCCTTGTCAGCGGGCAGCACCCGGACGCCGATCACCTTGTGGTCACCGGGAAAGGCGGGGCCGGAGGCCAGCAAACCGGCCGACCGCAACAGATTGTGCGTCTCGGCGGTCTGTGCGGCGAAGCTGCCGCGGCGGCGGTAGCGCACCACCAGCCCGGCGTCGGCCAGGTCGCGCAGCGCGCGTTGCGCGGTGATCCGGGAGACGCCGAATTGGGCGCCGAGCTCGGCTTCGGTGGGCAGACGGGTGCCCGGTGGCCAGCTGCCGTCCCGGATGGGCCGCTCCAGTTCGGCGCGGATCCGGGCGTGCAGCGGGGGCTCACCGGGCATACCCGTGATCCTGCTGACCCGCTATTTGTGATGTCAATACCGGAACGGTTATGACGATCAGCTGTGTACCGGCTGGGATGCGGCGGGCTGCGCGCCGGTGCGCATGTCGATGTCCCGGGTTTCCGGGCCGAGCGCGCCGCCCACGCACACCAGCACCCCGGCCAGCGCGAACAGCGCCACCGGGCCGTAGGCCACCGGCAGCAGGTGGGACAGGCCGGACAGGTAGAAGGTGTAGAAGGCGGGGATCACGATGGCCAGGCTGTAGCTCACGCCGTAACCGGTAGCCCGGATGTTGGCCGGGAACCGTTCGGTCAGGTAGGCCGCGACCGGGCCGAACATCGAGACGCCGATGACGTAGGTGATGATGCCGAAGATGACCAGTCCGGCGATGTTGTCCTTGCTGGTGTTCATTTCCAGCGCGAAGCCGATCGAACTGGCCACCGCGACCGCGATGCCGCACCCGATGTAGAACGGCCGCCGCCCGATGCGCTGGGACAGCGCGCCCAGCAGCGGATAGGACACCGCGCTGGTGGCCGCGGCCACCATGACGATCACCGTGACGGTCCGGGATTGCACGCCGACGTGGGATTTGAGCAGTGCGGGCAGTACGGCGGTGGTCATGTTGGTGGCCAGCCAGGTGCCGGTCATCAGCACGAACACCTTGAGCAGGGCGCGCCGGTGCCCGCCGCGCAGCAGAGCGGCCAGGGGGCTGCCGCCCACCGTGCGGGTTTCCTGCCAGGACGGCGATTCCTCCACGTTGCGGCGGTAGTAGTTGAGCAGCACGCCGGCCATGATCACGCCGACCAGGAACGGGATGCGCCAGCCCCACTGCACGTAGGCGGAGTTGACACCGGCGGAAGGCAGAACAGTAAGCAGGATCAGGGTTATCGCGGAGATGGCGGCGTTGGCCGCGGGTGAGGTGCAGGTGATCAGGCCGCTGGTCAGGCCGCGGCGGTTGGCCGGGCTCCATTCCATGGCCAGCGGCACCGCGGTGGTGTATTCGCCGCCGAGGAAGAACCCGTCGATGAACCGCAGCGCGATCAGCAGCGACACCGAGGCCATGCCGATGCTGTGGTAGCCGGGCAACAGTGCGATGAGCAGGGTGGTCAGGCCGAAGCCGCCGACGGCGACCATGGTGCTGCGGCGGCGGCCGAGTTTGTCGGCGAAGTGCCCGAACACGGCCGAGCCGATCGGGCGGGCGATCAGCGTGGAGGCGAACACCAGCGCCGACAGGGTGGCCGAGGTGCCCGCGGACAGCGATGCCGACTGGAAGTACGCGGTGGCCGGGGCGAGGGTGACGATGGGCAGGTAGATGTCGAACTGGTCGACGAAGTAGGCCAGCACGCCGCCGCGCAACGCGGCGCGGGCCCGGGACCGATCGTCCACTTCGGATTCGAGTGGGTGGGGGACCTGGTTTTCTGGCATGGTGCGTCCTCGGTTCGCGTCGTTGCGGGATCGCCGGGAGTAGTGCGGGTCAGGGGATGGCGGGTGGGGCGCCACCCATTTCCTTGGTGAGATCGGCCGCGGTGTCCACCACCAGGCGGGCCTGGGGTGAACCGGGGTCGGGGCTGAGGGTGTCGTCGGTGCCGATGATGGCCAGGGCGGCGCAGATGCCGTACTCGTCGAACACTGGTGCGGCCACCGCGGTGACGCCGTTCTGGTTGGCGGTGACATTGCGGCCGGTGCGCCGGATCTGCTCGATCTCCTCGTGCAGCCGGTGGTGTTGGTGGGCGGGCAGGCCGGCCAGCAGCCGGTCGGCGTTGAACTGGTCGCCGTTGAAGGCCAGGAAAACCTTGGCCTGGGCGGATTCCAGGTCGAGATGGGAGCCGACGCGCACGGTGATCAGCACGGTGCGGGTGGTGTCCTCCTCGACCCGGGACACCACGGGGCCGGCCGATCCCCACAGGCTCATCACCGCGGTCATGTGGGTGTCGGCGCACAGTTGGCGCATGTGCGGCGGCGCGAGGTCCATGACCGCGCGCCGGCCCAGCGCGTAGGTGCCCAGCTGGAGTAGCAGGCGGCCGGGGATGAAGGTGCCCGGGCGGCCGCCCCGGTCCAGCAGGCCGGCCGCGACCAGCGAGATGCAGTAGCGGTAGGCGGTGGTGCGGTTGAGGTCGAGTAGTTCGGCGGTGCCCGCCGCGGTCAGTTCGGGCACCTCGGGGCCGAGCAGGCCGAGGATCTGCGCGGCCCGGCTGACGGCCTGGATCTCGCCGGGGGCGGCGGTGTCCTCACCGGGGGTGTCGCGGTCCTCAACCATGGCCGCTCCTGTTCGCATTGCGATAGTAGCGTTCGTATCGTGTACCGATATCGGCGAAAGATACCCAGCCAAATCGACCAGCACAAGAGCGAAACACGCCCATCGTCGCACTGTTGACCGGGCGTGTACGGAGCGCTAAGTGTGAGATGCGAACAGTAGGTGCATATAACGAACGGACATCCTGGAGAGGTAATGATCATCCGCGGGGTCCGGGCGGAGGTGGTGTGCAGGTCAGCCGAGCACCTTCACGGCCGGGGCTTCGGTGCGGCTTGTGGCCTTGTGGCGCACCGGATTCCGCAGCCGGCGGAGGTGCCGTTCGGCGACCGCGATATTGATCAGCCATCCGGCCAGGGACAGCCACGCGTTGCTCTGCTTGTCCAGCGGGCCGACAAGCAGGACCCACGGGGCCTGGGTGAGGAACTGGGTGCCCGCGCCCAGGCCGATGGCGTAGCTGCGGATCATCCAGGCCCGGTGCGCGGCGATGTCCCGGCGCAGGATCGCGCGCAGCCCCAGCAGCAGGGAGGTGGCCATGGCGGAGCCGAAGACCAGCCGGAACACGGTGAGCAGGTCGCCGGTGTTGTCCGGGTGCGGGTAGTACAGCGCCATGTAGATCCCGGTGCCGGCCACGACCAGCCCGCAGGGCAGCACGATTCGGCCTGCGATCCGGTGCCAGCGCGGCCGCTTGCCGCGGAACCGCGGGGCGAACTGGAACGCGCCGAGCACGGCGAACGTGCTGGCGCCGACGATGTGGATCACCACGGGTGTTGGATTGGCGAAGAACCGGGCGTTCTCCTCGGTGATCTGCGCGCCGGTGGTGAGCTGGCCGATGCGCGCGCCGCCGGCGATCACCGGCACGAAGCTGAGCAGGATCAGGCCGGTGGGTAACAGCCATCCAGGCCGGGTGTGTGAAGTCATGGCATAGATGGTCGCGGGCGGAAACCGTTGGGGGATCGGACAAGAAGCCGCGATCGGACCGTCCGGAAGTCGGGGGCGCGGACCGTACTTTCGGCCGATTGCGGTGGGACGCCCGGGAAAGCTACGACCGAGTGCGGGGGGTCCGCCGGGTTTCGTAGGCCCAGATGGCGATCTCCACCCGATTCCGCGCCCCGAGCTTTCCCATCAGGCTGGTGATGTGGGTTTTCACGGTGCTCAGCGTGATGTAGAGCTCGGCCGCGATCTCGGTGTTGGTGCGGCCGGCGGCGACCGCGGCGAGCACCTGTTCCTCGCGGGCGGTCAGCGGGTCGACCGGTTGCGGGGGCGCGGCATCCGGTGCGGTGTCGGCGAAGGCGGTGAGCAGCCGCGCCGTGATGCTGGGCGCGATGAGCGCGTCACCGGAGGCCGCGGCGTGCACGGCCTGGGTGAGCATGTCCGGCCCGGCGTCCTTGAGCAGAAACCCTCGGGCTCCGGCCCGCAGCGCGGCATACACGTACTCGTCCAGATCGAACGTGGTGATCACGACGACGGCCAGCGGGTCGGGCACGTCCGGTCCGGCCAACTGCCGGGTGGCTTCGATGCCGTCGAGTACCGGCATGCGCACGTCGAACAGGCACACCTCGGGTCGCAGCCGCCGGGCCAGTTCGACCGCGCGCCGTCCGTCCCCGGCCTCGCCGATGACCTCGATACCGGGCTGGGCGTTGAGGATCATGGCCAGGCCGGTGCGCACGATCTCCTGGTCGTCGGCGACCACCACGCGCACGCTCATCCGGACGCTCCGGCGCGTGGCAGCACGGCGGTGACGGTCCAGCCGCGATCGGGATTCGGGCCCGCTTCGCAGGTGCCGCCAAGGAGTCCGGCGCGTTCGGCCATGCCGACCAGGCCGTACCCGGGGGCGCCGGGCACACGGGGATGCGCGCCCTCGCCGTCGTCGCTGACCCGCAACCGCACTGCGGCCTCGTCGGCGGCCACGTGCACCTCGATGCGGGTGGCGTGCCGGGCATGCCTGCGGGCGTTGGTCACCGATTCCTGGGCCAGCCGGTAGATCGCGGCCCCTACCGACGGCGGCACGGTGCCGATGTCGCCGTGCATCAGCACATCCACCACCGGGCCGGTGCGCGGCCGGGCGGCCAGTTCGCCGAGGTCGGCGATGCTCGGGTTGGGGGCGAGTTCGGCCGGCTGGTCGCGGCGCATGAGCCGCACCATGGCCCGCATTTCGGCCAGCGCGCGAGAGGCCTCGGCCTCGATCAGCCGCAACGCCTCGGGCGCGGCCTCGGGCTGACTGGCCGACATGGCCAGGCCGGCCTGGGCCCGGATGGCCATGGCCGACACGTGGTGAGCGACGGTGTCGTGCAGATCGCGGGCCAGTCGTTCACGCTCAAGGAGTTTGGCGTGGTCGAGTTCGCGGGCGCGGGCGCGGGCCCGGTAGCGCATGGCGGTGCCGACGGCGACGGTGATGGTCAGGATCGCCAGTTCGGCCAGTTCATCACCGGGTGTGGAGAATCCGGCGATCACCCACACCGCGACCTTGGCCGCCAGCACCAGGCAGCCGCGCACCACGTCCCGGCCGGATCCCCAGCGCAGCAAGGCATAGGGCAGCGCCAGGAAATACACCATGGTGCCCAGTGACGGCGGCACGCCGCCGGTGGCCAGCGGCGCCAGCCCGTCGACCAGGAACGCGATCACCAGCATCGGCAGCGGATGGGTGCGCCGCCACAGCAGGGTCGGGGTCAGCCCGACGGTCAGGATGATCGTCACCGTCCGGTAGGGAACGTTGTGCTGCAGCAACCCTTCCAGCACACTCCCGAGGGCGAACGCGGCCACCAGCGCCACATCCCAGCGATTCCGCGACGGCGGAACAGCGGGACGCGGTTCGTCCCATACGGAACGAAAAACCCGGTTCACCCGCTCATCCTACGGTGGCCGACCGCTCGGGCAATCGGCCCAAAGTACGAGTGGGCCAACGAAAGCGGTCAGGTTTCGATGAGGTCGCGACGGGTGGTGCGCGGGCCGGACAACGCCACCACGCCACCGGCATCAGCAGGCTTCGACCAGGCCCCCGGCCAGTTCCCCGGCCTGCGCGGCCTGGTCCAGCAACGTGGTGATCCACCTGAAGGGGCGGTCCTCGGTGGGGTACAGACCGACCGCGCCGATCAGCACGGCGCACCGGCCGGTGCGGGCGATCAAGTTGCGCCACGGCCGAGCCTGGCCGCACAACCCGTCCCAGACGAGCGACCCGTCCGGGGTGGTCAACCGGGCCGCGCGGCGGGCGGACAGCTCAAGCCGCCAGCCCGGGACGGGCGGCAGGCTCCAGGGCTCGGGGCTGGCCAACTCGACCTTGCCGTCCACGGCCTCGGCCAGCTGTTTGCCGATCGTGGTCACCCTGGTCAGGCCCAGACTCAGCAGGACGGAGTAGAACCGGGTCACGCGCTCGTCGGGGCCGCCGCGCACCACCATCTCGGGTCGCTGGTCGAGGATCAACAGCGGTAGGCGGCCGGCCGGGTCGGGCAGGTCGGCCGTCAGAGGGTGACAGGTCCACACCTCGCCCGATCCAGCGGCAATTCGACCTGCCCCGGCTGGCGGTCCCGGAACGGCGGTGACGACCTGCGATCGCGAGCAGTCCGCGTGCGCGAGGGCGATCCGGGCGGCGTCTTCGAACGGTGCGGGGATCACGGTGTTGGCCTCGGTGTACTGGTCGCCCGGGCCGAGTTCGGCGATCACCGTGGCGGTTTCGGTGTTCGCGTCGCCAGGGGCATGGCAGTGCCAGCAGATGAACGGGCCGTAGGCGGGGTCGTGCCGCAGCCGGTGCAGATTCTCGGCGGCGATCAGCTCGGTCACCTCAGCGTTGGCCCGGATATCGCGCACCGGCAGAGACTATCCCCGGCAGCGGACCGTAGCGCCCAGGAATCCATCGACCCGCCGCGCCACCAGGTCTACCGGTCGCCCCGGACGATCCGGCGATCTTCGTGCTGCACGAGGAGTACGCCGACGCCGCACCCCAGGCCGACGACCAGGGCCGGTACGATGACCGGACAATATTGTCGCCAATCTGCGTGAGGGTGCGGGTGATGGCTGCCAGCCGGGACATGGCCAACCAGGATGGCCCCAGTCGGGCCGCCGGCGTCGTCGACGCCATCCGGGAGGCCATCACCAGTGGGGATTTCGCACCCAACCAGCGATTGGTGGAGGCCGAGCTGTGCGAGCAGTTCGGCGCCACCCGCCCCAGTGTGCGCACCGCGCTGATGCACCTGGCCGGCGAGGGCCTGGTGGAGCGCATCCAGAACCGGGGCGCCCGGGTGCGCGCGGTGTCGCTGGCCGAGGCCGTCGAGATCACCGAGGTGCGGATGGCGCTGGAGGGGGTGTGCGCGGCCAAGGCGGCGCAGCGGGCGGACGACGCCGATCACCAGGCGCTGCGCGCGATCGGCGAGCGGATGCGCGCGGCGGTGGCCGGTGGCGACGTGCTCGGCTACAGCCAACTCAACCAGGAACTGCACGCGCTGATCCTGAGCCTGAGCGGACAGACCACGGCCCGCACGGTGCTGGAGCGGTTGCGGCTGCAGAACGTGCGCCATCAGTTCCGGCTGGCCATGCAGCCCGGCCGCCCGTCGGTGTCGCTGCCCCAGCACCTGGAGCTGATCGAGGCGATCTGCACCGGCGACGCGGACGGCGCCGAGGCGAAGATGCGGGCCCACCTGCGCAGCGTGATCGACGCCCTGCCCGAGGTGGAGAAGCCCCGCCCGCGCCCGGTCTAACGAAGGCTGCCCAGCAGCGCCAGGGAGGCCCGCACGGCGGTCTCGGTGATGTCGGACAACGGCCGGCCGTCCTCCACCGTGGTGGCGATCAGTTCGCGCAGCCCGCCCAGCAGGATCACCGCGTGCTGCCGGGGCACCGGTTCCAGCCCGGCGCCGCGCCATTCCGGGGTGTCGCACAGGGTCTGGATCATGGTCACGAACGCGTCCAGCATGCTGCGCTGCAACCGGCGGCCCGCGCTGCCCAGGGTGGGCGCGTCGCGGATCCAGGCGACCGTGATGGCCGGTTCGGACTGCCCGCAGGCGATCCACTCCTCGACGGCCTGGCGCACCTGCTCGGTCCACGGCGCGCTCGGGTCGACCGCGGCCGCGATGCGCCGGATCATGGCCGCGTTGGCCTCGGTGATCAGCGCGACGAAACAGGCTTCCTTGTCGGTGAAGTGGGCGTAGAAGGTGCGCCGGGAGGTGCGGGCGCGACGCACGATGTCGGCGACCGTGCAGGCCCGATAGCCTTCGGCCGCGATGGATTCGGCCAGGCCGTCCAGCAGCCTGCGCCGGAAGTCACCCGCGTCCTCTGCGGCGGGTGCGACCTGCTGACTGGTCCGCGCACTCGTCACCTGCCCACGGTATACCGCCTTCGGCGAATACCCCTTGAACCGCCCGGTACGTCGGCGTACCGTACCGTACCGTTGGTACGTCGACGTACCGGGCTGGGAGGGCATGCTCGATGACCACCGCGACGACCACCACGACACTGCCACCGGGGCCCACCGTCCCGCGCCTGGCCCAGGGCGTCTACGCGCTGAGCCGGCCCCGCCGCGGCCTGCCCCGGTTGCGCGAGCGCTACGGCGACGCGGTCAGCATCAACGTGCCGATCTTCGGCCACGCCATGGTGCTGGCCAATCCGGCCGAGGTCCGGCAACTGCTCACCGCCAAACCGGAGGTGGCCGACAATCTCGACCGCAACCTCGGCCGGGTGCTGGGCCCGGGGTCGCTGTTCGCGCTGACCGGCGAGGCGCACCGCACCCAGCGCCGGCTGCTGGTGCCGCCGTTCCACGGCCGCAGGCTGGCCGCCTACGAGCGGATCATCGAGGAGGAGGCGGTCCGTGAACTGGCCACCTGGCCGCGGGACCGGGAGTTCGCCACGCTGCCCTCGATGATGCGGATCACCCTCAACATCATCCTGCGCGCGGTGTTCGGCGCCGAGGGCGCGGAACTGGCCGCGCTGCGCGATCTACTGCCCCGGATGGTCACCCTGGGCTCCCGGCTGGCCGTGGTGCCCATCCCGCGCACCGAACGTCTGCGCTGGACGCCCTGGGGCAGGTTCGCGGCCATGCGCGGGGAGTACGACGCCATCGTCGAACGCCTGATCACCAACGCCGAAACCGCCGGGAACCTGGACGAGCGCGAGGACATCCTTTCGCTGATGCTGCAATGTCGTTACGCCGACGGCTCCGCGATGACCCACTCCGCCCTGGCCGACCAGCTGCTCACCGTGCTGGCCGCAGGCCACGAGACCACCGCGACCACCCTGGCCTGGGCCATCGAGCGGCTGCGCAGGCATCCGGCGGTGCTGCGCGAGCTGGTCGAGGAGGCCGACGCCGGCGGCTCGGCGCTGCGCGCGGCCACCATCCTGGAGGTGCAGCGCACCCGTCCGGTGATCGACCTGGTGGGCCGTCAGATCAAGACCGACGACGTCGAACTCGGCCGCTGGCGGTTGCCGCGGGGCAGCCGGGTGCTGATCAGCATCGGCCTGATGCACACCGACGAAGGCCTGTTCCCGAATCCCTACAGTTTCGACCCGCACCGGTTCGTCGACCGCAAACCCGATCTGTACCAATGGATTCCGTTCGGCGGGGGCAGCCGACGGTGTCTCGGCGCGGCGTTCGCCACCATGGAGATGGACGTGGTGCTGCGCACCCTGCTGCGCGATTTCACCCTCGCCGCCACCACCGAACCGGACGAGCGCTGGCACTCCCGCGGTGTGGCCAACGCCCCCGGCCGCGGCGGCCGCGCCGTGGTGCACCGCCGCACGAGCCAGCCGGTCGCGACCACCGACACCGCGACCACCGACACCGCGACTTCAGCGGCTCGCGCCGCGACCACCTGACCGGATGGCACTACCGGATCTCAGGTGAGCCGGAACAGTTGCCGGGTTGTGCCGTAGGCGAACGCGGCCTTGTCCGCGGCCGCCATCGGCACCGACGCCAGCCACTGTGTCGCCTGACCGGCATCCTCGAACGGATCGTCGATCGCGAACATCGTGCGGGGCAGGCCCAACGTGACCAGCTCCTCATGGCTGGCGGCGCGTACCGCCTCGGTGATCTGGGCTTCGCTGCCCGACTCGTGTTTGGCCGCGATGCCCGCCGCGCCGATGACCTCGGCCAGCTGCCACAGGAAGGTGTCGTCGAAGACGCCGCTCGTGGTGTACCAGAAATTGTTCACCAGATAATAGGGCAGCCGATGGTGCAGGTTCACCGCGTTGCCCCGCTGCCGGGTCAGGAATCCCTTGTGATTGCTGCGCCACCAGTATCCGGGCAAGCCCTCACCCGCGTGCCCGGCGATCACCTGAACGGCCGGGAAACGATCGAATACGCCCCCGAAACACAACCCGAGCATCGCCGCCGCGGTCGACTCGTTGTACATCCACGTCGCACCCTGTAATGCCACGTTGCCGTAGTACGGCGGATCATTCGACGGCGGCTGGCGCGGATGCAGATACACGGGAAAATGACCACCGCGCTGCTTGGTGATGTCATTGATCGCCGACCAGAAGACGTCGTATTCGCCGGTGTCCGGCGTCGCCGAATGCTGCCCGGCGAGGTCGCTGTAGCTGTTGTACAGCACGCCGACCATGCCCAGGTCGGTCACGCAGCGTCGCACCTCTTCGGCTGCCGCGGCCGGGTCCTGCAGCGGCACGGCGGCCAGCGCGGCGAATCGGCCCGGGTTGGCCCGGACCACCTCGGCCAGCAGGTCGTTGAGTTGCCTGGCCCGGTTCACCGCCGTGGCCGGCACCGGTTCAGCCTGGATTCCGGCGGTGACCATGGACAGGATCATCGTCGCGATCCCGTGCTGATCCATGGCCTCCGTGCGCCGCGGGATCGACTTCAGCGCCGGGATGAATCTGGTGGACATCAGGTTGTTGGGCGCACTGTCCAGCGCGGGCGCGAGGTCGTCGAACCCACCGCTGCCGGGTAACCAGGCCGCTTCGACGTCGATGGCGCCGCGCGGGTTGTAGACGACCGCGTCGGCGGCCTGGGTGGTCACGTTCTGTGGCCGGGCGGTGCAGCCGGCCGTGGACACCGCGGCGAGGGCGGCGCCCGCCGCCGCGGCCCGGAATGCGGAACGACGGGAGAATGGGTGAGTCGCGGACTGGCTGGCGGCCGGGGTGCGGAATTCACGGGACATGGCGGCCTTTCCCGAGCACGCAGCCGTCACCCCCGGGCATGCGGAACAAAGTCCGGCAGTGCCCATCGGCAACGGTGGATGGGTGTGGGGATATGCGCTACCGATCGGGTTCCGCGCATTCAGCATAAGGTAGCGAGTCGGCCACGTCAGGTAACGAATCGATTGGTCCCGGTAACGAATTGGCCCGCCAAGGTTACGAGTCGGTGGTACATACCGAGATCTGTCCACAGTGGACGTGTCTCAGTCGTTCGGAAACCGGTGCGCCTCAGGAGTCCGCGAGTGCGTCGCTGGGCCAGCGAAGCATGAACGCACCCAGGGCATTGTCAATTTGTTTGCCGGTCTCGTCGGGTTCGTGGCCTGGTCCGTAGTGCTCGCTCATGGCGTCGATCATGGTGTCGGTGACGCCGAGCCAGACGTCGAACGTCGGCGGCGCGCTGGTCCGCAGGGTCTCCAGGAGCTGTGGATCTTTGTCTTCCAGGACCTCGATGATGATCGTGCGGTGCGGTTCGGGGATCTCGTCGATGATGTTCATGGGTTCCTCCATCCCGTCGATGCCCTGCGATGCGTTTGTCAGCGCGCCGAGATCGACCCGGAATCCACCCATCGCTCACCTCCCCGGCTGGGGATCCGACGCACGGAACGACGCACCAGTTCCGCTGGCCAGTGGATTCCCGTCAGGTCACCCATCCGGGTTATTCGCGAATTGTCAGCCGGACACCTCGGCCGGCTCGGCGGAAACCGCGACAGGCGTATTCGCCGAGGTGGGACGGTTCCGGGGCAGGAACGCGGCGATCACGATGGCCAGCAGCGCACCGGCCGCGGAAATCCCCATCACCACCCGGAAAGCGGTCTGCGAGGGCACGGTGGCCGAACCGAGGGGGACGGTCAGGTGGGCCAGCACCACTCCGGCCAGCGCGCTGGACACCGACGTCCCGATGGACCGCATCAGCGTGTTGAGGCTGTTGGCCGCCGCCGTCTCCGACACCGGCACCGCGCCCATGATCAGCGCGGGCAGCGCGCCGTAGGCCAGGCCGATCCCGGCCCCGATCACGCACGACATCAGCACCAGCTGCCAGATCGCCGACATCAGCACGATGCCCAGCACGTATCCGGCGGCCACCACCACCGCGCCCACCATCAGGGTCACCTTCGGGCCGCGCGCGGCGGAGATCCGGGCGGACACCGGCGCCATGGCCATCATCACCAGACCGGTCGGGGCCATCACCAGCCCGACCACCAGCAATGTCTGGCCCAGCCCGAACCCGGTCGCCTTGGGCAGTTGCAGCAACTGGGGCAGCACGAGCGACACCGCGATCATCCCGATGCCGAACACGATCGAGGCGATGTTGGTCAGCAGCACCTGCCGCCGCGCGGTGGTGCGCAGATCGACCAGCGGCTGCGCGACGCGCAGTTCCCACCAGCCCCAGGCCAGCAGCACCACGATCCCCGCAATGCTCAGGCCGAGCGTGGTTCCGCTGGTCCAGCCCCAATCCGTGCCCTTGGAGATGACCAGCAGCAGGCACACCAGTCCGGCCGACATGCCCAGCGCGCCGGGCAGGTCGAACCGGGCGGGCGTGCGTACCGAGGACTCCGGCACGAAGATCAGCACCAGCACGGTGACCACCACGCCCAGCGCGGCCGAGGTCCAGAACAGCAGGTGCCAGTTGGCGTGCTCGGCCAGGAAGGCCGCGGCCGGCAGGCCCAGTGCGCCGCCGACGCCGAGCGAGGCGCTCATCAGCGCGGTGGCCGAACCGAGCCGTTCGGCCGGCAGTTCGTCGCGCATGATGCTGATGCCCAGCGGGATCACTCCGGCGGCCAGACCTTGCAGGGTGCGCCCGACGATCATCGGTCCGAGCGTGCTGGACAGCCCGCACAGCGCCGACCCGGCGACCAGCAGCACCAGGCTGAACAGCAGCATCCGGCGCTTGCCGTACATGTCGCCGAGCCTGCCCTCCACCGGGGTGGCGACCGCGCCGGCCAGCAGGGTGGCGGTTACCGCCCAGGTGGTGTTGACGCTGCTGGCGCCCAGTAGGTGGGGGAGTTCGGGCAGCAACGGGATCACCAGGGTCTGCATCAGCGACACCACGATGCCGCCCAGGGCCAGTACCGACACGATGACCTGCGGTCGGCCGCTGCGGGGCGCGGCGGCGGGGACCTCGGGCATGACGTACCTCCATTGGGGTGGCCGAGTGGCCAGACGATCCAGACTTTAAGGCAGGCGCTTGACTTAGTCTATGGGGAGTGCTGAACTGATCACGCAACCGGCATCGTTCAAGTACTGGAGGTCACCACGTGAGCCAGCTCGACGAGCAGCAGCTGAACTACCCGCTGCCCCGCACCGCCGCGCTGGAGCCACCGGCCGAATGGGAGATCCTGCGCAGCCAGTGCCCGGTGGCCTCGGTGCGGATGCCAAGCGGCGACGAGGCCGCCCTGCTCACCCGGTACGCCGACGTCCGCCAGGTGCTCTCCGACACCCGGTTCGGCCGGCTGCTCAACGCCCCGGACGCGGCCCGGATCTCCGACACCGAGTCCGGTGGCGTGTTCAACAGCGAGATGGCCACCGTGCTGCCGCAGACCGGCGAGGGTCACGAGCGCTGGCGGCGGATGGTCGGCAAGTGGTTCACCGTCAAGCGGATGGCCGCGCTGCGCCCGGGCATCGAGGCCATGGCCAACCAGCTCATCGACGCGATGGTGGCCGCCGGTCAGCCCGCCGATCTCAAGGCGGCGCTGGCCTTCCCGCTACCGGTGTGGGTGATCTGCGACCTGCTCGGCGTGCCGGACAGCGACCGGGACCGGTTCGCGCACTGGTCGGACGCCATGCTCAACCTCGACCGCTACGCCCAGGTCGAGATGGACGCCGCGCAGGCCGAGTTCGTCGACTACATGACCGGCCACATCACCGCCCGCCGCGGCCGGGCCGGCGAGGACCTGCTGTCCGAGCTGCTGGTGGCCACCGACGCGCAGGGCCGCGGCCTGACCGAGGCCGAACTGGTGGCCACCGGCCAGGGCCTGCTGGTCGCCGGGCACGAGACCACCGCCAACATGATCGCCAAGATGGTCGCCATGCTGCTGGCCGACCGGCGCCGCTGGGAGCAGGTGCGGGCCGACCGAACGCTGATCCGCTCCGCGGTCGAGGAGGCGCTGCGCTTCGACACCAACCTCGGCTTCGGCATGGTCCGCTACATCGACCAGGACATCGAGGTCGGCGAGGCGCGGATCAGCAGCGGCACCACCGTGGTGTGCGACATGGCCGCGGCCAACCGGGACGAGACCGCGTTCACCGACGCCGGTGACATGGACCTCACCCGCAGCCCCAACACCCATCTCGCGTTCGGCGCCGGGCCGCACTCCTGCCTTGGCCAGTCGCTGGCCCGCACCGAGCTGCAGACCGTGCTCGGCGTGCTGCTGGACCGCCTCCCTTCGCTGGACCTGGCCGTACCGGCGGATGATCTGCGTCGAGTGGACGGACTTGTCGTCGGCGGGTTGCGCGACCTGCCGGTGCGTTGGTGAGGAGATGATCATGGTCGGTGGCATGGTGCGAGCCGAACGGGTCAACGCGACCCGGGAGGCCATCCTGGTCGCGGCGGAGCGGCTGTTCGCCGAGCACGGCGTGGTCGCGGTGTCCAACCGGCAGATCAGCGAGGCGGCCGGCCAGGGCAACAACGCCGCCGTCGGCTACCACTTCGGCGCGAAGGCCGACCTGATCCGGGCGATCGTGCGCAGGCACACCCAGGACATCGAGCACCGCCGGGCCCGGCTGGTCGCCGAGGTCGCCGGCTCGCGTGACCTGCGCGACTGGGTGGCCTGCCTGGTGCGCCCGAACACCGAGCACCTGGCCACCCTGCCCGCGCCGAGCTGGTTCGCCCGGTTCGCCGCGCAGGTGATGACCGACCCGGAACTGCGTTCCATCATGACCGAGGAATCGCTGGCCGAGCCGTCGCTGCGGCTGATCCTCGAGGGCATGAACACCTGCCTGCCCGAGCTGCCCGAGCCGGTGCGGGCCGAACGCGACGACATGTCCCGGCAGCTGATGGTGCACATGACCGCCGAGCGGGAACGCGCGCTCGCCGAGGGCACCCCCACGCCCCGGGCCAACTGGCACGACACCGCCACCGGGCTGATCGACGCGATCGTCGGGCTGCTGCTGGCCCCGGTCACGCCGAGCCCGGACCACCAGAGGAGGAACGAGGAGAAATGAACGTCACCGTCGACCAGGACAAGTGCTGCGGCGCGGGCAGCTGCGTGCTGGCCGCCCCCGAAGTGTTCGACCAGCGCGACGAGGACGGCATCGTGGAGCTGCTGCAGTCCCAGCCCGCGGCCGAGCACCAGGACGCGGTGCGGGAAGCGGCCAACGTCTGCCCGGCCTCGGCGATCGCGCTGTCCTGACCGCTGCCACCTGGTGAAAGGAAGGTCGATGACCAGCACCATCGAACCGGCGGAGCTGCCCGGGTACCCGATGACCCGGGCGCCGGAGCGGCCGTTCGATCCGCCGCCGGGACTGCGGGAGTCGCAGCGATCCGGCCCGCTGACCCGGGTGCGGCTGGCCGACGGCGCCACGCCCTGGCTGGTGACCCGCTACGCCGACCAGCGCGCCGTGCTGGCCGACTCGCGGGTGAGCTCGGACTACGAGCGGCCCGGTTATCCCAGTGGAGCGCCGGTCCAGAAGGGCCAGGCCAAGATCGGGTTCATCCTGATGGACGACCCGGAACACGCGCGGCTGCGCCGGATGGTGACCGCTCCCTTTGCCATCAAACGGATCGAGGCGATGCGCCCGGCCGTGCAGCGGATCGTGGACGACCTGATCGACGAGCTGCTGGCCGGGCCGAACCCGGCCGACCTGGTGGACGCGTTCGCGTTGCCGGTGCCCTCGCTGGTGATCTGCAAGCTGCTCGGCGTGCCCTACACCGATCACGGCTTCTTCCAGGACAACAGCAAGACCATCATCCGGCGCACCGCGCGGCCGGAGGAGCGGCAGGCGGCCAGCGCGAACCTGATCGAGTACCTGGACAACCTGGTGGGGGAGAAGCTGGCCAACCCGGGCGAGGATCTGCTGTCCGGGTTGACCGAGCGGATCCGCGCGGGTGAGCTGACCCGCACCGACGCCGCGCAGATGGGCGTGCTGCTGCTGATCGCCGGACACGAGACCACCGCGAACATGATCGCGCTGGGCACCGCGGCATTGTTGCGCAATCCCGATCAGCTGGCTCTGCTGCGCGCGTCCGAGGACCCGAAGCTGGTCGCCTCGGCGGTCGAGGAACTCCTTCGCTACCTGCACATCACGCACAACGGGCGGCGCCGGGTCGCCGTGGCCGACTTCGAGATCGCCGGCCAGACCATCCGGGCCGGCGAGGGCATCATCGTGGCCAACGACATCGGCAACCGCGACCCGGAGGTGTTTTCCGAGCCGGACACCCTGGATCTGCGCCGCAATCCGCGCAATCACGTGGCCTTCGGCTTCGGCGTGCACCAGTGCCTCGGTCAGTCGCTGGCGCGGATGGAACTGCAGGTCGTCTACGGCACGCTGTACAAGCGGATTCCAACGTTGGCCCTGGCCGCCGAACTGGACCAGATCCCGTTCAAGCACGACGGCTCGGTGTACGGCGTGTACGAACTGCCCGTCACCTGGTGAGCAGCGGCAGCGCGCCGAAGGTGTGCTGCCGCCACAACCGGCGCGAGGTCTCCTCCGGATAGGCGGTGACCACCGGGTCGGTGTCGAGGATCTGCACCAGCCGTCGCTCGGGGTCGAACCGCGGCCAGCCCGGATCGCCGGTGGCGGCGAACCGGGTCCACGCGGACCGCATCCGGGCCGACAACTCCAGCGCCTCGGGCGACGGCTGCGGGCCGATGAGCATCGGGCCGAGATTGGCCTCCAGCGTGCCGAACACCAGCGGGCCGTCCAGGCCGTGACACGCGCCCATCACCCCGCCGCTGCCCGGAGTCTGCCAGGTCAGTTCGTACATCCGCACCGATCCGCCGCCGGTGGCCGCCGCCTCGGCCAGCCGGAACGTTGGCATCCGGAACAGCCAATCCGACTGCACCACCTCGAACAGCGTCCCGGCCGGGGCGTCCGGGAATGCCTGCCGATAGACATCGGCGGCCTCGCCTGCTGGGCCGTACTTCCGCAACGCCGCACTGGCCTGGTCGGCGTCGATGTGCCCGAGCTGCCCGGCGAACGCGACGAACAACCGGAACTCGTCCCGGTTGTGCCCGAAGATCACCTCGACGTCGCGGGCCGCGCCATTCGCCAGCGCCGACCACGGATCGCCGGGCAGTACGTCCCCGTCCACCACCGGCGCGAACGCCGACAGCGCGGGCTCGACCGGACCCCACCGGTCGGTGATGTCCGGCGAAAGTTTGGCCAGACCGGCTGCGGCCGAGGGCAAGTCCCGGGGCGCCACCTGAGCCAGATCCTCGACGGTGGGCCGACGATCGATCTCGGCGGCGATCACGGTGGCGATGTCCCGGGCCAACTCGTCGGAGAAGAACATGCCCGGCACGCTCTGCGCGATGGCCCGCCGGAACAGTCCGCGCGCCCTCGGCATGGCCAGCAGCGCGGCGATCGAACCGGCACCGGCCGACTCGCCGAACACGGTGACCTGGTCCGGATCACCGCCGAACCCGCTGATCTCCCGGCGCACCCAGTCCAGCGCGGCGATCTGATCGAGCAGGCCGCGGTTGGCCGGTGCGCCGTCGATCGCGGCGAAACCCTCGATGCCCAGCCGATAATTGAGGGTGACCACGACCAGATCGCCGTCTCGGGCGATGTGCCGGGCGTCGTAGCCGGGCCGGCCGGCGAAACCGAGTTTGTAGGCGCCGCCGTGCAGCCACACCATCACCGGCCGCCGCGCCTGCGGGTCCGGGTCGGGGGTCCACACGTTGACCGTCAGCCAGTTCGTTCCCTCGGCCAGGGGCGGCGCGCCGGTCACGCCGGGCATGACCAGATCCTGCGGGGGCGGCGGGCCGAACCTGGCCGCGTCCTGGACCCCGGTCCACGACTGGACCGGTTGCGGCGCCTGGAATCGGGCCGCGCCGACCGGCGGCGCGGCGAACGGAATGCCGCGAAAAACGGAAAGTCCGTCCTCTCGGCGACCGCGCAGCATGCCGGCGCTGGTCCGGACCTCGGGCTGTTCGCTCACTTGCTCGCTCCTCCCGCCAAGGGTCCCGATCCTTGCACAGTTGTGAGTTATTTGACAGGTGTCTAAAGTAATCGCATGCCGACAACGCAGGAGCCGGTGACGCGCCCGGACCGGCGGGTGCGCCGCTCCCGCGCCGCCCTGCTGGCGGCCGCGGTGCGGCTGGTGTCCGACTGTGGCACCACCGCGGTGCCGGTGACCGACCTGGCCGAAGCGGCCGACGTCAGCCGGCAGCTGGTCTACCTGCAGTTCGGCGACCGGGACGCGTTGCTGGTCGCGGCCGCGACCGAGCTGGTGCAAACCGAAGTGTTGCCCGGCAACGGAAACCGGCCCAGCGCACTGGCCATGGCCCGGCATTTCGCCGCGCACCGCCGGTTCTACCGGGCGATGCTGACCGGCTCCTGCGCCTTCGCCATGACCCGCTCGCTCAGCGCCCTGTTCACGTCCTTCAACGCCGAGGCCGTGCGTACCGTGTTCGGTGACCTGGACGCCGAGGTGGCCGGCGATCTGGCCGAGTTCCTCGCCGGTGGCACCGGCGCGGTGCTCAACGCCTGGCTGATCGACGGGGCCGACCCGCTGGATCCGGAGGAACTGGCCACCCGGCTGCTGCGCGTCTGGCAACTCGTGCTGGCCACCCGGTCACAGCGCTAGCCGCGAGCCAGGTGGCGTGCCAGCGGCCGGGGACAATTTCGTCGTCCACAGTGGACACTTCCGGGTCAGAGGCTGCGCTCCAGGCGACCGGACAGCAGCGTCACGAACCGGGACGGGTCGGCCAGTTCGCCGCCCTCGGCCAGCAAAGCCATGCCGTACAACAGTTCCACCGTCTCGCTCAGGCCGGTGTGGTCTTCGCGCTGACCGTGTGCCCCGCGCAGCCCGGTCACCAGCGGGTGGTCCGGGTTGATCTCCAGCACCCGCTTGACCTGCGGCAGTTCCTGGCCCATGGCGCGGTACATCTTCTCCAGCGTCGGGCTCAGGTCGCCGGTGTCGCCGACCAGGCAGGCCGGGGACACGGTCAGCCGGGAGGACAGCCGCACCTCCTTGACCTCGTCGGCCAGCACGGTGCCCATCCAGGTCAGCAGTTCGGCGAAGTCCTTCTGCTTCTCCTCGGCCTTGCTGCGCTCCTCCTCGGTCTCCAGGTCGACCTCGCCCTTGGCGATCGACTGGAACTGCTTACCCTCGAACGCGGGCACCGTCTCGACCCACATCTCGTCCACCGGGTCGGTCAGCACCAGCACCTCGAAACCCTTGGCGCGGAACGCTTCCAGGTGCGGCGAGTGCTCCACGGTGGCCCGCGACTCACCGGTCATGTAGTAGATGTGCTCCTGGCCCTCGGGCATCCGGGACACGTAGTCGGCCAGTGTGGTCTGGGCCTCGGCGTCGTGCGTGGAGTCGAACGAGGCGATCCCCAGGATCGCGTCGCGGTTGTCCACGTCGTCGAGAAGACCCTCCTTGACCGCGCGGCCGAACTCGGTCCAGAACGTCCGGTACGCCTCGGGCTTGTCGGCCTGCATGGTCTTGACCGTGGACAGCACCTTCTTGACCAGTCGCCTGCGCATCAGCCGCACCTGGCGGTCCTGCTGCAGGATCTCCCGGGACACGTTGAGCGACAGGTCCTGCGCGTCCACCACGCCCTTGACGAACCGCAGGTACTCCGGCATGAGCTCGGCGCAGTTGTCCATCACGAACACCCGCTTGACGTAGAGCTGCACGCCGCGCTTGGCGTCCCGCATGAACAGATCCAGCGGCGCCCGGGACGGGATGAACAGCAGCGCCTGGTACTCGAAGGTGCCCTCGGCGCGCAACTGGATGGTTTCCAGCGGGTTGGTCCAGTCGTGGCTGATGTGCTTGTAGAACTCGACGTACTCGTCCTCGGTGACCTCGCTGGCCGGCCGCGCCCACAACGCCTTGCCGGAGTTGAGGATCTGGACCGAAGCGCCGTCCTCAGCGGCCATCCGCACCGGCCAGGTGATGAAGTCGGAGTACCGCTTGACGATTTCGGTGATCTTGGCCGTCGCGGCGTAGTCGTACAGGTGCGCCTCGGTGTCCTCCGGCTTGAGGTGCAGGGTCACCGCGGTGCCCTGGGGCGCGTCCGGCGCCTCGGCGATGGTGTAGGTGCTCTCCCCGCTGGACTCCCAGCGCACACCCTGCTCGGCGCCGGCGTGCCGGGTCACCAGGGTCACCTTGTCGGCCACCATGAAACTGGAGTAGAAGCCGATGCCGAACTGGCCGATGAACTCCGCGCCCGCGGCCGAGTCCTGGGACTCCTTGACCTTGCGCAGGAATTCGGCCGTGCCGGATTTCGCGATGGTGCCGATCAGCTCGACGACCTCCTCGCGGGTCATGCCGATGCCGTTGTCCCGCACGGTCAACGTGCGGGCCTCCTGATCGACCTCGAGGTCGATGTGCAGGTCATCGGTGTCGACGGCGAGATCCTTGTCCCGGAACGACTCCAGCCGGAGCTTGTCCAGCGCGTCGGAGGCGTTCGAGATCAGCTCGCGCAGAAAGGTGTCCTTGTTCGAATAGATCGAGTGGATCACCAACTGCAGCAGCTGGCGGGCTTCGGACTGGAATTCGAGCGTTTCGACGGGCGCGGTCACGTACATCCTTCCCCACGGTACGAACGCGCGAATTCTAACCGAGCCCGCCGGGTGCGAGCACAGCCCACTCGCACCCGGCGCGGCCGCTCAGTCGTCCCAGGTGACCGGCAGGTGGGCCGGACCGCGGGTGGCCACCCCGGACTTCCACCGCACGTCGGCCTGGGTGCCGGCGAACCGCAGGCCGGGCAGCCGGGTCAGCAGGGTGCGCAGCGCCACCTGCAGCTCCATCCGGGCCAGCGGCGCGCCAAGGCAGTGGTGCGGCCCGTGCCCGAACCCGACGTGCGAGGTGCCCTCCCGGTGCAGGTCCAGCTCATCCGGGTTGGCGTACACCGATTCGTCCCGGTTGGCCGAGTTCAGGCTGACCAGCACCGGCTCGCCCGCGCGCACCGTCACCCCGCTCAGTTCCACGTCGGCCACCGCGTACCGGGCGCTGCCCGCGCCTGCGCCCAGCGGCACGAAGCGCATCAGTTCCTCCACCGCGTTGGGCACCAGGTCCAGGTCGGCCCGCAGCTGCGCGAGCTGCTCGGGATTGGTCAGCAGCACGTACATGAAGTTGGGGATCTGCGAGGCGGTGGTCTCGTGCCCGGCGACCAGCAGGCCCTCGGCCAGGGACAGCATCTCCTCTTCATTGAGCCGGTCGGAGTTGTCCCGGGCCTCCACCAGCGCGCTGAGCAGATCGTCCTGTGCCTGCTCGCGCCGGGCCGCGATCAGCCCGGCCATGTATTCCCGCAACCGGCCCACATAGGTGGCCACTTCTTCCGGCGTGTACCGCGTGGTGGACAGGAAAGCGTCCGACCAGGTGCGGAAGTCGGCGCGATCCTCGAACGGCACGCCGAGCAGTTCGCAGATGACCGTGATGGGCAGCGGCAGCGCGAACTCCTCGACCAGATCGGCGGACGAGCCGTTGGCCCGCATGGCATCCACCAGCCCGTCGGCGATCTCCTGGGCCCGGGGCCGCAGCTGCTCGACCCGCCGCACGGTGAACGCCTTGGCCACCAGGCGGCGCAGCCGGCTGTGCTCGGGCGGGTCGAAGGCCATGATGTTGTTGCCCGGGCTGCCCCGGTACACCCGGCTGCGCGGCTCGTCCCGGTCGGCGGCCGCGGCCCGGCTGAACCGGGGGTCGCTGAGTACGGCGCGCACGTCCTCGTAGCGGGTGGCCAGCCAGGCCGGTTCGCCGTAGGGCAGTTGCACCCGGATCAACGGTTCCTCGCGGCGCAGCTGGGAGAACAGCGGATCGAGGTCCAGCCGCTCGATCTCGCCGAACGGGAAACTCCTTGGCTCGGTGGTGGTCACAGAACACTCCACAGTGGACTCGTCGGGTTACCAGGTGACGGGCAGTTCGTAGACTCCGTAGACGAAACCGTCGTGTTTGAACGGAATCCGGTCCAGTCCGGTGGCCAGCCGCAGACTCGGGATCCGCTTGTACAGCGTGCGATACACGACCTGTAGCTCCAGCCGGGCCAATGGCTGGCCGAGGCATTGGTGCACGCCGAAGCCGAACGCGACGTGATGCCGGGCCGGGCGGTTCAGGTCCAGTCGTTCGGGGTGGTCGCCGAACGCCTCGGGATCGCGGTCGCCGAGCTCGTTGAGCATGAGCAGGCCCTCGCCCGCGCGGATGGTGGTGTCGCCGAGCTCGATGTCCTCGGCGGCCACCCGCTGCATCCCGTTGTGCGTGATGTGCAGGTACCGCAACAGTTCCTCGACCGCGTTGGCGACGAACTTCGGGTCGTCGGAGTCACGCAGCAGGGCGAGTTGTCCGGGATTTTCCAGCAGGGCCAACGTGCCCAGCGCGATCATGTTGGCGGTGGTCTCGTGCCCGGCGATGAGCAGCAGCACCCCGATCTGCACCGCTTCCGGCCGGGTCAGCTCGCCGGTGCGGATGCGTTCGGCCAGGGTGGTGAGCAGATCATCGGCGGGCCGGGCCAGTTTCTCGCCGATCAGCTGGTCGAGGTAGCCGGCCAGGTTCTGGTTCGCGACCATGCGTTCGTCCGGGGTCGCGGTGCGCTTGATGATGGTCTTGCTGTTGTCCTGGAAGAACTCGTGGTCGGCGTAGGGCACCCCGAGCAGTTCGCTGATCACCAGCGAGGGCACCGGAAGCGCGAACGCGTCGACCAGATCCACCGGGTTCGGCCCGGCCAGCAGCTCCTCGATCAGCTCGTCGACGATCCGCTGCACGGCCGGGCGCATGGCCTCGATCCGTTTGATGGCAAAGGGAGCGGTGACCATCCGGCGGAACCGCGCATGGTCCGGGTCGTCCATCCGGATGAAGCTCAGCGCGCCGGTCCCGGTGGTCCTGGTGAGGTGCGGATAACCGGGCTGGGAGACGTCGACGCTGACCCGGGGATCGCCCAGCAGCACCCGCTGGTCGGCATAGCGGGTGACCAGCCACGGGGTGTTGCCGCTCCACAGCCGCACCTTGGCCAGCCGGGTTTCGCCTTGCAGGGCCTGCAATGTGGGCGGTGGGTCGAACGGAGCTCCGGCCGCTCGGGCGACCGGGAAATCCAGGATTTCGGGATTGCGCACCGCGCCGGTCATCGGGGTCCTTTCGGTGGGGTCAGTCGAGAGCGGGCTCGAGCAGGTGGCAGATCGCGTCGGTGAGCAGATCCAGCGGGTCGTCGGTGTCCACTGGCCAGGCGCCGGCCAGCCACAGCGACAGGAACGACTCGATCTGCAGAATGGCCAGCAGGGAGCGCTGTTCGGCCTGCGCCTGGTCGGTGTGCGGCCAGCGGGCCGGATCGGCGAGCAGGGCCACGTAGCGCTCGTGCGAGGAGCGGTACAGATCGCGCGGCCGGCTGGCGTCGTGCACCAATGTGGCGCCGGCCGAGGTGAGCACCCGGATGGTCGGCGCCATCTCCCGCCAGCGGGTGGCGGCCTCGTCCAGCCAGCGCCGGATGCCGGTGCGATCCCAGCGGGGGAGTGCGGCCAGTTCGTCGTATGCGCGGTCGGTGAGGCCGTAGACGCTGGTCAGCAGGGCGCGCAGGATCTCGGTTTTCCCGGCGAAGTGCGCGTACACGGTCACCCGGGTGACCCCGGCGGCGCGGGCGATGTCCTCCATCGTGGTGTCCACAAAGGACTTCTGATCGAAGGTGGCGACCGCCGCGTCCAGCACCCGGCTGCGGGTCAGCTCCTTGTGCTGTGCACGCAGGCTCAGCCGGGGCTCGGCGTCGGCCGTGGCGCGCGTCATGTGATCAGCGTACGTGTTGTAAGCCCGCTTTACAACGTGTCAAGCGAGTGGCACGGGCGGTGCGACGACACCACGATCGCTGTGGCACCCGGCGCCGTGCTGGTGGGTCTCCGGGCCGGCCGAACCCAAGGTCGGTCGGCACGCGGGCACAAATGCCACGAGCAGGGCCAGGGGTTACTCGGAGAGCTGGCCGCCGGTGTAGACGGTGTCGGCGGCGACGAAGCACAGCCGGTTGCCCGAGGCGTCCCGGGCGTAGAAGGAGCGCTCGCCCCAGGCCTGTTCGCCGATCTCGTCGTCGATCTCACCTGGGCCGGCCGCGCGCACCGCGGCCATGGTCGCGGGCAGGTCGTCGACCGCGAAGTAGATGATCCGCTGATCGTCGGCCGGGCGGAAATCGCGGTTGTCCGGGCCCGGCTCGACCGGCGCCAGCAGCACGTCGCCGCACCGGAAGTAGTGCCGGTTGCGCCACACCCGCTCTCCCGGCGACCCGGTGATCGCGCCGTAGAACGCGACCGCCGCGCCGATGTCGTCGACCGGGATCACGAGCCGGAAGATGCGTGGCGCCGCCATGACCGCGGATCGTACTGCGTGCAGCCGGCCGTCGCGGTTCGACCGGCCAACCGGGTGAGCACCGCCGCCGAATGCCACCGGAATGCGCTAATTGTAGACAAATCCGGCCACGGTTGGTGAGGTGATACCTCGGTGGCCGAGCGCATCACCGGAAAAACCACGGCGAATGACGGCGTTACCGACCGGAACTACGCCCTACGACGGGGTGGCCGCAAGATTACCTACCTGGGCGGTTTCGTAATAATCCTCGGTGGTTTGTCCGGGGTTCCTCGGTGGCTCACAGGGTACGTGGGCAGCAAAAACACGCACAGTCACGATCGACAAAGTCCGAGGCGGACGGATTATCACGGCCTGGGGCCGGATTGAATAAAACGAAAAATGAAGGCAAGCCTTTCTTGTCGACCCGCGATCAATAACGGGCCGAAAAACTCATCAACCGATCCGCGCAATCCGTAACGTGGCGCCCCGTTACGGATTGACACTGCGGAGCCGTCACGGGAGATTAATCGTACGGCATCCCGCTGTCCGTGCCGACCGTGCTGGTCGCGGCGGCTGCGGCGGTGGACGGTGCGGCCTGAGCGACCGCGGTTGTGGTGGTGATGAGTACGCCGCCGAGTGTCAGAGCGACAATCGCTGCGGCAATTTTGCCGACCTTCATCTGTGCCTCCGTTTGGGTATAACGAACCGCCGTTCGTTTAACGGGGGAGCACACTTCAGGGTGACATGCGACAGCCTGAAAGTTTGTAATGAAACGGTGAATATAGGAAAAAGGTTTGAATACGGAGTGTTATTATTTGCGGCCGATTGGTTATTGAGTGGATACCTGTTGTTTATGTTGATGTGGTGGAGTAGCCTCCTCTGGTGGCCTTCAGCATTGGTCATCTTTTCGGCCGGGACGAGGAACTGGTCTGGCTCGTAGATCGGATCGCGGCGACGCGCGCCGGTAATGGCGCAGCCGTACTGATCGAAGGCGAACCAGGCATCGGTAAGACAGCACTCGTGCAGTTCGTGAGTTCGCCCGCGATCGCGCACGACTGCCAGGTCTTCCACGGAGCGGGGGACGAACTTGCCAGCGATCTGCCACTGATGCCGCTGCTGGACGCGCTGGACGTCGACGACGCCAGCGAGGATCCGGAGCGGGCCGCCATCACCCGATTGCTGCACGGTGATCTGCACACCTCGGCCACCGAACTGGTGGCCGCCGCGGGGGAGCGGATCATCGGGCTGGTAGACGAGGAGTGCGTCCGCGGGCCTGCCATCCTGGTGCTGGACGACCTGCACTGGGCCGACCGGGCGACCGTGGCCATCTGGCACCGGCTGGCCAAACTGGCCGCCCACCTCCCGCTGCTGCTGATCGGCACCACCCGTCCACCCAGCCAGGGCGACGATGTCCTTGTGCTGCAGGACGATCGGAGCGCGGTGGACACGCTGCGGCTGGGCCCGCTGTCCGGTGCCGCGGTGGCCGAGCTGGTCGGCGAGTTGACCGGTGGCCGTCCGTCGGCCGATCTGTCCACAATGGCCGAAGGCGCGGCCGGGAATCCGCTCTATGTCACCGAACTGATCTCCACCCTGCATCGCGATGGCGGCCTGGCCGTGCGGCCCTCCGGGGTGGTCGAGGTGCAGGCCGCGCAGGTGCCCGGCTCGCTGTCCGCGGCCATCGAACACCGGCTGGGTTTCCTGTCCGGCGACGCGCACCTGGTGCTGCGGGCCGCGGCCCTGCTGGGCATGCGGTTCACCGCGACCAACCTGGCCACCGCGCTGCACCGCCGGATGGCCGACCTGATCCCGGTGCTGGACCAGGCCACCGTGGCCGGGGTGCTGATCGAAACCGGCACCCGCCTGTCTTTCCGGCATCCGCTGGTGCGCGCCGCGCTGTACGAGGGCATGCCGATGACCGTGCGGGCCGCCTGGCACGCCGAGATCGGCCACGCCCTGGTCGAGCGGGGCGCGCCCATGGACGACGTGGCCCGGCAGCTGATCGCCGCGTTCGACCCGCAGGCCGGCTTCGACCGCCGACCCGACCGCTGGGTGCTGGACTGGTTGTCGGCCAACGGAGCCTCCCTGGTCAGCAAGGCGCCCGACGCGGCGGCCCGGCTGCTGGACCGGGTGGTCGAACCGGCCGAGGCCGACCCCGATCCGCTGCTGGTCTGCCGGCTGGCCGACGCGCTGTACCGGGCGGGCAGACTCGATCGCGCGGAGGAGGTGTGCCGGACCGCGATGGGCCCGGTCGCCGACACCGGCTGCCTGACCGAACTGCACTGGACCCTGTTCCAGTGCCGGGCCATGACCGGCCGCGCCGCGGAATCGGTGCCCGAACTGGAAGCCGCACTGGCCGAACCGGCCTGTGACGCCGCGTCCCGGGCCCGGCTGCGCGCCCTGCTGGCCCGCACGCACTGGAACCTCGGCGACCGCAACGCCGCCGACGAGATGGCCCGCACCGCGCTGACCGAGGCCCGGGACACCGGCGACTCGCTGGCCGCGGGCTGGGCGCTGCACGTGCGCACCATCGTGGCCATGGAGCACCGGCAGATGCGCGAGGCGCTGCCGCTGTTCGACCAGGCCAAGGATGTGCTGCGGCCGGGCCCGACGACCACGGATCTGCGGCTGTTGCTGCAGATCAACCGCGCGGTCACGCTGGCCAGCCTGGACGAGGTGACCGAGGCGGTGGACGCCGCCCGGGAAGCCCGCGAACTGGCCGACCGCAGTGGGCACGTGGTGCGCATGGCGCAGGCGCAAAGCGCGCTGGGCCAGCTGCTCTACGACCGGGGCGACTGGGACGACGCACTGGTCGAGGTGGATCTGCTCGCCGACGATCTCAAGCATCCGATGGTGGTGTGCTGCGACCACGGCGTGGCCGCGCTGATCAACCTGCAGCGCGGCGACCCGGACACCGCGCACCAGCACCTGGCCACCGCCCGCACCAGCGAACGGCAGCTGGGCGCCCGGATGGTGCCGCTGCTGGCCCTGGCCGACAGCATGGAGCACGAGCGGGGCGGGAACCTGCCCGACGCACTGGCCGTGTTGCTCGCCGCCGCGGGCGACGGCCTTGAGGCAGAAGAACTGTTGGCGGACATCGTGCGCCTGGCCGTGCTGGCCGGCGCGGCCGGCACCGCGCGCAATGCGTTGGCCCGGCTGGAAACCCTGGCCACCGACAGCGAGGTGCCGCACCGGATCGCCTCGGTCTCCCTTGCCACCGGCCTGATCGACGCCGACGCCGACCGCTTGCTGCGCGCCGCGGGCGAGTACGAGGACGCCGGACAACCGCTGTTCCGGGCCAAGGCCTACGAATCGGCCGCGGTGGCATTGGCCGACGACGGCGACACCGCGGCGGCCCGGGAAGCGCTCGGACATGCGGTGGAGTTGTACACCGAACTCGGCGCGGACTGGCATGTGGCGCGGGCGGTGGCCCGGTTGCGCGGACATGGGGTGCGGCGGGGGCCGCAGGGCACCCACCAGCGGGCCAGCAGCGGTTGGGCCAGCCTGACCCCGGCCGAGACCGTGGTGGCCGAACTGGTGCGGGAAGGGATGTCGAATCGGCAGATCGCCGAGCAGCTGTTCCTGTCCCCGCGCACGGTGGCCACGCATGTCTCGCACATCCTGGGCAAGCTGCGGGTGCGCACGCGGACGGACATAGCACGGGAGGCCAGCGTGCGCGCGCTGGCCTCCCGCTGATCGTTTCTCTCAGCGATGTCGGGGGAACCGCTGGGAGCAACGCTTTCGCACCGCGCGCACCGGTGTGCGATCCAGTCGTAAGCACACCGGTAGCGCGACGGCGCCACATACCCGCTCGGGCCGATCCGGTCGGGAGACCGCGGCGACACCCATATCGCGGCGGTTTCGCGGACGACGAGGCCGAGGAGGCAGGGACCGTGGGGGAGAGGTCGGCGTATCCGCCACGTTTCCCTGATACATCGCCTGTCCGTGTCCCGTCTGTTGCTTCTCCGGGTGGCCCGGGTTTCTCGGGTACGTGGACAATCATGGCTCGCGGGGGCCGGCCGAGACATCGTCACGATGACGTATATCCGTTGTGCCGCAACCAATCCTGGGAGGTCAGCGGGGGTTTCCTGGTAGCTCGGCGCGATCATTGGTGATCGCTTGTCAGATCGCGGGTTCCGGGGCGGAAGGTGCGGCAGGCGCGCCGCACACATCTCGGCCGGACGATCCTCGGACACCACGCCGCACTCGTCACCGGGTCCGGCCGCGGTCAACCGAATAAGCTGGCCGGTATGTCGCCGTCAGCGCGTCGGGCGCGGGTCGAGGATGTGCACGAGCTCGCCTTGGCCATGCCGCACGTGAAGATCTACCCCGGCACCGAGGACAAGCCGGTCTACCAGGTGGGCGGCAAGAGCTTCATCTTCTTCCGCAATCCCCGCCCGGACGCGGTCGATCCGGATACCAGCGAGCGCTATCCGGACGTGATCGTGTTCTGGGTGCCCTCCGAGGCCGACAAGCGGGCGCTGGTGCAGGACGAGCGATCCCCGTTCTTCACCACCAAGCACTTCGACGGCCATCTCTCGGTGCTGGTGCGCGCATCGCGGCTGGCCGAGCTGACCCGCCAGGAACTGGCCGAGGTCATCGAGGACGCGTGGTTGTCCCGCGCCTCGAACGCGCGGCGCAGCGCCTGGCTGGCGTCGGCCGAGCAGTAGGACCGATTCAGTGGTCGAGGACGCCCTGCTTCATGGCGTCGACGAAGCCGGCCCATCCGCCCGCGCCGACGGCGAAGTGGCCGCCCGCCGGGTTCTTGCTGTCCCGCACGCGGGTGATCGCCTCGTCGAAGCGGATCTCGACGCAGGCGTTGGCGTTGTCGCTATAGCTGGCTTTGAACCAGCCGGTGGGGTGGGGGAGAGGCATAGCGGTCAGTTTAGTTCGGTGGCGACCTCGTTGATGAGATCCAGCGACTCACTCTTGCTGAGCGCCGCCTTGACCGCACCGGCATGCGCAAGGCCGTACTCCCGCACTTTGACCGCGTCCTCGATGATTTCGGTCGAGGTGACGGTTTCCTGCCAGGCCAGGCTGGGCAGCGCCGAGGTCGGGAAGGTGAACAGGTGGAAGCTGCCGCCGATCGCGGGATGCCCGCCCGCGCCGAACGGCACGATCAACACGTCCAGCGTGTCCGGGTGAGCGTCGATGAGGTCGGCGAGATGGCGCAGTTGAGCCAAGAGCACATCAGGCCCGCCGATCCGCTGGCGTAGCGCGGCCTCGCTCAGCACCGCGGTCAACCTGACCGGATCGTCGCCGGTGAGGCGTCGCTGGCGGATCATCCGGGCCTCTACCCGGCGGCCGCATTCGGCCAGCCGGGTGTTCGGGCTGCCGCTCTCGATCATCGCCTGCGCGTAGTCGCGGGTCTGCAACAGTCCGATGATCACACTGTTGTTGAAGCTCAAGACCGCTTCGGCACCGTGCTCGTAGCCGAACATGCGCAGGATCTCCGGCGTGAACAGCGCGGTGTACTTCGACCACCAGCCCCGCTCGCCGGCCTGCACGCGCAGCCGGTGCAGCTCCTCCGCCTCGTCCCGGCTGAACTCGTAGGCGCCGACCAGCGTGTCCAACCGGGCCGCCGGGATGCTCTTCTTCCCGCCCTCGACGTCGCTGAGGTAGGAGGGCGAGATCCCGGTCAGCCGACGGACCTCGGGGCCGTCCAGTCCGAGCAGATCGCGCTTCTCCTTCAGCCGTCGGCCGAGGTCCCAGCGGGCGACGACGGGAGAGGTGGGTGCCATCACGGTCCTTTCACTGATCGAGACCGTTGATGCTTACCGCAGTGACCCCGCGGTTCACCATCACACGATCGAGGGATTCGCCTTGTGAATTCACCTACGACTCGCCAATCTAGGACTAGAACGGTGAATTCACAAGCAGGATCAGACCACATCTAGCTGGCGGATGGTCGAGCGAAGCCATCCACGGCGGCGAGGAGCCTCCATGCAACGAACGCGAACGATCGCCCGCGCTGCCCGCCCGGGAGCGGGCCGGTGAAGGGGAAGCACCGCCGCGTCTCCCGGCTCACCGGCCCGCTGGTCCGGGCCACCCCGCCGGTCGACCGCGTGCCCTGTCGCGATCGGCACGGCCACCGAGCCTGGCTGGAGATCCACTCCACCCCGGCCGGCGTGGTGATCGTCGCCTCCCATTCCGGCGTTCTCCTTGTGCCCGGCCTGGCCATCGGTCGACTCCGCGCCGCCCTGCGCGCCGCCGTCCTCTCCGTCGAACCCACGGGTTTGGTCGCATGACGGGCCGGGTGGACCGCCGGGTGCGGAAATCGACCGCGCGCAGCCGCTTCCTCGGCGCCCAACTCCGGGCGCGACGCGAGGCGGCAGGCTGGACGCAGCCGCAGATGGCCCGGCGGATGGGCTGGGTGGCCACCACCATCTCGCGGATCGAAACCGGCTCGGGCCGGGTCGCGACCACGAACCTGATCACCTACCTCGCCGTGTGCGGAATCGTCGGCGCGGACCAGGCTGCACTCATCGCCCTTGCGGACGGTTACCTCGACGACTGGTGGCTCTGTCCACACGGGGCTGTCGGCCCGGATGAGCTGAGCCCACTGCGCTTCACCTGCACCACGGCCGACAGCATCGCGGTCTACCATCCCGGTTCGGTGCCGGATCTGTTGCAGAGCCAGGAATTCTCCTGCTGGCTACACGGACCGGACGAGGTTCAGGCCCGGCTGGGCCGCCAGCAGGTGCTGTACCGGCGGACGCCGTGCGACTGGACCTTCTACCTGCCCGAATCGTTGCTCCACACCCTGCCCGGCCCGCCCGAGGTGCGCGGCGACCAGCTGATGCATCTGGCATTGCTGATCATGCAGCACCACATAGACATCCGGGTCCTGCCCACCGGCGCGGAACACCAGCTTTCTTCGGTGGGCGGCCGGTTCTGGCTGTTCGGCTTCGCCGACCATCAGCCCACCGTGTGCGTGCAGAACGACACGGTGAGCATGTTCGGCGAGCGCGACGCGGATGTCGTTG
The DNA here is from genome assembly GCA_035551355.1 of Pseudonocardiaceae bacterium. Classification (GTDB taxonomy): domain Bacteria; phylum Actinomycetota; class Actinomycetes; order Mycobacteriales; family Pseudonocardiaceae; genus DATATV01. Next base: position 106,950 of record DASZNF010000017.1, on the reverse strand, counting down.
TATACCAACAGATCGTGCGTGAGCTGGACGCCCTGGCGTTGCCGGATCGACAATCAGCCGACTTGATCCTCCAGCTCGCCAACGCCGCGCCACCGGCGGTTGCCGGGCACTGAGCTAAGGCGCCCGTTCCGGGATCGCCGCGCCCAGGTAGAGGCGACCCACCTCGGGATCGGCCAGCAGCGCCGCACCGGTCCCGGTGCGGCGGACCTCACCGCGGACCAGCACCGCACCGTGCTGCGCGATGGCCAGGCCGGAGCGCGCGTTCTGCTCCACCAGCAGCACGGTGCGGCCCTGGGTGGCCAGTTCGCGAATCGTCGCGAACACCGCCGCCCTGGCCTTGGGGGCCAGGCCGATGGAGGGCTCGTCGAGCAGGATCAGCGTGGGATCGAGCATGAGCGCGCGAGCCAGCTCGACCTGCTTCTGCTCGCCGCCGGACAACGCCCCGGCCGGTGCGTGTCTGCGCTGGGTCAGAATCGGGAACTGGGCGGCGACCTCCTCGGCCCGCCGCCGCACCGCCGCGGTGTCCCGGCGCAGGTAGCCGCCCATCAGCAGGTTCTCCCACACCGTCATCGCCGGGAACAGGCTGCGTTCCTGCGGCACGTGCACGATGCCCTCGCCCAGCCGCCGCCGTGGCGACCACGTCTCGATCGCTTCGTCCCCGAACAGGATCCGGCCCCGGCGTGGTCGCAGCAGCCCGCTGACCGTGGCCAGCAGGGTGGACTTCCCGGCACCGTTCGGTCCGATCAGGCAGACGATCTCGCCCCGCGGCACAGCGAGGTCCACGCCGCGCAGCACATCGCCCGCGTCGTATCCGGCGACCACCCCGTCCAGCCGCAGCAGTGTGGTCATCTCAGCCACCCAGATAGGCGTCGAGCACGGCCGGATCGGATTGCACCTGCGCGGGCGGTCCAGTGGCGATCACCGCGCCCCGGTCGAGCACGATCACCGGATCGCACAACCGCATCACCAGATTCATGTCGTGCTCGACGATCAGGAAGGTGATCCCGGCCGCGTGCCGTTCCCGGATGCGCCGTTCCATGGTCTCGATCACCACCGGGTTGACGCCCGCGGTCGGCTCGTCCAGCAGCACCAGCCGGGGTGAACTCATCAGCACCGCGGCGAACTCCAGCAGTTTCCGTTGCCCGTAGGACAGTTCGCCCGCGAGCACGTCGGCGTGCTCGGTCAGGGTGAACTCGGCCAGCAACTGCCGGGCCCGGGTGACCTCGGCTCGCGGTAGCCGCCGCGCGGCCAGTGACCACCAGGGCTTCCCGGCGGCGACCACCAGGTTCTCCATCGCCGTCAGAGTGGGAAAGACCCGGGCCTGCTGGAAAGTACGGGACAGGCCGTGCCGGTAGAGCCGGGCCGGATCGGGACGGCGATGGGTGTGCCCGCCGAACACGACGGACCCGGCGTCGGCCCGCAGGTATCCGGTGAGCAGGTTGAACAGGGTGGTCTTGCCCGAACCGTTCGGACCGATCAACCCGGTGATCGTGTTGCCGCGCACGGAAAGCGAGCACTCGTCCACCGCGACCACCCCGGCGAACCGCTTGGTCAGCTCGCGAGCCTCCAGGATCGCGTTCATCGCGCCACCGGTTCAGCCGGGGTGGCGGCGGGCTCGGGTGTCCGGCCGGCGATTCGGCGTCGCCGCCGATCGGCCAGCGACGGCAGGATGCCGCGCGGCAGGAAAAGCATGATCAGCAGGAAAACCGCGGCGTAGGCGACCAGGTAGAGCTGGCTGGCGCCGAGCTGGTAGGCCAGATATTGCTGGGCCGGCACCAGAATCAGCGCGCCCAGCACCGGTCCCCACACGGTGGCGCGGCCGCCGAGATAGGTCATCAGCACCATGCCGATGGTGATCAGCGGATCGACCGCGAACTGCGGATAGATGTAGGTCAGGTAGTAGGCCCACACCGCGCCGATCATCCCGGTGATGCCGACCGACACGGTGAACGCCACCAGTTTCGCCGCGCTCACGTGCACGCCGATGCCCCGCGCCTTGTCCTCGTCGGCCCGGATCGCGGACAGCGCCAGTCCGGTCTGGCTGTGCAGCGCCGCCCAGTTCGTCCCGACCGCGAAAGCCAGTAGCGCCAACAGAACCAGGTAGAAGGGGCGTTCGTAGGTGTCGGGCGCGAAGGGCGGCAACGGCATGCCGATACCCTGCGACCCACCGGTGAGCCCGTGCAGGTTGTAGGCCAGAGTCTGCACCACGAACAGCAGCGTGATGGTGACGATGGCGAACACATCGGCCCGGGTTCGCATCGCGATCGCGCCGACGCCCAGCCCGATCGCACCGGTCAGCACGCCGACGACCGGCAGCGCGAGAAACGGTGCGGCGCCGTCGCCGATTCCGTGATGGGTGAAGTAGATCGCCTCGGCATAGGCGCCGATGCCGAAGAACGCCGCGTGGCCCAGCGACGGATAACCGGCGAACCCGCCGACCAGATTCCAGGCCGACGCGAGCCCGGCATACATCAGGGTGAACACCGCGAGGTTGACCAGCCAGTGCGCGGTCAGCACGAACGGAAACGCCGTCAGCACCGCGAAGAATGCGGCCGCACCAACGAGTTTCCAGCGCGCCGTCATGTGCGGGCGTCCCGCAGGGCCGGGCCGAGCAGACCCCGCGGCCGGATCAGCAGCACCAGCAACAGCACGGCGAAGAAGCTGAAATCCGACCAGATCGGCGCGCCCAGTTCGGCCACCAGCGCGGGCACCACGCCCATGATCAGTGCGGCCAGCACCGCCCCGGGCATGCTGCCCAGCCCGCCGAGAATCACGATGGACAACAACCGGGAGATCAGGTCGTAGTGACTGCCGGAGTTGAACGAATACACCGTGCCGTAGACCGCACCGGAGGCGGCGGCGGTGGCCGCGCCGAGCCCGAAGCCCAGCGCGGCGATCCGCGTCGTGTTGACGCCCAGCAGTTTCGCCGCGGTCGGGTTCTGCACGGTGGCCCGCACCGACCGGCCGAACCGCGAATGCCGCAACAGCAGGTAAAGTGCGCCCAGCAACACCACGGACAACCCGAACGCGTACAGCCGGACTGCCGAGATCTGGTACCCGGCAACGGAGAACGAGCTGTTGGCATAGGGCGGCTGGATGGCGCGATAGGTGGTGCTGTAGCTGACCGACAACACGCCCTCGATGCCAAGCGCCACCGCGAAGGTGACCAGAATGGACAGTCGGGACGCTTCGTCACTCCGCAGCGGCCGGAGAAAACCCAGCTGTATCAACACGCCAACGCCGAACAGAACCGGCGTGGTGATGAGGATGGACAGGAACGGATCGATGCCGAACGCGGTGAACAGGGTGTAACTCAGGTAGGCGGCCAGGATCACCAGCGCGCCCTGGGCCAGGTTGATCACCTTCATGATGCCGAAGATCAGCGTCTGCCCGCTGGCCATCAGCGCATACACGCCACCGGTGAGCAGACCGAGGATGATCGCCTGTACGATATTGTGCATCCCTCACCCCCGATTTAGGATCGGCACGATCTGCGGCGCCCTTACGGCGCTGGCCGCCGGATACACCGCGGTCATCTGCCCGTCCAGCCATTCCACCAATACGTAGGAGCTGTGCGCCGCGCCCTCGGCGTTCCAGCTCAGGTTGCCTTCCAGAGTGGACCAGGCGCCGGAGTGCAGCGTGCTGATGATGGTGGCGTTGTCGATCTTCCCGGTCTTCGCGGCCACCTCGGACAACAGCTGGCCGCACGAGTAAGCCTCGGCCGAGGTGGAGTCGATGTCGTTGGCCGTCCCGCCGTACTTCTTGGTGTAGGCGGCGATGAAAGCGGCGTTGTCGGCGACCTTCGCGCCGGAGAACCAGTCGCCCGAGGAGAAGATGCCGTTGACGTTGGCCGCGCCGACCTTGTCCGGGAACTCGCTCGGCGAGTTGGCCCCGTTGGACAGATAGAGGACGTGCGGCGCCCACTTCAGTTGAAGCATCGCCTTGACCATCGCGAACGCGTCGTCGCTCTGCGTGCCGCCGACCACCACGTCCGGATTCTTGGCCGCCATGGCCGCCACCACGGGAGTCAGATCGGCGGTCTCGGCCGGGTAGATCTGTTGGTAGACCGTGCGAATTCCGGCGGCCTCAAGGCGAGTGCGCACCTCGTCGGCGATCGGCGAGGCGAACGGATCGTCCAGGGCCGGATAGGCCGCGGTCCTCGGCCGCTGGTCGGCCGGCAGGGACAGCAGGTAGTCGGCGAACACGTCGCCCTGCTGCACGGCCGGGGCGGGTTGCACGAAGAACAGGTTGTGCAGGTGCGCGGCGAAGACCTGCGGTCCGCCGCCGGCCGGTTCGAGGAACGCGTAGCCGTAGCGGGCGGCGATCTGGGAGGTGGGAATGGTGAGCAGCGAGGAAAACGGCCCGAGCACCAGGTCGACCCGGTCGCGCGTGATCAATGTCTGGTAATTGGACACGGCCTGATTCGGGCTGGAGGCGTCGTCCACGATTTTCAGGCTGACCTGGCGGCCGAGCAGTCCGCCCTGGGCGTTGACCGAGTCGGCCCACAGTTGGTAGCCGTGCTCGGCGGCCGTGCCGGAATCGGCGAAATCACCGGTCAACGACAGGGAAATGCCGATGGTCAACGGGCCGGTGGCGCTGGTTTTGCCGCCGCTGCCGCAGGCCGCGAGCACGAGGGTGGCAACGATGAGCAGGAGGGCGAAGGTCCGGGCTCGACAAATTCGATCACGCATGGTTTCGCCGTCCTTCCTGCGCGAACAAGGAGCGGAGTCGGCCGATTGCAATCGATTGCATTGGGAGTGTTCTCCGTCACATGCGCCCTGTCAACGCCGCCATTCGGAGCAGGCGTGCCGGGCGCGGAGATCAGTTCATTCGGGATCGCTCGCAGTCGCGGGGACCGCGTCCCGCGTCCGGCGCCTCACCCGGCCACAGCACCACTGGCAGAAGTGACGACTAATTTCGGTGGATGCGAGGAGGTTGCGGTGGAAGGCTGAGGCGCGCCTGGAGGGAGACAACGATGTCACGTGACAGAACCAGGATTCCCCGACTGAGAAACGCGCTCGGCGCCGGAGTTTTCGCTGTCCTGCTTGCCGGTGCGACCACCTCCGGCGTGGCGGCGGCCGCGTCCGGTGGTCCGATCGTCGCGACCAACGGCGGTCTGGTGCAGGGCACCGCAACCGCGACCGCGGATGAATTCCTCGGTATTCCCTATGCCGCGCCGCCGGTCGGCAAGCTGCGCTGGCGCCCACCGCAACCGGCCGCGCACTGGCCGGGTGTCCGGCAGGCCACCGCGTACGCACCGCACTGCGCCCAGCCCGGCTCTGCGGTCGGTGGCGACCCCAGCACGTCCGAGGATTGCCTCTACCTCAACGTTTTCGCACCGACCCACCGGACCGGCGCGCTGCCGGTGATGGTGTGGATCCACGGTGGCGCCCTGGTCACCGGGGCCAGCGACCTGTACGACGCCAGCAAGCTGGCTAGCAACGGGGCCATCGTCGTCACGATCAACTACCGGCTCGGCGCCCTGGGTTTCCTGGCCCATCCGGCCCTGACCGACGGCCGCAACGGCGCCTCCGGCGATTACGGCCTGATGGACCAGCAGTCGGCCCTGCGCTGGGTGCAACAGAACATCGGGCACTTCGGCGGTGACGCCCACGATGTGACCATCTTCGGCGAGTCGGCCGGCGGTCTTTCGGTGTTGTCGCAACTGGCTTCGCCCGGCGCCCGCGGCTTGTTCGAGAAGGCGATCGTGGAAAGCGGTTCGTACGACCCGACGCAGCAGTCGCTGGCTGACGCCGAATCGGCCGGTGAGGCGTTCGCGACCAAGGCCGGCTGCGCCGACCAGACGGCGGCGTGCCTGCGCAGCCTGCCGGTGTCCACGATCCTCGACAACGAGGACCAGTCCGGCTACACCCCGGACATCGACGGCAACGTGCTGGTCAGATCCCTGTCGACGGCCTTCTCCACCGGCCGGTTCAACCGGGTGCCGACCATCGACGGCACCAACCACGACGAGTGGCGCCTGTTCGTGGCGATCCAGCTGCTGGAGGGCAACCCGGTCACCGCGGACAACTACGTGTCGCAGATCGAGAGCACGCTCGGCGTGACCTCGGCCCAGGCCGGTGCGATCGCCGCCGAGTACCCGGTGAGCGGGTACTCCAGCCCGGCGGTCGCGCTCGGCGCGGTGGGCACGGACGCGATCTTCGCCTGCAACGCGCTGAACATCGACACGGCGCTGTCCCGGTTCGTGCCAACGTATGCGTACGAGTTCAACGATCCGGATCCGCCGGCGATCATCCCGGTGCCGACCGGATTCCCGTTGGGCGACTACCACGCGGCCGAACTCGGGTACGTGTTCAACACGGCCGACGCGCCGACCCCGACCGGCCTGAACGCGGGCCAGTTGCGACTGGCCGGCACGACGCAGCGCTACTGGACGAACTTCGCGGCGCGGGCGTTCCCCACTTCGGTCGGCACGCCGTTCTGGCCGTTGTTCACCGCGGCGGGCCAGCGAATCCAGTCACTCACCGAGCCGCAGCCGACGATCGAGACGAATTTCGCCACCGATCACCACTGCGCGTTCTGGGCAGGCCTGAACTCCTAGTCGTGGCAACCGATCCGAACGCCCTGGCCTGCTTTTCCGAAGCGGCCAGGGCGTTCGCTCGTCGTCCGCGAGCAGGCCGTGGCGCTGCTGTAGCGCTGGAATCGCGCTATTATGCATGCATGTCGACGATACAGGTGCGGGACCTGCCGGATGATGTGGCGGAGGTGTTCCGGCGGCGGGCGGAGGCCGCGGGACGGTCGTTGCAGTCCTACATGCGGGAGCAGCTGATCGCCCTGGCCCGGCGGCGGGACAAGGCCGAGGTGATGGCGGTCATGGAGCGCACGCTGGCCGCCGACGAAGGGCCGGGCCTGACCGCGGACACGATCGCCGACGCATTGGGTGAGCTGCGCGGGTGACCGAGTACGTTGTCGATGCCTCGGTCGCGGTGAGTGCGTTGGGGCGCAAGGATTCGGTGGGAATCGCCGCGCTGAAGCGGATATCGGAGTCGGTGTGCCATGCTCCGCATCTGCTGGACGCCGAGGTCGGCCATGTGTTGCGACGGGGCGAGCGAGCGGGGCAGATCAGCGCGGTCACCGCGCGCACGGCGCTGGCGGCGTTGCCCGAGCTGATCGACTACCGCTATCCGCACACCGGGCGGCTGGCGACGTTGGCCTGGGACCTGCGGCACACGATCACGTTCTACGACGGCCTGTACGCGGCGCTGGCGACGGTGCTGGATGTGCCGTTGCTGACCGCGGACGCGAAGTTGACCAAGGCGCCCGGCTTGTCCTGCGCCATCGAGCTCCTCGATTAGCCGGGCTTACCGGCGGTCCGCGGAGCGCTTGCGCCAGGCGGGGAGTTCCGCGTCTCGCGGCACGTCGTCGACCGCGCTCTCCGTGCCGCGCGCGGGGTCAGCGACGTCCGGGGACGACCTGGAGGCTCGCGGCGGCCCGGATGCGGCTGGTCGAGTACCGGACGACGGCCCGGCGCGCGGAAGCGCACAATGGGGTGATGAACGAGTCGCCGGATGACGCGGTGGACGCCGAGGTGGTCCCCGAAAGTGCCGAGCTCGCCCTGCCCGGGTCGGTGCCCCCGGTGGTCCCGGCCGCCGACTACACCGAGGACGGCGTGCCGACGTTCGACTTCGTGCGGGACCGGATCGAGCGGAAGGTCGGCACCTCGATCGGCGCGGCCGAACTGGCCGGGGAGACGCCACAGGGCCGGTCCCTCGACGAGCAGATGGCCGAGCGGGACCAGGCCGGTAAGGACCGGCTGGAGGCCATTCGGCGCGCCATGCGCGAGAAATAGTGGCGGCTCGCCGTCATTGGTTCGGCATACCAGCCCCGTGCGGTCGATCAAACGGTGTTGTCGCGGCGATGACGGGCCGATCCCGGTGCGCGTCGGCGGCGTACTGTCCGCGCGAACAAAGAAGCCGTGAGATAAACGGCTCAGTGAATTCTCGGATTATTGTTTCGATCAAACCCGAACGTTGAGGCTCAGCAGTGCGGCGCCGTGCTCGTCCAGCCGCACGGTGTTCAGCGCGCAGTTGTGCAACGCCGGGAAAACCGCACGGTAGCGCCCGATCGGCAGGCCGAGCAGCTCGCACAGCGCCATCCGGAACAGCGTGCTGTGCGCGATGACCATGACCGTCCCGCCGGTGAACTCGGTGGCCAGACCGGAGAGCACCGCGATGCAGCGGGCCACCGCGAAGGCGGGATTTTCCCCGCCGGGAAAGAAGTTCTCGGCCGGATCGCGATGAAAAGCGGCGAGCACCTCGGAATCGATTTCGGCCAGGGTGCGGCCTTCCGCGCTGCCGAAGTCGATCTCGCGCAGTTCCGGCTCGATCCGGGGCGTCATACCGAGGGCCCCCGCGACCGGGGCGGTGGTGTCGCGGGCGCGGCGCATCGGCGAGCACACCAGCGCGTCCGGCCGGTTGCCTGCGGTCCAGTCGGCCAGTCGTTTCGCCTGCTGGTGGCCTTCGGGGGTCAGCTCGATGTCGCTGCGGCCGGTGTACCGATTTTCCCTGTGCCACACGGTTTCCCCGTGCCGAACCAGGATCAGGGTGGTCACGGAGCACTCCACACGGGGGTCGGGGCGGCAGTCAACCAGCCGCGATCGACCAGCGCGGCGCACAGCCGAGCATAGGGTTCGGCGAACCGCGCGCCCCGCACCGGGTCCGGGTCGAATCGGCGCACCCGGCGGATCATCCGGCGCGCGGTCGCGGCCAGTTCTCCGGGCGGCGCGGCGGCGAGCACGGCCATGCCCGTGGCCGCTTCGGCGCTGGCGGCCAGCTCCACCGGGTGGTTCAGGATGTCGGCGCGCAGCTGGTTCCAGGCGTGGTTGCCGGTCACCCCGCCGGACAGCGCGATCGGCGCGCCGAGTTCGGCGCCGAGGCCGCGCAGGGTGTCGAAAGCGAGCCGTTCGATCAGCGAGATGCCTTGCAGGATCGCGGAAAACCGGCCGGCCGGGTCGGTGGGCGCGGTCAGCGCGAAGCCGGTCGCCTCGGGCGCGACGAAGGGGAACCGCTCGCCGGTACCGGCCAGGGGATAGGTGACGCCGGGGGCGGGGGTGGTCAGGTCGGCGGCCGCGGTGAGCTGGTCGAGGTCGGCGCCGGGAAAGACGGTGCGCAGGACGCCCGCACCGGTGCTGGACGCTCCGCCGGGCAGCCAGCCGCCGTCCGGATTGCGGTGGCTGTACACCGCACCGGCCGGGTCGTGCAGCAACTCGGCGGTGGCGCCCTTCAGGATGAGCGTGGTGCCCAGCGCGCTGCTCCACTCGCCCGGCGCCAGCGCCCCGACCGCGATCTGCGCGGCGCACCCGTCGGTCATCCCGGCCCGAACCGGGGTACCGGCCGGAATTCCGGTCTCCTCGGCGGCTTCCGGGCACACCGTGCCGAGCACGGTGCCGGGCAGTACCACCTGCGGCAGCCGGTCGAGATCGATGTGCAGAGCGGCGAAAACGTCGGCGGGCCACCCGGGCACTCGCGGGTCGGCGGCGGATTTCAGGGCGGAACTGGTGTCGCAGGCGACCGGCGTGCCGATCAGGCGGCCGGCCAGGTGGTCGGACTGGTGGGCGATGGTCTGGCCAGGGCCCAATCGGCCCTGCAGCCAGCACAATTTGGGCAGGGCCCAACTCGGCTGGATCCGGAAACCCAGTGCGGCAGCCAGATCCGCGGCTGCGCCGCGGCAGCGTTCGGTGTGCTCGGCGGCGCGGGCGTCGTCGTACATCAGCGCGGGGCCGGCCGGTTTTCCGTCGGGGTCCTGGATCAGGACGGTGCCGGAGGTGGCGTCCAGGGCGAGGGCGCCGATGGTGCGGCCGGGCAGCTCGGTCAGGGCCGCGCGGGTGGCCGCGGCCAGGGCCGGCCACCACGCGTGCGGGTCCTGTTCGTGCTGGGCTCCGGTGCGGTGACCCGGTGGCAGGGCAGCGGAACCGGAGCCGAGCTGAGTGCCCGCGTCGTCCAGGACCACCGCGCGGACGCCCTGGGTGCCGACGTCGACGCCCAGCCAGACCGGATCGCTCACTGGCCGGTTTCGTAGTTGCTGATCGCGGCCACCTTCTCGGCGGAGGCCGAGGAGTCGTCGAAGCGGTGGCCCAGCCATTCCCGGGCCAGGGTGCGGGCCAGCTCGATGCCGATCACCCGCTGGCCGAAGCACAGGATCTGGGCGTTGTTGGACAACACCGAGCGGGCCACCGAGTAGCTGTCGTGCGCGGTCACCGCGCGCACGCCGGGCACCTTGTTCGCGCTGATCGCCACGCCGAGCCCGGTGCCGCAGACCAGCAACGCCCGGTCGGCGTCGCCCTCGGCGATCATCCGCGCGGCCGCGACCGCGACGTGCGGATAGGCGGTGTGCTCGTCGGCGCCCACACCGACGTCGATCACCTCGGCCACCCGGTCGTCGGCGGCCAGATCATTCTTCAGCGCTTCCTTGTAGTCCAGGCCAGCGTCGTCGCTGCCCACCACAATGCGCAGGCTGTCAGCCATCGCTACTCCTTCTCCGCGATCGCGCGCAACACCAGGGCCAGCGAGACCGCGCCCGGGTCGGGGGTGCCGAGGCTGCGCTCGGCCAGCGGCCGGGCCCGGCCGATCTTCGGCCGCAATCGCGCGGTCGCCTCGGCCGCCTGCTGCGCTGCCAAGGCGGCTGTGGTCAGTGCCGTGCTCAGCCCGGTTTCCGCGTCCCGGGCGAATGCGGTGACGAACGGGACCAGCGCGTCCAGCAGGGTCTTGTCGCCGGGGGCGGCCTTGCCGAGGGTCTGGATGGTGGTCAGCGCGGACCGCGTCGCACTGGCCACTTCGGACGGTGCCGGCGCACGGTCGCCGGGCAGGCCGGAGCCAAGGGCGCGCAATCCGGCGCCCCACAACGCACCCGAGGTGCCGCCGGCCTCTGCGGCCCAGGCGTCTCCGGCTGCCGCGAGCAACGCGCCGGGAGTGGCGGTCGCCGCCTCCGACGCCGCGGCCAGGGCGGCGTCCACGCCCTTGGTCATGCCGCGCCCGTGGTCGCCGTCCCCGGCCACCGCGTCCAGCTTGCCCAGTTCGTCGGCGTGCTCGTGCAGCACGGTCCTGGCGACGCGGAGCCGGTCGATGATCAGCGCGCTGACCGCGACCGCGTCGCCGGTCGCCGACGGGCGTTGCGTGCTGCGGCGAGTGGCCCGGGGCTGGTGGGAGGTGGTGCGGGCGACCGGGATGGGGGTGCCCTTGCGGTAGGCCGGGGTGTCGGCCGGGGCGGCCCACAGGTCGGCCAGCTCGTCGTCCAGCCAGCTCAGGGTCAGCGAGCAACCGGCCATGTCCAGGCTGGTGACCAGCTCGCCGACCTCCGGCTCGACCACCTCGACCCCGGCCGCGGCCAGCAGCCGGGAAACCCGGTGCCAGAGCAGGTAGAGCTCCTCGTACTTGGTGGCGCCCAGCCCGTTGAGGATCGCGGTCACCCGGGCACCGGCGCCCGGTGGCGCCTCCGCGAGCAGGCCGTCGACCAGGGTGGCGGCCAGTTCTGAGGCGGTCGGCAAGTCGCTCTCGGACACCCCCGGCTCGCCGTGGATGCCCAGTCCCAGACCCATCTGCCCGGCCGGCACGGTGAACAGCGGCTCGGCCTGTCCGGGCAGGGTGCACCCGGCGAAGGCGACGCCGAGACTGCGGGTGCGGTCGTTGGCGTGCTGCGCGGCCGCGTACACCTCGTCCAGCGACCGGCCCCGCTCGGCGGCGGCCGATGCGGCCTTGAACACCACGAAGCCACCGGCGATACCGCGCCGCTTGTCGATCTCGTCCGGCCCGGCGCTGGCCACGTCGTCGGTGACCGCGAAGATCCGGGCCGGAATGCCCTCGTCGGTGAGTTGCCGGGCGGCCAGGCCGAAGTTGAGCACGTCCCCGGCGTAGTTGCCGAACAGGTACAGCACGCCGCCGCCCCGCTCGGCCTCGACCGCGACCGAATGGGCCTGCGCGGCCGACGGCGAGGTGAACACGTTGCCCACCACCGAACCGCCGGCGAAGCCAGGACCGACCACGCCGCAGAACGCGGGATAGTGACCGGAACCGCCGCCGGTGAGCACCGCGACCGTGCCGGGCGCCGCCGGGGCCGCGCGGACCACGCCGCCGGGCACGGCCCGCACGTGCCGGGGGTGCGCGGCGGCGAACCCGGCGAGCATGTCCTCGGCGTAGCGGGCCGGGTCGTCGAACACCTTGGTCATCGGTTCCCTCCCGGTTGTCCGTAGCTGCGCAGTTTCGCCGCGACGCGATCCATTTCGTTGTCCGGCAACAGGTTCGGGGTGCCGGCCGCGCTCGCGGTCAGCCAGACCCGGCAGGCCCACTCCAGTTGCCGGGTGAGGTCGTAGGCCGACGCCAGGGACGGCCCGACCGTGATGGTGCCGTGGTTGGCCAGCAGGCAGGCGCGGCGGTCTTTCAGGGCCTGGGTGGCGTTTTCGGCCAGTTCGACCGTGCCGTAGGTGGCGTACGGGGCGACCCGGATCGCGCCGCCGGCCGCGGCGATGCCGTAATGGATGTTGGGCACCGTGTCGACCAGAGTGGACACCGCGGTCGCGTGCACGGCGTGCGTGTGCACGACCGCGGTGGCTTCCGGGTGGGCCCGGTAGGCGGCAAGGTGCAGCGGAAGTTCGCTGGTGGGCGCGAGGCCGGGCGCGAGCTGGTTGCCCCCGAGGTCGACCACGGGCAGCCGGTCGGGCGCCAGCTCGGAATAGGGCACGCCGGTCGGCGTGATCACGATGCGGTCGCCGACCCGGACCGAGATGTTGCCGGAGGTGCCGACCACCAGTCCGTCGGCGACCATGCGCAGACCGGCGGCCACCACGTCGGCGCGTGCCGCGGCGAGATCAGACATGGGCCGACCATTCGGTGCGGGCGGCCGACAACGACTGCCGGTAGCGCTGATAGGCGGACCGGTAATAGTCCACAGTGGACTTGTCCGGGGTGACCACGTCGCGGCCGGTGCGCCACTGGTCGCGGTCGATGGTCTCGCCAAGGGCGTACCGGGCGCGCAGCGCGGCGCCGCGGGCGCCGATGCCGGTGTCCTCGGGCAGATGCAGCGGGGCGTCGAGGATGTCGGCGAAGATCTGCCGCCACTGCGGGGAACGAACCCCGCCGCCGCAGGCCGAGATCTCGCCGGACGCGCCGAGCGTGTCCAGGCAGTGCCGCGCCGAGAAGGCGACCGCCTCGCACAGCGCCCGCACCAGGTCGGCCCGGCTGGTGCCCACCGTGATGCCGCTGAACTGGCCGCGGGCGTGCGCGTCCACGAACGGGGCGCGCTCGCCGGAGGGGGACAGGAACGGCAGCACCCGCACCCCGTTGGCGCCCGGCGGCGACTCGGCCAGCAGCGCGGGCAGGGCGGCCACGTCCAGGCCGAGGGTGCGCAGCAGCCAATCGAGGCTGGCCGTGCCGACCATGGCCGGCATCACCCGCACGTACTGGCCTTCGAACGGCGTGGCCAGCCACATGCCGGACGGTTCGGCGTCCGGATCGATGGTCACATCGTCGGTGAGCACCTGGCAGCCCAGCGTGGTCCCGATGACAAGGCTGCCGTCGCCGGCCTGGGTGGCGCCGGAGCCGAACGCGCAGGCCGGCAGGTCGAACGGACCGGCCGAGACCGGCAGGCCGGCGGGCAGGTCGAGCAGCTTCGCCGCCTCCGGCAGCAGCGCGAACAACGCGTCCAGCGGGGCCGGTTCGACCAGCAGGTGACGGAAGCCGGACAGGCCGCAGGCCTCGATGGCGGCCTCGGAATAGCGGCGGCCGGGCACGTCAAGGAACGGCAGCGAGGCGTCGGAGGCGTCCACGGTGATCTCGCCGGTCAGCCGCTGCACCACGGCGTCCACGCAGTAACCGGCGACCGCGGCCCGGGCCAGCCGATCCGGTTCGTGCTCGGCCAGGTGGGCCAGCAGCGGGCCGGCGCAACCGGGGAACATGCCCGAACCGGTGCGCCCGAACACCTGGCGGGCCACGCTGGGCTCGCCCGCGCTCCACGCGTCCAGGGTGGGCGCGGCCCGGCCGTCCATCCAGGAGATCATCGGGCCGACCGCGGCGCCTTGCTCGTCCCGCAGCCACAGACCGTCGCCCTGGCCGGTCAGCGCGAGCGCCTCGATCGGCTCGCCGGCCTGCGCGACCGCCTTACGGACCACGCTGATCACACTGCCGACGACCTCGTCGAGGTCCTGTTCGATCCGGTTGCCCTCCAGCACCCGCAGTTCGCTGCGCACCTCGCACTGGCAGCTGGCCCGGCCGGCGCGATCCACCAGGCAGGCCTTGGTGACCGAGGTGCCGATATCGACCGCGACGATCATTCCTCAACCCTCCAGGACCTGGGGATTGGCCACGAACCGCGGGCGTTCGCCGCCCAGGAACCGGGCCAGTTCCCCGGCCACGATGCCGGCCGCGCGATGCGCGGTCTGCCGGGTCGCGCCGGCCAGGTGCGGGGTGGTGATCACGTTCGGCACGCCGTGCAGCGGCCAGTCCGGCGGCGGCGGTTCGACGTCGTAGACGTCCAGGGCCAGGCCGCCCAGCCGACCGGAGCGCAGCAGGTCCGGCAGCGGGCCGTAGTCCAGGAGGCCGCCGCGGGCGGAGTTGACCAGCACCGCGCCGGGCGGCAGCAACGCCAGCTTGTCCGCGTCGATCAGGTGCTTGGTCTCGCTGGTCAGGCGAGCGTGCAGGCTGACAAGCGAACTGCGCCGCAGCAACTCGTCCAGCTCGACCAGCGCCACCCCGTCCTGGGCGGCCCGGTCGGCGGCGACGTAGGGGTCGGCGACCAGAACCTCGGCGCCGAACGCGCGCAGCACCCGGGCCACGATGGCGCCGATCGCGCCGTAGCCGACCAGCCCGACAGTGGCGCCGTCCAGCTCCAGGCCGGCGTTGTCGTAGGCGTAGTAGTCGCCGCGCCAGGTGCCGGCCTTCAGTTCGGCGTCCGCGGCCGGGATGCGGCGCAGCGCGGCCAGGATCAGGCCGACGGCGAACTCGGCGGCGGCCGCCGCGTTGCGTCCGGGCGCGTAACTGACCACCACCCCGGCCGTGGTCGCGGCCGCCAGATCGACGTTGACCGGGCCACCGCGGCACACGCCGACGAAGCGCAGCGTGGGCGCGGATTCGAACACCTTCGCGGTGAACGGCGCCATCTGGGTCACCGCACACTCGGCGTCGCCGAGCGCGGCGATCACCTCGTCCTCGGTGCCGCTGGCCTCGTCCACGCCGCCGACCGGGCCGAACGGTTCGATCGGCCAGCCCGAGCGCAGGGTGCGGAAGGTCAGTTCGGCGTCGACGGCGGCCTTGACCGCCTCGACGAACAGTTCCGGCGCGACGAACTCGTCGCCGGCCGCCAGCACTGTGGTCATCGGGTCACCGTCCGGTCGTTGTCCAGTTCGGCCAGCAGGTGGCGGCGCACATCGGCGTGATCGGCCGCCACGTGGCTGGCCTGGTCCAGGGCGTCCTGGGCCGGTGGGTAGGCGGAGTTGGGGATGGCGATCACGGTCATCCCGGCCGCGGCGGCGGCGCGCAGGCCGTTGCTGGAGTCCTCAACGGCCAGGCAGCGCCCGGGCGGCACGTTCAGTTTGCCCGCCGCGGCCAGGTAGACGTCCGGGCTGGGCTTGCCGCGCGGGACCTCGGCGCTGGACACGGTGGCGGCGAAGTAGCCGGTCAGGCCGTGCCGGTCGAGCACGGCGTCGATCAGTGGCCGGGCGGCCGAGGACGCCAGCGCGACGGGCACCCGGGCGGCCGCGTCGGTGACCATCTCCCACGCGCCGGGCAGCAGTTCGATCCGGCCGCCGTCCAGCGCGGCTATCATGCTGGCCACCACGTCCCGTTCGGCGCCCTCGGCGCCCTCCTCGGCGTTGCTGAACTCGGCCAGGTAGCGGGCCCACTCCGGGGCGCTCATGCCCTGCACGGCCTTGGTCTGCACCGCGGTCCAGTCCGCGCCCCGGGCGGCGGCGAACGCGGCCCAGCCTTCTTCCCACAGGTGTTCGCTCTCGACAAGCACCCCGTCCATGTCGAAAACGACGCCGGCAAACTCGACCACGGAAGCTCCTCCTCGCGCAGCGGATGTTTCCGAAGTTAACATCCTGACTGTTACTTGTCACTATTAAACTGTCCGATCCGGCGCGGGTGTCAGCTCCGGGACGGACCGGGATGGACGGCAAAATGAACGCATGAGCAGCACCACGCGCCAGGAACGCAAGCAGGCCATCGTCGACCACGTGGTGGCCAACGGTTTCGCCAGCGCGGCCGAACTGGCCGAGCTGACCGGGGTCAGCCTGATGACCGTGCACCGCGACATCGGCGAGCTGGCCACCCAGGGAATCCTGCGCAAGTACCACGGTGGCGTGTCCGCGCAACCGTCCACGGTGTTCGAGTCCAGTTCGGACTTCCGGCTGCACACCAGCATCGCGGCCAAACAGGCGCTGGCCCGGGCCGCGCTGAAGTTCGTCAGCCCCGGCATGTCGCTGATGCTGGACGACTCGACCACGGTGCTGGCCCTGGCCCGGCTGTTGCCCGAGGTGGGGCCGCTGACCGTGGTGACCAACTACCGGCAGGCCACCGAGGTGCTACGCACGGCCGAGGACATCCGGCTGATCGGCATCGGCGGCGAGTACTCCCGCACCCACGACTCCTACGTCGGCCTGCCCGCGCAGGAGATGATCTCCGGTTTCTCGGTCGACCTGGCCCTCCAGTCGACCTCGGGGATGACCGCCGATCTCACCTTCCACCAGGAGCAGGAGATCGTGATGGTCAAGCGGGCGATGATCGCCGCGGGTGCGCGCAACGTGCTGCTGATGGACGCCAGCAAGGTGGGCCGGACCGCGCTGCACCGGCTGGCCGGGGTGGAGGCGTTCGACCACGTGCTGCTGACCGGGCCGGTCGAGCCGGAGCTGCTGGCCGCGCTGGGAGAGCGGACCGAGGTCGAACTGGTAGAAACGGACCGTCCGTAACTTCTGAAACGATAAATTAACCAAAACTCTTGCGATATATCTCGTCAAGACTGATGATGCCAACCACGTAAGACGCACCACGATCGGGTGGTGCCCGTCGTGTCAGCGCACCGGCAGTCAAGGACGAATGCATGAGCCAGACAACGGATCCCACCCAAGACCGCGATGGTTCCTGGATGGAACGCATCGGCATCCCACGGCAGCTGTTCTGGGGTTTCGTCGCCGTACTGATCTTCATGATCGGCGACGGCGTCGAGATCACCTACCTGACCAAGTACCTCACCGACCCGGCCGGCGGCGGTCTCGTCGGCTCTGAAGCCTCCTTCGCCACGGTCACCGTGTACGGCATCGCGGTGCTGATCGCCTCGTGGTTCTCCGGCACGCTGTCCGCGATCTGGGGGCCGCGCCGGGTGATGTGGCTGGGCGGCGCGTGGTGGGTGCTGTTCGAATGCGTGTTCCTGTTCGGCGCCCTGCCCACCAAGAACGCCGCGTTCATCATCACCGTCTACGGCATCCGCGGCTTCGCCTATCCGCTGTTCGCCTTCGGCTTCCTGGTCTGGGTGCAGACCCTGGCCAAGCAGAGCATGCGCGGTTCAGCCGCGGGCTGGTTCTGGTTCGTGTTCACCGGCGGCCTGCCCACCCTGGGCGCCGGCATCGCGGCGATCGCGCTCGGCGTGTTCGGCCTGACCCTGTACGGCACCCTGGTGCTGTCCCTGGTGCTGGTCGCGATCGGCGCGCTGATCGGCTGCTTCGCGGTCACCGATCCCAGTGGCCTGCAACCGATCGCGGACGAGACCGTGGAGAATCCGCGCAGCTACAAGCGGTTGTTCGAGGGCGTCGACATCCTGTGGCGGGACAAGCGGATGATGGCCGGTTTCCTGGTGCGGATCGTCAACACCGCCCCGGAGTACGGCTTCTTCGCGATGTTCCCGTTCACCTTCGGCGCCCCGCACGCCCAGGGCGGCTTCCTGGACTCCGCGCAGATCGCCAGCCTGGCCACCATCGCCTACGCGGCCAACATCGCGGCCAACCTGTTCTTCGGCGTGTTCGGCGACCACTTCGGCTGGCGGCGCACGGTGACCTGGTTCGGTTGCGTCGGCTGCGCCGTCGCGACTCCGTTGTGGTACTTCGGTTCCATCGCCTCCGGTAGCTACGCGGTGGCCATCGTGTTCGGCGTTGTTTACGGCATCGTGCTCGCCGGGTTCGTGCCGCTGACCGCGTTGATGCCGTCCATGGCGCAGCACAAGGACAAGGGCGCCGCCCTGGCCATCCTGAACACCGGCGCCGGCGGGGCCGCGTTCATCGGCCCGGTGATCGTCACCGCGCTGTACCCGGTGTTCGGCGGTGGTGGCGTGGCGATCGCGTACTGCCTGCTGTACCTGCTGGTCGGGGTGCTGTCGGTCACGCTCAAGGACCCGGTCGACCCGGGCGAGCACCGGGGCGCCCAGGCCGCGAAGGTGGGCGGCACCGCGCACGCCCGGGCGTAACCGCCGAACCAGCCGGGTGGATCGAGCGTCAGCCGCTGATCCACCCGGCTGGTCGCGTTGCGATATGCCCTGGCGCACAAGCAAAGTCACGCCGACGAGAGCGGCGAGCAGATAGGCATTTCCGACAACGGATTGACCGAACGACCACCGCAGCTCGGCATTGTCGCCGTGCGGTACGACGAGTTGTAACCAGCCGGTGAACACGACGAAGAACGTTGCCAGCCAACAAAACCGGCCGATGGTCATCGCTCGGGTCACCACCAGTCCGAACAGCGGGACGACCCAGACCCAGTGGTGGGTCCAGGAAATCGGGCTGATGAGCAGTCCCAGTCCCGCGCTGACAAGCAAAGCCGGTAGCCGCGCACCGTCGGCGGCCAGGCGACGGATCACCGGCACGGTCACGGCGAGCAGCACGAGTCCGAGCCCGACGGCGACCGGAAGGGCCCAGCCGGCCCGGCCCGAAACCCGTTGGAGCAAGCCGTTCAACGACTGGTTGGCGACCTGGGTGCTGGACGTCGCCGGATTCGTGCTGAACAGTGGGCCACCGAGCACCTGTGTGGTCCAGTACCGAATCGAGTCGGTGGGCAGCAGAATCAGGCTCAGCGCGCCGAGTCCGACGAATGTCCACAGTGCCCGGAGTGCGTCGGCCCGACGTCCGGTGATGAACAGGTGCAGCACGAAAATCAGCGGGGTCAGTTTGATCGCCGCCGCGACTCCGACCAGCACACCGCGCCTCGGCGACGGCGGCAGCACGAGGACGTCCAGCACCACCAAGGCCATCAGCAAGGCATCGATCTGACCGAAGCCGATCCCGCGCCACACCGGTTCCAGCACAAGCGTTCCGGCGCCGACCGCCAGGATGCCCAGCCGCGGCCAGCGGTCCGCGGCAGGGCCGAGGCCGGCGGCCAGCACCGCGCCGAGGACCAGGATCGAGGCCACGGCGAGCGCGCCCCAGAACAGTTGCGCTGGCAGCCAGGCCAGCGGCGCGAACAGCAGTGCGGCCGGCGGGGGATAGGTGAACGGCATCCCGATCGCCCACGCCGGCAGAGAATGCAGCGGCGCATACAGCGGCTGGCCGTGCAGCACGGCCAGCGCACCCGCGCGGTACACCCCGGAGTCCAAGCCGAGCGGCCGCCCCGTGAGCCAGCACAGCACGGCGATCAGGGCCACCAGAACGGCCAGGATGATCGACGCCCGGCGCAACACCCGCTCGGCCCGAGTGGCCTGGGGCCACCTATTCACCGTGCTGCGGGGTGCTTGTCGCGGGCCCGGCAATCCGATCAGGCCCGGCAACCCGATCAGGCCCGGCAACCCGATCGGGTGCGGCAACCCGATCGGGTGCGGCGGCTCGATCGGGCGAGGAGGTGCGCGCGGGCGGGCGGAACAGGTAGTTGCGGCTGTGCGGGCACACCACGGCAGTCGGACGCCAGCCGCGCTGCCAGATGTGCATGGTGTAGCCGCGGCTGGTCAGCCACCCGGTCACGTCCTGAACCGCATGGCGGTAACGAGTGAGGTGCCGGGCCTCGATTTCCAGCAGCAGACTGGGTTCGAACGTCTCGATGGCGTGCGCGCCACCGTGCAGGACATGCAGTTCCGCGCCCTCCACGTCGATCTTGACGAAGTCGAGGCGGGTCAGGCCCGCGCACAGGTGATCGAGGGTGTCGACGGGCACGAGGACGTCGGTGTGGCTGGAGAACTCGGTGTTGGAGCCTAGGCCGTCGGTCTGCCAGGCCAGGAACGACCGCCCGGTGACCGGACCGAGCCGGCCGGTCGGGACGCTCAACGTGGTCTGGCCCGGCTGCGCGGACAGGGCCAGCCGGTGGCGGCGCACGTTCGGCCGGTCCCCGGCGCCGAGCAGCCGGGACCACGCGGGGTGGGCGGAGGACAGCGGCTCGACGCTGTGCACCTGGCCGGCCGGCCCGACCAACTGGGACAAGGTCAGCGTGTAGAGCCCGGCGGCGGCGCCGACGTCCACGCAGACATCGCCGGGCCGGACGAGGTCGGTCAGCCCGGCCAGTTCCGGCTCCAGCCAGAGGTTGTGGCGGGCCAGCAGCGACACCACCGCGGCGGTCAGACTCGGGCGATCGGGAATGCGGCGCTTTCCGGGATTGGCCGCCGGAATCAGGAGTGGGTCCACCCGGTCACGCTAGAAGTTCCGAGCCGCCGGCACATCGCGGCGCGGAGCGGTCCTGGGCATCGTCGTCGCGGTGACGATCTCGCTCTCGGGAGTGAGACCGGGTAGTCCGCGAGGCGGACGCCATCGGTCGGCCTGCCGCGTATGGTGTGACCGTGACCACCGACACGGGCCGGCCACCGGCCGGCAGTGTTGATCGACGCGAGTCGATGCTCTCGCCCGGCGATCGGCTGCTGGCACTGGGTTTGTGCATTCTGTTCGAAGTACCGCATCTCACCGGTTTGTTCGGCCTGCTCGGTGACCACCTGCGGACCGATGCCCTGGTCGCCGTGCTGGGCGGAGTGCTGACTCTGTCGTTGCTATGGCGCAGGCGGCGTCCGCTGACCGTCCTGCTGATCACGATCGTTCTCGGCACGGTCCTGCTCACCGAGGGAAACGGCACCGACCCGTTCGGCTATCCCCGCCAGATCACGCTGTCCACGCTGCTGGTGGTGCCGGCCATGCTGGTCGCGGTCTACACCGTGGCCCGGTCCGGGGTCGTGCGTCGCAAACTGATGCTCGGCGTGGCGGTGTTCGTGCTGGGTCTCGCCGCGGTGTTGTGGACCGAACGCGCCGAGCCCTACCAGGGCGTGGGCAGCCAGTGGGACCTGCTGCGCAACTGGCTGATCGTCGTGCTGGCCATGGTCACGGCCTGGATGCTGGGCGACGTCGTGCACGCCCGGGGCGAGACCGCGGCGGTGCGGCTGGCGGCGCGCCGGGCCGAGACGGCCGAACACGACCGGGCCGTCGCTGCCGAGGAGCGGGCGCGGATCGCCCGTGAGTTGCACGACATCACCGCCCACCACATCAGCGTGGTCACCCTGCAGGCCGGCACGGCCCGGCTGCTGGCCGAGGAGGGCAAGCAGCCCGACGCCGACACCCTGGCCGCGATCGAGACCGCGGCCCGCCAGGCGATGATCGAGATCCGGCAGGCCCTTGGCGTGATCCGATCGACCCCGGGCGGCGCGGCTCCGCTGCCCGGTCTGGCCCAACTGCCCGAACTGGCGGGGCGGATGGGCTGCGCAGGCCTGACCGTCACCGTCACCGGTGATCCCGGTCCGCTGCCCGGCGGTCTCGACCTCACCGCCTACCGGATCGTCCAGGAAGGACTGGCCAACGTCGCCCGCCACTCGGCCGCGCGCAACGTCGACGTGGCGCTGCGCCGGGAAGCCGCGGTACTGGAGATCATGATCACCGACGCCGGTCCGGCCCGCACGCAACCGGCGGCCGGGTCCGGTGGCCACGGCCTGGTCGGCGTTCGCGAGCGGGTGCACTCCTACGGCGGCCGGTTACACGCGGGCCCGCTGCCCGATGGCGGTTTCCGTTTGCACGCAACACTTCCGGTGCCCGATCCGGCCGCCGACGTGCTGGCTGACCAGACCGTCCCGGAGCTCCAGCAGTGAATGTGCGGGTGCTCATCTGCGACGACCAGCCGCTGGTCCGGGCCGGCGTGCGCACCTTGCTGAGCACCCAGCCCGACATCGAGATCGTCGGCGACGCGGCCGACGGCGCTTCCGCGATCGCCGCCGCGGCCCGGTTGAACCCGAACGTCGTGCTGATGGACATCCGGATGCCCGGCACGGACGGCATCGCCGCGACCACCCGCATCGCCACCGGCGGGGACCAGGCGCCGAGGGTGCTCGTGCTGACCACCTACGACCAGGACGAATACGTCTTCGACGCGCTTGCCGCCGGGGCCAGCGGTTTCCTGCTCAAGGACGCCCGGCCGGAGGACCTCATCTCCGGGATCCGGTCGGTGGCGGCCGGGGACGCGCTGCTCGCGCCCTCGGTCACCCGGCGGCTGATCGGCCTGTTCGCCCACGACCGGCCCGCCCAGTCCCGCCGCACCGGCGACCCGGTCGGCCTGCTGACCAACCGCGAGCGCGAGGTGCTCCTGCTCGTCGCGCGCGGACTGTCCAATACGGACATCGCGACCACGCTGCACATCACCGACCACACGGTGAAAACCCACGTCGCCAATCTGCTGAACAAACTCGATCTCCGCGATCGGGTCCACGCGGTCATCTTCGCCTACGAACACGGCGTCATCGACCGTGGTCGTGAGCAGGGGTGAAGCCTGGGGACGAGTCCATTTGGGACAACCGGCTCAGCCGCACGTCAGCCTCGGGCCGGCCCAGTCGCCGTGATCGTTGCCGTTGCCGTCCCCCGCATCACCGACCACCAGGTCCAGCACCTGTGCGCCGGTGACATCGACCGAGATCGGCACGGCCGCGGTCTTTCCCCGGATGGTCGGGGTGGTGACGAGGGTGGCGCCGTCGGCGATGACGCTGAACGTCACCGTGCCCGCGCCGTTGGTCTCGTCGTCCACGCCGACGGACGCGGTGAGGGCCGTGCACTGGCCGCCGAGATAGATCTGCACGTCACTGACCGAGTTCGTGCCCAGTCCCTTGGCGTAGTGCACCCCGTCGATGGTGATGGGTTTGCCGTCCCCGGCCTGGTTCCCGCCGACGCTGGTGTCCCGTTCCACCGGGCCCCAGCCGTTGGTCGCGGACAGGAACGGCAGATCGCTGACCGCGTCCGTGCCGGCCGGTGGCGGGGCCGGCAGGGTTTTCACGATCCGTTCGTCCGTGCCGGTCTTCGGCTGGCCGCGCTGGGTGTAGTTCACGGTGGTGTGCAAGGCCGACCAGTCCGGCAGGGTGCCGGTCGGGGCGGTCACCTGCCAGGTGAAGGTCGCCGTCCTACCCGGCGCCAGAAGACGCACCGGGGCCGGATTGGCGGTGGCGGTCCAGTCGGCCGGCATGGCCAGCGACGGAGTGACGTCGAGCGCGGCCGGGCTGGACGCCGGGACGCCGACCGTGGTGGTCGCGGTGATCGTCTGTCCGGCCGACACCGTGCCGGGCGTGGCCAGGCCGACGTTCGCGCCGGGGGCGGCGGGCATGGCGTACTTGCGCGGGTCGTAGCCCGGGCTGACGTTCTGCCGGACCTGCAGCGGTGAGGCGTAGCTGCCGTAATTGGTCAGCTGGACGTTGCCCAGCCCGCCGGTGCTGCCGTCCAGGTTCCACACCGCGATCGCGATCGTGTTGTCCCCGTTGGGATTCAGGATCCCGTTGGGCACCGGGAAGCTGTGCTCCGGGCCCAGATAGTTCACGTAGTCACCGATCTCCCAGCCGTTGACGTACAGCAGCGCGCGGTACTTGCGGGACGGGTTGTCGGTGACGGTGAGACCCAGCGAGGTGTCCTGGCCCTTGGGCAGGTTCAGCGACACATCGGTGCGGTACCAGGAAACCCCGGCGCGGGTGTCGTTGGCCGGCAGGGTCACGTTCGACCAGTTGCCGTCCGGGTAGCCGGGCAGCGACCAGCCGGCCCGCTCGCCGTACAACCCGCCGGTGGACAGCGGGCCGCGCACCGGGTCGATCTCGCTCTCGCCGCCCCGCACCCCCTGCAACCGCCAGGTGACCGAGGTCAGCGGCGCGCCGGTCAGCGAGGCCGCGGTCAGTCCGCGCGCCGTCTTGTTGTTGTTCGTGGCGTTGTAGTCCTCCTCGTGTCCCATGTCGACGGTGAGCACCGACACCACGTTGTCCCCGGTCTTGGACAGCGCTCCCGCCGGGAAGGCGAAATCGGCGCTGCCGGTGGTGGAGCTGCCCAGGAACACGCCGTTGAGCCAGGCCGAGAACGCCTGCGCGCCGCCGCCGGAAATCGACTCCAGATGGATGCCGGTTTCCTTGCCGCTGGCCTGGAAATGCCCGCGATACCAGGTGTCCCCGGTGTGGAAGCCGTAATCGTCGGCGAACAGCACCGGGCCGCCGGTCACCGGGGTGATGCTGTTGGAGGTGGTCTTGTCCGCGACCGCCCAGTTGGTGTCGTCGAAGCCGGGCGCGGTTTCCGGCGATTCCTCCTCGTGTTTCCAGTTGGTCAGCGTGGGCAGGGTGACCGGGGCCGCGGTGGCGATGCCGCCGGTTACGCTGCCCGGGGCGCCGGGCTTGGTGCGCAGCGGAACTCCGTTCCACAGCACGGTTTTCGCGGCGGTGAACACCTCGATGTCCGGATCGGTGGCGTTGTCGCCGGTCAGCGCGAGCACGGAACCGTCGGCGTAGCTGGTCGCGGTGCGCAGCAGGTGCGAACCGCGCACCAGCACGGGACCGCTGGCCGTGTCCTGCCGCCAGAAGGTCTCGGCGGTCGGCTTGTCGGCCAGCAGCAACAGCAACGGCCGTTGGCCCGGCTCGGTGACGGTCACGCGGGTCAGGCTGTTGTGCTTGTAGTTCAGCCTCAGGTCGCCGGTGGCCGGGTTCCACGTCGTGGTGACCGCGCCGCCGTCGGTGCTGACCGTGGGCTTGGTCCTGTAGTTGAGCACGGTTTCGCCGTCGCTGCCGGTGTCCCCGTAGAGCACGGCCACATCGCGGGAGCCGATGGTCGCGGTGGTCATGATCTCCGAGGTGGAGTACTGCAGCTGCGACTGGCCGATCCGGTAGTCGGCCACGATGATGTGCGAGTCACGGCCGTTGAGGGTGATCGCGGTGCCGGGCTGCTGTGGGACCACCGGGTAGGTGGGCGTGCCGGCCGTGGGCCCGGCGGACAGGTCGATCGCGTCGATCGACACGTAGTTGTCGCCGGACGTGCTCGCGTTGTGCGTGCCGTCGACCACGATCTTGAGCGTGTGCGGGCCGTCGGTCAGGCCGGTTGCCTTGTACAGCACGGCCTGGTTCTCGTTGCCGGAGTCGTCCACAGTGGACTGTTTGACGCCGTCAAGGTAGACGTCGGCGTAGCCGTGGTTGCCGGTCTCGGAGCCGATCCAGCGGATCGCGGTGCCGGTGAACGGCACGGTCAGCGAGTCGCCGGCGACATTGGAGAAGGACTCGGTGTTGTCGTAGTCGCCGCCGGTGTAGCTCTGGTTCGACACGTGCGACCAGGAACCGGTGTACTGCAAGGCCGGATCGGGATCGTCGTAGGTGTAGCTGGGCGGGGTCGCGACCTGCGCGTTCAGGTCGATCGCGAGGTGCGTGGTGTCCACGGAAGTCGACGTGGAGTCGGTGTGCCGGATGGTGTGGAACTGGGTGTGCGTGTCCGGGTTCATCCGGGCGGTGTCGGTGATCGCCGCGTTGTCCGGGGCAATGGCGTTGATCTTGTCGGTCTTGGTCAGCGGGGCCACGGACTGGGTGAAGTAACCGATCAGCTTGTCCTCGTAGTACTTCGGATCGAGCTGCCGGGTCTCCCGGATCGCCGCGCCGTAGTCGTAGGACGAGTAGTTCTCCGGCTCACCCACCCAGCCCCAGTTGGTGCCACCGTAGGTCATGTAGAAGCTCTGCGCGGTCGCGCCGACCGCGATGTTCTGCTTGTAGAACACATCGGCGAACTGGTCGTTGATCAGCTGGGCGCACTTGTCATAGCCCGGCCCGCCCCACGGATCGAACGCGCCGCCCTGGAACTCCGGCGCGTACAACGGTTTGCCGGCCGGGTGGTCGTAGCTGATGTCCGGCACGCCGTTCCACGCGGTCGGGTTGGAGCAGTCGAAGCCCTGCGGGTAGGAGTCCGGGCCGTCCACGTCCAGCGCGCCGGTGCCGGAGTTGAAGGTGCCGTTGTTGTTGCCGGTCAACGGCACGGTGATGCCGTCGGCGCGGGCCTTCTGCTCCAGATGCTGCATGTACAGGCGGCCGTTGGCCGAGCCGTTGTAGTACTCGTTCTCGACCTGGTAGGCGATCACCGTGCCGGTGCCGTTGGTCAGCTGGTGGCGGGCCAGGATCCGGTCGATCTGGGTCATCCACTCGTCGGAGTAGGCCAGGAACTGCGGGTCGTTGATGCGGTTGTCGCCGGGTTTGGTGGACATCCAGCCGGGCAGGCCGCCGCCGTCGACCTCGGCGTTGATGTAGGAGGCGGGCCGGGCGATCACGTACAGCCCGGCCTGCGCCGCCATGTCGAGCAACTCGTCGACGTTGCGCACGCCGGTGAAGTCGTACTTGCCGGGCGCGGGGGAGTGGTAGCCCCAGTCGAAGTAGAGCGAGGTCGCGTTGAACCCGGCCGCCTTCATCTTCTGGAAGATGTCCAGCCACAGATCGGGGCTGGGCAGCCGGAAGTAGTGGAACTCGCCCGACCACAGGTAGGTCCGCTGGCCGTCGACCAGGAACGAGTAGCCGTCGAAGGTGACGGTGTGTGGCTTCGGCGCTGGTGCGGCCGCGGCGGCCGGCACCGCGGCCGGCACCGCGGCTGGCCGGGCCTGGGCCGGTACGCCCAGGCCGAGCACCGCCAGCGCGAGCAGGGTGAGAATGGCGGCCGGCCGTCGCCATCTCGGGGTCGCGGACCGCAGAGTCAGCCGCATTGTCGCCTCCCGCAATCGAACCCACAGCTCGACCGCAAGGCGCGGCACGCCCTCGAGCCGGATCGAATCCTGACAACTTCGTGTGTGAATTGGCAATAGTCCTGTCGGGTGCTGTTGATTTTGTTCGACTTCCCGAACGTCAGCGCACGGTCACCGTCGCGTGCAGCGGCAGGTTGGCCGAGGAGTCGCCGGCCCGCACCGTGAACTGACCGTCCACGGTGGACCACTGTTGGGCCGTGCTGTCCCAGATCTGGAACGCCGAGCGGTCCAGGGTGAGGCTGACCCGGCGGGTCTGCCCTGGCGCGAGCTGCACCCGCTGGAAGCCCCTGAGCTGCACCGGCGGCTCACCGGCGCCGGCCGGATCGGTCAGGTACACCTGCGCCACATCGGCCCCGGCCCGCGACCCGGTGTTGGTCACCTCCACGCTCACGCCGACCGTCCCGTCGCGGTTGGGCGCGGGGGAGACGTGCAGGTCGTGCACGGCGAACGAGGTGTAGGACAGCCCGTAGCCGAACGGGAACAGTGGTGCGATGTTCTTCGCGGTGTACCACCGGTAGCCGACGTCAAGGCCCTCCGAGTAGTCGGCCACGCCGTTCACGCCCGGGTACTGCTGCGCGGTCTGGGTGGGCAGATCGGTCTGCGCCCGGGGGAAGGTGATGGGCAGCTTGCCGCTGGGGTTCACATCGCCGAACAGCACCGAGGCGACCACGTTGCCGTCCTCCTCGCCCGGATACCAGGCCTCGACGACCGAGGACACCTGGCCGATCCACGGCATCAGCACCGGCCCGCCGCTCTTGATCACCACGATGGTGTGCGGATTGGCCGCGGCCACCGCCTCGACCAGCTGATCCTGGTTGCCGGACAACGACAGGCCGGGCCGGTCCGTGCCCTCGGTCTCATCGTCGCCGACCATCACGACCGCGACATCCGAGGACTTGGCCAGAGTTGCCGCGGCGCTGACATCGCTGCCGTCCGCGTAACTCACCGTGGCGCCCGGCGCCCGGTCCTGGATGCCCTGCACCGGCGGCACCGTGTACAGCGGATCGACGTGCGAACTGCCGCCCCCACCGGTCCTGGCCGCCCCGGCATAGGGCCCGATGACCGCGATCGACTTGGCGGCCGAGGCGTTCAACGGCAACTGGCCGCCGGAATTCTTCAGCAGCACGGTGCCTTCCTCGGCCGCGCTCCGGGCGAAGCCGCCGTCGGCCTGCACCGGAATGGGCGACTCGGTCAACGGCCGATCGAACAGCCCGAACCGGATCATCACGGTGAACCGCCGCACCAGCAACGTGTCGATGGAACTTTCACTGATCTGTCCACTGTGGACCGCCTGCGTCATGGCGTCCGCGTAGTAGATGCCGGTCGGCATCTCCAGATCCATCCCGGCCAGCGCCGAGGGCACCGTGCTGTGCGCCGCGCCGAAGTCCGACTGCACGAACCCGTCGAACCCCCACTGGCCGCGCAACACGGTGCTCAGCAAGGTGTCGTTCTGGCAGGCGTACGCCCCGTTGACCTGCGGATAGGCGCACATCACGGCGCCGGCCCGGCCCTGCGTGACCGCCGCGTGGAACTGCGGCAGGTAGATCTCGTGCAGGGTCCGGTCGGCGATCTGCTCGTCGATGGTGAACCGGTTGGTCTCCTGGTTGTTCGCGGCGTAGTGCTTGACCTCGGCGATCACGCCGTTGCGCTGGATGCCCTGGATATTCGCCGCGGCCAGCCGGCCGGCCAGGTACGGGTCCTCGCCGTAGCCCTCGAAGGTGCGGCCGTTCATCGGGACGCGAGCGATGTTGATGTCCGGGCCCTCGAGCAGACTGTGCGCCAGATCCCGGGTTTCCGCGCCGGTCACATTGCCGTACTGGTAGGCCAGGGCCGGGTCGAAGGATGCGGCCAGCGAGATCGGCGCGGGCAGCGCGGTCGCCGGTTTCTGCGTCTTGTCGTCGGACGGGCCGACGCCGGCCGGTCCGTTGGTGATGCGCAGCGGCGGAATGTCCAGCCGCGGGATGCCGGGGACATAGCGCTGGTGCGCGCTGTCCTGGATGCCGTGCAGTTCGGTGATCTTCTCGTCCAGCGTCATGTGCGCGACGAGTTCCTCGGCGCGCGACTGGGCCGGCTGGTTTCGATCCAGCCAGGGCCGCGAACCGCTCGCGTTCGCCGAATAACCGATCGAGGTCAGGACCAGTCCGAGTACAGCGCTCAGCGCCAGCAGCCGGTGCCTCATCGCCCACCTCCGGCCTTTCAGGCAAGCAGCGGGAGATCGGATGAGCAAGCCTGCTGTCCGGGTCAGGCCGGGCGAGAAATTAACAACAGTCCCGGATTGACGCTTGAACCGGGGTGAAACACCGGAGCTGTTCGGGGTTGCGCGGTCGATCGCGACGCGCCGCGGGCGCACGCCGCGATCGGCGCGAGTCAGGCCAGGTGCGTCGGGTATTTGAAGGCGCGGTAGGACGGTGAGTCGAGCGTGGCGTCGAACAGCAGGTCGCCGCGCGGGGAGAACTCGGACAGCCGGGGATTCGAGCCCCAGCTGACGAACACGTTGCCGTTGGGCAGGCGTTGCGCGCTGCCCATGGCGGCGGACTGGGCGTTGCCGGGGATGCTCATGTCCTCGGCCAGAGTCGCGGTCATGGTGCCGGTCGCCACGCGGAGCCAGGCGACTCGGCTGGGGTGCCAGGTGGTCAGCCCGTCGCTGCCGTCGTCGAACAGCCGGATCGTGTCCGGAGTTTCGTAGCTGGCGTGGTGCTGGAAACCGAACACGGCATCCGGCGCGACGGCGAACGAACTGGACTTGCCGCCCAGCCGCCACACGACCTGGCCGGTGCTGCGGTTGATCTTGTAGAGCGCGCAGGTGTGCCGGGCCGAGATGAGCAGATGGTCGTCCGGAGTGATGCTGATCGAGTTGATGTGGAAGAAGTCGTAGGCCTCGTCGGCCGTGGTGGGCGCGGCGACGTAGCTGTCGGTGAGCGGCACGTGGTCCAGCGCGCTCCACCGGTGCAGCACCTGCCCGGAGGCGATGTCGACCTCCTCGCAGTAGGAGTTGAGCACCTGGCCGTCGGCCGGGCCGCCCACGGACGAGAGGTCGTAGGGCACCGCGACGTAGGACGTGATCAGCGCGGTGTGCTGCGGGGTGAGGCGCAGTTCGTGGATGTCGGGCTGGAAGGCGCCGGACGCGCCGATGGTCGCGACTGGGGCGTGGTCGAACGTGGTGAGGACGTCGATGCCCGTGCCGGTGCCGCCGCCGGCCGGGTTGCCGCCGCCCTGCCACCAGGTCAGCACCGGTCGGCCCCGGTAGGTCTGGGCCTGGAAATCGAAGTATCCGGCCGGACCCGAGGTGGACCACACCGGCGTTCCGGCGGTGTCGGCGATTTCCACGCCGCCCGCGTCCGCGGTGCGGAAGGTGAAAAAGATCTGGCCGGCAAAAGTGCCCGGTTCGAGGCGGTTGACCGTCATCCGCGGCGCGGCCACGTCGGTGGTGGCGCCGCCGGTGGTGGCGGCGGCCGAGGAAACCGCGGGGCGGGTGACCAATCCGCCGATCGCGGCCAGTCCGAGCGCGCCCGCGCCGCGTAACGCCGTCCGGCGGCTGAAACCAGTGTGCCGCATGGCATCCCCCAACGTTTGTTCTGTTGATAACCCGGCCAGGATATCGACTGCGCCTGAAAATCAGCTGAGTCTCGTTTTACCTGACCCCTCCCTGCCCTTGACCCTTTCGTCCTGTTGTGTGTAGGCATGAATTGGTGGTTTAGTCCGTGTCAATAGGGTGAGGGCACGGCGGCGAGGACGGGGGACTGATGAAGCTTGCGACCGCATGGAAACAGCACTCGAACCGGTGGTACGCCACCGTTTTCGCCACCGTCATCGCGGTAGCTGTGGTCCTGGTGGTGCCCAGCCTCGGCTTCCGGGCCCAGGCGTCGGCCGCTCCGCCGGCGTGTTCCCCCGGGACCGTCGTACAGTCCGACCGTGGCCCGGTGTGCGGCGTCACCGCCGGCGGGCAGACGTCCTACCTCGACATCCCGTACGCGGCCCCACCGCTGGGAAATCTGCGCTGGCAGCCCCCACAGCCGGCGCAGCCGTGGACGACGACCTACCAAGCCACCCAACGCGGCCCGGGCTGCCTCGAACCGGGTGTCCCGTCGGGCGCGGTGCAACCCGGCACCAGCGAGAACTGCCTGTTCCTGGAGGTTCAGGAGCCGGCCGGAGTCCGGGCCGGGCAGCACCTGCCGGTGGTGTTCGAGATCCACGGCGGCGGGTTTCTCGGCGAGGCCCGCGACGACGACGGCGCGAACTTCGTCAACAGCGGGCCGGCCATCTACGTCTATGCAGGCTACCGGTTGGGGATCATGGGATTCCTGGCCGAGCAGGCCCTCGGCGCGCACAGTGGCGACTTCGGGCTGCAGGACCAGCAGGCGGCACTGCGCTGGGTGAAGAACAACATCGCGGCGTTCGGCGGAGATCCGGGCAACGTGACGATCTTCGGTGAGTCCGCCGGTGGCGCCAGCGTGTGTGACCAGGTTGCCTCGCCGACCGCGAACGGCCTGTTCCAGCGGGGCATCAGCATCAGCGGTTACTACAACTTCAACGTCAACACCATCTGGTGGCCCGCGGACTGCAAGTCCAGGCTCCCCACCGAGCCCCAGGCGCAACAACTCGGCGCCCAGTTCGCGGCCAAGGTCGGCTGCGGGAACGCGGCCGATGTCGCGGCCTGCCTGCGTGCGGCGCCTGCCGACACCCTCGTCGAGCAGGGCGGTCAGTTCCTGGATCCGTCCGCAGGCGGGGCGATCGGGCCGATCGTCAACGGCACGACGCTGCCCATGTCGGCCGCTGCGGCGTTCCAACTCGGCCGGGTCAACAACGTCAAGCTGATGATCGGGGTGGGCCGGGACGAGTTCAACGGCGGCATCTACGTGAACACGCCCGGCCACCCGATCGTCGCCGACACGACCGAACAGTACGAACAGTTGGTGCGCCAGCAGTTCGGCGCGCTCGCGCCCGCCGTACTGCACCTGTATCCGGTGCAGCGGTACCCGTCTTCGTCGTCGTTCATCGCGTACCGCACGGTCATGGCCGACGCGTTCAGCGTGTGTCCGGCCCTGCAGAGCTACGCGCAGATCGCCCGGCACATCCCGACCTACGCCTACGAGGACGACGACGCGGACTCACCGGGGCAGACGCTTCCGTTGGGCGCCAACCACAGCGCGATCAACCGGCTCGCCCACGACACCCCGGCATCGCTGGACCCGAACCAGCTCGCGCTGCAGAACCAGGTGCTGGCTCAGTGGACGGGTTTCGCGCGCACCGGCCAGCCGACCGCGTCCGGCACGCCGTCGTGGAGTCCTTACACCGCACCGGGTAACCCGGTGATGTCCCTGGTGGCATCGGGAGACAGCACGCTGGTTGCGACCGGACAGATCATGGCGCAGCACAACTGTCAGTTCTGGGACACGGTCAACCGGACGGCGCCCTGGGCATCCTGACGGCGCACGGTGTCCGAACGGGACCCTGTCCACCGCGGGCCAGAGTTCGGGCAGCGCCGGTTTTTGTTGCTGGTACTGGGATACCTCTTCCTGTGCCCGGCGGTAGCCGCGTTCGGTCATTTCGCCTGCTTGCCGACTGATTCCACGCCGACATTGACTATGGGTGGGCCATAGCCAATACTGGGATGATGAGTGCCGGCGGGCAGCGTGCGCCTCGGGTCTACCGTTCCAGCCGACGCGAGGCGCAGGCTCGGCTCACCCGCCGGCGTGTCCTCGACGCGGCCACGACCGTGTTTCTCGAACGCGGGTTCGCCGGCTCCACGATGCGCGCGATCGCCGGCCGGGCCGGTGTTTCGGTGCCCACGGTGGAACTGCAGTTCGGCACGAAGGCCCGGCTACTCAAGGCCGCCATCGACGTCGCCATCGCCGGGGACGACCAACCGGTCGCCGTGCTCGATCGACGCTGGGCCGAGACAGCGGTCAACGCCGCCACCGCCGAGGACTTCCTCGACATCGTGGCCGGCACGATCACCGCGGCCCAGCAACGATCGGCCGGGCTTGTCCTCGCCCTGTTCGAAGCGGCGGCCACCGACACCGAACTCACCGAACTCGCCGAGCAGATGATCGAGAACCGGGCCACCATGGCCGGCTGGATCGTCGACCAGTTGGCTCACAAAACACCGTTGGGCGCGGGCCGGGTGCGACAGGAAGCCGTCGACACGGTGTGGATCCTCATGGACCCGGCGATTTTCGACCGCCTCACCCGCCAGCGCCGGTGGTCGGTTCGGCACTACCGACACTGGCTGGCGACCTCGGCCGGCCGACTGCTGATCGGTGACACCGAGACCGCCGAATCCCCTGTGACAGCAAGGAGATCTCCGACATGAGCTCGGACGACCGCGCCGCGGTGCACCCACCGCGCGGACAGATCGGATATGTGCAGCTACCCGCGACGGACCTCGCCCGCTCGGCCGAGTTCTACCGATCGGTGTTCGGCTGGTCCGTCGACTCCGCGACCGGCAGCTTCGACGCCCCCGGGATGATCGGCCAGTTGACCACCGAACGACCGCCGGCCGCGGCGGGCGGGCCGCTGTTGTGGATCTGCGCCGACGACCTGTATCCGACGCTGGAGCGCGCGGCCGAAGCCGGCGGCATCATGCACGGCCGGCCGCAACCGGACAACGGCGAACGCTGGCTGGCCGAGCTCGACGACCCCGCGGGCAACCGGATCGGCATCGTCGTACCGGCCCGTCGCGCCCAATCCCAAACGATGATCACGGTCCGCGACGTCGAAGCGTCCAGCCGCTGGTACCAGCAACTTCTCGGTCTGGTCAGTGACCACGGGGGCCCACAGTACGAGCGGCTGCTCGCCGATGGCGTCCTGGTCCTGCAGCTGCACCATCGCGAGGTCGAACACCACCACGGGGTGATCGGCGATCCGGACCGTGAGGTCGGTAACGGCGTGCTGCTGTGGTTCGGCGACGTCACCGACTTCGAGGGCGTAGTGGCGCGCGTGCACGAGCTGGGCGCGGCCGTCCTACGCGAACCGCATCGAAACCCACCCGACGGCCAGGGCAACGGGCCCGGGCATCGAGAAATCTGGATCAAGGACCCGGACGGCTACGCCGTAGTCGTGGCCAGCCCCGACGGCGAGGCGTGGCAGCCGGGCTGATCGGGCCGCCCGACCGCCCGGTGCTCAGTGGTGCCGGTGTTCGGTCAGCCAGTTGTCCACGACCGCGAAAGTGTTGTCGCGTACCGGTTCCGCGGACAGGAACAGGTCGTGCAGGCCGCCCTCGATCGGCACGATGTCCACCTCGCGGCCGATCTTGGGCGCCCAGCGGGCGATCTGCTCGACGTCCAGCACGGTGTCCGCGGTCATGGCCGCCTCGGTCCACTGCTTCGCGCGCAGGCTGCGGCTGGAGTGCAGCACCAGGACCGGGACCGGCACCGCCAGCCCGCGGTGCACGGCGGCGTGCCCGCGGCGGATCGCGCGCAGCCACCCGGCCAGCACCGGGAACCCCGCGACCGGCTTCCAGCTCGGGTCGAAGTCCCACTCGCCGTGGCGGGCGTGATAGATGCTGTGGCCGTAGGCCCCTTCGAGGGCCCTGCGCAGCACCAGCCGGGGCGCGACCCGGCCCAGCACGTCGATCAGTGGCGTGCCGGCCACCCGGGTGAGCCAGGGCTCGGCCAGGTCGAGCCAGGGGCTGTTGAGCACCAGCGCGTCCAGCGGGGGATCGGCCCGCCGCTCGTGGGCCCACAGTGTGGTGATCAGGCCGCCGGTCGAGTGGCCCAGCACGACCAGGCGCTGATGGCCGTCGGCGTTGATCAGCTCCACCGCCCGGTCCAGCTCGTCGAAGTGCTCCGACATGGCGGCCACGAAGTTGGGGGCCTGGCCCGGCCGCAGCGAGCGTCCGTATCCGCGCAGGTCCACCGCGTAGAAGTCGTAGCCGCGCTCGGCGAAGTGGGTGGCCAGGTGCCGCTGGAAGAAGTAGTCGGAAAACCCGTGCACGTACAGCACGGCGCCGTGCTTCGGATCCTGGGCCGGGAAGCGCACGAGGGAGGCCACGAGATCCTCGTCGGCGCCGGTGCCCAGCGGGATGGTGCGGACACTGAAGCCGTCACCGAGCACGTCGGTCTTCATGATCACGGGTTCGACCTTCATGCCGTTGGCCAGGCGTTGACCTGCGGCGGAGCGGCCTGACGAGCACTCCGCCGCCCTGGTCGGCGCCGTCAGAAAATGTCGTTGATGATGTCTTCACCGATGGCGAAGCCGGCGCCGGTGGTGATGGCCTGGCCGAAGCCGCTGTGCATGAACCGGCTGAAGCCGCCGCCCTGCTGCTGGTAGTACGGATCGCCGTACCCGGGCTGCTGGTACATCGGCTGTTGTTGCTGGTACTGGGGCTGTTGCGGCTGCTGTTGCTGGCGCTGCTCCTGCTCGGAGACGTAGTTGTGGATCGCCTGCAACAGCAGGGTGACCTGGTTCTGTTCCTGCTGGAACCCCAGGGTCACCTCCTTCAGATCCAGCAGCCACTCGCGCGCGTCGGTGTTGCCCGCGGCCGCGGCGGCCTGCAGTTTTCCGGCCAGCGCACTGATCGAGTTCACCGTCTGCTGGCTCTGCCGCTGCAGCTGGTCGTAGTTCTGGTCGATGGTGCGGATGTCCATCGGAGGCCTCCCCTGGATCGGACGTGCACCGCCAATACTTCCACGCCCCGCCCGGCCACCGCCGCGGTGACCTTGCGCCCACATGCGGGGAACCGGCAGGTGGGAGCTTGGCTCGCGGAAAATCTCAGCTAACGTCGAGGCCATGGAGAGCTGGCTGTCCCCGTCCGTGCCCAGGGTGACCGGGCAACCGCGACCGCTGCGGCTGTACGACACCGCGACCGGCGAGGTGCGGCCGACCGCGCCATCGGAGAACCTGGCCCGGATGTACGTCTGCGGCATCACCCCCTACGACGCCACCCACCTCGGGCACGCGGCCACCTACCTGGCGTTCGACCTGGTCTACCGGCAGTGGCTGGACAACGGCCACCGGGTGCACTACGTGCAGAACGTCACCGACGTGGACGACCCGCTGCTGGAGCGGGCCCAGCGCGACCAGGCCGACTGGATCGTGCTGGCGATGAGCGAGACCGCCCTGTTCCGGGAGGACATGGAGTCGCTGCGGGTCCTCGCGCCGCAGGACTACATCGGCGCCGTGGAGGCCATCCCGGAGATCGTCGAGGGCATCGGCAAGCTGCTGGCCGCCGGCGCCGCCTACCGGGCCGACGACCCGGAACACCCCGACATCTACTTCGACCACACCGCCACCGGCCGGTTCGGCTACGAGTCCAACTACTCCGAAGCGACCATGCTCGAACTGTTCGGGGAGCGCGGCGGCGACCCGGACCGGCCCGGGAAACGGCACCCGCTGGACGCGCTGCTGTGGCGCACCGCGCGGGACGGTGAGCCCTCCTGGGAAACCGAACTGGGCGCGGGCCGCCCCGGCTGGCACATCGAGTGCAGCGTGATCGCCTACAACCGGCTGGGCATCGGTATCGACCTGCAGGGCGGCGGCTCGGACCTGGTGTTCCCGCACCACGAGTACTCGGCCGCGCACGCCGAGGCGCTCACCGGCGAGCAGCCCTTCGCCCGGCACTACGTGCACACCGGGATGATCGGCTGGCAGGGCGAGAAGATGTCCAAGTCGCGCGGCAACCTGGTGTTCGTGTCCCGGCTGCGCTCCGACGGCGTGGACCCGATGGCGGTGCGGCTGGCGCTGCTGTCCGGGCACTACCGCACCGACCGGGCCTGGTCGGCCGAGCTGCTGGCCGCCGGGCAGCAGCGGCTGGGCCGCTGGCGGCGGGCGATCGCCGCGGACACCGGGGCGCCGGCCGAGGCCACCATTGCCCGGCTGCGCGATCATCTCGCCGACGACCTGGACACGGCCAACGCGCTGACCGCGGTGGACGCCTGGGCCGAGCGCACCCTGCTGGGCCACGACTCCGACGCCGAGGCGCCGGGGCAGGTCGGTGCGGCGGTCGACGCGCTGCTGGGCGTGGACCTCACGCTGCCGCCCAGCCTGCTGGGCTGAACACGCAAGCTGCCGCCCATCTGCTGGGCTGAACACACAAACGGGGCGGGACCCGGCACATTCGCCGGTCCCGCCCCGTGGCTGTGTCGAAGGCTGGTCAGCCGCTGCTCGGGCCGAGGCCAGGGCCGCCCGGGCCGCCCCGCCCGGTGCCGCCGCGGCCACGGCGGCGCAGGTAGCGCTCGAACTCGGCGGCGATGGCGTCCCCGCTGGTCTCGGTCAGCCGGATCTCGTCGCCGCGCTCCTCCAGGGCGCGCACGTAGTTGCGCACGTCCTCGTCCTCGTCCGCCATCTCGCTGACCGTGCGCTCCCACTCCTCGGCCTGGGTGGGCAGCTCACCCAGCGGCACCTCCACGTCCAGCACCTCCTCCACCCGGTGCAGCAGCGCCAGGGTTGCCTTGGGCGAGGGCGGCTGGGACACGTAATGCGGCACCGCCGCCCACAGCGACACCGCGGGCACCCCGGCCCGCACGCAGGCATCCTGGAACACGCCCACTATCCCGGTCGGCCCCTCGTAGCCGGAGGTCTCCAGCCCGAACTTGGCGGCCGACTCGCTGTCGTAGGCGGTGCCGGTGACCGGCACCGGCCGGGTGTGCGGTGTGTCGGCCAGCAACGCCCCCAGGGTGACCACCGTGGTGACCCCGAACTGATCGAGAAAGCCGATCAGCTCGCCGCAGAACCGACGCCAGCGCATGTTCGGCTCGATCCCGTGCAGCAACACCACGTCCATGCCCGCGCCCGGCGGGCGACATACCGACAGACGGGTGGTGGGCCATTCAACCCTCCGGGTGACACCGTCCACCATGTGAACTGTGGGCCGGGTCACTTGGAAGTCGTAGTAGTCATCCGGGTCGAGCTCGACCAGCGGCTTGGCATCCCAGCTCAGCTCCAGGTGCTCAACAGCGGTCGTAGCGGCGTCACCAGCGTCGTTCCACCCCTCGAACGCGGCGACCAGCACAGGGTCGACCAGCGGGGTGGGGAGGTCTGGGCGAGAGTCCGGATCGGTCACTGGGTCAGCCTACGACTGACATGGACGCTAGCCGGAACTCGTAGGCTGGGAGCATGGCTGATCGCGTGTCGTCCCCCCTGCTGGCTGCTCTCGCCGAGCGCGTCGTCGTGGCCGACGGTGCCATGGGCACCGCCCTGCAGGCCCAGGACCTGAGCTTGGACGACTTCGACGGTCTCGAAGGCTGCAACGAGATCCTCAACGTCACTCGTCCGGACGTCGTTCGCGCGATTCACCGACAGTACCTCGAAGTCGGCGCGGACGCGGTGGAGACGAACACCTTCGGCGCCAACATGACCAACCTGGGCGAGTACGGGATCTCGGACAGAATCCGCGAGTTGGCCGAGGCCGGGGCCGCGTTGGCCAGGGAGGTGGCCGACGAGTTCGGCGACCGTTTCGTTCTGGGCTCGGTCGGCCC
Source organism: Pseudonocardiaceae bacterium (assembly GCA_035551355.1). Taxonomy (GTDB): domain Bacteria; phylum Actinomycetota; class Actinomycetes; order Mycobacteriales; family Pseudonocardiaceae; genus DATATV01. Next base: position 68,651 of record DASZNF010000017.1, on the reverse strand, counting down.
TGGCACCAAGCTGCCCTCGCTGGGCCACGCCCCGTTCACCACCCTGCGCGACTCCTACACCGAACAGGTTCGCGGACTGGTGGCCGGCGGGGTGGACGCGGTGCTCGTGGAGACCTGCCAGGACCTGCTGCAGGCCAAATCGGCGATCCTGGGCGCCAAACGGGCGATGACCGCCGAGGGTCGCACCGTGCCGATCATCGCCCAGGTCACCGTGGAGACCACCGGGACCATGCTGGTCGGCTCGGAGATCGGCGCCGCGCTCAACGCGCTGGAACCGCTGGGCATCGACCTGATCGGCCTGAACTGCTCCACCGGGCCCGCCGAGATGGGCGAGCACCTGCGCTACCTGTCCCATCACTCTCGCGTAGCCGTTTCGGTCATGCCCAATGCGGGGCTGCCGGTGCTGGGGCCGGACGGGGCGGTCTTCCCGCTCACTCCCGAAGAGCTGACCAGGGCGCTGACCGGCTTCGTCCGCGAGTTCGGCGTCGGCCTGGTCGGCGGGTGCTGCGGCACCACGCCCGAGCACATCCGGCAGCTGGCCGAGGCCATGCGCGGGCAGCAGCCCACCAAACGGGACGTGCGGCCGGAGCCGGGCGTGTCCTCGCTGTATCAGCTGGTGCCCTTCGCCCAGGAGGCCAGCGTGCTGATGGTCGGCGAGCGGACCAACGCCAACGGCTCCAAGGCGTTCCGCGAGGCCATGCTGGAGCAACGGCTGGGCGACTGCGTGGACATCGCCCGCAGCCAGATCCGGGACGGCGCGCACATGCTCGATGTGTGCGTGGACTACGTGGGCCGGGACGGCGCCAAGGACATGGCCGAGTACGCCTCCCGGCTGGCCACCGCGTCCACCCTGCCGATCATGCTGGACTCCACCGAGGTCGCGGTGATCCAGACCGGCCTGGAGCGGCTGGGTGGGCGGTGCACGGTCAACTCGGTGAACTTCGAGGACGGCGACGGCCCGGAGTCCCGCTACACCCGGGTGATGGAACTGGTCGCCGAGCACGGTGCGGCCGTGGTGGCGCTGACCATCGACGAGACCGGGCAGGCCCGCACCGCCGACACCAAGGTCGCGGTGGCCGACCGGCTGATCGAGCAGATCACCCGGGACTTCGGGCTGCGCGAGTCGGACATCATCGTGGACACCCTGACCTTCACCATCGCCACCGGCCAGGAGGACTCCCGCCGGGACGCGCTGGAGACCATCGAGGCGATCCGCGAACTCAAGCGCCGCCACCCCGACGTGCTGACCACGCTGGGGTTGTCCAACGTGTCCTTCGGGCTCAACCCGGCCGCTCGGCAGGTGCTGAACTCGGTGTTCCTGCACGAGTGCCGGGAGGCCGGGCTGGACACCGCGATCGTGCACGCGTCCAAGATCGTGCCCATCGCGCGGATCCCGGAGGAGCAGCGCACGGTCGCGCTGGACCTGGTCTATGACAGGCGCGCGGAGGGCTACGACCCGCTGCAGAAGTTCATGGCCCTTTTCGAGGGCGTGACCGCGTCCTCGAACCGGCAGACCCGGGCCGCCGAGCTGGCCGCGCTGCCGCTGTTCGAGCGGCTGGAGCGGCGGATCGTGGACGGCGAGCGCAAGGGCCTTGAGCCGGACCTGGACGCGGCGCTGGACGAGAAGCCCGCGCTGCAGATCATCAACGAGACGCTGCTGGCCGGGATGAAGACGGTCGGCGAGCTGTTCGGGTCCGGGCAGATGCAGCTGCCGTTCGTGCTGCAGTCGGCCGAGGTGATGAAGACGGCGGTGGCCTACCTGGAACCGCACATGGACAAGGACGACTCGGCGGGCAAGGGCCGGATCGTGCTGGCCACGGTCAAGGGCGATGTGCACGACATCGGCAAGAACCTGGTGGACATCATCCTGTCCAACAACGGCTACGACGTGATCAACCTGGGCATCAAGCAGCCGGTGAACGCGATCCTGGAGGCCGCGGGCGAGCACGAGGTGGACGCCATCGGCATGTCCGGGCTGCTGGTCAAGTCGACCGTGGTGATGAAGGAAAACCTGGAGGAGATGAACTCCCGGGGCGTGGCCGAGCGCTGGCCGGTGCTGCTCGGCGGCGCGGCCCTCACCCGTGGCTACGTGGAGAACGACCTGGCCGAGCTGTACGCCGGTGACGTCCGCTACGCCCGGGACGCGTTCGAGGGCCTGCGGCTGATGGACACCGTGATGGCGGCCAAGCGGGGCGAGGCCCCGGCGGCCGACGCGGCGGAGAAGGCCAAGATCGCCGAGCGCCGGGCCCGGCACGAGCGGTCCCGGCGGATCGCCGAGGCCCGCCGGGCCAAGGCCGACCCGGAACCGGAAGACCTGCCCGCCCGGTCCGATGTGGCCATCGACGTGCCGGTGCCGGTGCCGCCGTTCTGGGGTTCCCGGGTGCACAAGGGAATCGTGCTGAGCGACTACGCCTCGATGCTCGACGAGCGGGCGCTGTTCCTGGGCCAGTGGGGGTTGCGCGGGGTGCGCGGTGGGCAGGGACCCAGCTACGAGGAGCTGGTGGAGACCGAGGGGCGGCCGCGGTTGCGGGAGCTGCTGGACCGGCTGGCCACCGACCAGGTGCTGGCCCACGCGGCGGTCGTGTACGGGTACTTCCCGTGCGTGACCGACGGGAACGACCTGGTGGTGCTGGCCGAGCCGACGCCGGACGCGGCCGAGCGCTGCCGGTTCACCTTCCCCCGGCAGCGCCGGGACCGCAGGCTGTGCCTTGCCGACTTCTTCCGGCCGCGGGAGCTGGCCGTGGAGCGCGGGCAGGTGGACGTGGTCGGCCTGCAGGTGGTCACCATGGGCCAGCCGATCGCCGACACCGCCAACGAACTGTTCGCCGCCGACGCCTACCGGGACTACCTGGAGGTGCACGGGCTGGGCGTGCAGCTGACCGAGGCGCTGGCCGAGTACTGGCACGCCCGGGTGCGGGCGGAGCTGCTCATGCCCGACGGGCGCGCGGTGGCGGCGGAGGACCCGGAGTCGGTGACCGACTTCTTCTCGCTGGGCTACCGCGGCGCGAGGTTCTCGCTGGGCTACGGCGCCTGCCCGAATCTGGAGGACCGGGCAAAGATCGTGGATCTGCTCGGGCCGGAACGGATCGGGGTCAAGCTGTCCGAGGAGTCGCAGCTGCATCCCGAGCAGTCGACCGACGCGATCGTGGTTCATCACCCGGAGGCCAAGTACTTCAATGTCTGACCGAGCCGACGAACCGGCCGCCCTGTTGTGGGACATGGACGGCACCCTGGTGGACTCCGAGAAACTCTGGACCATCGGGCTCAACGAGCTGGCCGCGCAGCTGGGTGGCGAATTGTCGCAAGCGGCAAGGGATTCACTCGTCGGGTCCAATGTGGACCGAACGATGCGCATCCTGTTCGAGGAGGTCGGCCGGGAGCCCGATCCGGCCGAGATGGCGCGCGCGGCCAAGTGGCTGGACGAGCGCACCGGCGAGTTGTTCGTGGACGGCCTGGTGTGGAAGCCGGGGGCGCGCGAGGCGCTGGTCTCGGTGCGGGCGGCCGGATTCACCTGCGCGCTGGTGACCTCGACCGAGCGGAGGCTGACCGAGGTTGCGCTGAACACCATCGGGCGGGAGTTCTTCGACGCCTCCGTGTGCGGCGACGAGGTCGACGGTCGCAACAAGCCGCTGCCCGAGCCGTACCTGCGTGCGGCCCGGTTGCTCGGCGTGGACCCGGGTGACTGCGTGGCCGTGGAGGACTCGCCGACCGGCGCCATCTCGGCCGAGACGGCCGGGTGCACGGTGCTGGTGGTGCCCTCGGAGGTGCCGGTGCCGGCCGGGGAGCGGCGCGTGCAACGTGCGTCGCTCGTCGGTGTGGACGCCGGGTTCTTCGCCGGCATCCGGCAGGCCGAGGCCGCCTGACCGGCGGATAGTGGCTGATGAGAGAATCGGAGTCGTGAAGACGTTCGACGAGCTGTTCGCCGAACTGCGCGACCGCGCGGACCAGCGCCCGGAAGGATCGGCCACCGTGGCCGCCCTGGATGACGGTGTGCACGCGCAGGGCAAGAAGGTGCTCGAAGAGGCAGGCGAAGTGTGGATCGCCGCCGAGTACGAGTCCGACGAGCGTTTGGCCGAGGAGGTGTCCCAGCTCCTGTACCGGCTGCAGGTGCTGATGCTCGGGCGGGGATTGGACCTGTCGGACGTGTACCGACATCTCTGATCGGTCCGTCCCGACATCCCTTGCTCGTCGACCCCTTGGAGTACAACCATGTTGCGGGTAGCCCTGCCCAACAAGGGCGCGTTGGCCGTCGCCGCCACCGAGATGCTCACCGAAGCCGGATACCGGCAGCGGCACGAGCAGCGGGACCTGACCGTGCTCGACCCGGCCAACGACGTCGAATTCTTTTTCCTGCGGCCCAAGGACATCGCCATCTATGTCGGTTCGGGTGAACTGGACCTGGGCATCACCGGCCGCGACCTCGCCCTCGACTCCGGCGCCGCCGTCACCGAACGGCTCGCGCTCGGTTTCGGCGGTTCCACCTTCCGCTACGCCGCCCCGGCCGGTCACGACTGGACCGTGGCCGACCTGGCCGGAAAGCGCCTGGCCACCTCCTACCCCCGGCTGGTCCGGGACAACCTGGCCCGGCAAGGACTCACCGCCGAGGTGATCCGCCTGGACGGGGCCGTGGAAATCTCGGTCCAGCTCGGCGTGGCCGACGCGGTCGCCGACGTGGTCGGCTCCGGCCGGACGTTGCGCCAGCACAACCTGGTCGCGTTCGGCGACCCGATCTGCGTGTCCGAGGCGGTGCTCATCGAGGGCGCCGATGCCGAGGACCGGCCGGCCAAAACCCAGCTCGCCGCGCGCCTGCAGGGTGTGGTTTATGCGCAGCAGTACCTGATGCTCGACTACGACTGCCCGCAGGAGCTGCTGGACCAGGCCGTGGCCACGACGCCCGGGGTGGAATCGCCCACGGTCGCGCCGCTGGCCAACCCGGGCTGGGTCGCGGTGCGCTCGATGGTGCCGCGGCGGCAGGCCAACCAGTTGATGGACGAGTTGGCGGCGCTGGGCGCGAAGGCGGTGCTGGCGTCGGACATCCGGTCCTGCCGACTGTGAAGTCTCGGAGCTGCCGGCCCTGAGTCCGTTCCGGTCACCGGCCCATTTTCCTTGCTGTTGCCGGGATTGTGGGCCGGTGATCTTTTTTGGGCTCGCCCGCGGCACGGACAGCGGGGCTCTTCCCCCAACCTCACCCCGGGGCTACCTCGGACGCACCAGCAACGCCTGCGCGCCGCGCCCAACCGGGCCGTCGATGTCATGCAGCACGCTGCTCGCCGTACCGACCCCGTTCGAGCCGACGGCCGTGGTCGCGTCCAGCCCGATCCACTCGCCCTTGGGCTCGCGCCACACGTGCACGGTCAGCTCCGTGTTGATGAACAGCCAGCGCCGCAGATCGAGGCGATTCGACACGCCGTTGCCGGAGTCGGCGACGGTGAGCAGGCGCTGCAAGCCACTGGGGCGCTCGCCCTCGACCAGCGGCACCCGCTGACGAACCCACACCGTGGCGTCCCCCAACTCGTGGATGCCGCCCTTCAACGACAGCCATTCCATCGCGTCCAGGTAACCGGGGTGCCAGCCCTCCGGCCGGCCGAACACAGGCTCGGCTTGTTCGGGGGAGCGCAACGGGTTGCCCAGCCCGGCCGACACCTCGGTCGTGTCGGTGGCGATCATGCGCCACGCGGACGCCCGCGCCACCGCCCGGCCACCCGCGACAAGTTCGGCCGACAGTAGTTCGACCGACCTACCGGGACGGTCTACTTTGGCCCGGACTTCGACCTCGGCCACCGGTACCGGCCCAAGGATCTCCACGGTGATCCGGGCGAAGGAGCCATCCGGGTTCGATGCGGCGCGCTCCAGCTCGCGGAGCAGCAGCGCCGAGGGCGGACCCATGTGCTGGCTCTCGCTCGACCATGGACCGGTGGTCCACTTCGTCGAACGGTAGCGATTGTCACCTAGCGGCTGGTAGAAGGCAGACAAACCCACCGCCTCAGTCTGCCCGATCCAAAGCGGACTCACTCGCACTGGCCCCGTCGTCCGGCCAACCCGGGTACGGGGGAGGGGTACCGCCGAACGCCGGGCACAGCGGCTTGTGGTCGCAGTAGTCGCACAGCCGGCTCGGGTTCGGCGGGAAGTCGCCGGTCTTGCCGGCCCGCAGGATCGCCTGCCACACCGCGTCCAGCAACTTCTCGAACCGGATCAGCTCCGCCTCGTCGGGCGAGTAGACCAGATCCTGCTTGTCGGCCAGGTACATCAGCCGCAGCACCCTCGGCACGACACCACGCAAGCGGTACAGCGCCAGGGCATAGAACTTCATCTGGAACAGCGCCTTGGCCTCGAAGAACTCCCGGGGCGCCGCACCCGTTTTGTAGTCGACCACCCGGATGTCACCGCTGGGCGCCACGTCCAGCCGGTCGATGAAACCACGCAGCAGCAACCCGGACTCCAGCTCGGTCTCCACCCGCAGCTCGCACGCCTGCGGCTCCAGCCCGCGCGGATCCTCCAAACCGAAATACCCGCCCAGCAACGCCCGCGCCGACTCCAGCCACTGCTCGATCTCCGGGTCGTCGGCCCCGTCGAACATCTCCACCAGCTCCGGCCGCTCGGCCAGCAGATCGCTCCAGCACGGCTGGATCAACGCCCGCGCCGCATCCGGCACCCGCTCGGCCGCGGGCAGCCCGAACATCCGCTCCAGCGCGGCGTGCACCACCGTGCCGCGCACCTGCGCCCGGGTTGCCTTCTCCGGCAACCGGTCCACCGCCCGAAAGCGGTAGAGCAACGGGCACTGCTTGAAATCGCTGGCGCGTGACGGCGACAGGGCCGGTCGACGCCGCGTGCGTTCGGATACTGGTTGTTCCGTCACCGTGTCGACCATGATGCGGAGAGTATGCCAACCCACCGACACACCGGTCTCACGGCACGTAGACGTGGCGGGATCTAGGCTACCTTCCGTGACCGCGCATACCCGACGAAACCGGACCCTCGACGAGGTCGGCGGCCTGCTCCTGTTCCGCGTGCGCGGCGTCCCGGTGCTGCTCTCGCCATCCTGGTGGCTCGGCTCGCTGGTGGTGACCATCACCTACACCACGCTGGCCCGGGTGCAGGAACCCGGCGTGAACATCTGGGCGGCCATCGGCGTCGCCCTCGCCTTCACCATCGTGCTCGGTCTGTCGGTGATCGCCCACGAACTCGGCCACTGCCTGGTCGCCCTGGCCATGAACATCCCGGTCCGGCGGCTGCGGCTGTTCCTGCTCGGCGGCCTCACCGAGGTGAGCCGCTCCCCCCGGGAGCCCGGCCAGGAAGGCTGGGTCGCCGCGGCCGGTCCGGCGGTGTCGCTGCTGCTGGCCGGGGTGTGCTTCCTGGCCATCCTCGTGCTGCACCCCACCGGCACCGTCGAAGTGCTGCTGCACGGCTGCGGGCTGGCCAACCTGCTGGTCGCCGGGTTCAACCTGCTGCCCGGCGTGCCGCTGGACGGCGGGCTGATGCTGCGCGCCGGCATCTGGAAGCTCACCGGCAAACGCCGGCTGGGCACCCGGCTGGCCGTGGTCGGTGGCGGCATCGTCGCGGTCGGGCTGGTCATCTGGGCCATCAACCGGCTGCTGGTGTCCGACCCCATGCAGTGGCTGTGGCTGGGCGTGTCGCTGTTCACCGCGTGGTTCGTGGCGGCGGGCGCGAGCAGCGAACTGGCCGCCGACCAGAAGCGGGAATGGCCGGAAGGGTTGCTGCTGAGCCAGATTCTGCGCCCGGTCCTGCAACTGCCCGCGGAAAGCCCGGTGGCCGACACGCTGCACGCGGCGGCCGGCCGGGGCGTGGTGCTGGTGCGCCCGGACGGCATGGCGGCCGGACTGCTCGACGAGGTCGCCGCCCAGCAACTGGCCATGACCTCCCCGCTGGCCCCGGCCGAACAGGCCGCCTTCCCGATCCGGCCGGACACCGTGCTGTTCGCCGGTGAACCGGGCGAGGAGATCGCCGCGCGGGTCCGGGAAACCGCGGCCTGGCAATTCCTCGTGGTCGACGAGGATGGCCGCCCCTCCGGGGTGCTGCTGCGCGAGGACCTGCGCGCGGCGCTGGCGGCCCGGGCCATGGGCTGATCGGTCCTTCTGCCAGGATCGAAGCAGAACTCCCAGCACGGTGGCACCGCGAGCCGAGCGGTTACCGTGCCTGGAGTTCTGATACACCGGGCGGGCCGACCCTGCCCGGTGTTCTCTTCTGACAATCCGAAATCGAAAGGCGTTCCTCGGTGAGCACTGCCAGCGGCCCGTTCCGTCCCGGCGACCGGGTCCAGTTGACCGACCCGAAAGGCCGGCACTACACGGTCGTGCTGACGCCGGGGCAGACCTACCACACCCACCGCGGCGCGCTGGACCACGACAAGATCATCGGCCTGGACGAGGGCTCGATCGTCACCTCATCGGGCAACATGTCGTTCCTCGCGCTGCGCCCCCGGCTGGCCGACTACGTGCTGTCCATGCCGCGCGGCGCGCAGGTGATCTACCCGAAGGACGCCGCGCAGATCCTGATGTGGGGCGACGTCTTCCCGGGCGCGCGAGTGCTGGAGGCCGGTGCCGGGTCGGGTGCGCTGACCTGCTCGCTGCTGCGCGCGGTCGGCCCGGAGGGCACCGTCACCTCCTACGAGGCGCGGCCCGACCATGCCGAGCACGCCGTCCGCAACGTGCACGAGTTCGTCGGCGCGCCGCCCGCGAACTGGACACTGCGGGTGGCCGACGTCATCACCCACGACGCCGACGAGCAGGTGGACCGGGTGGTGCTGGACATGCTGGCCCCGTGGGACGTGCTGCCCACGGTGGCGGCCAGCCTGATCTCCGGCGGCATCCTGGTGGTCTACGTGGCCACCACGACCCAGCTGTCCCGGGTGACCGAGGCGATCCGGGAACAGCAGTGCTGGACCGAGCCGGAGGCGTGGGAAACACTGATGCGGCCCTGGCACGTGGTCGGCCTGGCCGTCCGCCCGGAACACCGGATGGTCGCGCACACCGCGTTCCTGCTCACCACCCGCAAGTTGGCCGAGGGCGTCACCCCGATGCGCCAGCAGCGCCGCCCCAGCACCGGCTGAGCCCGCCGGTCAGCCGACCACCTTCTCGATGCACCAGCTGCCGCCGTTGTTCTGCAGGGTCAGCGTGCCCTGCACGGTGGCGGGCTGACCGTTGGTGTCCAGACCGTTCTCCTGGAAGGTCGCGGTCGCGTTGTTTCCGTTGACCTGAAGGTTTTCCGGGGTCACCTTCAGCTGGTCGTTGTCCATCGTCTCCTTGGACGGCGCCTGGTTGGTCTTGACGTTCGCGTCCGTGCAGAGAAGCTGGTTGAAACCGTCGGGGCTGTGCGCGTTGACCGCGTTCAGCGCCGCGGTGGCCAGCGACTGCGCGCTGGTGGCGGTCGCACCCCCGGAACCACTGCCACCCGAACCCGACCCGCCGGAACCGGAGCCGGAACCGCCGCTGCCGGCCGAACTGCTCGGCGAAAACCCGCCGGCGGCGGTGTTGGACGAATTGCTCTTGTGCCCGAACAGGAAATACCCGCCGACCCCGAGACCGGCCAGCACCACGACCACGGCGATGATGACGCCCACCAGCAGCCCGGTGTTGCGCGGTTTCTTCGGCGGCATGCCCGATGGGAACCCGGGCGGCTGCTGGCCCCAGCCGCTGAACTGGTCCGGCGCGCCCGGCTGGCCATAACTCCCTGGTTGGCCGGGCTGCTGGCCAAAACCACCCGGCTGGCCGAACGACCCTGGCTGACCGTAACCGCCCGGCTGTCCCGGCTGCTGGCCGTAGGGGTTCGGGGCGCCGTACGGTCCTGGCTGCTGACCCTGTTGCTGGGCATAGGGATCCGGCTGTTGGCCGTACGGACTCGGTTGCTGCCCCGGCTGCTGACCGTACGGGCCCGGCTGCTGCGGCGGATAGGTCATGAGCTGGCCCCTCGTCGTGTGACACGCTAGGGCTGCACGCTATCGCTTCCACCGGATTCGCCGTACGGATCTCCCGACGCGGCGATACGTCCGGGGCGCCGCGGAACCCGCGAATCCGCGCCGGTCCGCCCTCGGCGACGCTCAGGCCGCCCCGGCGATGTCGGTGACACACCACGAGTTCGCGGTGCGGCGCAGCACGATCTCGCTGTCCCCGGCCTGCCGGGCCGACCCGATGCTGACCTGGTAATGCACCGGTTGCACCGCGGTGTCCCCGTTGACCTTCGGATCGCCGGACAGGCTGGCCGCGGTGGTCCGCTCGGTGCCCTGGGTCAGCTGCGCGGCGAACGCGGCCCCTTGGTCGCGATCACAGATCAACGCGGTCACCGTGGCCGCGTCCCGAGCCACCATCGCGGTGACGAACCGTTGCGCCACAGCGCGAGGCGTCGAAACCTGTGCGGTTGCTGACCCCGTTCCGGTGGCCCGGAACACGCCCGACACCCACAGTGATCCGAACCCGAGCACGATCACCGCCAGACCGCCGGCGGCGATGACCCAGCGTGTTCGGCCGTGCACCCAACCGCTTCGCACGACGGGCTCCTTTACCGCTCTCACAGGGGGTTTTGCGTTGTCATCGGCATGAACGCGGTTGGGCTAAAGATTGGACGCAAAGTAGCTGTCCGGTGGCGTCGATCGCCACCGGGATGGAGTAGCGAAGCCGCCCGCTCGGGCGGAAGCCGAACTGTGACCGGTCCAGTACCTGGACAGATCCACCCGATTGACGGTGATCGCCGGTACCGTGGGGGACACGACCGCGGGAAGGAAGGTGCCGGACATGCAGCACGACCATCCCAACAGCCAGCCCGAGGAGGGTGGCGAGCGGAGCACCGGCCAGAGCAGTGCCGAGTTGTCCGCGCAGATCCGTTTTCTTGAAGATGAAATCGCGCTTTTGCGCCGCAAGATCAGTGACTCGCCGCGGCAGGCCCGGGTGCTCGAGCAGCGCCTGGCCGAAGCGACCGAACGTGTGAGCCAGCTCACCGAGCGGAACGCGAAACTGGTCGACACGCTGCGTGAGGCCCGGGGTCAACTTCTCGCCCTGCGTGAAGAAGTCGACCGGCTCGCCCAGCCACCGAGTGGGTACGGAGTGTTCCTCCGTCGATTCGAGGACAACACGGTCGACGTGTTCACCTCGGGTCGCCGGATGCGCGTCGCCGTATCTCCAGCGGTGGAAGGCGAAGAGCTCCGGGTCGGTCAGTCGGTGCGGCTCAACGAGGCGCTCACCGTGGTCGAAGGAGGGAATTTCGAACGAACGGGCGAGGTGTGCGCACTGCGTGAGGTGCTGCCCGCCGAACCCGAGGGCGGGCCGCTGCGCGCCCTGGTGGTCGGTCACGCCGACGAGGAGCGGGTGGTCTGGCTGGCCGACTCGCTGGCCGACGCCACCATCAAGCCCGGCGATTCGCTGCTGGTCGACGGAAAGGCCGGCTACGCCTACGAACGGGTGCCCAAGGCCGAGGTGGAGGACCTGGTGCTGGAGGAGGTGCCCGACGTCCGCTACGAGGACATCGGTGGCCTGTTCCGCCAGATCGAGCAGATTCGTGACGCGGTCGAACTGCCCTTCCTGCACTCCGACCTGTTCGCCGAGTACGAACTGCGCCCGCCCAAGGGCGTGCTGCTCTACGGCCCGCCTGGCTGCGGCAAGACGCTGATCGCCAAGGCGGTGGCCAACTCGCTGGCCAAGCAGGTTGCCTTGGCCCGCGGGGACGACGATGGTCAGGCCAAGTCCTACTTCCTGAACATCAAGGGCCCGGAGCTGCTGAACAAGTTCGTCGGCGAGACCGAACGGCACATCCGGCTGATCTTCCAGCGGGCCAGGGAGAAGGCCTCCGAAGGCACTCCGGTGATCGTGTTCTTCGATGAGATGGACTCGATCTTCCGCACCCGGGGCAGCGGCGTGTCCTCCGACGTGGAGACCACGATCGTGCCGCAGCTGCTGTCCGAGATCGACGGTGTGGAGGGGTTGGAGAACGTCATCGTCATCGGCGCCTCCAACCGCGAGGACATGATCGACCCGGCGATCCTGCGGCCGGGCCGGCTCGATGTGAAGATCAAGATCGAGCGTCCGGACGCCGAGGCGGCCAAGGACATCTTCTCCAAGTACCTCACCTCGAACCTGCCGATCCACAGCGAGGACCTTGCCGAGTTCGGCGGCGACCGGCGCACCTGCATCGACGCGATGATTCAGCACACCGTCGAGCGCATGTACGCCGAGAGCGAGGAGAACCGGTTCCTGGAGGTGACCTACGCCAACGGGGACAAGGAGGTCCTGTACTTCCGCGACTTCAACTCCGGCGCCATGATCCAGAACATCGTGGACCGGTCGAAGAAGGCGGCGATCAAGTCGGTGCTGGAGACCAAGCAGCCCGGCCTGCGCGTGCAGCACCTGCTGAACGCGATCGTCGACGAGTTCGCGGAGAACGAGGACCTGCCCAACACCACCAACCCGGACGACTGGGCCCGGATCTCCGGCAAGAAGGGGGAGCGGATCGTCTACATCCGCACCCTCGTCACCGGCAAGAACCAGGAGTCGGGGCGGGCGATCGACACCACCACGAACACCGGACAGTACCTGTAGCAAGCGGTCGAACGCGCGGCACGCCCGGGTTTCGGGGCGTGCCGCGTGGCATTTCGGCTGGGCGGTATGGGTTTCGTTAGTCTCGCTTGGTGCTTTCTGTTGCCCCGGAACCGATCGGCGCGCCCTCCTCGGCCGCGCTGCTGCGCGCCTACTTCACCGACATCGTGTCCCGCTATCACGGCCGCCCGGCCTCGGACGCTGAGGTCGACGCGGCGCAACAGACCGAGCCCAGCACCGAAATCCCCGCCTACAACCGCGAACCCTACGCCGAGCACTGGTTCGAACGCGTGCTGCGCCCGAGCGTTCGCTGAGAGCTTCCTGATAGTCGTCTGTGGACTTCCGGCATCGGGCACAAGCCGCCGGGAGCCCGGCGTTGAACAGGCCAAAGGGACTCAAACTTCAGTCTCGGAGGGTGAGACTTATGACCGCCACATTCGCACCGAACACCGCTGGCGCCGCTGGTCTGCCCACGCCGCCCAGCGGGTGGCCGATCGGCTCGTACGACACCTACGAGCAGGCCCAGCGCGCGGTGGACTACCTGTCGGACAACAACTTCCCGGTGCAGGACGTGACCATCGTCGGCGTCGAGCCGATGATCGTGGAGAAGGTCCAGGCCCGGCTGACCTGGGGCCGGGTACTCGGCACCGGCGCGGCCGGCGGGGCCTGGTTGGGCCTGTTCGTGGGCCTGCTGCTGAGCATCTTCACCCCGGCCGCCGGACTGGCGCCGATGCTCATCGGCCTGGTCATCGGCGTCGGCTTCGGCCTGGCCAGCTCGGCGGTGCGCTACGGCGCCACGCACGGCCAGCGCGACTTCGTCTCGCAGAGTCAGCTGGTGGCCCGTCGCTACGACGTGCTGTGCCAGCCGCGCAACGCCGAACTGGCTCGTCAGTTGCTGGCCGAACTGGCCACCAAGACCACCACGCCGACCATGTGACCTCGCCCGGGTCAAGTGCCCCGCGGAGCCTTCGTCCCCCGGCTCCGCGGGGCACTCCATGTGCGTGCGCTCAGCTTTCCCGCGCGGCAAACCATTTCTCGATGGCGGCCCGGCCGTCGGGCACGAAGCCGAACTCTGGGTCGGCCAGCCGTTCCCGCAGTTCGGTCAGCGGCATCCACCAGCCGGCCACGACCTCTTCCGGCTGGTGCACCACCGGACCGGACCAGCACACCTCGTAGGTGAAGGCGTGGTAACGGATCGGCGGTGCCACGTAACGAAAGTCGAACAGCTTGGCCAGTGGCGCCCCGGTGATGCCCAGTTCCTCGGCCAGCTCCCGTTCCGCGCCCTCATCCGGCGTCTCCCCGGCCGCGACCACCCCGCCGGCCCAGCAGTCGTGCAACCCCGGGAAAACGTCCTTGTCGGCGCTCCGGCGATGCACATAGACCCGTTCGCCGTCGGGGGAGCGGACCAGCACCAGAGTGGCCGCGTGCCAGAGCCCTTCGGCTCGCATGACCGCCCGGGGCACCGCGCCGATGACCGCACCGTGTTCGTCGTAACGCGACACCAGTTCATCCGAGGCCACAAACCGATGGTCGCACCCGTAGGCTGGAGGACATGAGGCGGATCATGGGTACCGAGGTGGAATACGGCATCTCCGTTCCCGGCGATGCCACGGCGAACCCGGTGCTGACCTCGACGCAGGTCGTGCTGGCCTATGCCGCGGCGGCCGAGGTGCCGAGGGCGCGCCGCGCCCGCTGGGACTACGAGGTGGAATCGCCGCTGCGCGACGCCCGCGGCTTCGACCTCGGCGCGCCCGGCGCCCCGCAGGGCGACCCGGACGTGGACGACCTCGGCGCGGCCAACGTGATCCTCACCAACGGCGCCCGGCTCTACGTCGACCACGCCCACCCCGAGTACTCCGCGCCCGAGGTCACCAACGCCCGGGACGCGGTCATCTGGGACAAGGCGGGCGAGCGGGTGATGGAGGAGGCCGCGCTCAAGGCCGCCACCGTGCCCGGCCAGCCGCGACTGCAGCTGTACAAGAACAACGTGGACGGCAAGGGCGCCAGCTACGGCACCCACGAGAACTACCTGATGGCCCGCAGCACCCCGTTCACCGCGGTGATCGGCGGGCTCACCCCGTTCTTCGCCACCCGCCAGGTGATGTGCGGCGCCGGCCGGGTCGGGCTGGGCGCCACCGGCGACAAGCCGGGATTCCAGCTGTCCCAGCGCGCCGACTACATCGAGGTCGAGGTCGGCCTGGAGACCACGCTCAAGCGCGGCATCATCAACACCCGCGACGAGCCGCACTCGGACGCGGACAAGTATCGCAGGCTGCACGTGATCATCGGCGACGCCAATCTGGCCGAGTACGCCACCTACCTCAAGGTCGGCACCGCCGCACTGGTGCTGGACATGATCGAGGCCGGACAGCGGTTCGACCACCTGCGGCTGGCCGACCCGGTCCGCGCGGTGCACCAGATCAGCCACGACCCGACGCTCAAGACGACGGTGGAACTGGCCAACGGCCGCAAGTGGACCGGCCTGGACATGCAGTTCGCCTACCACGAACTGGCCAGCCAGCACGTGGAGCAGGAAGGCGCCGACCGGGTCTCCATGGACGTTCTGCGCACCTGGGGCGAGGTGCTGGACTGCCTGGCCCGCGACCCGACGGAATGCGCCGACCGGCTGGACTGGCCGGCCAAACTGCGGCTGCTGGAGGGCTTCCGCTCCCGGGACAACCTGGGCTGGGGCTCCCCGCGGCTGCACCTGGTCGACCTGCAGTACAGCGACGTGCGGCTGGACAAGGGCCTGTACAACCGGCTGGTCTCCCGCGGCTCGATGAAGCGCCTGGTCAGCGAGGAGGAGGTGCGCGAGGCGGTGACCAAGCCGCCGGAGGACACCCGCGCCTACTTCCGCGGCAAGTGCCTTGAGCGCTACCCGGCGGCGATCGCGGCCGCATCGTGGGATTCGGTCATCTTCGACCTGGGCCGCGAGTCACTGGTGCGCATCCCGACGCTGGAACCGCTGCGCGGGACGAAAGCGCACGTCGGAGCCCTGCTGGAGGCGGCAGAGACGGCCGACGACCTGGTCTCCGCGCTGACCCGGGGATGAAACCGTTGACGCACCGTGATCGACACGGTGCGTGGCAATCCTCGCCTGGTGTCGGTTCTGCTGGGTAATCTCTTCAGATAGGCCGGAAACGGCGAACGCAGGTCAGCTCGGGAGGCGAACATGGCCCAGGAGCAGGTTCAACGGCAAGGCGGCGGCGACGGTGACGACGATGTCGAGGGCGGTGCCCCGGCGGGTCAGGAACGGCGCGAGCAGCTCAACGAGGACGTCGACGCCATCCTGGACGAGATCGACGACGTGCTGGAGGAGAACGCCGAGGACTTCGTGCGTGCCTACGTGCAGAAGGGCGGCCAGTGACCGGTTTCGCCGGTAGCTGATCCCCGCGCGTGTCGCGCTCGTCCGTCCCGACTGTTCGTTAGCGTTGCTGTCGCTTGCCCCGGTAACGGGGCGCGTCCCCGCCCGCGTGAATGTGACAGGAGAACAAAGCCCGTATGGAACCCACGCCGTCCCGCTTCGGCCAGGGCGTTGGACTGACCGCTGCCCATCTGACCACCGGAACGTCCTCGTTCACCGACTTCCTGCGGGTGCAGGCGCCCGAGTTGCTGCCGGGCAACCGATTCGCCGCCGGGCGGCAACCGGGAACGAGCCCGGTGCAGGTCCCGCACGGCACCACCGTGGTGGCCGTGATGTTCCGCGGCGGCGTGCTGATCGCCGGTGACCGGCGCGCCACCTCGGGCAACCTGATCGCCTACAACACGATGGACAAGGTGTACGTCACCGACACCTACTCGGCGGCGGGCATCGCGGGGAGCGCGGGCATCGGCGTGGAACTGTTGCGGCTCTACGCGGTGGAACTGCAGCACTACGAGAAGATCGAGGGCGTCTCGCTGTCCCTGGACGGTAAGGCCAACAAGCTGGCCACCATGGTGCGCGGCAACCTGGACGCGGCCATGGCCGGACTGGTCGCCGTGCCGCTGTTCGTCGGTTACGACACCGAGGCGCCCGACCCGGACCGGGCCGGGCGGATCGTGTCCTTCGACGTGTCCGGCGGCCGGTTCGAGGAACTGTCGGGATACCACGGCATCGGCTCCGGTTCGCTCTTCGCGAAATCGGCGCTGAAGAAGACCTTCGACCCGAACGCGGACGCGGACACCGCGGTGCGCAACGCGATCGAGGCGCTCTACGACGCGGCCGACGACGACTCCGCGACCGGCGGCCCGGACGTGGCCCGCAGGATCTACCCCACGGTGGTCACCGTGACCGCGGCCGACGGCGCGGTGAAGCTGCCCGAGGAGCGCACCGCGGAGGTGGCCGAGGCCGTGGTCGCCGGCCGCATGGAACACCCCAACCGCTGACCGCTCCCGCCCGCACCTAATCTCAACCCTCCAGGAGTCCAACGTGACCATGCCGCTGTACGCCTCGCCCGAGCAGCTGATGCGTGAGCGCTCCGAGCTGGCCCGCAAGGGCATCTCCCGGGGCAAGAGCGTGGTCGTGCTGAAGTACGCGGGCGGGGTGCTGTTCGTCGCGGAGATCCCGCCGAAGAGCACGCTGCACAAGGTCTCGGAGATCTATGACCGCATCGGCTTCGCCGCGGCCGGCCGCTACAGCGAGTTCGACAGCCTGCGCCGGGCCGGCATCCGGCACGTGGACCTGTGGGGCTACTCCTACGACCGGCGCGACGTGTCCGCCCGGCAGCTGGCCAACGTGTACGCCCAGACCCTGAGCAGCATCTTCACCGAGCAGCTCAAGCCGTTCGAGGTGGAGATCTGCGTGGCCGAGGTGGGCCAGACCGCCGAGACCGACCAGATGTTCCGGCTCACCTACGACGGATCGATCGTGGACGAGCCGCAGTTCATGGTGATGGGCGGGCTGACCGACACGATCTCCTCGGCGCTGCGGGACACCTACACCGAGGGCATGGAGCTGCCGGCCGCGCTGGAAGTGGCCGTGAAGGCGCTGAGCGGCTTGGGGAGCGCCTCCGGGGGCTCGGCCGGGGCATCCGGCTCGGCGTCGAGCAACGGCGGCAGCGGCGGCTCTGGGGAGTCCGGGCTGCTGGACATCGACCGGCTCGAGGTGGCCGTGCTGGACCGCATCCGGCCGACCCGGGCGTTCCGCCGGATCACCGGGGCCGCGCTGTCCGCGGTGCTGCCGGCCGCGCCGGAACCGGCCGAGGACGAGGACAAGTCCGAGGACAAGCCGGACGAGCCCAAGACCGACAGCTGAGGTCCCAGCCGGGAAGAAATCCCGCACGCCCCGGGTTGACCGGGGCGTGAAGGTCGACATCTATTCCGACATCGCCTGCCCCTGGTGCTACATCGGCAAGGCGCGGTTCGAGCGCGCGCTGGCCGCGTTCCCGGGCGCGGACGAGGTCACGGTGACGTTCCGGCCGTTCCAGCTGGACCCGACCACCCCGGACGCCTCGGTGCCGCTCTACGAGTACACCGATCGGAAGTTCGGGCCCGGGTTCCGGGACAAACACGCCCAGGTCAGCCAGATCGCCAAGGGCGAGGGCCTGGAGTTCCGGATGGACAAGACCCGGGCGGTCAACACCTTCACCGCGCACCGGCTGCTGTGGCTGGCCGGGCAGGAGTACGGCCGCGACGTCCAGACGACGCTCAAGAACACCCTGCTGGCCGGCTACTTCACCGAGGGCGCCGACGTCGGCCGGCCCGAGGACCTGGTGGCGCTGGCGCAGCGGGCCGGGCTGGACCAGGCGCGGGTCGCCGAGTTCCTGGCCGGGGACGATGGCACGGCCGAGGTCCGGGAGGAGCTGGAGCACGCCCGGGCGCTGGGCGTCAGCGCGGTGCCGACCTTCGTGTTCGAGGACAAGTACGCGGTGCAGGGCGCCCAGGAGGCGTCGGTGTTCCTGCAGGTCCTGGAGCGGGTGGCCCAGGAAACCGCGCCCTCGCCGGTGCCCGGCGGTGGCGGGGACTGCGCGGACGGCGCCTGCGCCGTGTGATCGCTCGGCCGTCTCATTCCGCGGACTGTGACAGGAAAAACCGCGACACAACCCGGTAACCCCCGAACGGCACAGCGAGGTTTTCGCTCCGAGCGCCTAGTGTGGAGAGATGCAGCGGCGGATCTTCGGCATCGAGACCGAATTCGGGGTCACCTGCACGTTCCACGGGCAGCGGCGCCTGTCCCCGGACGAGGTGGCGCGCTACCTGTTCCGGCGGGTCGTGTCCTGGGGACGATCGTCGAACGTGTTCCTGCGCAACGGCTCCCGGCTCTACCTGGACGTCGGATCGCACCCCGAATACGCGACCGCGGAGTGTGACGACCTCAACCAGCTGGTCACGCACGACAAGGCGGGCGAGCGGATCCTGGAGGATCTGCTGGTCGACGCCGAGCGGCGGCTGGCCGACGAGGGCATCGGCGGGGACATCTTCCTGTTCAAGAACAACACCGACTCCGCGGGCAACTCGTATGGCTGCCACGAGAACTACCTGGTGGCCCGGGCCGGCGAGTTCTCCCGGATCGCGGACATCCTGCTGCCGTTCCTGGTGACCCGGCAACTGATCTGCGGGGCGGGCAAGGTGCTGCAGACGCCGCGCGGTGCGGTGTACTGCCTGTCCCAGCGGGCCGAGCACATCTGGGAAGGCGTGTCCAGCGCGACCACCAGGTCCCGGCCGATCATCAACACCCGCGACGAACCGCACGCCGACGCCGAGCGCTACCGGCGGCTGCACGTGATTGTCGGCGACTCGAACATGTCCGAGGTGACCACGCTGCTGAAGGTGGGCAGTGCGCATCTGGTGCTGGAGATGATCGAGCAGGGCGTGCAGTTCCGCGACTTCAGCCTGGACAACCCGATCCGCGCGATCCGCGAGATCAGCCATGATCTGACTGGGCGGCGTCCGGTGCGCCTGGCCGGCGGCCGGGAAGCCTCGGCCCTGGACATCCAGCGCGAGTACCACGGCCGCGCCGCCGAGCACGTGGCCCGGCGCGGGCCGGACCCGGTGGCCGAGCGAGTGGTCGAGCTGTGGGGCCGGGCGCTGGACGCGATCGAGAGCCAGGACCTGTCCAAGATCGACCGCGAGATCGACTGGGCCATCAAGCACCGGTTGGTGGAGCAGTACCGCTCCAAGCACAACCTGGAGCTGTCCAGCCCGCGGGTGGCGCAGCTGGACCTGGCCTACCACGACATCCGGCGCGGCCGGGGCATCTTCGATCTGTTCCAGCGCAAGGGAATGGTCGAGCGAGTGACCAACGACGAGGCCATCGAGGAAGCCAAGGAGGCACCGCCGCAGACCACCCGGGCCAAGCTGCGCGGCGACTTCATCGCCGCGGCCCAGGCCGCGGGGCGGGACTTCACGGTGGACTGGGTGCACCTGAAGCTCAACGACCAGGCGCAGCGGACGGTGTTGTGCAAGGACCCGTTCCGGGCCGTGGACGAGCGGGTGGAACGACTGATCAGCTCACTCTGAGAAGTCAACCCGCGACACGGTCGGACGGCCGCCTCGCGGGTTTCGCGCTATCTGGACGTAACCCTCCCCGGTTTTCCACGATCGGGCGATATGTTTCAGTGGTGATGTTCGTGTTCGCCGGAATCGGGGGAGCCGTTCATCATGCGGAGCATGGGGAGGTTTCCCGAACGGATGAAGCGGATGACCAGGATTGCCGCGATGGCAACGAACACTATGTTCAGCCACGTCGTGTAGTTCCAGGACACTCCGCCGGTCGGCAGGTGGGCGCTCGTCCGCGCCGGAATCCAGTGCAGGGCACGGAAAACGAGCTCCACGACGTAACCGGCGACGGCGGCCGTCAGGTACAGCGCACCGCCCAGTATCGCAGCCATCCGATTTCCGTAGTACTTCCGGTAAATGTTCAGGATCGGCAGAATAATGAGATCGGCGAAGATGAATGCCACCACGCCGCCGAAACTGATTCCGCCGGTCCACAACACCACCGCAAGCGGCACATTCCCGATCGAGCACACAAAACTCAGCACGGCCACCAACGGCCCGATCAGTGGGCCCCACACGCTCGACGCCACCGGATGCCCGGACAGGAAGAACCCCTGCCAGAACGAGTCCGGCACGTACGCCGCGATCACTCCGGCGATCACCAGGCCGATCACCAGGTCGCGCCAGATCGCCGCCCACTCCATCACGAACACGTCGGCCACCGCGCGGAAACCGTTGGCGGACAACAACCTTCGCCAGAACGGGCCGTCCCCGGCCACTGACATGTCCATCGCGGCATGGCCTTCCATCGACCCGGCCAGCCCGTGATCGGCCTGCTCGCGCGCGGCGTCGATGTGCCGTTTCCGCAATATACGGGCGAACAGCAGGGCCAGGACGGCGATCATCACCGGGCCGCCGACGAACTCGGCGACGGTGAACTGCCAGCCCATCAGCAGCGCCAGGATCACGCCCAGTTCGATCACCAGGTTGGTGGACGCGATCTGGAACGCGATCGCCGCGGTGAAGTCGGCGCCCTTGCGGAACAACGATCTCGCCAGCGCCACCGCGGCATACGAGCACGACGAGGAGGCGGCGCCGAGACCGGCCGCCACGGCCAGGGTGCGCGGGCGGTGGTCGCCCAGCAGCCGGACCACGGTCGACTTGCGCACCACCGCCTGCACGATCGCGGACAGGCCGAAGCCCAGGATCAGGGCCCAGAGGATCTCCCAGGCCATCGAGCCGATCATCGCCAGCGCGCGCATACCGCCTCCAGATACGGGGTGGGGGTATCCGTTTCCTGTATACCCCCACCCCTTTTCGATTTATCCCACTGTGACCGTGAACACGGCCGTGTGCAGCGTGTTCGCCGTCTGGAACTGCACGAACATCCGCCACGCGCCCTTGCTCGGGAAGGACGCGTCGAAGGTCAGCTTCGGACCTCCGTGATCACCGTTGGCCGTGCCCTCCGGGTGCAGGTGGGCGAACGCCAGGTCGCCCGCGTGGAACGCGGACAGGTGGGCGTAACTGTCCAGATAGGGCTGCAGGTCGGTCACCGGCCGGCCGTCCTTGGTCACGTCCAGGGTCAACGGCGTGGCCATGCCCGTCGTCGGCCGGCCGGACAGGGTCAGGGTGTAGCCGTCCACGGACGCGGTGGGGGAGGCCGCGGGCAGCGGGGTGACACTGCCGGTGCCCGGCACGGTCAACGGGCGGGACAGCACGAACGGCAGCGGTTTGCCCGCCGGATCGGGCGTGTTGAACATGACGTACGCCCGGTAGGCGCCTGGTCCGAGCGCGGGCAGCGAGACCGTCCAGGTGCCGTCCGCGGCCAGCGACGGGTGCAGGTGCGCGAACGCGGTCAGGTCCGAGCGGATCAGGTAGAAGTGCAGCAGCTCGGACTGCTCCGGCTCGAACTGGGTGACCGGATTGCCGTCCGGGCCGGTGATCGTGAAGGTGAACGGGCCCGGGCTGTTCGGCGTGAGGTCGGTGGTGGTGGGCGCGAAGGTGTAGCCGGTGATGGTCGGGGCCAGGCCGTTGCCCGGGGGCATCGGCTCGTCGCCGGGCATATCAGACATACCGGTCGTCGAGGCGGGAGTGGTCGCGGCGTTCGACTGGCCACAACCGGCCAATAGCAGGGCGCTGATCAACAGCACACCGGACAGCCGGCGCGCGGACACGCGGATGGACACGTGCGGAACCTCTCTGGAAGTGCGGAACGGGGGCGGGGGAGACCCGCCCGCTCACGTCCGCGAGACGCACACCCGGAGAAGGAGATCGGCGCCGGAGTCCGGTGGGGCGCGCTCGGTGCGCACCGGACGGAGCCGGAGATGCGGGGCCGCGACCACGGCCAGGAAGGCGAGCAGCGCCAGCTGGGGGATGGTGGGCGCGGTGGGGTGGTCCGGGGTGAGGGACAGGCAGCTGGCCATCTGCATGGCCGGACCCGTCGTGCCGCCGGTAGCCATCGAGCCAGTCGCGGAGGCGGCCATGGTGATCATGCGCGTCAGCGACGCCGCGGCAGGCGGTTCGCTGACAGCGGACATGGCCCCGCTGACGCTCGCCATGGCCGGTGCCGTGCCGGGGAGAGCCCCCGAGACGGTGTCGACGATGGTCATCGAGCTGTCGGCGCAGCCACCCGCCGCGAACGGCAGGCCGTGCATGGCGATCAGGCCCAGCAACACCGCGAGCGCGCACAACGGACCCGCCACGCGCGTCCGGCCAGGCCCGCGCGGCACGCCGACCGGGCTCCACTTGCCGAGCGCGCGCACGGCGCCTGTCACGCTCCTGCGGCCAGGGTCACGCGGCGGTTCAGCCTCGCTCATCCAGCCGGGCGCGCGCAGCGGACCTGCCGTCCTTGTCCCGGTCACCGAGCTGCGCACCCACGGAGAGTAGCGCTTGGGGCACGTGGCTCCACTCGAACATGCCGGGGATTCATTCGAACATGTCAGCGAGTTATCCGCCGGTCGCGGCACATCGGGGACCCGGCGAGCGTTATCGTGCTGCCGTGTCAACCGCACGCGCCGAACGGCTGGTCAACCTGGTGCTGTGCCTGCTGTCCACTCGGTCGTACCTCAACGCCGAGCGGATTCGGGGGATCGTGCCCGGCTACGCCGACGCGCCTACTGACGAGGCCTTCTTCCGCATGTTCGAACGGGACAAGGCCGAACTTCGCGACCTCGGGGTCCCGTTGGAAACCGGTCGCAACTCCGCCTTCGACTCGGTGGACGGCTACCGCATCGCCCGCCGGGACTACGAACTCGGCGAGATCGACCTGGAACCGGACGAGGCCGCCGCGGTCGCGCTCGCGGTCCGGCTGTGGGACTCGCCCGAACTCACCGGCGCGGCGCACGGGGCGTTGCTGAAGCTGCGCGCGGCCGGGGTCGACGTGGACGAGGCCGCTCCGGCCACCGTGGAGCCCAAGGTTCGCGCGTCCGAGCCCGCGTTCGGGCCGCTGCTGGCCGCGGTGCAGGACGGGCAGGCCGTGAGCTTCCCCTACCGCCGGCCCGCGCCGGCCGAGCTGAGACTGCGCACCGTGGAGCCGTGGGGCGTGGTGTCCTGGCGCAGCCGCTGGTACCTGGTGGGCCAGGACCGGGACAGACAGGCGCCACGCTGCTTCCGACTGTCCCGCATCGCCGGTGAGGTCAGGACCGTGGGCCGTCCGGGCGAGGTGGCCCGGCCGCCCGGGGTGAACCTGATGGAGTACGTGCTGGGCGGGCCGGAGGAGCGCCGCCCGGCCACCATGGCCCGGCTGTGGGTGGCCAGGGGGCGCGCCCAGGGGGTGCGCAGGCAGGCCACCGTGGTCGGTTCCCGGGACGTCGACGGGGTTCCCGGGGACGAGGTGGACATCGAGCTCTACCACCCGGACTCGGCGGCGGGCTGGATCGCCGGGCACGGGCCGGATGTGCTCGTGCTGGAGCCCGAGGTGCTCCGCAAGAGCGTGCGCGACCACCTGCTGGGCGTGCTGGACCAGGGGAGGGGCCGATGAGCGCGGCCACCGACCGGCTGCCGCGGCTGCTGGCGCTGGTGCCGTACCTGATCGCGCGGCCGGGCATTCCGGTCGAGGAGGCCGCCGCCGATTTCGGGGTGACCGGCAAGCAGCTGCGCCGCGACCTGGAGCTGCTGTGGATGTGCGGGCTGCCCGGCTACGGTCCCGGCGACCTGATCGACCTGTCGTTCGAGGGCGACACCATCACCGTCACCTACGACGCCGGCATGCGCCGTCCGCTGCGGCTGACCGCGGCCGAGGCCACCGCGCTGCTGGTCGCGCTGCGCGCGCTGGCCGACACCCCGGGTGTGGTGGACACCGAGGCGGTGGGCCGGGCGCTGGTGAAGATCGAGTCCGCGGTCGGCCAGGCCC
Organism: Pseudonocardiaceae bacterium; assembly: GCA_035551355.1. Classification (GTDB taxonomy): domain Bacteria; phylum Actinomycetota; class Actinomycetes; order Mycobacteriales; family Pseudonocardiaceae; genus DATATV01. Next base: position 44,345 of record DASZNF010000017.1, on the reverse strand, counting down.
AGCCGGCCGGCGTGGTGGTCGGGCTGGCCATGCGGGAGAACGAGGCCACCGGCCGCACCCGGCAGGCAATTCAGCAGGCCATGACCCGTGGCCGCGCGCTGCGCATTCGCTACTACACCGCCTCCCGGGACGCCATCACCGACCGCACTGTGGACCCCATGCGGCTACTGCTGGTCGAGGGCCGCAGCTACCTGGAGGCGTGGTGCCGGCTGGCCGAGGGCGTGCGGTTGTTCCGGCTGGACCGCGTCGACGAGGTGGAGGAACTGGCCGAGGCGGCCTCCCCGCCGCCGGACGCGCAGCCGCACGACGTGTCCGAGGGCCTCTACCAGCCCGCCCCCGACCAGCGGGAGGCCACGCTTCTGCTGGCTCCGGACGCGCGCTGGGTCGCCGAGTACTACCCGGTGGACGAGCTGACCGAGCTGGACGGCGGCCGGGCCCGGGTGGTCATGCGCTACACCGACCCGGCCTGGCTGGTCCGGCTGGTGCTCGGGCAGGCCGGTGAGGTGCGGGTCGAGGAGCCCGCGGAACTGCGGGACGCGGTGATGTCACGCGCCCGACAGGCCCTGGACCGATCGGAACACCTTCCGGCAACCTGAAACCGCTAGGCTCTCCCGGTGCCCTACCTGCTCATTGGCGTGCTGCTCGTGATCGCGATCCTGGTGCTGGCTGCCCTCGGGATCATGTTGGCGCGGGCGCTGCGCCGGTTCGGCATGGTCCGCGGTTGGCTGGAGGACTTCCTGACGGCCCGCTTCGGACTGATCCGGGCCCGGCGCGCGGCGCTGGGTATCGCGATAGCCGAGTTCCGACGGGATGGTCTTGGCCGGGATCATCCGCGTACAGTCAAGGGCAGCCTAGAACGGGAGGACCACCGTGCTTAACGGATTTGGCTGGCCGCACCTGTTGATCATCGCGGTGTTGATCATTCTGCTCTTCGGTGCGAAGCGGCTCCCGGACGCGGCCCGCGGCCTTGGCCGGTCGCTGCAGATCTTCAAGTCCGAGACCCGCAGCCTGCGGGAAGACGAGAAGGACACCAACCAGGGGACGCAGGCCAACGAGGCCGCGCAGAACGGCTCGGGTTTCCCGAACCCGAATGCGTACCAGGCCCCGCCGCAGCAGATCGCGCCCGCGCAGCAGCAGCCGGTTCAGCCGCAGCAGACCCCGGCGCCGCAGCAGCAGCCGCAGCAGCAGAGCGAGCCGCAGCAACAGCAGCACTGAGCTGACCGGGGGTGCCGGTGGTGGCCCCACCGGCACTGACAAGGAACGGACGACGTGGCAGAGGGCAATCCGTTCCGCCCACGGGGCGGTAAACGCGAGGCTCGGCAGCGCAGGAACCGTCGGATGAACCCCGACGGCACGATGACCCTGGTCGAGCACCTGTACGAACTGCGCAGGCGGCTGGGTATCGCGCTGTTGTGGATCCTGGCCGGCGCGATCGTCGGGTTCATCTGGTTCGGTGTCCGCGTCGGGCCGATCCCGTCGCTGGGCGACCTGATGATCGGGCCCTACTGTCACCTGCCCCAGCAGCAGCGGCTGTTCCTTGGTGACAACCACACCTGTGCGCTGCTGCAGACGGTGCCGTTCGAGGCGTTCACCATTCGCCTCAAGGTCGGCATCGCCATGGGCATGGTGCTGACCAGCCCGTTCTGGCTGTTCCAGGTGTGGTCGTTCATCGGGCCCGGGCTGTACAAGAAGGAACGCAAGTTCGCGGCGACCTTCGTGTTCGTCGCGGCGATCCTGTTCACCGCGGGCGCCCTGATGGCCTACCTGGTCGTGCCGGAGGCCCTGAGGGTCCTGTCCAACGTCGGTGCGGGCACCTTCGTCACCGCGCTGGCCGCCGACGAGTACGTCGGGTTCATGCTGAACCTGCTGGTCATCTTCGGCGCCAGCTTCGAGCTGCCGCTGCTGGTGGTCATGCTCAACCGGGTCGGCATGCTGAAGTACGAGCGGCTGCGGCATTGGCGGCGCGGGATCATCTTCGGCATCTTCGTGTTCGCCGCGTTCGCCACGCCGGGCCAGGACCCGATCTCCATGTGCGCGCTGGCCGGCGGGCTGACCCTGCTGTTCGAGCTGTCCGTGCAGATCTCCCGGGTGCACGACAGGCGCAAGGAGGCGCAGCGCGTCGCCGAGGGCTGGGAGGGTCTGCGCGACGACGAGGCCTCGCCGATCCCGGAGCCCGAGCCCATCCCGGAAGCTGAGCCGGAACCGGCCAGCCGCTACGACGACGCCACCTGACCGTTCTGGCCACCTGACCTGCTTAGATCGGCGATAACAGATTTATGTTATCGTTGATTCATGGAGGTTGGCCGGCCCGCGGACGAGCACCGCGAGCGCATCGTCACCGCCGCGGCCGAAATATTGGCCACAAGTGGCCGCGACGCCGTGTCCACCCGGGCGGTCAGCGCCGCCGCCGGGGTGCAGGCGCCGACCATCTACCGCCTGTTCGGTGACAAGCAGGGCCTACTGGACGCGGTGGCCACCGCGGCATTCACCGCCTACCTGGCGAGCAAGACGAAACCCAAGGCGGAGGAGGATCCGGTCGAGGCGCTGCGCGCGGGGTGGGACCAGAATGTCGAGTTCGGCCTGGCCAATCCTGGTCTGTACGCACTGATGTACGGCGACCCGCGACCCCGGCCCAAGCCACCGGCCCTGGTGACCGCCATGGAGTTCCTGGTGGAGAAGGTCGAGGCGGTCGCCGCGACCGGTCGATTGCGGGTGGACGTGCCGCGCGCGGTGGACCTGATACACGCCGTCGGCATGGGCACCACGCTGGCGCTGCTGGCCATGCCGGAAGACGCCCGCGACCCGGCGTTGTCCGAGCTGGCCCGGGAGGCGGTCATCGCCGCGATCACCACCGACGCGCCGGCGCGCGGCGATGCCGGGCCGGTGGGCGCCGCGGTCGCGCTGCGCGCGGTGTTACGGCGGACCGACGCGCTGACCGCGCCGGAGCAGACGCTGCTGGCCGAATGGCTGGACCGCATCGCCCGCGCCTGAGTTCCCCGCGAAGCCTCGCCGGCTCCCGTAGCCGCAACGGTTTCCCGCTAGTCGCAATAGTTTTCCTTTCGTAGCAAAGCTTTCGTAGCAAAGAAAATAGAGGAGTCGCTGTGCCTGTTCCGCTGCCCGACGGACTGCTGGACCTGCTGCGCAAGCCCAGCCCGTGCTTCGTCGCCACCGTGATGCCCGACGGTTCGCCGCAGGTGACCGAGACCTGGGTGACCACCGACGGCGAGCACCTCGTGCTCAATGTGGTCGCGGGCATGCAGAAGGACCGCAACCTCACCCGGGACCCGCGGATCTCGGTGAACGTGGCCGACCCGGAGAACATCACCCGCTACTACGGCATCCGCGGCCGGGTGGTCGCGTCCACCACCGAGGGTGGCCAGGAGAGCATCGACGAGATCTCGCAGAAGTACCTGGGCCGCCCGTACCCCGGGTTCGGCGACCACGGCGGGACCCGGCTGCTGCTGACCGTCGAAGCCGACTCGATCTACGGCAGCGCCCACCGCTGATCAACCTCGCGCCGGCCACGGACCTGTTCATCACCTCACGCTGATCACGGACCGCCGATCGTCGGTCGCCGGCCATCCAGCGCTGGTAATCCGGCGGCGGCCCGTAACGCGGCGGGCACGTCGCCGGAAAACGGCTCCCCGTGGCCGAAACAGGCCAGCCCGATGTCCAGTTCGGACAGTCGGCGTAACGCGGCCAGCACGCCCGCCCGGTCCACATTGAACACGCCGGGGATGACCCGGCCCTCGGCGGAGGCCACGGTGTCGCCGGTGAACAGCACGCCGTGCTCCGGTAGGTGCAGCGCGATGCTGCCGGGCGTGTGGCCAGGCACCGACAGGACGACCGCGCCGCCGCCGAAGTCCAGCCGGTCACCGTCACCGATGGCCTGGTCCACCGTGGTCGGCGGGGCCGGGTCGACCGGCGGGATCTGTCGCAACTTGGCCAGTTCCTCGGGCGGCAGCACGCTCGCCGGATCGGGCGGCGGGATGTCGGCCTGGATGTAGGGGATGTCGCCCGCGTGCGCCAGCACCGGTGCGCCCGTGCGTTTTCGTAACTCGTCGGCCGAGCCGACGTGGTCCTGGTGATGGTGGGTGATCACCATCCGGGCCAGCTGGCCGGGCCGGTAGCCCAGGCCCTCGATGGCGGCGGCGATCGCCGCACCCTGGCCGGGCACGCCGGTGTCCACCAGGGTGATGTCGTTCGGGTCGGTCCAGAGGTAGGCCTGGCCGACGGGGAAGCGCAGCAGGTGTAGCTGCCGGGGCAGCAGTTCGGTGATCTCCATGTACTCGACGTTAGAACGACTGCGACTCCCGGAGTGGTCAGTTCACGGTGAGCGCGTACCTTACTGTCACGATAGCTTCAGTGATAAGTGAAATTAACACTCCAGAGGTGCGCCGGACCGCATGCACCGGCCGGTTCACACCCCCGCAATGACCGGTCCGACCAGGCCAGGCGGCGCGATGTCGGTCCGGTATGGAAACCTGGGGGTGTGGTTGATCGCCCCGTGCGTACCCCGGCCGAGGCGTACTCGGCGGCCCGGCAACGCGCCAGCATGCCGGAACTGACCGAGTTCATCTCGCTGCTGTCCTTCGAGCTGGACCCGTTCCAGCACACCGCGTGCGAGGCTCTCGAGGCCGGCCATGGCGTGCTGGTCTGTGCGCCGACCGGCGCGGGCAAGACGGTGGTGGGGGAGTTCGCCGTCCACCTGGCCCTGGCCGAGGGCGGAAAGTGCTTCTACACCACGCCGATCAAGGCGCTGTCCAACCAGAAGTACGCCGACCTGACCGCCCGCTACGGCGCGGACAAGGTCGGCCTGCTCACCGGGGACACCTCGATCAACGGGGACGCGCCGGTGGTGGTGATGACCACCGAGGTGCTGCGCAACATGCTCTACGCGGGCTCGGGCACCCTGCGCGGCCTTGGCTACGTGGTGATGGACGAGGTGCACTACCTGGCCGACCGGTTCCGCGGCGCGGTGTGGGAGGAGGTCATCCTGCACCTGCCCGACCAGGTGCGGCTGGTCAGCCTGTCGGCCACGGTGTCCAACGCCGAGGAGTTCGGCGAGTGGCTGGTCGAGGTGCGCGGGGACACCACGGTCGTGGTGGACGAGCACCGGCCGGTGCCGTTGTGGCAGCACATGATGGTGTCCGGGCGGCTGATGGACCTGTTCGCGGGGGAGAACCGGGAGGGCCACCTGGCGATCAACCCGCGGTTGGTGCGCCGCACCGAGGAACTGGCCCGGCTGCAGGCGCCGTGGGGGCGCGGGCGGCGCGGCGGCGGGGGCGGACCGCGGTTCCGGCCGACCACCCGGGTCGAGGTGGTGGAGAAGCTGGACCCGGCCGGGTTGTTGCCGGCCATCGTGTTCGTGTTCAGCCGGGCCGGGTGCGCGGCCGCGGTGGAGCAGTGCACCCGCTCCGGGCTGCGGCTGACCACGGCCGAGGAGCAGGACCAGATCCGGGCCGTCGTGGACCGGCGGACCGCCGACCTGCCGCAGGGCGATCTGGGCGTGCTGGGCTACTGGGAGTGGCGGGAGGCGCTGGAACGGGGCATCGCCAGCCACCACGCCGGGCTGCTGCCGATGTTCAAGGAGACCGTCGAGGAGCTGTTCGTGCGCGGCCTGGTGAAGGTCGTGTTCGCCACCGAGACGCTGGCCCTCGGCATCAACATGCCGGCCCGCACGGTGGTGCTGGAGCGGCTGGTCAAGTACAACGGCGAGGCGCACGTCGACCTGACTCCGGGGGAGTACACCCAGCTCACCGGCCGGGCCGGGCGGCGGGGCATCGACGTGGAGGGCCACGCGGTGGTGCTCTGGCAGCCGGGGGTGGACCCCAAACAGGTCGCCGGGCTGGCCTCCACCCGCACCTATCCGCTGCGCTCGTCGTTCCGGCCGGGCTACAACATGGCGGTCAACCTGGTCTCCCGGGTGGGCGCCGAGCAGGCCCGGGAGCTGCTGGAACAGTCCTTCGCCCAGTTCCAGGCCGACCGTTCGGTGGTCGGGCTGTCCCGGCGGATCGAGCGCAACAACGAGGCGCTGGCCGGCTACGCCGAGGCGATGACCTGTCACCTCGGGGATTTCCCCGAGTACGCCGAGCTGCGCCGGAAGGTGTCCGAGCGGGAGAAGTTCCTGGCCCGGCAGAACACCGCGAGCCGGCGGGCGGAGACGGCGGAGTCGCTGGAGCGGCTGCGCAAGGGCGACGTGATCGCGGTGCCCTCGGGCCGGCGGTCCGGGCTGGCCGTGGTGATCGATCCGGGGGTGGACCCGCTGGTGGTCACCGAGGACCGGTGGGCCGGGCGGCTGTCGCTGAGCGATTTCCCCACGCCGGTCACCGCGCTGGGCCGGATGAAACTGCCCAAGCAGGTGGACGTGCGCTCGCCCAAGTCGCGCCGGGATCTGGCCGCCGGCCTGCGCGAGACCGGGATCGTGGCGCCGGGCCGGGAGCGGCGACGGTCGAACGCGGCCGACGACGCGGAACTGGGCGCGCTGCGCCGGGCCATGCGGGCCCACCCGTGCCACGGCTGTGACGACCGGGAGGCGCATGCCCGGTGGGCCGAGCGGCACCGCAGGCTGGCCGCCGAGACCGAGCAGTTGCGACAGCGGGTGGCGGCGACCACGCACTCGCTGGTCCGGGCGTTCGACCGGATTCGCGCGTTGCTGACCGAGCGGGGCTACCTGGCCGACGGCAAGGGGGTGACCGCGCACGGCAGGCGGCTGGCCCGGTTGTACGGGGAGTCGGATCTGCTGGCCGCGGAGTGCCTGCGCAACGAGGTGTGGCGCAACCTGGAGCCGCCGGAGCTGGCCGCGGTGGTGTCGGCGCTGGTGTACGAGTCGCGGCGGGACGGGCCGTCGGAGGCGCGGGTGCCGGCCGGGCGGGTGACCGAGGCGCTGGCCGCGACCGCGAAGCTGTGGGTCAACCTTGAGGAGGACGAGCGGCGGCACCGGCTGGACCGGACCCGGGAGCCGGATGCCGGGTTCGCCTGGCCGGTGTACCGGTGGGCGCGGGGCGAGGCGCTGGAGAAGGTGCTCAACACCGCCGAGCAGAACGGGCAGGAGCTTTCCGCCGGGGATTTCGTGCGCTGGTGCCGGCAGGTGATCGACCTGCTGGACCAGATCGGCGGGGTGCTGGGCAGTGGCGATCCGGTGGGCGCGGCGGCCGCGGCGGCGGTGGTGGCGATCCGCCGGGGTGTGGTCGCGACGGTCACGATGTGAGGCCCTGGTGAACCGCGGTGGCCCGCGGGTCGTGCTGGAAGATGAACGTTGGTCGGGTCCCTGGGGCCGGGCCGGGAGCTCGTGGTTTGATCGTCCGCGACACGGTTCACACCAACGCCCGGCGTGGTGGTAGGACTGGGTCTGTCCGGGCCTGCCCGGCGTAACGCAGCACCGATGTGAGAGTTGTTTCCAGCCCGATCCCGGAGGCACACGATGACCAGCCCCTACGGTCCGCCCGGAGGGAACGACCCGCAGCAGCCCTGGGGTCAGCAACCCACCTACGGGGGACCGCAGCCGGGTTCGGGGGACTTCCCGGCCCAGCAGCCGGGATACGGGCAGCCGCAGCCCTACGGTCAGCCGCCGGCCTACCAGCCGCCGCCTGGTCAGCACCCCGGCTATGGTCAGCCGCCGCCCGGATACGGCCAGCCCGACCCGAACCAGCCTTCGCCCTATGGCCAGCCCGACCCCAACCAGCCGCAGCCCTATGGCCAGCCGGATCCGAACCAGCAGCCCTACGGCCAGCCGCAGTACGGGCAGCCGCCCCAGCAGTACCCGGGCCAGTCGCCGTACGGCCAGTACCCCGGTCAGCAGCCCTACGGCCAGCCGCCGGGCGGGTTCCCCGGCCCGGGGGCGCCGCCCAAGAAGCGCGGGATGCTGTGGGCGATCGTGGCCGTGGTCGTCGTGCTGGTCGCGGCGGTGGCGGTGCTGGGCTTCGTCACGCCGGGCTGGTTCAACAAGAAGGTGCTGGACCAGACCGCCATGCAGGACGGGGTCAGCAACATCCTCAAGACCGACTACAAGCTGAACGTGACCGCGGTGACCTGCCCGGCCAACGAGTCGGTGTCGGTCGGCAACACGTTCACCTGCACCGCGACCATCGACGGTCAGCAGAAGCAGGTGCAGATCACGGTGAAGACCTCCGACGGCCAGTACCAGGTGGCGCAGCCGTCCTAGTCAGGGCCTAAAGCAGTGGCGAGTCAACGCGGTCGTGCGTAAGCATGGCCGCCGTGACTGCTTATCAGACCCGCGTCCTGCAGCCCACCGAGTACCGCGCCGCCAACGAACTGTTCGTCCGGTGTCTGCACCGCACGCCCGACTCGGACGAGAACTGGGCCAAGATCGCGCCCTCCTACGAACCGGGCCGGGTGTTCGGCACGCTGGCCGGCGACGAGGTGGTGGGCACCGCGCTGTCCTACCCCTCGGAGCTGTCGGTGCCCGGCGGCCGGCGAGTGCCCGCTGCGCTGGTGTCCCGGGTGGGTGTGCGGGCCGACCACACCCGGCGCGGGGTGCTGACCGAGCTGATGCGGGCCCAGCTGTCCACGTTGGCCGAGCCGGTCGCGGTGCTGCACGCCAGCGAGGCGATGATCTACGGCCGGTTCGGCTACGGGGTGGCCGCGCGGGAGCGCTCGTACACGGTGGACAGCCGGCGCGCGGCGCTGCGCCCAGAGGTGCCCGCCGGTGGCTCGGTGCGGATGGTCACCGGGGACAAGCTGTGGGAGCAGGTGAGTGCGACGCACGAGCGGATCGACTCGCGGCGGCCGGGACAGGTGCGCCGGCCGGCCTACCTGTGGGCGAACAGCCAGGTCTGGGTGGCCAACCACGGCACCAACACGGTGGGCGCGGTGCACACCGGCCCGGACGGTGACGACGGGTACGTGATCTACGCGGCCGGTTCGGAGGATGACGGCGGAGTGCTGGACATCTTCGACTTCCACACCGCTTCGCCACTGGCCTGGGCCGGGCTGTGGCGCTATCTGCTGTCTGTCGACCTGGTCAGCCGGATCAGGGCCTGGGACCGGCCGGTGGACGAGGCGGTGGAGTGGCTGCTGGTCGACCGCCGCACGGTCAGGGTGGACCGGATGGACGACGACCTGTGGCTGCGGCTGGTGGACGTGCCGGCCGCGCTGGCCGCGCGCGACTACGGCGGGGCCGAGTCGGTGGTGATCGAGGTACGGGACGCGCTGCTGCCGGGGAACGCGGGCCGCTACCAGATCGGGCCGGACAAGGTCATCCGCACCGAGGCGCCCGCGCAGCTGGCCCTGGACGTGGACACCCTGAGCGCGCTGTACCTGGGGGACACCCGGGCGAGCATGCTCGCCGAGGTGGGGCGGCTGGACGTGCTGGACCCGGCGGCGCTGCGCGTGGCCGACCAGCTGTTCACCACGGCCGTGGTGCCCTGGGTCGGCACCGGATTCTGAGCCGGGACCGGGCCGCGAACGCAGGTCCGGCCCCGGCTCAGACCTTGTCCAGGGCGGCGGCCAGCCGGTCGGCCGAGGTGGAAAGGCCCCAGCGTTCGCGCAGCTCGGCGTAGGCGTCCGGGTCGGCGACACCGCCGCCGAGCACGTCCGAGCGCGGCTGGTCGATCGGCGCGTCGGTCGCCACCCGGACCACGCCGGGGGCGGCGGCCAGGTACTCGGCCGAGTTGACCAGGGAGGTGCGGGCCCGCAGCGGGATGCGCGGGTCGCCCTTCGCCGCGGCGGGCAGCAGCGCCTCCAGCCGGCCGAACTCACGGATCAGCTTGGCCGCGGTCTTCTCGCCGATGCCGGCCACGCCGGGCAGGCCGTCGGAGGGGTCGCCGCGCAGCGTGGCCATGTCGGCGTAGGCCGGGCCGGGGTTGTCTTCGGGCAGGTCGTAGCGCTGCGCCAGTTCGGCCGGGCCGAGCACCTCGGCCTTGGCCCAGCCCTTGCCGACGTAGATCACCTTCACCGGGGTGGGGGTCTCGCGGACCAGCTGGAACAGGTCGCGGTCGCCGGTGATCACCTCGACCGGGGCGTCGGACTCCCGGGTGGCCAGGGTGCCGATCACGTCGTCGGCCTCGTAGCCGGCGGCCTCCGCGGTGGCCAGGCCGGCCGCGGCCAGCAGGTCCAGGATGATCGGCACCTGCGGGGACAGCGTGTCCGGGACTTCCTCGGCGTTGGCCGCCTCGTCGGCCACCCGGTGCGCCTTGTAGCTGGGCAGTGCGGCCACCCGGAACGCCGGCCGCCAGTCCGCGTCCAGGCAGGCCACCAGCCGGGCCGGCCTGCGGTCGAGCAGGATGCGGGCGATGGTGTCGGCGAAGCCGCGCACCGCGTTGATCGAGGTGCCGTCCGGCGCGGTCATCGAGTCGGGCAGCGCGTAGTAGGCGCGGAAGTACAGGCTGGCGGAGTCCAACAGGACGAGTGGGCGCTGGGTGGTCACGATCGGGTCCTCTCGGTGACACGGCGACGGGTCACCTTATGCGACCGGGTGCGCGGGGGAGCGGCAGCGCGCGGGAGTGGTCACGATCGCGTTTGGCGACGCGGTGCCGGACATGGTCAACGTCTAGGCTGCTGACATGTCATCGGAACTGGACGTGTCGGTGCTGCGAGCCCGGCTGGAACGGGCCGCGGCGGCCGCCGCGCGGGCCGGGGTGGACGCACTGCTGATCGCGCCGGGTTCGGACCTGCGCTACCTGCTGGGCGCGGAAGGCGGCTCGTTCGAGCGGCTGACCTGCCTGGTGCTGCCCGCGGCGGGCACCGACGGCACGCCCGCGCTGGTGGTGCCCAAGCTGGAGGCCCCGGGCTACGCGCAGGTGCCGACCGATGAGCTGGGCGTGGAGCTGGTGACCTGGGTGGACGGGGAGGACCCGTTCCGGCTGGCCAACGCGCGCACCGGCAGCGCGAAGCGGGTCGCGGTGAGCGACATGGCGCCCGCACTGCACGCGTTCGGGCTGCGCGACGACCGGCCGGAGGTGGCCCAGGTGCTGGCCGGTCCGGTGCTGCGGGAGCTGCGGATGCGCAAGGACGCGGCCGAGGTGGCCGCGCTGCGCAAGGCGGGCGCGGCGATCGACCGGGTGCACGCCCGGGTGGGCGAGTGGCTGCGGCCGGGTCGCACCGAGGCCGAGGTGGGCGCGGACATCGCGGCGGCGATCGTGGCCGAGGGGCACACCGTGGCCGAGTTCGTGATCGTCGGCTCCGCGGCGAATGGCGCCAGCCCGCACCACGAGCTGTCCGACCGGGTCATCGAGGCCGGGGACGTGGTGGTGGTGGACATCGGCGGGCCGATCGCCGAGGGCTACAACTCCGACTCCACCCGCACCTACGTGCTGGGTGAGCCGAGCCAGGCCGATGTGCGGGACACCTACGCCGTGTTGCAGGCCGCCCAGGCCGCCGCCGTGGCGGCGGTGCGGCCGGGGGCGACGGCCGAGTCGATCGACGCGGCGGCGCGCACGGTGATCGCCGAGGCCGGGTTCGGCGAGTACTTCATCCACCGCACCGGGCACGGCATCGGGCTGGACGTGCACGAGGAGCCCTACATCGTGGGCGGCAACACCATCGCACTGGAGCCGGGCATGGCGTTCTCCGTGGAGCCGGGCATCTACCAGGCCGGCCGGTGGGGTGCGCGGATCGAGGACATCGTGGTGGTCACCGAGGACGGCGTGGAGTCGGTCAACAACCAGCCGCACGACCTGGTGGTGTTGTGAGCGGCCTTGAGGCGATCGACCGGGCGATCATGCGTGAGCTGTTGGTGGACGGCCGGTGCACGCTGACCGATCTGGCCGAGCGGGTGGGGCTGAGCGTGTCCGCGGTGCACCAACGGGTGCGGCGGCTGGAGCAGCGCGGGGTGGTGCGCGGCTACGCGGCGCGGGTCAACCACGACGAGGTCGGGTTGCCGTTGACCGCGTTGATCTCGCTCAAGCCGATCGACCCGGCCGCGCCGGACGACTATCCGAGCCGGTTGCAGCACATGCCGCAGATCGAGTCGTGTTACTCGGTGGCCGGGGACGTGTCCTACGTACTGCTGGTCCGGGTGGCCTCGCCCGGCGGGCTGGAGGATCTGCTGCGGCAGATCCGGGAGCAGGCCAACGTGTCGACCAGCACCACGGTGGTGTTGTCCACGCCGTTCGAGGCTCGCCCGCCCGCGGTCTGAAAACCGGGTGTCGATGGGCCGGCCGCGCTCGTAGGGTGACCCGATGATCGAGTACGCCTGGCGGGGCCGGTTCGGCGATCCGGAGCTCAACGCGCTGCACGCGGAGGGTTTCGACCATCGGGTGCTCGCCGTGGACTGGTGGGCCCAGGTCAACCGGCACAGCCTGGGCTGGGTGGTCGCGCGGGAGGGCACCGCCCTGGTCGGGTTCGTGAACGTGGCCTGGGACGGGGACGTGCACGCGTTCCTGCTGGACACGCTGGCCGCGCGGCGGGTGCGGCATCAGGGCGTGGGCACCCGGCTGGTGGAGATCGCGGTGGGGGCGGCCCGGGCGGCCGGGTGCGAGTGGCTGCACGTGGATTTCGAGGATGACCTGCGCGCCTTCTACTTCGATTCGTGTGGCTTCCGGCCGACCCAGGCCGGTCTCATCGCCTTGTAACTTTATCTCTATAACTTCAGTGAGAGCTGAAATTAAACATCATTACAGCCGTCACGTTCACACCAAAACAGCGCAGAAAGAAAGACCTCAGCCGGACGGGATGATCGCGGCCGGGCGCAGCGTGCCATCGGCGCCGGACAGGCAGGATGCGGCTTCGTCGTCGGTGCCCAGGAACGCGGCCAGGCACTCGCCGAACGCGGCCTGGCCGCGGGCGTTGGGGTGGAAGGACTGTTGCAGCGCATGGGAAGCGCGGTTGTCGGTCTGCAGGTCCTGCCAGGCCACGGTCAGCCGGGTGAACCACTCGTTGCTCGGGTTGGCGCCGCCGGAGCAGGCCTCGTGGCCGAGGCCGGCCTTGTCCAGATCCAGGTAGCGCACGCCGGCCTGGGTGGCGGCGCGGTGCAGGCCGTCGTCGAGCATGACCACGCCGGTGTCCCGGATCCACTCCAGGTCGGTGCTGCGCAGCGGGCAGCCGTTGAGGTTCTGGTACCCGGCGGCCACGTCCGGGCCCAGCGGGGCGGCGTAGGACTGGAGCACGAGCTGGTAGCTGCCGGGGGCGTAGCCGGCGCCGGTCATCGCGCGGCGGATGTCGCGCAGCGTGTTGACCACCTTGGGCACCATCAGGTCGACGCGCCGTTGCCAGATGTGGTCGAAGTTGGCGCTGCAGCCGGGATTTCCGCTGGAGAACCAGGCCTGCACGCAGCTGGTGAGGGTATTGGCGAACTGCGGGTCGTCGTTGGCGCCGGTGGCGACCACGATGGCCTGGATGCGGTACTGGCGGGCGATCAGCGCAAGCCGGGTGGCCTGGGCCGGTTCGGTGTAGTGCACGGCCTTGCCGAGGCCGACGTCGCTGCTGTCCGCGCCGGAGCAGGCCAGGTTGAGCTGTTTGACCCCGCCGGGCAGGCTGACCTTGTTGATCTCGGCGTCGGTCGAGCGGTGGCACCAGTCGCCGTTCTGACCGTCGGTGCCGGCAACGTAGTCGCCCGCGCCTTCGCCGGAGATGGTGGAGTCGCCCATGGACACGATGGCTGGGGGCACGGCCTTGGGCGGGGCGAGGGCCGGCCTGGGCAGCGGTGGCACGCCGTCGGCGCCGGCGAGCAGCAGAATCGCGATGAGTGCGACGAGCAGTATCGCCCTTCGCCGCCACTGATCAACTCGCATTGGACCCAGTCTACGGCTGGGCCAGGCCCTCCTGGGCGGGCATGGGGGTCCGGCGGCGGCTCAGGACATTGCCGGTCCAGGTGACGGCAAGGCACAGCACGGCGAAGCCCACGGCGATGCCGGCGCAGTTGATGGCGACGGTGGTGTAGTCGGGGCCGGCCGGGGTGAGGAACGGGTAGGGGTACCAGTCGGCGTGCGGACCGCGCAGCAGCGTGTATCCCAGATATGCCAACGGAAAGGTGAGCCAGTACAGGCTGCGCGCGGCGGACAGCGGGCGGCTGGGCGGGGCGAGCAGCCAGTCGAGCACGACCACGACCGGCATGACCCGGTGCATGATCGTGTTGGGCCAGGGCACGGGCGCCTGGGTGCTCAGGAGGCTGGCGTAGACCACGGCGGTGACCATGAGATACACGACCACCGCCCCGCGTATGTGTTCGGGCACGCCGCGCCGGCCGAGCAAGGCCGCGATGCCGCCCCAGGCCAGCACGAGCACACCGAGAATGTTGGATTCGTCGGTGAAGTAGCTGAAGAAGTCGAGGAGTTCCTTCGGGTTGGCGGCCTGTTTGGCGGTGGCGGCCAGCGCGGTCGCGGCCAGGGCGGCGAAGCCGATGCGGTAGGTGGCGAGCAGGCGGGCGTGGACCACGGCAGCGACCTTCCCTTGGGCCGGGTGTGCGTGCGGGCCGTGGCGGCGGCGCTGCGGTCCCGACCCTCGCCGAAGGTATGTCTGCCAGCGCAAATGCGCAGGATGAAGATCCTTTTCCGGGGACACATCACCCGTGCGGGGCACGATGGGCCACCGGATCGGGGCGTGTCGTGCGCAGTGGGTCAGCGCGATCGGTGCGCGCGGTCCACTGTGGAGGGAAGGGGTTGTGCGAAGTTCCGGTCACTTCTGCAAGAAATGGGACAGTACCCGGGTGCCGAATTCCAGGGCGTCGACCGGGATGTGCTCGTCCACGCCATGGGCCTGCACGCGGTAGTCGTAGTCGGGCGGCAGCAGCAGCGGGGCGAAGCCGAAGCAGTCGATGCCGAGTTTGGTGAAGGCCTTGGCGTCGGTGCCGCCGCCCATGCAGTAGGGCACGACGACGGCGTCGGGGTCCTCGGCGCGCAGCGCGGCGGCCATGGCGTCGAACCAGTCGCTGTCGATGGGGGCTTCGACCGGGGTCTGGTGGGCGACGAATTCGCGGGTGATGTCGGGGCCGAGCAGTTCGTCGATGGTGGCCAGGACCTCGTCCTCGATGCCGGGCAGGGTACGCACGTCGATCTGGGCGGTGGCGGTGCTGGGGATGACGTTCACCTTGTACCCGGCGTCCAGCACGGTGGGGGTGGAGCTGGCCCGCACGGTGGTGGCGGCGATCATGCCGGCCTCGCCCAGCGCCGCGATGGTGGCGTCCACGCCGGCGTCGTCGGTGAGGTCGACCGGGATGCCCAGCGCCTTGCCGGTGCGTTCGAGGTAGGCCCGCACGGTCGGGGTGAGCCGGACCGGCCATGGGTGGTCGGCGATGCGGGCCAGGGTGTGCACCAGGTGGGTGACGGCGTTGTCGGTGTTGGGGCGGGAGCCGTGGCCGGCCCGGCCTCGGGCGGTCAGCCGCAGGTGCGCGGTGCCGCGTTCGGCGGTGGCCACCGGGTAGAGGTGGGTGCCGTTGACGTGGTGGGTGTAACCGCCGGTTTCGCTGATCGCCGCGGCGACGCCCTCGAACAGGTCGGGGTGCTTGTCCACCAGCCATTCGGCGCCGTCGATGCCGCGGTCTTCCTCGTCGGCGACGAAGGCGAGGACGATGTCGCGTTGCGGCCGGGTGTTGCTCGCGGCCCAGCGGTGGGCCACGGTGAGCAACATGGCGCACACGTCCTTCATGTCGGTGGCGCCGCGGCCGTAAAGCCGGCCGTCGCGCAGTTCGCCTGCGAAGGGCGGGACGGTCCAGTCGGCTGGGTCGGCGGGCACCACGTCGAGGTGGGCGTGGGCGAGGATGGCCGGGAGGTGGGGGTTGGCGCCGGGGATGCGGGTGAGGACGTTGCTGCGGCCGGGGGAGCGTTCGAGCAGGACGGGGTCCAGGCCGGCGGCGGTGAGGTGCCCGGCGACGTATTCGGCGGCGGCGCGTTCGCCTGCGGCGTTGCCGTTGCCGTGGTTGGTGGTGTCGAACCGGATGAGGTCGCGGCACAGGTCCACCGGGGTGGGGGTGTCAGCCATAGTTGTCCTCGATGGCGCCGGCGGCGATGGCGGTGGCGATCTTGAAGGCTTTCATCGCCTCGGTCATGGTCGGGGCGTCGAAGCCGATGCGGCGTTCGGCGATCTGCTCGATGGTGGGGATGACGGCGACAGCGGCGGCCAGGTGGGTGGCGTCGAACTCGATCTCGATGCGGTGGGGTGCGACGGCGCCAGGGTAGTGGCCGGCTTTGCTCATCGCTGTGCGGGCGGCGTCGGTGATCCATTGCGCGGTGCTGCGGGGCGGGGCGCAGATGGCGGCGTAGCGGCTGACGCATTCCTTGACGGCCACGGTTTCCGCGTCGGGGGCGTAGTCGTGGGCGTCGGTGCAGGTGCGGTCGTCGCCGGTGACCAGGATGACCGGGACGCCGTGTTCGGCGGCCAGCGCCGTGTTGAGGCGGCCTTCGCTGGCGTGCGTGCCGTCCAGCCAGACGCCGGTGATGGAGTTGGCCAGGTAGGTGTGGGCGAGGACGCCTTCGGTGCCCGCGCCGGTGTGGTAGCCGAGGAAGACGACGCCGTCGAGGTCGCGGTCGATGCCTTCCATCATGGACAGGGGTTTGTGGCGGCCGGTGAGCATGCGGGCGTCGGTGTGGAGGTCTTCCAGCAGCAGGTTGCGCTGAGCGCTGTGGGCCTCGTTGACCAGGATGTCGGTGGCGCCCGCGGCGGCCAGGCCGGTGATGGTGGCGTTGACGTCGCCGGTGAACATGTGTCGGAAGCGCTGCCACTGTTCGGTTCCGGCCTTGACGTCGGCGGGCCAGGTGACTCCGGTGGCGCCTTCCATGTCTGCTGAGATCATGATCCGCACGGGGGCTACGTTACGTCGTGCAACGATCTGTCGGCAATCGTTGACTTCGCACGTCAAGTGATGGTTACTTCTTCACCAATCTTGTGGATGGGGTGGTGCTTGGTGTTAATCAGGCGGGTGGGCTTGGCGGTTGCGGCGGCGGTGCTGGCGATGTCCGGCACAGCGGTGGCCGCGCCACAACACGCGCAGCGGGCGGCCGCGGCGACGCCGACGAAGTTGGTCGTGGCGCTGACTCAGGACATCGACTCGTTGAACCCGTTCATCTCCATCACGGTGGCCGGCACGCAGATCGGCCGGGAGATGTACGAGTTCCTGACGACGTACTCGCAGAAGGACGAGTCGCCGGTGCCCGCGTTGGCGTCGAAGTGGACGACCTCGGCCGATCGGCTGACCTGGACCTACACGATCCGGTCGGGGGCGAAGTGGTCGGACGGGGTGCCGATCACCGCGAAGGATGTGGCGTTCACCTACAACCTGATGATGACCAACCCGGTCGCGGCCACCGCGAACGGGAACTTCACGCAGAACTTCGCCTCGGTGACCGCGCCCAACGACAGCACCGTGGTGATCAGGACGAAGTCGCCCCAGGCGTCGATGCTGGCGCTGGACATCCCGATCGTGCCGCAGCACGTGTGGTCGAAGGTGAGCAACATCCACGACTACCCGAATCTGCCCGGCGGCGGGCAGCCGGTGGTCAGCAGCGGACCGTTCCTGTTGTCGGACTACAAGGCCGGCCAGTACGCGAAGCTGGTCGCGAACCCGACCTACTGGCGTGGCCGGCCGAAGATCGACGAACTGGATTTCGTGCACTTCGACAACACCGACGCGGCGGTGCAGGCGTTGAAGAAGGGCGACGTCGATCTGGTGCAGAACCTCTCGCCCGCGCAGTTCAACGCGTTGCAGGGACAGCCGGACATCACCACGAACAAGGCCGAGGGCGCCCGGTTCACCGAGTTGCTGATGAACCCGGGGGCGGCGACCAACAGCGGTGAGGCGATCGGCGACGGGAACCCGGCGTTGAAGGACGTGGCGTTCCGGCGGGCGGTCGCGCAGGCGATCGACGTGAACACGTTGGTGAAACAGGTTTACGGCGGTTATGCCCAGCCGGGCACCGGCTATATTCCGGCCCGGTTCACCACCTATCACTGGGATCCGGCACCGGGGCAGGCCCGTGAATTCGATCTGGACGCGGCCGGGAAAGCCCTGACCGCGGCCGGGTATCCGCTGGTGAACGGGCAGCGGATGGGCAAGGACGGCAAGCCGGTCACGTTGCGGGTGTACGGCGAATCCGACCGGGTGCAGGACGCCCAGGAGCTGCAGTACATCGCGGGCTGGCTCAAGCAGTTGGGTCTCGGGGTGACCACGCAGATCATGTCCAGCGACAAGATCGACGAGGTGGACAGCGCCGGCCTCTACGACCTGGCGTTGAGCACCTGGACCACCAACCCGGACCCGGACTACGTGCTGTCCATCCAGACCTGTTCGCAGCGGCCCGACGCGCAGGGCCAGACCGGAACGACGGATGATTTCTTCTGCGATCCGCAGTACGACCAGCTCTACCAGCAGTCGGTGAGCGCCCCGGACACCGCGACCCGGGCGACGATCGTCAAGCAGATGCAGCAGGTGCTCTACCAGCAGGCGCCGATGGTGACCCTGGTGTACGCCAACGCCTTGGAGGCCTACCGGTCGGACAAGTTCGCGCCGTTCGCGGTCCAGCCGGATCCGGGCGGGGTGATCTTCGGGCAGAACGGCTACTGGAGCTATCTCTACGCCACGCCGCTGGCCTCGGCCGGGGGATCCTCGTCGACCCCGGTGATCGTGGTGGTGGTCGTGGTCGTTGTGGTGGTGCTGGGCCTGGTGTTGTTCTTCGTGAGTCGGCGGCGCCGGGTGCGCACCGCGGACGACCGGGAGTGATCGCGTGACTGATGCGCTCGCGTCCGCCGAAGGCGGCCTCGATGCGTTGACCGGCCAGGGATCGCGGGGTTCCTCGGGGACCCTGCGGTTCGTGGCGGTCAAACTGGGCGGCGCGGTGATCAGCCTGGTTCTGGTGATCGTGCTCGGGTTCTTCCTGTTCCGGGTGCTGCCCGGCGATCCGGTGACCACGATGACCCGTGGGCAGCCGGTGGGGGCCAGACAGCTGGCGCAGCTGCGGACCCAGCTGGGGCTGGACAAACCGCTGATCGTCCAGTTCGGACAGTACCTGTGGGGTGTGCTGCACGGGGATTTCGGCACCTCGTTCACCTACAGCCAGCCGGTGTGGACGCTGGTCCGGCAGGCGTTGTGGCCGACCGTGCTGCTGGTGGGCACGTCCACGATTCTGGCCGCGGCGCTGGGCTTGTGGCTGGGCTCGCGCAGCGCGTGGCGGCGCGAGTCGACGATGGACCGGACCACCACCGGGGTGGCGTTGACGCTGTGGTCGGTGCCGCAGTTCTGGCTCGGGCTGATCCTGCTGATGGTGTTCGGTGTCGGGGTCGGCCCGATTCCGGGGATCTTCCCGGTGCAGGGCATGGTGTCGGTGGATACGCCGTCCGGGTTCTTCCCGCAGGCACTGGACATCGCGCACCACATGGTGCTGCCATGCATCACGTTGATCGCCGCGTTCTACGCGCAGTACCTGCTGGTGATGCGGTCCTCGCTGCTGGAGGAGATGCACGCCGACTACCTGAACACCGCGCGGGCCAAGGGATTGACTGATGACCAGGTGCGCCGTCGGCATGCGGTGCCGAACGCGTTGCTGCCGACGGTGACGTTGATCTTCCTGAACCTGGGCTTGGTGGTCAACGGCGCGGTGACGGTGGAGACGGTGTTTTCCTGGCCGGGCTTGGGTTTGCTGCTGTACCGGGCGTTGGGCGTGCCGGATCTGCCGTTGCTGCAGGGCACGTTCATCACCCTGGCCGGGGCGGTGGTGGTGATGAACCTGATCGCGGAGTTGCTGTATCGCGTGTTGGATCCGAGGGTGCGCACATCATGACGGACACGGCGAATCCCCCCACCGCGGCGATGGGCGGCCGGCGGGCGATCACCTGGCGGCGGCGGTGGGCCGCGGCCAGGCAGGTGTGGCGCACCTTCGCGCGGAGCCGCTCGGGCCTGGTGGGCCTGGGAATTCTGGTGCTGATCGTGGTGCTGGCGCTGCTGGCGCCGGTGCTGTCGGACGCCGCGCAGCTGGACGTCACCCAGGCGACGGGGGCGCGGATGGCCGCGCCGAGCGGGCAGGACTGGCTGGGCACCGACGAAAGCGGCCGGTCGGTGCTGGTGTTGCTGTGGTGGGGTTCGCGGATCTCGCTGCTGGTCGGGTTCGCCGCGGCCGCGTTGTGTGTCGGGATCGGCACCGTGGTCGGGTTGCTGGCCGCGCACTTCGGCCGGTGGGTGGCCGCGATCCTGTTGCGTGTCACCGACTTCTTCCTGGTGCTGCCCAGTTTGGTGCTGGCCGTGGCGTTGTCCGCGGCGTTGCACGCCGGCACCGGCACGGTGATCCTGGCCATCGGGTTGACCAGCTGGCCGGTGACCGCGCGGCTGGTGCGGGCCCAGACGCTGACCGTGGAGACCCGCCCCTACATCGAGCGAGCCCGCGCGCTGGGCGGCGGGCACTGGCATGTGGTGCTGCGGCACGTGCTGCCCGCGGTGCTGCCGCTGGTGCTGGCCAACACCACATTGAACGTGGCCAACGCGATCATCGCCGAGTCGACGCTGGCGTTCCTCGGTGTCGGTGATCTGTCCTCGACCTCGTGGGGGGAGATGTTGCACGCGGCGTGGACCAACGGCGCGGTGACCGCCGGGGCGTGGTGGTATCTGCTGCCGCCCGGGTTGGCGATCGTGGTGGTGGTATTGGCGTTCACGTTGTGCGGGCGGGCATTGGAGTCCGTGCTGACCCCGGCGTTGCGCGGAGGTGGGCGCCGGTGAGTGAGACGCCGTTGCTGGAATTCCGCGGGGTCGGCATCGACTATGTGACGCACCGCGGGGTGGTCCCCGCGGTGCGCGGGGTCGATCTGACCGTGGACGCGGGTGAAACGCTGGGGTTGGCGGGGGAGTCCGGGTGCGGGAAGTCGACGCTGGCGTTGTCGGTGCTGCGCTTGCTTCCCGCTACTGCCAAGGTGTCCGGGCAGGTGCTGCTGGACGGTGCGGATGTGCGGGAGCTGAACTGGGGCCAGTTGCGGGCTGTCCGCTGGGCCGGCGCGTCGGTGGTGTTCCAGGGCGCGATGCACGCGCTGAACCCGGTGCAACGCATCAGTGACCAGATCGCCGAGCCGATCCTGATCCACGGCGGCAGGCCCGCGGGCGGGGTGTCGGCTCGGGTGTCGGAATTGCTGGATCGGGTGGGTTTGCCCAAGGGACGGTCCCGGGCCTATCCGCATGAGCTTTCTGGTGGGCAGCGGCAGCGGGTGATGATCGCGATGGCGCTGGCCTGTGAGCCGCGGTTGATCATCGCCGATGAGCCGACCACCGCGCTGGACGTGATGGTGCAGGCGCAGGTGCTGGACCTGCTGGCCGAACTGGTGGCTGAGGCGCGGGTCGGGCTGATGATGATCAGCCACGATCTTTCGGTGCTGGCCCGGACGTGTCAACGGCTGGCGGTGATGTACGCGGGCCGGATCGTCGAACACGGGCCGGCCGCTCAGGTGGTGCGCGCGCCGGTACACCCGTACAGCGCGGCGTTGGCGGGAGCGTTCCCGACTATCGGGGACGTGGCCTCCCGGCTGGCGCCCCGCGGTCTGCCCGGCGACCCTCCCGATCCGGCCGATCTGCCCTCGGGCTGCCCGTTCCACCCGCGTTGCCCGAAGATGCGGGACGAGTGCACGGAGGTGGATGTGGCGTTGCGCGTGGCGGGCCCGGACCGGGACGCGGCCTGCGTGCTGGTCGACGCGCCGGGAGTGAGCCGATGAGCCGGATCGTGAGCGACACCAACAGAACCGGCAGGGTCGACGACGTCAGCCAGACCGGAAAAGCCGACGGGGTCAGCGAGAACTCGGCTCCGGCGACCGGGGAGGAGTTGCTGGCGGCGCGGGCGGTGTCGGTGCGCTACCCGGCCGGGCGCGGCGTGGTGCGCGCGGTCGACGGGGTCAACTTGTCGTTGCGGGCCGGGGAAATCCTGGCGCTGGTCGGCGAGTCCGGCTGTGGAAAGTCCACGCTGGCCCGGGCTTTGCTGGGTCTGCAACCGGTCAATGCCGGGCAGGTGGTGTTCGACGGGCGCGCGTTGCCGTCCTCCACCCGGGGTTTGCGGTGGTTCCGGCGGCGGGCACAGTTGATCCTGCAGGACCCCACCGGCGCGCTGAATCCGCGGCACACCGTGTACGAGGCGGTCGCCGAGGGCTTGCGCATCCACCGGATCCCTGGCGACGAACGGGAACTGGTGGCCAAGGCGTTGGCCCACGCGGGTTTGCGGCCGCCGGAGCGGTTCATGCCTGCGTTGCCCAGCGAGCTGTCCGGCGGGCAGCGGCAGCGGGTGGTGATCGCCGGGGCGCTGGCCCTTGACCCGATGGTGCTGGTCGCCGACGAACCGGTGGCGTCGCTGGACGCGTCCGTGCGTGGCGAGATCTTGGCTCTGCTGCTGGGTTTGCGCGGCGAGCTCGGGCTCTCGGCGCTGGTGGTGACGCACGATCTGGGGCTGGCCTGGAACATCGCCGACCGGGTCGCGGTGATGTACCTGGGGCGCATCGTGGAGATCGGCGACGCCGTCGACGTGCTGACCGCGCCCCGGCACCCGTACACGCGGGCGTTGTTGTCGGTGTCCCAGGCCGAGGGCGAGCGCATCGTGCTCACCGGCGAACCACCCGACGCCGCGCGCATCCCGGTCGGTTGCCGGTTCCGGCCACGCTGCCCGGTGTACGCCGCCGGACTGCCCGACGAGGTCGCGAACCGTTGCCGCACAACGGATCTACCGGTGCTGGGGGAAACCGGGGTGGCCTGCCACGCGGTCGGTGCGCCGGTCCAGTAGTTTGCTCGCATGTCAGACGGGCAGTTGCGCGAGGTCGCCGACGGAGTGTTGGCGTGGGTGCAGGCGGACGGGTCGTGGTGGCTGAACAACGCCGGCGCGGTGACCGGCCCGGACGGCACCATCCTGATCGACACCTGCGCCACCAAGCCGCGCACCCGCGCGCTGCTGGGCGCGGTGGCCGAGGCCACCGGGGACGCGCCGATCCGGTTGGCGCTCAACACCCATCTGCACGGTGACCACACCTACGGCAACTGTCTGCTGCCCGAGTCGACCGTGCTGGTGTCGCACCCGGCGACCCGGGCCGGGATCATCGCCGACCCGGTGATCGACGGCTGCCCGCCGTTCTGGCAGCCCGTGCCCGACTGGGGCGGCGCGACTCGCCGTCCCGCGAGCGTCACCGTCGCCGATCGGCTCACCCTGCACACCGGCGAGCGGGAGGTGTCCGTGCGCCACCCCGGCTACGCCGCGCACACCCCCGGCGACCTGGTCGCGTGGCTGCCCGAACCGCGCGTGCTGTTCACCGGTGACCTGGTCTTCCACCAGGTCACCCCGCTGGTGTTCATGGGCTCGGTCGAGGGCGCGCTGCGCTCCCTGGAATGGCTGGCCGCGTTCGAACCCGCGATCATCGTCCCCGGCCACGGCCCGGTGCTCGAAGCCGACGCGCTGGCCGGGGTGCTGGCCACGCACGAGCGCTACTACCGGCTGGTGCTGGACACCGCGAAGGCCGGGATCGCGGCCGGCCGCACCCCGCTGGAAGCCGCGCGGGACTGCGAACTCGGCGAGTTCACCGACCTGCCCGACGCCGAGCGGATCGTGCTCAACCTGCACCGCGCCTACACCGAACTCACCGGTGCCCCGTTCGACCTGATCGCCGCGTTCACCGACGCCGTGACCTACAACGGCGGCCCCATGCACTGCGCCCTCTGAGTTTTGTCGCCGTGTCGCAATAGGTCGCCGTGTCGCAATAGGATGCCGGCATGGCGACCTGGGCGGACGTGTCGCGGATCGCGTTGGCGCTGCCGCAGACCAGCGAGGGCACCTCGTGGGGCAATCGCAGCTGGAAGGTGAAGGACAAATCCTTCGCCTTCGAACGCCCGCTGCGCACGACCGACCTCGCAGCGCTGGGTGCGGACGCGCCCGACGGCCCGATCCTCGGCGTGCGCACCGCCGACGAGGGCGTGAAGCAGGTCCTGATCGCCGACGACCCGGCCGTGTACTTCACCGTCCCGCACTTCGACGGCTACGCGGCGATTCTCGTGCTGCTGGACCGGGTCGCGCTGGACGAGCTGACCGAACTGCTCACCGACGCGTGGCTGCTGCGCGCCCCCAAAACTCTGGCCCGGGACTACCTCGGCAAGGCTTGAGAGATCGGTATGGCCGCGAGTTCGGCCTGGGTCGCCTTGTCGAGCACGATCGCGCCCGCCTCGATGTTCGCCTTGAGGTGCTCGGTATTCGCGGTGCCTGGAATCAGCAGCACCTGCGGGTCGTGCCGCAACAGCCAGGCCAGCCCGACCTGCGCCGGGGTGACACCCAGGGATTTCGCGGCGGCCACCACGGCCGGCTGGTCGGTGACCTTCGGCAGATCGGGATGTTCGCCGCCCAGCGGGAAGAACGGCACCCAGGCGATCCCTTCGGCGGCGCACAGTTCCAGCATGTCCTCGTCGTCGCGGGCCAGGAGGCTGTAGGCGTTCTGCACGCAGGCGATCCCGGCCGGGAGGCCGCGGCGCAGTTCGTGCAGGGTCACGCCGCTGAGCCCGATCGCGCCGATCTTGCCCTCCTCGCGCAGCGCGATCATGACCGCGAGCTGGTCGTCCAGCTCGACGATCTGGTCAGCTTCGGGCTGTGGGCCGTACCCGAGTTGCGGGCGGCGCAGGTTGACCAGCGGAATCCGGTCCATCCCGAGACTGGCGAGATTGTCCTGGACACTGGCCCGCAATTCCTCGGGCCGCTGCGCGATCCGGATCGGCACGGGGCGGCCGGGCGCGGGGTCAGCGCCGATCTTGCTGGCGACGAGCACGCCGTCGTCCGGGCTGATGGCCTCCCGGATGAGGTCGTTGACGTAGCCGGCGGCGTAGATCTGGGCGGTGTCGATGTGGTCGACGCCGAGTTCGACCGCGCGCCGCAGGATCGCGACGGCGTGGGCGCGGTCGTCGAGCCTGCGCAGTTGCATGGCGCCGTAGCCGATGCGGGCCACGGTGCGACCAGCGAGCCGGCCGGTCCCACCTGGGCGTGGAGAGGGCATGGACATCCCGTCCTCGTGCGATGATGAACGAAACGGAAGAGCTTCCGTTTTCCGAGCCTAACACGAAACGGAGGGTCTTCCGTTTTGATTTCTACCGAGCCGACGCCCGGCGACCCACCGGTCCGGGCCGACAAGCGGCGCAACCGCGACAAGCTCGTCGTGGCCGCCCGGGCCGCCTTCGCCGCGGCCGACGACGCGCCGCTCACCATGGAGCGGATCGCCCGCGCGGCCGGGGTCGGCGTGGGCACCCTCTACCGGCATTTCCCCACCCGGGAGGCGCTGGTCGAAGCCGTCTACGCCGCCGAACTCGACGACGTGGTCACCAGCGTCCCGGCCCTGCTTGCCGACCTCGCCCCGGTGGCCGCGCTGCGCGCCTGGATGGACCGCTACGCCGCGTTCGTCGCCACCAAACGCGGCATGATCGACATGCTGCACGCCGCGCGGGCGGCCGGAAAGCTGACCACCCCGGCCACCCGGGAGCGCATCACCGCCGCGGTCGGCGACATCCTGGCCGAGGGCGTGCGGGCGGGGAAGTTCCGCGCCGACGTCGACGCCGGGGACGTCACCACCATGATCCTCGGCGTCCTCGTCGCCACCGCGAACCCCGACGCGTCAGCCCAGACCGACCGCCTCCTGGATCTCGTCATCGACGCCCTGCGCCCGACCTCCGGCTAACCGACCCGCCGCCCGACGAAGACGACGTCCTCACTCACCCCGTCCAGTTCGGCGACCCCGGGCAACCGGCCCCACTGCTGGAAGCCGTGCGACCGGAACAGTCGCAGGCTGGGCTCGTTGCCGGCGAAGATCGTCGTGGCCAGCGTTCGCGCACCCAATGTCGGCGCGTAGCGGACCGCCTCGCCCAGCAGATAGTGGCCCTGCCCCCGGCCGCGGTGCCCCGGTTGCAGATACACCGCGAGGTCCGACGTCACGTCGTAGCCGCGCCGGCCGTTGAGGAATGGCTCGAACGACAGGTACCCGGTCACCGTGCGCGGGTCGCCGACTTCGTGGCCGACCCAGATCGGATGGCGGTCGGGGTGGGCCGCGTCGAACCACGCTTGCCGGGAGGCGACGCTGACCGGCTCCAGATCGCAGGTGCTCGACCTGGCCCGGACCGCGTGGTTGTAGATCTCCACGATCGCGGGCAGATCCCCAGCCGTGGCAAGGCGATGTCGGTAGGCCATGAACCACTCCTACCGGAAGAACAGCCTGCTCGGCGCGTCCTCGTTGTGTACATACCGACTGGTCGGTACTATCCGGTGCGTGGCAGAGCGCAGCGTGGACGCCGTCGTCTTCGACTACGGAGGGGTGCTGACCGCGCCGGTGCGGACCTCCACCAAACAGTGGCTGGCCGCCGAAGGCATCGACGTGGACGGCTTCTACCTGGTCATGCGGGAATGGATGGCCGCCGAAGCCGAACTGGGCTCCCCGGTGCACCAACTCGAAACCGGGGAACTGACCGGCGAGGACTTCTCCCAGGCCCTGGCCGTGCGACTGCGCACCGAGGCCGGCCTGCCGGTGTCCGCCGAGGGTCTGCTGGGCCGGATGCTCGAAGGCCTGGTGCCCGACCCGGAAATGGACGCGCTGGTCGAGGACGTGCGTGCCACCGGAGTGCGAGTGGGACTGCTCTCCAACAGCTGGGGCAACACCTATCCCGAGGACATCGCCACCCGGTTCGACCCGGTGGTGATCAGCGGCGAGGTCGGCCTGCGCAAGCCCGACCCGCGCATCTACGAGGTCGCGCTGGACGCGCTGGCGATCGCCCCCGAGCGGGTGGCGTTCGTGGACGACATGCCGGTCAACGTGGCCGCCGCGACCGAACTGGGCATCCACGCCGTCCGGCACACCGATGCTTCCGCCACGCGCTCAGCCCTGGCCGAACTTCTGCCGGAGCTGGCCGCGTGACCGGCCTTCCCGACCGCCGCGCGAATCGCCGGACGACCAGCCGTGCGAGCCGCCCCGACCTGGTGTTTCCGCTGGAGGTGACCTGGTGAGCGATGCCCCCGAGCTGCCCGGCCTGGACCTGGCCGCGCTGACCGACTACCTGGACCGGGTGATGCCCGGCCTGGTGGCCGGTCCGCTGCGCGCGGAGCTGATCCCCGGCGGCCGGTCCAACCTGACCTACCGGCTGACCGACGGCACGCACCGCTGGGTGCTGCGCCGCCCGCCGCTGGGGCATGTGCTGGCCACCGCGCACGACATGGCCCGCGAGTTCCGGGTGATCTCCGCGCTGTCCGACACCGATGTCCCGGTGCCGCACACCGTGCACCTGTGTGCCGACGAGGAGGTGCTGGGCGCGCCGTTCTACGTGATGAACGAGGTGACCGGCGAGATCCTGCGGGACAGGATCCAGGCCGAGGCGCTGGGTGCGGACAAGTGCGCGGCGATCGGCGGCGAGCTGATCGACGTGCTGGCCCGGCTGCACACCCTGGACCCGGCTTCGGTCGGGCTGGCCGATTTCGGCCGTCCGCAGGGATATCTGCACCGGCAGGTGGCGCGCTGGCAGAAGCAGTTGCAGGCCTCCCGCAGCCGCGAGGTGGCCGGCATCGACGACCTGCACGACCAGCTGGCCGATTCGGTCCCCGAGACGCAGCGTTTTTCCTTGCTGCACGGGGATTACCGGCTGGACAACGTGCTGGTGGACACCGCGGCGCCGCGGATCACCGCGGTGCTGGACTGGGAGATGGCCACTCTCGGCGACCCGCTGGCCGATCTTGGTCTGCTGGTGCTGTACGCGGGTAGCCATCCGGAGGATCCGATCACCGGGGGCGTGACCAGCGTGCCCGGCTATCCGAGTGTGGCGCAGTCGGTGCAGCGGTACGCCGAACGCACCGGCATCGATGTGTCCACTCTGGACTGGTATGTGGCGTTGGCGGGTTTCAAACTGGCCGTGGTGCTGGAGGGCATCCACTACCGGTTCACCCAGGGAAAGACCGTGGGCGCCGGCTTCGACCGGATCGGCGACGCGGTGCCCGGACTCGTCCAGGGCGGCCTGGCCGCGCTGGCTTCACTGAGGTAGGCGAGGCAGAGACATGGACTTCCAGTTCGACGAGCGCACCGAGCAGCTGCGCGCTGACCTGCTCGGCTTCATGGACGAGCACGTGTACCCGGCGGAGAAGATCGCCGAGGAACAGTCGGCGCGGGCGGACAACCCGTGGGCCCGGCTGCCGATCATGGCGGAACTGAAGACCGAGGCCCGCAAGCGCGGCCTGTGGAACCTGTTCCTGCCCGGCGACCACGGCGCGGGCCTGACCAATCTGCAGTACGCGCCGCTGGCCGAGATCACCGGCCGCAGTCCGGCGCTGGCGCCGGAGGCGACCAACTGCGCCGCGCCGGACACCGGGAACATGGAAGTGCTGACCATGTTCGGCAGCCCGGAGCAGCAGGACCGGTGGCTCAAACCGTTGCTGGACGGGCAGATCCGCTCGGCGTTCTGTATGACCGAACCGGCCGTGGCGTCCTCGGACGCGACCAACATCGCCACCCGCATCGAGCGGGTCGGCGACGAGTACGTGATCAACGGTCGCAAATGGTGGTCCTCCGGCGCGCTGTCGCCGGAGTGCGAAATCCTGATCGTGATGGGTAAAACCGACCCCGAGGCGGCCACCCACCGGCAGCAGAGCATGGTGCTGGTGCCCAAGGACACGCCGGGCGTGACCGTGCACCGGAGCATGAGCGTGTTCGGCTTCGCCGACGGCCCGCACGGCGGCCACGGCGAGGTCGAGTTCACTGATGTGCGGGTGCCCGCGTCAAACCTGATCGCCGGGGAGGGGGAGGGGTTCGCCATCTCCCAGGCGAGGTTGGGGCCGGGGCGTATCCATCACTGCATGCGGGCGCTGGGCATGGCCGAGCGGGCGCTGGAGCTGATGTGCCGCCGGGCGATCGACCGGGTGGCGTTCGGCAAGCCGCTGGCCGAGCAGGGCGTGGTGCAGGAGTGGATCGCCGAGTCGCGGGTGCGCATCGAGCAGGCGCGGTTGCTGGTGCTCAAGACCGCGTGGCTGATGGACACCGTCGGCAACCGGGGTGCGCACACCGAGATCCAGTCGATCAAGGTCGCGGTGCCCGCGGTGGCCGAGTTCGTCATCGACAAGGCGATCCAGGCCCATGGCGGTGGCGGGGTCAGCCAGGACTTCCCGCTGGCCAGCCTGTGGACCCAGGCCCGCACCATGCGCATCTTCGACGGCCCGGACGAGGTGCACCGCCGGTCGCTGGCTCGCCGGGAGATCAAGAAGTACCTGCCCCCGAAGAACTGAACCAGGTATGAGCGGCGCGCGGTTGCTGGAGCATGGCGTTCCAGTCGCTGCGCGTCGCTGTTCAGCCGGCGGCGCCGGCCAGGCTGAGTCGGTCGAGATTCGTCCAGATCTCGGTGTCGAAGGATTCCTGATCCAGGAGAACGTGAGAGATGTCGAGAACGTGAACCGGCGTGGATTGCCGGTTCAGGTGAGCTGGGACCAGAGCGTCGAGCGCGTGCCGGGCCGCATCGCCGGATTCGGCGATGGCCGTCACGATGTGGTGATCGGCTGGGATGGTGAGCTCGTCCTTCACCGCCGGTATTTCGCTTGCGCACTCCTTGAGCGCGGCCGCGATCTCATCGACCACGCCGGGCTGATCAACCGGTAGCACCGGGTACCCACCGGTCGCGGTGAGCTCGGAAACCTCGATGTCGGCAGTGGATATTCACTGGACTCTGGTGGCGACCAGTTCGGTCAGGGAATGCGCGTCCGCGTAGGATGTTTCGCTCGACAAGCCCACCGTGCCCAGGCTTAATCGCAGCCACCGCAATGGAACAGGTCTTATTCCAGGGATGGCCGCCCAGTGCCGGTGGACACGTGACAGGTGAGCAATAAGTTCAGGTTGGCTCTGGAGTGAAATCTGCCAGGCGTACCAGCGCTGCTTTTCGCCGTGGCCAGCCGAGCGCTGGTACGCAGGTTGCCGATTTTCGTTGACATCGCCTCGGGGCACCGGGTACCTCGCCTGCGATTCGTGAATGACAACCCAGAATATCAGGTGGAAAATCGGCGGCTGGCGTCAACGCTGGACCTAGCTGGACCTAGCTGGACCTAGCTGGATCTAAATGGGGCGAGCTGCCGGGATGAAGCTCCGCCGGATGTCTCTACTGTCGGTAGGACTCGACTTCGCTGATCGGGCGAGCCTCGGCGTCGCCCGGGTCCTCGCCGAATTCGCGGCGGGCGCGGCGCTGGCGCAGCAGGTCCCAGCACTGGTCCAGTTGCGCGGCCAGCGACTTCATCCGGTCGGTGTCCTCGGGGGCCAGGCCGTCGCCGGTGGCCTTGGTCCGCAGCTGGTGCTCTTCGGCGATCAGCTCGTCGATGTGGCCGATGATGTCCTTGTCCGCCATGCGCACATCTTGACACCTCTCCCGGCCGCGCGCATACTCAACCGGTCAGTTGATAAATCAGAAGGTTGAATACGGATGACGGACGATCAGCTCAGCAGAACCTTCGCCGCACTGGCCGACCCGACCCGGCGGGCGATCCTGCGCCGCCTGGCCACCCTCGGCGAGGCGACGGTCAACGAGCTGGCCGAGCCGTTCCCGATCAGCCTGCAAGCGGTCTCCAAGCACCTGAAAGTGCTGGAGAACGCCGGTCTGGTCAGCCGTGGCAAGGAAGCGCAGTTCCGGCCCTGCCGCCTGGAGATCGCCCCACTGGACGGCGCCGCGGACTGGCTGAACACCCACCGGCGGCTGGTCGAGGAACGCCTCGACCGGTTCGCCGGGCACCTCGCTCGACTCCAGCGGAAAAATCAAACGCAGCAAGGAAAGGACTCGTCATGACCGACCTCAAGGGCACCGACCTGATCGTCGAACCCGGCGTGCACGAACTGACCATCACCCGCGATTTCGCCGCCCCGCGCGAGCAGGTGTTCGCGCTGCTCACCGATCCCGAGCAGATCCCGCACTGGTGGGGCCCGAGCTACCTGACCACCGTCGTGGACGCCATGCAGCCGCGCTCCGGCGGGAACTGGCGGTTCGTGCAGACCGCGCCGGATGGCTCCGAGCACGCCTTCCACGGCGTCTACCACGACGTCACCGGGCCCGAGCGGATCGTGCTGACCTTCGAGTACGAGGGCACGCCCGGCCACGTCGACCTGGAGACCACCGTGCTGGAGGACCACGGCGACACCACGCGGATGATCGTGACCTCGGTGTTCCAGAGTGTCGCCGACCGGGACGCGATGGTGGCTTCCGGCATGGAAGGCGGCATGCGGGAGACCTGGGAGCGGTTCGCCGAGCAACTGGCCAAGCAGTCCTGACCGAGGAGCACACCGGTGGGAAAGCTGATTGAGGCGACGCATGTCGCGCTCGGCGGCGAGCAGGGCGACAACGCGTGGGCGCGGCCCTATCTCGACGAGGAACACCAGGCCTACGCCGGCGCCCTGCTCGACGCGGCCGACTCGCTGCTGCTCGGCCGCGCGACCTACGAGGGACTGTCCGCCGCCTACACCGCGATGGCCGAGCACCAATCGGGGCCGCCGACCGATTTCGACCGGTTCGTCGCCCGGATGAACGAGCTGCCCAAGGTGGTCGCGTCCACGACGCTGCGCGGCCGCACGGACCTGGCGTGGAACGCGAGGGTGCTCGATGGCGACGTGGCCGACCGGGTCGCCGAGCTCAAACGCGACCGCACGCTGCTCAAGTACGGCGACGGCCGGCTCGGCGCCACGCTGGCCCGGCACAACCTCATCGACGAATACCACCTGTTCCTCACCCCGGTCGCGATCGGCGCCGGCAAGAAACAGCTGTTCGCCGACGTCGACTGGGCGCCGCACCTGGCCCTGCTCGACGTCACCCGGTTCGCCAGCGGCGTCGTGGTGCTGGTCTACGGGCCCAAGTAGGCGCGGGCCGATCGGCTCAGGCCGTGCCCGGACCCCGCCTCAGCCGGTCCACATCCCGGTGAGCAGCAGGCCGCCGACCGATCCGGCCAACGCCAGCACCGCCAGCACCGCGCTGGATCGCACGAACCGGCCCATCGGCACCCGCAACGCGTGCTCCCGGCAGAACTCCAGGCACAGCAACGTCGCCAGGGACGCCCACGGCGTCACGATCGCGGTCACGTTGGTGCCGATCAGCAACCCAAGCAACTGATCCCGGTCGCCCGCGGGCACCACCGCCTCCCCGGCGGCGTAGGCGGGCAGGTTGTTGGCCACATTGGACAGTCCCGCCCCCGAGACCGCGCCGCGCAGCACGCCCAGCGAGCCCGGGTCCGAACCGATCAGCGCCCGCATCACATCCGACAGTCCCAGCCGGCTCAACGTCGGCACCACCAGGAACAACCCGGCCACGAACACCAGCAGCTGCCACGGAATCAGCGACCAGCGCAACGCCCTCCGGTCCCACACGGCGAAGGCCGCCACCGCCAGCACCGCGGCGGCGGCCGCGCCGAACCCGATGGCATCCCCGAGCACCGGGATCAACGCGATGAACACCAGGCACGCCACCGAGGTGGTGGAGAACAGGGCGCGGCGGCGGTTGTCGCCCAGCCGCAACACCTCCGGCGGGGTGTAGCGCCGCGCGCCGCGGCGGCCGCGCCGCCAGTAGAACACCCACAGGCAGGCCATGGTCGCGGCCAGCGCGGCCAGCTGCGGCAGCCACATCCGGGCGGCGAACCCGGTGGCCGACAACGCGACCCGGTTGGCGGCCAGCAGGTTGGTCAGGTTAGACACCGGCAGCAGCAGGCTGGCGGTGTTGGCCAGCCACAGCGTGGTCATGGCCAGCGGCAGCGGGGTGATCCTGGCCCGCGGGGCCAGCGCCAGCATCACCGGGGTGAGCAGCACCGCGGTGGTGTCCAGGTTCAGGAACATGGTGACCGCGGCGGCGAAACCCACGCACAGCACGAACAACGCCGGATAGTTTCCGCGGCCCAGCACCGCGAGCCGGTCGGCGATCAGGTCGAACACCTGGGCCTGGCGGGCCAGCTTGGCCAGCACGATCACGCTGCCCAGGAACAGCAGCAGCGGCGCGATCCGGCGCAGGTTGTCCACCGCCGCCGCGGCCGGCAGCAAGCCGGTGGCCACGCAGGCCAGGCCGAGCAGCAGCAGTCCGACGCGTACCCGGCCCAGCGTGCTCACCCGGCGGAGCCGGCCGCGCCAACCGGGGGAGCGGTCCTGCTCGGCAGGCGCGGAGGGCTCGGGCACGGGCCCATTTTGACAGGTCAGCGGCCCGCGCCCGGCCGGCGGCCGGGCCGGAAAGGGCGGAAGCGGGCCGGACATCACCATTCCGTAACGGACTCCGCCGATCGACCACTGTGGTCTGGTCCACTATGCTCGATGCACTTTTCACCGAACCACGTCATTGTCGTACCGCACCGGGAGTGATTGCCGTGTCCGCGCCGATATTCGATCTGGACGCATTGTTCGCGCCCGGATTCCAGATTCCGTGCGGGCCCGGGCAGGCCACCATGCGGGTGTCCGAGATCGGGAAGCTGGCGCTGCCCACCGGTCAGGTCGCGGTCACCGCGGCGCCGGCCAAACCCGACCCGCGGATCTTCGCCGAACCGGTCGCCCCCGGGCAGCACCGGGTGCAGGTGGCGCGGGCCGAGTTCAGCGGGCTGACCGACTGGCCGGAGGCGCTGATCGCGGCGGTGAAACTGATGGTCAGTGATGATCCGATCGTGGCATGGCAGCCCAGCGCGTTCGACCGGATCATCCCCGGCGAACCCATCGGCGCCTACCGGGTGGACGGCGGTGCGGGCTGCCTGGGCAGCCCCGAGGTGTTCGCCGCGATCGCCACCGACGCCCGGCACCACCGCGCGGTGGCCGACGCGACCGCGCGGGTCGCTCCGGACGGCGCGACCGTCTGTTCCGTGCCGGAAATCGGTGCCGGACTGGCGATTACCGCCGCCGGATGGGGAAACGGCAATTACACCACCTGGGCCGGGTACGCGGCGAATGGCGCAATCGCCGCGCTGGTCACCGATTTCGATATTTTCGGCGCCGAGGAATCGGCGGGCTGAATCGTCATTCGGCGTCGATGGCGGCGACCACGTTGGCCTCGGTCAGCGGCAGCCGTCGCACCCGCACGCCGATCGCGTCGTGCAGCGCGTTGCCGATCGCCGCGGCCGTCGGGCCCTGGGAGGCTTCGCCGACTCCGAGTGAGGGCTGTTCAGGCCGGTCGATGATGTGCACCTCGACCGAGGGAACTTCGGAGAATCGCAGGATCGGGTAGGTCTCCCAGGTGTCGCTGGTGACCCGGCGGCGGTCGAAGCGCACCCGCTCGGTCAGGGTCCAGCTGGTGGCCTGGATGGCGCCGCCCTCGATCTGGTTGGCCAGCCCGTCCGGGTTGACCGCCAGCCCGGCGTCCACGGCGATGGTCAGCCGCCGCACCCGCACCTTGTCCACCGCGTCGACCTCGGCGACCACGGCGCAGTAGGCGGCGGTGTTCTTGTAGCGGGCGAACCCAAGACCGCGGCCCGCCGACTCGCCGGAGACCTCGGGTGCGTTGGCGATCGCGGTCTCGATCACCGCGCGGGCCCGCGGATCGTCCAGGTGCCGCAACCGGAATTCCACCGGGTCGGCGCCGGTGACTTCGGCCAGTTCGTCCATCAGGGACTCGATGGCGAACACGTTGACGAACGCGCCAAGCGAACGCAGCGCCGAGGTGCGCAGCGGCATGGTCAGCAACCGATGGCTGATCACCTTCAGGGCCGGCACCCGGTAGCCGGGCACGCCGTTGCGGCCCGAGCCGCCGCCCACGGCCAACGGGGGATCGGCGGCGGGCTGCGACTGGACCGGATCGGCGCGGTGGGTGGCGGCCAGCAGCGGCGCGCCCGGGCCGAGACCGGGGCGGCCGACGTGCCCGTTGCTCCAGATCTCGTGGCGCCAGCCCACGATCTCGTCGTTCGCGTCCAGCTCGGCGGCGACCTCGACCACGGCGGCCGGGCCGAACGGCGCCCAGCCCAGCTCGTCCGGCCGCGACCACAACACCTGCACCGGCCGCCCCGGCACCGCGCGGGCCAGCAGCGCCGCGTCGAACGCGACATCGTCGGCCCCGTTGTGGCCGTAACCGCCCGCGCCCTCCACGTGCTGGACGCTGATCCGCTCCGGATCGAGGTCCAGCGCGGCGGCGATGGCGCCGCGCAGTGGATACGGCCCCTGGGTGTTGCTCCACACCGACAGCTGATCGTCTTCGGCCAGGGCGACGGCGGCGCTGGGGGCGAGCGAGGCGTGCGCGAGGTAGGGGCGGTGCACCCGCGCGGTGACCGTTCGCGCCACCTCGGCGGGCTGGTCGGGGGTGGTGTCGGCCAGGACGGTGGTGTCGGCGGGCTGGCTGGTCAGGAACTCCGGAAGGGCGTGTTCGTCGGGAAGAGTGTCGTGCTCGTCCCAGGTGGCCGTCGCCTGCAGCGCGTCGGCGGCGCGCTGGGCCAGCTCCTCCCGCTCGGCCACCACCCCGAGGAAGTCCCCGTCCCGCACCACCGCCAGCACCCCGGGCCGGGCCGCGATTGGCTCGGTGTCCAGGCCGAGCAGGTGCGCGCCGCGCGAGGGCGGGCGGACGACGCGGCCGAAGGCCAGGCCGGGCAGGCGCAGATCGTGGATGTAGCGGGGGCGGCCGGTGACCTTGTCCGGGATGTCCAGGCGGGGCGTGCTGCGCCCGACCACCGTGTGGTCGGCCCCGGCCTTCGGTGTGGCCTGTCCGGTGGCGGCCCGGTCGAGCAGGGTGGCGGTGTCGAGTTTCCAGTAGCTGATGGCGTGTCCGTCCGGCCTGGTGATTTTCCCGTCCCGTACGGTCAGCTCGTCGGTGGGGGTGTCCAGTTCCTCGGCCGCGGCGGCCAGCAGCAGGGCGCGGACCTCGGCGCAGGCCTGGCGCAGCGCGATTCCGGAGTACTGCACGGACATGCTGCCCGCGGTCAGGCCCTCGTCCGGGCTGGTGCCGGTGCGCGTGCCGGGCATGCGAATCCGGTCGAAGGCGACGTCGAGTTCCTCGGCGGCGATCTGGGCCAGCGCGGTCGGCACGCCCTGCCCGATCTCCACCTTCCCCGAGCGCACGGTGATCGTGCCCGCCGGGTCGATCCGCACCCAGTCGGCCAGTCGCGGATTGGTCGCCAATGCCGGCGGCAGCTCACCCATCGCGGTCCTCCGCGGCCCGCAGCACGGCGCGGACCATGCGGTTGTGCGCGCCGCACCGGCACAGCGACGGGTCCAGCGCCTCCCGCACCCGGGCCTCGTCCGGTTGCGGCTCGCGCTCCAGCAGAGCGGCGGCGCGCAACACGATGCCGGACACGCAGTAACCGCACTGCGCGGCCTGCTCGGCGATGAACGCTCGCTGCACCGCGTGTGGCCGGTCCGGCCCGGCCAGCCCTTCGACCGTGGTGATCGCGCGGCCCCGCACCGACCACACCGGGGTGTCGCAGGCGTAGACCGGGTCGCCGTCCACCAGGACTGTGCACGACCCGCACAAGCTCAGCCCGCAGCCGAACCGCGCGCCGGTCAGCCCGAGATGGTTGCGCAGCGCCGTCAGCAGCGAGGTGTCCGGTTCGGTGTGCACCTCGCGCTCGGCGCCGTTGACCCGCAGCGTGATCACGGCCGGGGCGGACGTCATGCATTCGAGTCTAGTGAGCCCGCTCGCTCGGCCGCCGAGTTCAGCGCGCGCAGGACCAGCAGGCCGCCGACGCCCGGCACCACGCCCAGCAGCCGCACCTTCCACGGCGCGGCGGCGCGCAGCGCGGCGATCAGCACGAACAGGTAGGCGCAGCCGTGGACCGGGCCGACCAGCGCGGCCACGTTCTGGTGGTGCACCGTGGCCAGGTTCGCGAACAGCACGATCAACGACACCAGTTCCACGCCCGCGGCGATCCGCAGTCCCCTGAGCATCGCTCACACCCCCGTGGTCGAGCCGGGACGAATGATCATCAGCACGGTGACCGCCGCCCACAGCAGGTTGAACCCTCCGGTGGCCATGGCCAGCCGCGCGGCCGGGGCGGGCGCGGCCAGCACCCGGGCCTGCCCGGGCAACATGACCAGGGCGAGCACGGCGGCGGCCAGCACGGTCAGGATGATCGAGGCGATCAGCCACGCGCTGCCCAGCACGTGCAGGTTGGCCGCGGTGGCCAGTCCGAACACCGGCACGGCCAGCGCGACCACGGCGTAGACCTGGCAGATGCGATGCAGCACGACCAGTGTGCCGGTGCCCGCGTCTGGTTCGGCGGCGGCCCGGCGCGCGGCGGCGGGGAACATGCTGGCCGCGACGGTCACCGGCCCGATGGCGATGATCGCGGCCAGCACGTGGATGGCGAGCAGAGCTTTGGTCACCGGGACAGCCCTTTCCCTTGGCGGGTTCGACCCGGCCGAGGTTATGGATCACCGGTGCGGTGCGGCAGTGGCGTGAGTGCCACCTTTCAACGGATTCTCGCCAGCCCAGCTCAACTCGGGAGCGTGACGGGTTGAGCCGGGCGCGAACGGGGCGGGGATTCTTGGCGAGAATCCGGTGAAGGCATAGGTTGTGGCCATGCACACCGTGGTGGTTCTGGCCCTGGACGGGGTGATCGCCTTCGATCTGTCCACCCCGCTGGAGGTCTTCGCCCGCACCCGGCTGCCCGACGGCCGCGCCCCCTACCGCGTGTGGGTGGCCGCCCCGGCGCCCGAGGTCGACGCGGGCCCGTTCACCCTGCGGGCCGGACATGACCTGACCGCTTTGGCCGAGGCGGACACGATCATCCTGCCCGGGACCGCCGACCCGGCTCGCCCGCTGTCTGACGAGGTGGTCCAGGCGCTGCGCGCGGCGGCGGCCAACGGCACCCGGATCGCGTCGATCTGCGCCGGCGCGTTCGTCCTGGCCGCCACCGGCCTGCTGGACGGGTTGCGCGCCACCACCCACTGGGTGGCCGCCGACCTGCTGGCGAAGCTGCATCCGGAGGTGGAGGTCGACCCCGATGTGCTGTACGTCGACAACGGCCAGTTCCTGACCTCGGCCGGGGCCGCGGCCGGCCTGGACCTGTGTCTGCACCTGATCCGCCGCGATCACGGCTCGGCGGTGGCCGCGGACGCGGCGCGGTTGTCGGTGATGCCGCTGGAGCGCGACGGCGGGCAGGCCCAGTTCATCGTGCATGCCCCGCCGGCCCCGGACGGGTCGAGCATGCAGCCGCTGCTGGCGTGGATGCAGGACAACATCCACCGCGAACTGACGTTGGAGGAGTTGGCCGCGCGAGCCGGGATGAGCACCCGCACCCTCAACCGCCGGTTCCGTGAGCAGACCGGCACCACGCCGGTGCAGTGGCTGCACCGGGTGCGCGTGCACCAGGCCCAGTATCTGCTGGAGACCACCAGCCACCCGGTGGAGCGAATCGCCACCCAGGTCGGATTCGGGTCGGCCACCGCGTTCCGGGACCGGTTCAAGCGGGTGATCGGCACCAGCCCGGCCGGCTACCGGCGCGCGTTCGCCGGGCCGGAGCGGGAGCCGGTCAGCGCTGGGTGAACGTGCCCGGGGTGAGGGTGCCGGCGTCGGCGTCCAGCTCGCACGGCACTCCCAGCGGGATGCTGGCCTGCGCCTGGCAGTGCCCGAAGGTCAGCCCGGCCACCACCGGCACCCCGAGCTCACCCAGCCGGTCGGCCAGCACCGCGTCGAGCACTCCCAGGTCGCCGCAGTCGGTCCACGATCCCAGCGCCACCCCGGCCACCGCGTCGAACCAGCCCGCGCGCCGCAACTGGGTCAGCATCCGATCGACCCGATACGGGGCCTCGGCCACGTCCTCCAACAGCAGAACCGACCCGGGCGGTGGAGGCGGGCCCGCGCCGAGCATGGCCACCAGCAGACTGAGATTGCCGCCGACCGCCATTCCGCGCGCCACCCCACCGGACAGCGCCTGCCCGCCGGTCAAGGGGAATGGCGCCGGCCCGAACAGGCAGCGCCGCAGGCCCTCCCGCGTGGTGGTCTCGGTGGTGAACGCCTTGGTCGCGATCATCGGCGAGAACAAGGTGGCCACGCCGAGGCGCGCGGCGAACGCCTCGTGCAGCGCGGTCACGTCGCTGGATCCGGCGAAGATCTTCGGTGTCGCGGCCGCGAGCTTGTCCCAGTCCAGCCGGTCGAGCAGTCGCAGGCAGCCGTAGCCGCCGCGCAGGCACAGCACCGCGTCCACGTCCGGGTCGCACCACGCCTCGTGCAGGTCCGCGGCCCGATCGGCATCGGTGCCGGCGAGATAGGGGAGGGTGGGATGGCGGTCGAGGGCGTGCTCGCCCACCGACACCTCCAGCCCCCACTCGCGCAGCTGGGCGATCCCGGCGTCGAGCAGTTCGCGCGGGAACGGCCCGGCCGGGGCGACCAGCCGCACCCGGGCGGCCTCGGCGATCAGTGGTGGTGGCAGCCTCATGTGGTCAGGTCCAGTTTCGCCACCCCAGGTGTGGTGAAACCGAGGATCTGGCCGTAGAAGGA
Source organism: Pseudonocardiaceae bacterium (assembly GCA_035551355.1). GTDB lineage: Bacteria > Actinomycetota > Actinomycetes > Mycobacteriales > Pseudonocardiaceae > DATATV01. The sequence goes on along the minus strand of DASZNF010000017.1, from coordinate 5,101 downwards.
CAGTTCCGCCTCCAGCGCCGCGCGCACGGTCTCGGCCTTGCGGAATCCGTGCTGCTCACCGTCGAAGGTCAGGTAGGCGTGCGGAATGCCCGAGCCGTCCAGTCCCGCGATGAACTCGTCGGCCTGCACCGGCGGGCAGATCTGGTCTTCCAGGCCTTGCAGCATCAGCACCGGTCCGGCCAGCCGATCGGCGTGCCCGGCGGGCGAGCGCTCGGCGTAGCGGTCGGCGTGCTCGGGCAGCGTGCCGACCAGGCCCTCCACGTAGCGGGACTCGAAATCGTGGGTCTGTCCGCCCTCGGCGGTCCATCCGGCCAGGTCCAGGATCGGGTACATCACCGTGCCGCACCGGTACACGTCCGCGGAGATCGGCGAGGTCAGCGACGCCGCCGAGGTCCAGCCGCCGGCCGAGCCGCCCCGGATGGCCAGCCGCTCCCGGTCGGCCTGTCCGGCCTCGGCCAGCGCGGTGGCCACGGCGGCGCAGTCGGCCACGTCGACCACACCCCACTGGCCGCGCAGCCGCTCCCGGAACTCCCGCCCGTAGCCGGTCGATCCGCCGTAGTTCACCGCCACCACGCCGATACCGCGACTGGTGAAGTACGCCAGGGTCAGCGACAGCTCGGGGTGGAACGAGCCGGTCGGCCCACCGTGGACGTGCACCACGTAAGGCGGCCGCTCGTCCTCGGGGGCGGCGTAGTCCGGGCTGGTCGGCGGATACACGAACGCCGGCACCGGGCGGCCCTGCGGGTCGGTGAAGATCTGCTCGCGCGGCATCGGCAGATACGCCGGATCGGGCAACTGGGCCGGCTGCCCGGTCACCGCGGTCAACTCGCCTGCGGCCAGGTCCAGCCGCACCACCGCGTCCTCGCTGCGCGGCCCGGCCGCGATCCCGGTGAGCACCCCGCCGGCCACCCACAGATCGGCCGACCAGGACGGCAGGCCGACCGCCATGTCCATCACGGTCCCGGCGGCCTCGTCCAGCACCGCCGGCGTCCCGGACCGCAGGATCGCGAACCGCCCGGGCGAGAGCTTGGCGAACCAGCGCGGCCCGACCGTCCACAGCGGCCCGCCCAGTTCCTGCTCGGTGGGTGCGAGGTTGGTGGCCTTCCCGTCCAGGGTGATCCGGTGCAGGTTCCACCAGCCGGTCGGGTCGGTCAGCGCGAGCAGTTCGGTGTCGGAGTCCCACTCGACCTGGCAGACCGCCTCGGTGTCGCCGCCGGCCAGCACCCGGTGCGGGCCGAACGTGCCGTCCGCGCCGATTTCGGCCACACACAGTTCGGTGCCGTCCCAGGGCATGTTCGGGTGGTTCCAGCCCAGCCAGGCCGCCCGCCGCCCGTCCGGGCTGATCTTCGGTCCGGTCATGAAGTGGTGGCTGGCCGCCAGCACCCGCACCGCGTCCGGATCGGTGGCCGCCGCCCCCGAGGTCGGCACCGCGACCAGTTCGCGGCGGATGTCGGTGGGCGCGTCGCCGGTGGCGGTCTCCCGCACACACCACACCTCGGCGCCGTCCGGGCTGATCCGCAGGTCGCCGTAGCGGTAGCCGTGCGGCCGCTCGGCCAGCGGGGAGATCGGCACCGGATCGACCTCGTCCGCGGCGGCGGCTGGGTCGGCGAGGTAGAGGCGCTGGTCGGCCCACTCGGTGAACGCCACCCGCGCGTCCGCGCCCGAACCGGCCACGACGAACGGGCGGCCGCCGTACTCGTGCAGCCGGTTGCGCGCGTTCCACGGCGCGGGTAGCACCGGCACCGGTGTCCCGCCCGGTGCGGTGACGTCCGCGCGCATCAGCGCCATCCGGCCGCCCTCGGCCGGGCGCAGCTCCACCCACCACACCTGGCCGTCGTGGCCGCCGGCCCAGCGCGGGCCGCCACTGGCCCGCGCCACGTCCTCGGCCGCGATTGGCGAAACCCAGGTCCCATACGGTGCGATCTTCACCACGACCAGCACCCTAACGGGACTACCCACACGGGCGAAGTACGTTATGGAGATCAACACATGCCAGTAGCCAATCTGGGTAGGGGTCGGCCCGGGCGGGCCTGCTGCTCTAAAGTCGAAGGTGTCATGGCTCGCGTCATTCATGTTTTCCGAGAGCCCGACCGTTTCGTCGCCGGAACGGTCGGGCAGCCCGGCGACCGCAGCTTCTACCTGCAGGCGTCGGAGAGCGTCCGCACGGTCAGCGTGCTGCTGGAGAAGCAGCAGGTGGCCGTGCTGGCCGAACGCATCGGCACTCTGCTGGAGGAGGTCAAGCGGCAGTTCGGCGCCGACGTGCCGGACGCCGACACCGACTCCGATGTCGACACCGACCCGCTGACCCCGCCGGTGGAGGAGGAGTTCCGGGTCGGCACCATGGGCCTTGGCTGGGACGCCGAGAGCGAGGCCGTGGTGATCGAGGTGCTGGCCGCCACGGAGGAGGAGATCGACGAGTCGGTGGTCCTCGGCGACACCGAGGAGGGCCCGGACGCGCTGCGCGTGTTCCTCACCCCGGCCGCCGCCCGGGCGTTCGCGTTGCGCGCCGACCGGGTGATCAACGCCGGCCGCAAGCCCTGCCCGCTGTGCAACCAGCCGCTGGACCCCGAAGGCCACGTGTGCCCGCGCACCAACGGCTATCGGCGCGTCGAGCAGGACGACTGAGGTAGCCCACGTGCTGGCAGGGGACCCTGGCGCGCTGGAGTTCCTGATCCGCGGCCGCATCGAAGTGACCGGACGCCTGGTCGACGCGTCCAACGCGACGCTGTTCTGCCAGATCAGCGCCGACGGCGTGGAAGCCGAATGCGTCTACAAGCCGGTGTCCGGGGAGCGTCCGCTGTGGGATTTCCCGGACGGCACGCTGGCCGGGCGGGAGGTCGCGACCTTCCTGATCTCGCAGGCCAGCGGCATGAACGTGGTGCCTCCGACGGTGCTGCGGCCGGGGCCGTTCGGGCCCGGGATGGTGCAGCTGTGGGTGGACACCAAGGAGGGCGAGGACCTGGTCGACGTGATCGCCCCCGAAGAGCTGCCCGACGGGTGGCGGGTGGTGCTGCACGCGCACGACCGGTTCGGCGACCCGGCGGTGCTCGCCCACGCCAATCACCCGAAGGTGCGGCTGATGACCGCGTTCGACGCGGTGGTGAACAACGCCGACCGCAAGGGCGGGCACGTGCTGCACGGCACCGACGGCGAGGTCTACGGCGTGGACCACGGCATCTGCCTGCACGCCGAGAACAAGCTGCGCACCGTGCTGTGGGGGTTCCTTGGCCAGCCGATGCCCAACGAGGCCCGGCACGGCCTGCGCCGGCTGCGCGCCGCGCTGGACGCCGAACACGAGGGCGGTCTGGCCGATCAGCTCAACGAGCACATCACCCAGCGCGAGATCCGCGCACTGTCCCGCCGCATCGACGCCCTGCTGGCCCACCCGATCTTCCCCGAGCCGGGCAACGACCACCGCTCTATTCCCTGGCCCGCCTTCTGACCGGCGTTCCGGCCGGCGGCGCGCCCGGCCCGGCGCTCAGCCGTTGGAGATGATCCGCTGCGGGGCCACGAACACCGCCGTGCGCCGCTCGGCGGCCATCACCCGGTCGTACTCGTCGAAGTCGCCGTGCGTGCCGCCCGCCGCGGTGAAGATCGTGCGCAGCAACGCGGGCAGCCCGGCCTGATCGAAACCCGGCTCCGGGTCGTCCGGCCCGATGATCCGCGCCGGTCCGTCGACCGAGGCCCACTGCCTGCCGACCCGGAATGTCACTGTCGCGAACCCGTTGCGGCGCAACAGGTCCAGCTTGCGCACCCCGCCGCGCAACACCATCCCCACGGTGGGTTCACCGGTGATCGGATCGTCGCAGACCCCGGCGTTGACCACCGAGGAGTGCACCGAGTTGTCCGGTCGCGGTGTGGAGATCACCACCAGGCCGTTGTCGCCGAGCACCAGCCGCCGCACCAAGCCCAGATCCGCAGTCATGATCCTCACCGTACCGCCCCGGCGTGGCGCGGGATTCCGGACGGGGGCAAGGATTAGGGTGCCCGCCGTGCGTCCTACCGACTACGGCGACATCCTCGACCCCCGGGCCCGACGCAAACCGATCCCGGAGGTGGCGGCCGACCCCGGTCTGGTCGTGGAAGACCCGGCATCCGGGTTCTGCGGCGCGGTGCTGCGAGTGGAGTCCGACCGCGTGGTGCTGGAAGACCGGCACGGCGGCACGCGTCTGTTCCCGCTGCGCCCGGCCGGATTCCTCATCGACGGCAAACCAGTCACCCTCACCAAACCGATGCCCGAACCCGGCGCAGGCGCACCCGTTCACTCCGCGTCCGGTTCCCGTCGCGTCGAGGGCCTGCGGGCCCGCACCGCGCGGGACAGCCGCATCTGGGTGGAAGGCCTCCACGACGCGACGCTGATCGAACGCGTCTGGGGCCACGACCTGCGCGTCGAAGGCGTGGTCGTCGAGCCGCTGGACGGTGTGGACGAGCTGGCCGCGCGGGTGGCGGAGTTCGGCACCGCCCCGCACCGCAAACTCGGCGTGCTGGTCGACCATTTGATCGCCGGAAGCAAGGAATCCCGCATCGTCGACGAGCTGGCCGACCCGCACGTCATGGTCACCGGCCACCCGTACGTGGACATCTGGCAGGCCGTCACCCCGAAGGCTCTCGGTATCCGGGCGTGGCCGGTGATTCCGAAGGGCCAGTCGTGGAAGGAAGGCGTGTGCGACGCGCTGGGCTGGGGCGACCCGGCCGCCGGCTGGCGCCGGGTGATCAGCGCGGTCAGCAGCTTCCGCGATCTGGAGACCCCGTTGGTCGGCGCGGTGGAACGCCTGATCGACTTCGTCACCGTCGAGGACTGACAACCGCCCTGCGCCGGGGTTCAAAGTCAATGGCCGCGGCCAGATCTCGCGCCCCGCTTCTCCAGCCCGAGTCCCGGCGGCTACCGCTGCGGCCGCGCCGGACTCGACGTCGTCTTCCGGCCGACGAGGCGCGATCGGACCGTCATGGGCCCGCCCACCGGAACGGGAGCAGACCCGGTGGCTCCGCGGTTATCGCTGGGCTGCCGAGGAGACGACGCGGGGATGGCGTTGTCGATGAGGACGGCGGCGATGGCGGCGGCGGTGGGGAAGGATTCGCTGTTGAGGACCCGGGTGCGGGC
>DASZNF010000016.1:0-60268 GCA_035551355.1 Pseudonocardiaceae bacterium | reverse complement strand
GGTGCTGAGCGCGGGCCTGCCGACCGTGTGTCTTGGCGGCGAAGCCGTTGCCGATCCGGAGCTGATGGAGCTGTCCTCGGTGCCGGTCGGCGTTGCCACGCAAGCGTTGGCGTACCTGGTCGAGGGCGGGCCGGACAACCTGGCCGCGCTGGCCGCGTTCCTGTCCGACACGATCCTGCTCACCGGCGAGGGATTCGCCCCGCCGCGCCCGATGCCATCGCACGGCGTGCACGGCGAACCAGCGCACGATCCCGACCGGCCCACGGTCGGCGTGGTGTTCTACCGGGCGCACGAACTCGCGGGCAACACCGCGTTCATCGACACGTTGTGCGCGGCCATCGAAGCCAAGGGCGCCAACGCGCTGCCGGTGTTCTGCGGTTCGCTGCGCGGCCTCGACGGCGAACAAGCCGCCGAACTGCGCGAACTGCTGGCGCGCTGCGACGTGCTGATCGCCACGGTGCTCGCCGCTGGTGGCGCGGTCGCCGCGAACGCGAGCGCGGGCGGAGCCGATGACGCCTGGGATGCCGGTGCCCTAGCCGAACTGGACATCCCGGTGTTGCAAGGGCTCGCGCTCACCTCGACCCGCGCGGACTGGCTCGCCTCGGACGCTGCCCTTTCGCCGATGGACGCGGGAATGCAGGTCGCGATTCCCGAATTCGACGGGCGGCTGATCGGGGTTCCGTTCTGCTTCAAAGAACGGAGTTCTTCACAAGAACACGGCAAGGACACCGGCGCGGATGGGATTGCCACGTACGCGGCCGATCCGGAGCGGTCGGCGCGAGTCGCGGGCATCGCCACGCGGCTTGCGCGGTTGCGGCGGGTGCCGAACGCGGAGAAGAAGCTCGCGATCGTGTTGTCCTCGTACCCGACCAAGCATTCCCGGGTCGGCAACGCGGTCGGGTTGGACACGCCCGCCTCCGCGGTCGCGTTGTTCGGCGCCTTGGCCGAGGCGGGCTACGACCTCGGCGATCTCGATCCGTCCACTGTGGATGGCGACGCGCTGGTGCACCGGCTGATCGCGTCCGGCGGGCACGACGTGGAATGGCTCACCGACGACCAGATGGCGCAGGCCGCGATCCGAGTCCCGGCCGCGGAGTATCGCGCGTTGTTCGAGCGGCTGCCGGAATCGTTGCGCGAGGCCATGGTCGAGCACTGGGGTCCGCCGCCCGGCGAGTTGTACGTGTCGGACGGGCAGATTTACGTCGCCGCGCTGCGGTTCGGCAACATCATGCTGATGATCCAGCCGCCGCGCGGTTTCGGCGAGAACCCGATCGCCATCTACCACGACCCGGATCTCCCGCCCAGCCACCAGTATCTGGCCGCGTACCGCTGGCTCGACGATCGCTTCGGCGTGCACGCCGTGATTCACCTGGGCAAGCACGGCACGCTGGAATGGTTGCCCGGCAAGGGACTCGGCCTCGCCGAGGACGACGCGCCGGACGCCGTGCTCGGTGACCTCCCGCTGATCTACCCGTTCATCGTCAACGACCCTGGCGAGGGCACCCAGGCGAAGCGCCGTGGCCACGCGGTGGTCGTCGACCACATGATTCCGCCGATGGCGCGCGCGGACACCTACGGCGACCTGGCCAAACTCGAACAGCTGCTGGACGAGTACGCCACCGTGCAGGCGCTGGACCCGGACAAGCTGCCGGTGGTGCGGGCCCAGGTGTGGGAGCTGGTCACCGCCGCACAGTTGCACCACGATCTGCACGCCGAGGAAATACCCTCGCCGGACGCCTTCGACGACTTCGTGCTGCACATCGACGGCTACCTGTGCGAGATCAAGGACGTGCAGATCCGCGACGGGCTGCACATCCTGGGCCGCGCGCCCGAGGGCGAGGAGCTGGCCAACGACGTGCTGGCCGTGCTGCGGGCCAGCCAGGTGTTCGGCGGCACGGTCGGCGCGTTGCCCGGGCTGCGCGCCGCACTGGCCGTCCACTTCGGACTCGACGAGCAGAAACTGCTGGCCGTGCCAGGAGAAGCGGTGCCAGCGCCGCAGACGTTGACCGCGCTGGCCGAGGGTCCGGCGCACACCGGCGCCGACCTGGTCGACCTGCTGGAAACCCTGGCCCGGCGGTTGGTGCTGGACATCCAGGAACACGACTGGGCCCTCGCGCGGGTGCCGGACACGGTGGCCGGGATTCTCGGCGAGCCGGTCGAACCGGTGGCCGCGGTGCTGCGGTTCGCCTGCCAGGAGGTGGTGCCGCGGCTGGCCCGCACCACCGACGAGGTGCGCAATGTGGTGGGCGCGCTGGACGGCCGGTTCGTGCCGCCCGGCCCGTCCGGGTCGCCGACGCGTGGCCTGGTCTCGGTCCTCCCGACCGGCCGCAACTTCTATTCCGTCGATCCCAAGGCGATTCCGTCCCGCAACTCGTTCGAGGTGGGCGCGGCGCTGGCCGAATCGCTGCTGGCCCGCCACCGCGCCGACACCGGGTCCTGGCCGCGCAGTGTCGGCCTGACCGTGTGGGGCACCTCGGCCATGCGTACCCAGGGCGACGACATCGCCGAACTGTTGTGGCTGCTGGGCACCCGCCCGGTGTGGGACGACGCGTCCCGGCGGGTCACCGGCTTCGAGATCGTGCCGGTGCAGGAGCTGGAACGGCCGCGGATCGACGTGGTGGTGAGGATTTCCGGCTTCTTCCGGGACGCGTTCCCGCACGTGGTGGCCTTGCTGGACGAGGCAGTCCGGGCCGTCGCCGAACTCGACGAACCGGCCGAGGACAACTACGTGCGCGCCGCCTACCAGGCCGATCTGGCTTCGCACGGCGATTCCCGGCGGGCCAGCACCCGGATCTTCGGTTCCAAGCCGGGCGCCTACGGGGCGGGCCTGCTGCCGTTGATCGACGCCCGCAACTGGCGCGACGACGCCGACCTGGCCGAGGTGTACGCGACCTGGGGCGGCTACGCCTACGGCAAGGGGCTGGACGGCCGGGAAGCCCGGGCGGACATGGAAACCGCGTTCAAACGCATCCAGGTCGCGGCCAAGAACGTGGACACCCGGGAACACGACATCGCCGATTCCGACGACTACTTCCAGTACCACGGCGGCATGGTGGCCATGGTGCGCTCGCTGACCGGCGCCGATCCGGCCGCCTATGTTGGCGATTCCGCGGTCCCGCACGCGGTGCGCACCCGCACCCTTGGCGAGGAGACCCGGCGGGTCTTCCGGTCCCGGGTGGTGAATCCGCGGTGGATCTCGGCCATGCGCAGGCACGGCTACAAGGGCGCGTTCGAACTGGCCGCCACGGTGGACTACCTGTTCGGGTTCGACGCCACCGCCGGGGTGGTGGACGACTGGATGTACGCGAAGCTGGCCGAGTCGTACGTGTTCGACGAGCAGGTGCGGGACTTCATGAAGCAGGCCAACCCGTGGGCGCTGCGCGGCGTGGCCGAAAGGTTGCTTGAGGCGGCCGACCGGGGACTGTGGGCCGAGCCGGATCAGCAGGATCTGGACCGGCTGCGCGCGGTGTACCTGGAGCTGGAGGGCGACCTGGAGGGCTGAGCGGCCCCCTTGTCACCGGAGTCAGCCGTTGGCCAGGGCGGTGGCGAACAGGTGCTGGATGCCGGTGTCGAAGTAGCTGCTGTAGGACACGTCCGCCGAGTCGCCGCCGTCCTGGTAGCCACCGATCACGCCGACCACGGTGCCGGTGCCGGTGGCCGGATCGACGCCGGTGACCAGCGGGGAACCGCTGGTGCCGGCCGGAAAACCGGCGCAGGCGAAGCGGAGCTGAAACGTCGCGGCCCGGCGGGTTCCGGTGTCGCAGGCGACCGGATCCTCGGTGTCGTCGGGATATCCGGTGACCCGCACCGGCACGTCGTAGCCCGCCGCGTCGCCCAGGACGTCGCCGCCGGTCACCTGCTGCAGTGTTTCCCCGGCCGAATTCCTTTGCACCACAAGGAAACCGAAGTCCAGGTCCGGATCGCCGTCGCGGATCCAGCGCGGGTCGACCACCAGCGCTCCGGCCGTCCACACCCCGTAGGGGGCCTGGCCGTCGTGGTAGCCGGGCAGGAACACCACGCCGGTGTGGTAGCTCCCGCCGCCGCCCCGGTGCAGGCAGTGCGCGGCGGTCAGCACGATGTCCCCGGTCGGCGCGGCCACCACGCTGGCCGTGCAGAAGTGCTTGCCCAGCCCGTCGGCGCCGGTGCTGAACAACGCGCCGACCACCGGGTCGGGCGGGCCCGGGAGGGCCGAATCCTGTGTGCTGGCAACGGTTTCCGGCGGTGCGGCGGTGGTCTGGGGCTGGCTGGTCCGGTACTCGCGGGGCGTGTTGTTCGCAACGGGGTGCGGGGCCGGACCGGCGGCGGGCGGCGCCACGCTGGCGGTCGCGCCGAGCACGGTGAGGGCCAGCAGCGGGGCGAGCAGCACGGCCGCGTGACGCGACATGATCACTCCTCCCGCCGGACAACGGCACCCTCGGTGATCATCCTCGATTCGCCCCGTCCGTACGACTCGACAGGCATAACCTGCCTGGTATGAACGCCACGAACGAGTCGGCCGATGAGCCTGGCGGGACCGCGGGCACGGTGGTCGTCGGCCACGGACGGGTGAAGTTCCCGGGCATCAGCCCGCGGGCCTACGAGCATCCGGCCGACCGGGGCGCGCTGGCCTCGCTGCGCACCGTGGCCGGGTTCGGCACCGTGCTCAGGGCGGTGTCCGGCGCGTTCACCGAACGCGGCGAACGGTTGCTGTTCCTGGCTTCCTCGGTGCGGGTCGGGCCCAGGCAGTATCCGGACCTGGACCGGCTGCGGGCCGAGTGCGCGGCCATCCTGGACGTCGATCCGGTGCCGGAGATGTTCGTCTACCGCGATCCCACGCCCAACTCCATGGCCATCGGCCTTGATCAGCCGTTCATCGCGATCAGCAGCGGGCTGGTGGAGTTGTACGACCAGGACTGCCTGCGGTTCGCCATCGGGCACGAGATCGGCCACGTGCTGTCCGGGCACGCGCTGTACCGGACCATGTTGCTGCGGCTGGTGCAGCTCTCGCAGAGCATGTCCTGGCTGCCCATCGGGTACTGGGGGCTGCGCGCGGTGATCATGGCGTTGAAGGAGTGGTTCCGCAAGGCCGAACTGTCCGCCGACCGGGCCGGGCTGCTGTGCGCCCAGGACGCCCCGGCCGCGCTGCGCGCACACGTGCTGCTGGCCGGGGCGACCTCGCCCGGCGACGTGGACACCGCCGAATTTCTCCGCCAGGCCAAGGATTACGAGAGCAGTGGCGATCTGCGGGACAGCGTGCTCAAGCTGCTCAACGTGATGGACCTGACCCATCCGCTGGCCGTGGTGCGGGCGGCCGAGCTGCAGCAGTGGGCGGCCTCGGCCGAGTACCGGGCGATCCTGGCTGGGGAGTACCCGTGCCGCACCGGCGAGGCGCACACCACCTGGACCGAGGACGTGAAATCGGCGGCGAAGTCGTACAAGGACTCGTTCGTGGCGTCCACCGATCCGCTGGCCAGGATGCTCGGCGACGTCGGCGGCATGGTGGGCGGCGCGGTGTCCGGGGCGGCGGGCAGGATGTTCGGCCGGTTCGGCGGCCAGCGCGAGGAATCGCCGGACCAGCAGGACCCGGACCGGGAGTGATTCCGGGTGGGCGCGCGGGAGCCGGCTGCGCCAGGGGCGGGACTGATCAGCGGCCGTTGGCGCTGAAGTGCATCAGGTCCTGGGGCGAGGTCCAGATGCCGCCCCAGGACCACCCGATCGCGGTGAACGCGCGCACCGTGGCGTCGCCCGGAAGGATCATGCCCGGCCGGACGTAGTTTCGATCGAGATAGGCCGAGGCCAGCTCGGGCACTACCTCGGCGCCCTTGTGATACGGGTTGCAGAACGGGTTCACATCCACGGCCAGCCCGTAGGCGTGCGAGGACCAGTTGGTCTGGCCCACCGCCGGGCGGCAGACGAAATCGGCGGTGTCGTTGCCGTCCCCGGTGGGCGGTGCGACCTGTTCGGCCTTGGTGGTGACGCGCATTTCCTCGATCGGGAACTTCTCGGCGAACAGGGCGCCGAACACCTGCGTCACCTTCGTGGCGATCGAGGCGTTGACCAGCATCTCGCCGGTGTGCGCGCGGCCGTCGAAACCCCGGAACGACATGGTCAGGTAGGCCAGCGCCGAGCTGGGCACCGGACACGCGGCCTGCCAGGTGCTGCGGGCCAGCACCGCGGCCGGGACCGCCGAGACGGTCGAGTGGTAGCGGCCGTCGGTGGGCGGCGGCAGGAAATCCGTGGTGGGCAGCCTGCGGTTCACCAGTTGGGCCGGGGTCGGCTCGACCTCGCCCAGGCCGTCCGGCTCGATCGGCAACGGGCTGGCCCCGACCCGCCAGGTGGACATCGGCGCGCCGGTCGAGCTCGACGGCGCCGGGCTGGTCAGCACCGGGCCGGTGGTGGTGCGGGCGGGCCCGGTCGGCACGGCTACCGGGGTGCCGGTCGCGGTCGTGCTCCCGCAGCCCGCGACCAACACCAGAAGAGTGAACAGCGCGAACAGCGGCCGGACAGCGGTGGACACGGCCCCAGCCTGGCACATCCTGTGGTATCCACGTTCGGGTGAGCGCACATCCAACTGTTCCGGCCACCCTGCACCGCGCCTGGGCCGCCGATCTGACCCCAGCCCGCCTCTACGAGCTGCTCCGGCTGCGCATCAATGTGTTCGTCATCGAGCAGAACTGCCCGTACCAGGAGCTGGACGGCCGCGACCTGGAGCAATCCACCCGCCACTTCTGGGTGGAACCGGAGCGACCGGGCGAGCCGCCGCAGGCCACCCTGCGGCTGCTGGAGGACCCGGACGGCGGATTCCACATCGGCCGGGTGTGCACCTCGAAATCGGCCCGCGGCCGCGGTCTGTCCCGGCGGCTGATGGAGGCCGCGCTGGCCGAGATCGGGGACGCGCGCTGCGTGCTGGACTCCCAGGTCCCGGTCAAGGGGCTCTACGAACGGTTCGGGTTCACCCAGCAGGGTGAGGAGTTCCTGGAGGACGGCATCCCGCACATCACGATGGTGCGTGTGAAGTAATCACCTCGACCGCCCGGGCCAGATCGGCCTCGGTCAGGTCGGCCCGCACGGTCAGCCGCAGCCGGGACACGTTGTCCGGCACCGACGGTGGCCGGAAACAGCCGACCAGCACCCCGTCCTCCCGGCAGCGCCGCGCCCACTCGGCCGCGGCCTCCGGGGTGGGCGCCAGCACCGACACCACGGCCGCGTCCGGCGTGCTGACCCGAAGCCCCGCCCCGGACAGCGCGGCGGACAGGGTCTGCGCGTGCTCGGTCACCCGGGCACTGCGCTCCGGCTCCTCGCGCAGCACGCGGAGCGCGGTCAGCGCGGCCGCGACCGCCGCCGGGGCCAGGCCGGTGTCGAAGATGAAGGTGCGGGCCGCGTCCACCAGGTGGTGGATCACCCGGCGCGGCCCCACCACCGCGCCGCCCTGCGCGCCCAGCGACTTGGACAGGGTGAGCGTGGTCACCACGTCCGGGCAGCCGTGCAGGCCGGCCTCGGCCACCGCGCCGCGCCCGCCCTCGCCCAGCACGCCGAAGCCGTGCGCGTCGTCGACGAGCAGCCCGGCGCCGTGCTCCCGGCAGGTGGCGATCAGCTCGCCCAGCGGGGCCAGGTCGCCGTCCACCGAGTACACCGAATCGGTGATGACCAGGGCCCGGGAGCGGGTCCGGGTGGCCAGCGCCCGGCCGATCGCGGCCGGATCGCGGTGTCCGGCGACCGCGACCTCGGCCTTGCTCAGCCGGCAGCCGTCGATCAGCGAGGCGTGGATGTGCTTGTCGGCCACGATCGCGGCGTTCGGGCCGGTCAGAGCGGTGACCGCGGCCAGATTGGCGGCGTAGCCGGAGGCGAACACCAGCGCGGCCTGCGCCCCGCAGAACTTGGCCAGCTCCTGCTCCAGTTCGGCGTGCAGCTCGGTCGAGCCGGTGACCAGCCGGGACCCGGTGGACCCGGCGCCCCAGCGCAGCGCGGCCGCGGCCGCCGCCCCGGTGACCCGTTTGTCCCTGGCCAGGCCCAGATAGTCGTTGCCGGCCAGGTCCAGCGCGGTCGAACTGGCCGAGCGGGGCGCGAGTTGCCGCTTCAGACCCTGCCGCCGCCGGTCCTCCGCGTGCGCGTCGACCCAGTCGAAGACCTGTTCCGGGGCCGGCCTGGTGACCGGCGTCGCCGCCACGGGAGTGCTCATCGGCGGAATTCTAAAGACGTGGGGCCGCGCGTGGTGCGCAGGTGTGGGACCGGCCTCGCCTACTTGGTGTCGCACCCGTGCAGGTGCGACGATGCCGGGGCAGCACAGCGAGGGTGAGCGAGGAAGCCGGTGCGAGTCCGGCGCGGTCCCGCCACTGTGACCGGGAAGTGCAGCCGCCAGACGTGGCCACCAGGGAAACCTGGGAAGGCAGGCGGGTGCGCGGTGATCCGGGAGCCAGGACACTCCGCCCACGCGTGACACCTTGACCCGGGCGTGGACACCCGAGGAAGGAACGAGATGACGGTATCGACCGCTCCGCTCGGCAGGTTCCCGTTCTCCGCCGTGGTCGGGCACGACGACATGCGGCTGGCCCTGTTGCTCAACGCGGTGCACCCGGCGATCGGCGGGGTGCTGGTGCGCGGCGAGAAGGGCACCGCCAAATCCACCGTGGTGCGCGCGCTGGCCGCGCTGCTGCCGGGACTGGACGTCGTCGAGGGCTGCCGGTTCGCCTGCGATCCCGGAGCACCGGACCCGAACTGCCCGGACCAGCCGCACGGCGAGTCCGGCGCCCGCCACCGGCCGGCCACGCTGGTCGAGCTGCCGGTCGGTGCCACCGAGGACCGGCTGGTCGGCTCGCTGGACCTGGAGCGGGCGCTCACCGAGGGGGTGCGCGCCTTCCAGCCCGGTCTGCTGGCCGCGGCGCACCGCGGTGTGCTGTACGTGGACGAGGTCAACCTGCTGCACGACCACTTGGTCGACCTGCTGCTTGACGCGGCCGCGATGGGCCGCGCGCACGTCGAGCGGGACGGCGTCTCGGTCTCCCACGCCGCGTCGTTCCTGCTGGTCGGCACCATGAACCCGGAGGAGGGCGAGCTGCGGCCGCAGCTGCTGGACCGGTTCGGGCTGACCGTGCAGGTGGCGGCGGCCCGCGAGGTGAGCGTGCGCGCCGAGGTGATCCGCCGCCGCCTGGCCTTCGAGGCCGACCCGGCCGGGTTCGCCGCGAAGTGGGCCGAGGAGGACGCGGAGCTGGCGCAGCGGATCGTGGCCGCCCGGGCCGCGCTGCCCGGGGTGGTGCTGCCGGACGCCGAGCTGCGCCGGATCGCCGGCGTGTGCGCCGCGTTCGAGGTGGACGGCATGCGCGCGGACCTGGTGCTGGCCCGCACCGCGATCGCGCACGCGGCCTGGCGCGGCGCGGACGCGGTCGAGGAGCGGGACGTGGAGGTGGCCGCGCGGCTGGCGTTGCCGCACCGTCGCCGGCGCGATCCGTTCGACGAGCCGGGCATGGACGAGGACAAGCTGTCCGAGGCGATGCGTGAGGCCGCCGAGGAGCTGGACGGCGACCCGGACGACGACCCGCCGCCCGGCGGCGGACAACCGGAAGAGTCTGCTTCGGACACTCCGGATTCGTCCGGCGGCCAGGAATCCGGTGCGCCCGGTTCGGCCGACTCGACCGGTGATCCCGGTTCCGATGGGGCCGGTGGCGAACGGGAGAGCCCGGCGCCTGCGCCCGCGTTCCGGGCGAGATTGCTGCAGGTGCCCGGAATCGGCGAGGGCGAGCCGGGGCGGCGGTCCCGGGCGCGGGCCCGATCCGGCCGGGTGGTGCGGTCGTCCACTGTGGACGGTTCCGGACTGCATCTGGTCGACACGGTGACCGCGGCCGCGCCGCACCAGCGTGACCGGGGCCGGTCCGGCCCGGGCATCCTGGTGCGCGGCCAGGACGTGCGACTGGCGGTGCGCGAGGGCCGGGAGGGCAACCTGGTGCTGTTCGTGGTCGACGCGTCCGGCTCGATGGCCGCGCGGACCCGGATGTCCGCGGTCACCGGCGCGGTGCTGTCCCTGCTGCGCGACGCCTACCAGCGGCGGGACAAGGTCGGCGTGATCACCTTCCGGGGCAACAGCGCGGAAACCGTGCTGCCGCCCACCTCATCGGTGGACGCGGCGGCCCGGCGGTTGCGCCGGATGAAGACCGGTGGCCGCACCCCGCTGGCCGAGGGACTGCTCAAGGCCCGGGCGGTGCTGGCTCAGGAGCGGCTGCGCGATCCGCGGCGGCGGCCGCTGCTGGTGGTGCTCACCGACGGCCGGGCCACGTCCGCGGCCGACGGCCGCGACCCGGTGACCGACTCGGTGCGGGCCGCGGATCTGCTGTCCCGGGAAGGGATCGCCACCGTGGTGGTGGACTGCGAGAGCGGACCGGTGCGCCTCGGCCTGGCCGGACGACTGGCCGTCGCCGCCGATGGTGCGCTGCTGAGCCTGGACCAACTGTCCGCCGACCAGGTGGCCGGCGTGGTGCGCGCCGCCCGGGCCGCGTGAGGAGTTCGTTGTGCCGCAAGGAAAACCGGAAGCCGTCCCGGACGACGGACTGACCACCCGGCAGCGCCGCAACCGGCCGCTGCTGATCGTGCACACCGGCGAGATGAAGGGCAAGTCCACCGCCGCGTTCGGCCTCGCCCTGCGCGGCTGGAACCAGGGCTGGCCCATCGGGGTGTTCCAGTTCGTCAAGTCGGCCAAGTGGAAGGTCGGCGAGGAGACGGCGTTCCGCGCGCTGAACGAGGTGCACGAATCGACCGGCCAGGGCGGGCCGGTGGAGTGGCACAAGATGGGCGAGGGCTGGTCCTGGACCCGCAAGCAGGGCAGCGATTCCGACCACGCCGAGGCGGCCCGGGAGGGTTGGCGGGAGATCGCCCGGCGGATGGCCGGGCAGCGGCACACCCTCTACGTGCTGGACGAGTTCACCTATCCGCTGCACTGGGGCTGGGTCGACGTGGCCGAGGTGGTGGCCACGCTGCGCGCCCGGCCGGGCCACCAGCACGTGGTGATCACCGGCCGCAACGCGCCGGACGAACTCCTCGACGTGGCCGATCTGGTCATGCGCACCACCAAGGTCAAGCACCCGATGGACGCGGGCCAGAAGGGACAGCGAGGCATCGAATGGTGAACCCGGGGGCGCTGCCCCGGGTGGTGATCGCCGCACCCGCGTCCGGCGCGGGCAAGACCACGGTGGCCACCGGGCTGATCGCCGCGCTGGCCGCGCGCGGGCACACCGTGGCTCCGTTCAAGGTCGGCCCGGACTACATCGACCCCGGATACCACGCGCTGGCCGCCGGGCGGCCCGGCCGCAACCTCGATCCGGTGCTGGTCGGCGAGCAGCGCATCCGGCCGCTGTTCGCGCACGGCGCGGCCGGCGCCGGCGTGGCCGTGGTCGAGGGCGTGATGGGCCTGTTCGACGGCCGGACGGGTACCGCCGGGCACGGCTCGACCGCGCACGTGGCCGCGCTGCTGGACGCGCCGGTGCTGCTGGTGGTGGACGCGCGTGGGCAGGGCCGCAGCCTGGCCGCGCTGCTGCACGGCTTCCGCTCCTACGACGCGGACGTCCGCCTGGCCGGGGTGGTGCTCAACCGAGTCGGCTCGGACCGGCACGAGGAGGTGCTGCGCGAGGCCGCGGCCGAGGTCGGGCTGCCGGTGCTCGGCGCGCTGCGGCGCAGCGATCCGGTGGCGCTGCCCTCCCGGCATCTGGGTCTGGTGCCCGCGGCCGAGCACGGGGTCGCGGCGACGACCGCGGTGGCCGCGATGGCCGAATTGATCACCCGATCGATCGACCTGGACGCGGTGCTCACTCTGGCGAGTGAGGCCGGGCCGCTGACCGACCCGCCGTGGGATCCGGTGGCCGAGTTGGGTTCGGGCACCGGATCCGGGACGCCGGACGAGTCGCCGAGCGGGGAGCGACCGGTGGTCGCGGTGGCCGGTGGGGCGGCCTTCACCTTTGGCTATGCCGAGCACGCCGAGTTGCTGACGGCGGCCGGGGCGCGGGTCGCGGTGGTCGATCCGCTGCACGACGAGACGTTGCCCGATGGCACCGCGGCGCTGGTGCTGCCCGGCGGTTTTCCGGAGCAGCACGCGGCGGAATTGTCGGCCAATCGGGCATTGTGTGCGGCCGTGGGCGAGTTCGCCCGATCGGGTGGGCCGGTGCACGCCGAATGTGCTGGGCTGCTGTACCTGGCCCGTGAGCTGGCCGGGCAGCCGATGTGCGGGGTGCTGGACGCCACTGCGATCATGTCCGGGTCGCTGACGCTGGGCTACCGGGATGCCGTTGCGGCCACGGATTCCCTGCTGTACCAGGCGGGTTCGCGGATCACCGGGCACGAATTCCATCGCACGACGGTGACCCCGGGCGGCGGGGAGACCGCCGCCTGGCACTGGCGCGGCGCGGCCGGACGGCCGGTCACCGAGGGGTTCGTCCGGGGCCGGGTGCACGCGTCCTATTTGCACACTCACCCCGCGGGTTCACCGCATCAGGTGAGGCGCCTGGTTTCCGCCACGATCGGGGGACAGTGATGACGCCGCGATTGGTCGGAATCGGTGTCGGGCCAGGTGATCCGGAACTGCTCACCCTGGCCGGGTTGCGCGAGCTGCGGGCCGCGAACCGGGTGTTCGTGCCGGTGCTGGACCCGGCCGAACGGGGCCGGGCCGAGGCCGTGGTGCGAGCTCATCTGGGTGACGAGGACGCCGAGGTTCCGGTGGAGCGGCTGGTGTTCGCGCTGGCCGATCCGGTGACCGGACCGCAGGCCCGGCGCAGGCGGCACTGGGACGCGGCGGCCGAGCGGGTGGCCGCGCACCTGCGGGAATCCGGTGGCAGCACGGCCTTCGCCACCATCGGCGACCCGGCGGTGTACTCCACGTTCGGCTACCTGGCCGCGACCGTGCGGGCACTGCTGCCCGAGGTCGAGGTGGCTACCGTGCCGGGCATCACCGCGATGCAGGCGGCCGCGTCCGCGGCCGGTGTGACGCTCGTCGAAGGGACCGAACCGTTGACCCTGCTGCCGGTGACCCGGGACGTGACCGCCCTGCGGGACGCGCTGAGCCGGCACGGTACGGTCGTTGCCTACAAGGGCGGGCGCCGGCTCGGCGACCTACGCGAGGCCATCGACCGGGCGGGCGCGCTCGACCGCGCGGTGTACGCCGAGCACCTTGGCACGGCCGACGCACGGGTGCTGCCATTGTCCGAAGTGGACAGTGGTGGTCCGGATGGCGTGCCGTATCTGTCGACGGTGGTGGTACTCCCGCCGCGTGGAGAACGAGGAGAGCAACTGTGACAGGCCGGGTCTCCTTCATCGGTGCGGGGCCAGGGGCTGCCGATCTCATCACGGTGCGCGGGGCGCGGCGGATCGCCGAAGCCGACATCGTGGTGTGGGCGGCCAGCCTGGTCGACCCCGACTGCATTCGTGAGCATGCCCGGCCGGAGGCCGAGTTGGTCGACTCCTCGTTGATCACCCACGAGGACGTCATCGAGGTCTACCGTCGCGCCGCCCGTGAGGGCCTGAAGGTCGCGCGGGTGCACTCCGGCGATCCGGCGCTGTGGGGCGCGGTGCAGGAGCAGTACGACAGCGCCCGGAAACTGGGCGTCGAGGTGGAGATCGTGCCCGGCGTGTCGGCCTTCTCCGCCGCGGCCGCGATCGCCGGGCGCGAGCTGACCGTGCCCGAGGTCGCCCAGTCGGTGATCCTCACCCGGCTGGAGGGCGGCAAGACGCCGATGCCCGACGGCGAGCACATCCGCGAGTTCGCCCGGCACGGCACCACCATGGCGATCTTCCTGTCCGCCGCGCGCAGCGGGCAGCTGGTGGATGAGCTGCGGGCCGGGGGCTACGCGGACGACACCCCGGTGATCGTGGCCTACAAGGCGACCTGGCCGGACGAGCTGATCCTGCACACCACCATCGGCGAGCTGTCCGACACGGTGAAGCAGCACAAGCTGTGGCGGCACACGCTTTTCCTGGTGGGTAAGGCATTGAGCGCCGGGGGCACCCGCTCGCACCTGTACCACGCCGGACATTTCCACACCTATCGCAAGGCCGAGCCGGCCGCCCGCCGGACGTTGCGCGCGGTGGGCGCGAACCAGCCGGCCGAGGTGCCCGAGCCCGGCGGCGAGGGCGAGCAGCGGCCGGCCCGGCCGAAGGGCTCCGGCTGGCCGCTGCAGACCAGCCGCAGCGGCTGGGTGGCCGCGCGGGTGGGCAACTGGACCCAGGCCGCGGTGCCGACCGGGGAACCGGGCAGCAACGCCGAATCGGTGGCCGCCTGGTCGGCGGTGCACGGCTGGCAGGAGACCGCCCGCTCGGCGCGAGCGGCGGCCCGGGCCAAGCCGGTTCGCGCGGTGCGCAAGGACCAGCCGGAGCTGGAGCTGGACGACTCGGTGGACGCGGCGACGGTGATCGAGCCGGACGCCAAGCCCGGAACCGTCGTGACCGCCGAGGTGACACCGGTCTCCGAGATGCCCGCCGGGGAATCGCCCACTTCCGGAGCAGGCACGCCGGAAGCGGACGCGAACGCCGAGGCGGCCCAGGCCAAGCCGAAGCCGATGCCCCGGGCCAATGCTCGCAAGACCGCGGCGAAGAAGGCGGCGGCGCGGAAGACCTCGGCCGGCAAACCGGCCAAGGCGAACCCGGCCCGGACCGCGGGCCGGCGGGCGCCGAATTCCGGCGAGGGCCCGAATTCCGGCCAGCAGCCATCGTGAGACGGCCGGGAGGAGAAGCGGCGTGACGATCACCGTGGTGGGGGTGGACGGCGCCGCGTTACCGCCCGGCGGCGCGGATCTGCTCGGCGCGGCGGCCCTGGTGGTCGGCGGCGCCCGGCAGCTGCGCCGGCACGCGCCGTCCGGCACACCGACCGTGGAACTGGGCGAGCTGGAACCGGCGGTGCGCGCGCTGGGCGCGGCCGACGGGGACGCGGTGGTGCTGGCCTCCGGCGATCCGGGCTTCTTCGGCATCCTGCGGGCGTTACGGGCGGCCGGGTTGAGCCCGGCCGTGCTGCCCGCGGTGTCCAGCGTGCAGCGGATCGCCGCGCTGGCCGGGCGGCCCTGGGACGATGTGGCCGTGGTCAGCGCGCACGGCCGCGCACTGGGCCCGGTGCTCAACATGTGCCGGGCGCGGCCCGCGGTGGCCGTGCTGACCGGCCCGGACTGCGGCCCCGCGCAACTGGGCGCCGGACTGCGCGGCTGGCGGCGCACCCTGATCGTCGCGGAGGATCTCGGCGGCGACGACGAACAACTGTCCACTGTGGATGCGGAGACCGCGGCCCGGCGCGGCTGGCGGGACCCGAACGTGGTGCTGTGCCTGGCCGAACCCGACGCGGTGCCGGAGAAGTCCTGGCACGCCGGCGGAATCGCGGTGCCGCCGGAGGACGGCTGGGCCCTGGCCGAGGAGGAGTTCGCGCACCGGGACGGGTTGATCACCAAGGCCGAGGTGCGCGCGCTGGCGCTGGCCCGGCTGGCGCCCCGGCCCGGCACCCTGGTGTGGGACGTGGGCGCCGGCTCCGGCTCGGTCGGTGTGGAGTGCGCCCGATTGGGCGCGGCGGTGATCGCGATCGAGCGCGATCCGGTGCAGTGCGTGCGGATCGTGGCCAACATCAGCAAGCACGAGGTGGACGTCCGGCTGATCGAGGGCGCCGCGCCGGAGGCGCTGGACGGGCTGCCCCGGCCGGACGCGGTGTTCGTCGGCGGTGGCGGACCGGGGGTGGTGCGGACGTGCACCGAGGTCGGCGCGGCTCGCGTCGTGGTCGCGCTGACCGCGGTGGACCGGGTGGGCGTCACCCGGGATGTGTTGCGGGACAACGGTTACCGGGTGGACGGCAGCCAGGTGTCCGCGGCCCGGCTGGCCGACCTGCCCGACGGCAGCGCGCGGCTGGCCGCGATCAATCCGGTTTTTCTCCTGTGGGGGGAGAGGAGCTCCGCATGACCATCGGACTGTTCGCGGTCACGGCCGCCGGCCGCCGGGCCGCCTCGGATCTGGCCGCCGGGCTCGGGCCGGACGCGGTGATCATGGACGGGCCGATCCAGCCCGCGTTGCGGCGCAGCTGGAACGAACTGGACGCCGCGGTGTTCTTCCTGGCCACCGGCGCGACCGTGCGGCTGATCGGGCCGCTGTTGGCCGACAAGCACACCGACCCGGGCATCGTGTGCGTGGACGAGGCCCGCCGGTTCGCCGTCGCGCTGGCCGGCGGTCACGAGGGCGGGGCCAACGACCTGGCCGAGCGGGTGGCCGATCTGCTCGGCGCCACCCCGGTGGTGACCACCGCCTCGGACACCACCGGCAGCACCCCGCTGGACGAACTGGTCGCGCTGCTGGACGCGACGGTGGACGGCGATCTGGCCGCGTGCGGTGTGGCGATCCTGGATGGACAGCCGGTGCGCATCGTCAATCCGCTCGGCTTTCCGTTGCCCGCCTTGCCGGACAACGTGCGCCCGGACGCCATCCGTCCGGAGTGGACAGTGGTGGTCGACGACCGGGTGCCGACCGGGGAACTGGACGACACCACGCTGCGGCTGGTGCCGCACACCCTGGTGGTCGGCATCGGGTCGGCCCGCGGGGTGGCCACCGACACGGTCACCTCGACCCTGGCCGGACTGGAAGCCGAGCACGGGCTGGACCTGCGCGCGGTGCGCGCGTTCGCCTCGATCGACCTGAAGGCCGACGAGCAGGGCATCCTGGACGCGGTCACCGACTGGGCGTTCTGGCACTGGCAGGACGAACCGGCGCTGCGCTGCTATCCGGCCGAGGCGCTGGCCGGGATCGAGGTGCCCAATCCCAGCGAGGTGGTGCGGGCCGAGGTGGGCACGCCGAGCGTGGCCGAGGCCGCCGCGCTGCACGCCGCGACCGAGCTTTCCCTTGGCGGCGCGGTGGAACTGGTCGTGCCCAAGGTCAAGAACGAGACGGTGACCGTTGCCGTGGCCCGGATCCGGCCGCGCGGCCGGCTGGCCGTGGTCGGGCTTGGGCCGGGCGCGGCCGACCTGCGCTCGCCCCGGGCGGACGCCGAACTGCGCCGGGCCTCGGTCGTGGTCGGGCTGGATTCCTATGTGGCGCAAGTGAAACACCTGCTGCGGCCGGGTACCGAGGTGCGGGCCTCGGCGCTGGGCGCGGAGGAGGAGCGGGCCCGGGAAGCGGTGGAACTGGCCGCCGCCGGCCGGGCGGTGGCGCTGATCGGCTCCGGGGACGCCGGGGTGTACGCGATGGCCAGCCCGGCGCTGGAGCAGTGCCCGGCCGGGATCGAGGT
This sequence comes from Pseudonocardiaceae bacterium, assembly GCA_035551355.1. Classification (GTDB taxonomy): domain Bacteria; phylum Actinomycetota; class Actinomycetes; order Mycobacteriales; family Pseudonocardiaceae; genus DATATV01. The sequence goes on along the minus strand of DASZNF010000016.1, from coordinate 43,071 downwards.
GGTCGGCGTGCCCGGGGTGACCGCGGCGCTGGCCGCGGCCGCGCTGCTGGGCGCGCCACTGGGCCACGATCACGCGCTGATCAGCCTGTCCGACCTGCACACCCCGTGGGAGGCCATCGAGCACCGGGTGCGGGCCGCGGCCGAGGGCGATTTCGTGGTCTGTTTCTACAATCCGCGCTCCGCCGGCCGGGACTGGCAGCTGGGCAAGGCACTGGAACTGCTGCGCAAGCACCGGCCGGACAGCACGCCGGTGGGCGCGGTGCGGCAGGCCAGCCGGGACGGGCAGCGGGTGTGGTGCCGGCCGATCGCCGAGTTCGACCCGGCCGAGGTGGACATGTTCACCACCGTGGTGGTGGGGTCCTCGCAGAGCGTGCTGGCCGGCGGCCGGATGGTCACACCCCGCGGTTATCGCTGGATGCGCTGACCGCGGTGCGATCGCGCTGATCTCCCGGCGCGGATTTCGCCGGGTGGATTCTCGGTGGCGGGTTTCGGACCTGGCGTTCGGTGCGGCCGGAATCGGCGGTTTTCGGACGCATGATGGGGTCATGTTGATCCGTCATCGAGAACAGGAGCCGGTGGTCGATTCCAGCGCGTTTGTCGCGCCCACCGCGACCCTGGTCGGGAACGTGCGAGTCGGGCCGAGGGCCCGGGTGATGTACGGCGCGGTGCTGGACGCCGAGGACGGCGCGATCGAGGTCGGCGAGTGCGCGGTGATCTGCGAGAACGCCGTGCTGCGCGGGGACGTCCGGATCGGCGACCACGCGTTCGTCGGGCCGCAGGCCACCGTGCTGGGCGCCCGGGTGGGCCGGTGTTGTTACCTGGCCACCGGGGTGACCGTGTTGCAGGAGGCCGGACTCGGGCCGGGCGCCGTGGTCGCGATCGGCGCCGCGGTGCACGCCCGGTGCGTGCTGCCGGAGGAGTTCTTCGTGCCGCCGGGCAACGTCGCCATCGACGGAAGTGTTTACGCCCCAGGTGATCCCGGGCTGCCCGAGGCGATCCGCTCGGTCGATTTCGCGAGTGTGGCGTTCGGCATCGAGATGGAGTGGACCGACCGGATCAACCGGTACGAGCGGATCGCCGAGGTCCGGTCGGCGCAGTTCGCCGCGCACGCCCAGGACACGATCCTCGGCGAGAGCTAATCGCACATCATTGGCAGCACAGAGCCTTTTGCAGCATGGAGTTGTTGGCAGCACAGGGTTGTTGGCAACGGCCCAAGACTGGCAATTGTCCACAATAGACCGAATTCGAGTACGCTCGCCAGTATGGGACACGAGCACGGACACGGCCATGGGCACGGGCATCGGCGCGGCCTGGCCGGCCGGGTGCGCCACCTGCTCACCCCGCACAGCCATGACGTGGCCGACCAGTTCGACGAGGCGCTGACCAGCAGCCGGGACGGACTGCGCGCGTTGTGGGGCTCGTTCGCCGTGCTGCTGGCCACCGCGCTGGCCCAGGCCGCGGTGGTGGCGTTGACCGGATCGGTGGCGCTGCTCTCGGACACCCTGCACAACCTGGCCGACGCGGGCACCGCGATCCCGCTGGCCATCGCCTTCCGGCTCGGCCGGCGCGCGGCCAGCCGCCGGTTCACCTACGGCTACGGCCGGGCCGAGGACGTGGCCGGGCTGGTGGTGGTGCTGGTCATCGCGGTGTCCGCGGTGCTGGCGCTGGCCGAGTCGGTGCAGCGCATCCTGGCCCCGCAGGACGTGCGGCAGTTGCCCGCGCTGGCCGGGGCCGCGGTGCTGGGCTTCGTCGGCAACGAGGTGGCCGCACGCTGGCGCACCCGCACCGGGCGGCGGATCGGCTCGGCCGCACTGGTCGCCGACGGGATGCACGCCCGCGCCGACGGGTTCACCTCGCTGGCCGTGCTGGTCGCCGCGGGCGGGGCCGCGCTGGGCTGGCGCTGGGTCGACCCGGCGGTCGGCCTGCTGGTCGCGCTGGCCATCGGGCTGGTGCTGATCGGCGCGGGCCGGACGGTGCTCGGACGGCTGCTGGACGCTGCCGATCCGCAGACCGTCGAGCAGGCCCGCGCGCTGGCCGGGGCGGTGCCCGGGGTGCGCGGGGTGGAGGAGGTGCGGCTGCGCTGGTCCGGGCACGGCCAGCTGGCCGAGCTGACCGTCACGGTGGACCGGCAGGCCAGCCTGCTGGCCGCGCACGATGTCGCCCACCAGGTGGAACATCGGCTCCTGCACGGCGTGCCCCGGTTGGTGCGGGCCCACGTGCACCCGCACCCGGCCGCCGCCGCGGACACCGACGACCACGCGTGCGTCGCCCATCACACCCGGTTTGACCTGGCTGAGCGCGCCGGGTGAGACTGGCTGGTGTCCATTTCCCAGACCGTTCCCGAGCCGCTGCTGATCGTCGGCCACGGCACCGCCGACGAGGGTGGCGTGCGTGAGTTCCGGGCCTTCCTCGACCGGCTGACGAGCACCCTGCGGCCCAGCGGGATCGATGTGTCCGGCGGTTTCATCGAATTGTCCGCGCCCGCGGTCGGCGAAGCGTGGCAGGAGCTGGCCCAGCGTGGCCACCGCACGCTCGCCGCGGTGCCCCTGGTGCTGGTCGCGGCCGGGCACGCCAAGGGGGACATCCCGGCCGCGCTGGAACGCGAGGTGCGCCGCCACCCGGACACCGGCTACCGGTTCGGCCGGCCGCTCGGTCCGCATCCCACGCTGCTGCGGCTGCTGGCCGAGCGGATCGACGAGGTCGCCGGACCGGGTGATCGGCCGGACACCGCGGTGCTGCTGGTCGGGCGCGGTTCGACCGACCCGGACGCCAACGCCGAGGTGTGCAAGGTGGCCCGGCTGCTGCAGGAGACCACGGACGTGGCGTTCGTGGAGACCGCGTTCGTGTCGCTGGCCACACCGGACGTGCCTGCCGGCTTGGAGCGGGTGCGCCGGCTGGGCGCGCGGCGCGTGGTGGTCGCCCCGTACTTCCTGTTCGACGGGGTGCTGCCGCAGCGGGTCGGGCAGCAGTCGATCCACTTCGGACAGTCGGCCGACGGGCTGGAAGTCCTTGTCGCGCGGCACATCGGCGACTGCGCGGAACTGGCCGAGCTGGTGGTGGAGCGCTACCACGAGGCGCTGGCCGGGGATATCCGGATGAACTGCGACACCTGCGCCTACCGGACGTTGCTGCCCGGCTTCGAGGACAAGCTCGGCGCGCCGCAGACCCCGCACCACCACCCCGACGACCCGGCCGAGCACGGCCATGGACACGGCCACGGACATGTGGGGAGCCATGCGAACTGAACAGCACTATCTGGCCGGACTGGATCTGGCCGGCCGCCGGGTGGTCGTGGTCGGCGGCGGCACGGTCGCCCAACGCCGGCTGGCCCGGCTGGTGGCCGCGGGTGCGGCGGTCGAACTGATCGCGCCGCAGGTCACCCCGGCCGTGCAGGGCATGGCCGACGCCGGGGAGCTGGTCTGGCACGCCCGCGGCTACGCCGAGGGCGACCTGGCCGGGGCCTGGTACGCGCTGGCCTGCACCTCGGACGCGGCGGTGAACGCGGCGGTCGGCGCGGAGGCCGAGCGGCTGCGGGTGTTCTGCGTGCGTTCGGATGCGGGAGCTCAGGGTTCGGCCGTCACTCCGGCGGTCGGCGAGCACGACGGGCTGCTGGTCGGGGTGCTGGCCGGGGGTCAGCCGCGCCGGTCGTCCGCGGTGCGCGACGCCCTGCTGGACGCGCTGCGCGAGGGCCGGGTGCACGACCAGCCCGCGGCCACCGGACCGCTGCCCGGGGTGGCGCTGGTCGGCGGCGGGCCGGGCGATCCGGAGCTGATCACGGTGCGCGGCCGGCGGTTGCTGGCCCGGGCCGACGTGGTCGTGGTGGACCGGCTGGCCCCGCGCGAGCTGCTGGAGGAGTTGCCGCCGGACGTGCTGGTGGTGGACGCGGCCAAGATCCCGTACGGGCGGGCGGCCAGCCAGGACGTGATCAACAAGACGCTGGTCGAGCACGCGCTGGCCGGGCAGTTCGTGGTGCGCCTCAAAGGCGGCGACCCGTACGTGTTCGGCCGCGGCTACGAGGAGCTGATCGCCTGCGCCCAGGCGGGTGTGCCGGTGACCGTGGTGCCCGGGGTGACCAGCGCGTTCTCCGTGCCCGCGGTGTCCGGCGTGCCGGTGACCCACCGCGGGGTGGCACACGAGGTGGTCGTGGTGTCCGGACACGTCGGGCCGGACGATCCACGCTCGCTGGTGGACTGGCCCGCGCTGGCCAAGCTGCGCGGCACCATCGTGCTGCTGATGGCGGTGGAGCGGGTGGGCGCGTTCGCCGAGGCGCTGGTGCGCGGCGGACGGCCCGCCGACACCCCGGTGTCGGTGATCGCCGACGGCACCATGCGGACCCAGCGCGCGGTGCGGACCAGCCTGGCCACGATCGCCGAAGACGTTGCCGCACAGGGGATCCGGCCACCGGCGATCGTGGTGATCGGGCCGGTGGTCGCGGTCGGCGACGAGATCGGCGCGCGGCCGGCGGGCCCCGGACCGGGCTGAGCCGCCGGCCGGATTCGCCGCCCGTCAGCCGAGGGCGGCGAATCCGTTGGCGCACAAGCGAATACTCGACACTCAGGCCAGTCCGGCCTCGGCGGCCAGCAGTTCGATGATCTCCTCGGGATCGGCCACCCCGGGCGACAGTCCGCGAGATGCGAACCAGCCGGTGATGTTGCGGACGTCGCGGGCCAGGAACTCCCGCCCGGTCGGATTGGCCACCACGTCGACCACCTGCGGCAGGTCGATCAGCACCGGTTCTCCGTTGTGCACCAACACGTTGTAGGCACTCAGGTCGCCGTGGACCAGGCCCTGCCCGGCCATGGTCACCAGCGCGGCCAGCAATCCGTCCCACAACCCGCGCAACCGCTCCGGCTCCGGGCGCAGTTCGGCCAGCCGCGGCGCGGCCTCGCCCTCGGCCGAGCCGAGGAACTCCACCAGCAACTCGGTTCCGTCGCGCTGCACCGGATACGGCACCGGCACGCCGATCGACCACAACCGGGCCAGCGCGGCGAACTCGGCCGCCGCCCACTGTTCGGCGATCAGGTTGCGGCCGAAGGAGGTCCGCCCGGCCATCGCGCGGTTTTCCCGCGACCGGCGCATTCGGCGGCCCTCCAGATACTGCGCGTCCCGGTGGAACGAGCGGTGCTCGTCGGAGCGATAGCGCTTGGCCGCCAGCAGACAGGCCGGACCGTCCGCGCCGATCGCCCGGCGCAGCAGGTGCACGTCGGCTTCCTTGCCGGTCTTCAGCGTGCCCAGTTCGGTGTCCTGGGCGGCCAGGCTGGTGATCACCCAGTCCGGCCGGGGATCCGGGCCGTGTTCGGCCTCGCCCCAGGTGGTCCACCGGTCGCCGTGGCCGGGGCGCGCGTCGGCGAGCTCGTCGCGCCGCTGCGCCATCCGGACGCGCTCGCGTTCGGTGAGCCGGCCACGGCGACCGGGCTGCGGGCCGGCCGTACGGCGGCCGCGCATCGGGATGAAGTCGTCAGAATCGTCGGAATCGTCGAGCGAGTACTCGCGCACGGGAGGGTGCTCCTTGGTGAGCCGGGTGATCGGAGACGGTCTGCGCAGGACGCAGCACAACGGGCTTGGCCACGGAAAACACCTCCCTCGACAGCGACGAGGTCACTTGCCGGAACAGTCTGAGCCGCCCGGTCACACCAGGACAACCGAATTTATTCGGCCAGCATTTCCAGTTCCCGCTCGCCGGTCCGGTGCACCGTCAGGCCCGCGGCGGAGGCCACCCGGAGCAGGCCGGTCACCGATTTCGGTTCGGTGCGGGCGGAAACCAGTGCGCGGGCCAGTTTTCCCTTGTACGCCTTGTTGAAATGGCTGACCGTGGTGCGCTTGCCCGCACCGTCGATGCTGACCACCCGCACCGTCACCGCGGGCGGCAGCCGGGCCAGCGCGGCATAGGCACCCGACCGCAGATCGACCAGCAGTTCGTCCACTTCGGACAGTTCCGGTTCCAGCGCCGGCCGCCAGAGTTCGCGCAGCGGACCGACGCCGGGCAGCACATTCCCGCCGGACAACCGGTACGCCGGAATGGGATCACCGGCCCGGGCGATGCCGAACAGGGCCGAGGCCACGGCCAGCCGCTCGTGCGCGCGGCGAGCCGCCGCGCCGGTCAGCGAGCCGGCGTCCAGCGCGTCGTAGAGCACCCCGGTGTAGCGGTGCAGCGCGGGCGTCGTGGGGGCGTCGAACAGCTCCTCGTTGCGGGCCACCTCGGCGTGCTGACGTTCGGAAAGGCCCAGCGCGGCCAGGCTGGCCGGCACGTCGTGGGCCAGATCGGCCAGCGCCTCGGCCAGTTTGCGGCGGACCGGGTTGAGCGCCGGATGCGACAGCGTGTCGAAATCCAGCGGCGGCCCGTCGCCGCCGGGGGCCTTGGTCTCGGAGGGGGGAAGCAACACCAGCACAGGCGCAGCTTAATAACCGGTTCGCCCGCACATAGCACCGCTCACTACGCTGTCAACATCCGTCGAGAAGTTTTCTTCAAGGAGCGACCGCGTGATCACCAGGATGTCCTCGCTGTTCCTGCGTACCCTGCGCGAGGATCCGGCCGACGCCGAGGTACCCAGCCACAGGCTGCTGGTCCGCGCCGGCTACGTCCGCCGTGTCGCGCCCGGCGGGTTCTCCTGGCTGCCGCTGGGCCTGCGGGTGCTGCGCAACATCGAGCGGGTGGTGCGCGAGGAGATGGACGCGATGGGCGCGCAGGAGATCCAGTTCCCCGCGCTGCTGCCCCGCGAACCCTACGAGACCACCGGCCGCTGGACCGAGTACGGCCCCAACATCTTCCGGCTCAAGGACCGCAAGGGCGCCGACTACCTGCTCGGCCCCACTCACGAGGAACTGTTCGCCCTCACCGTGAAGGGTGAGTACTCCTCGTACAAGGACTTCCCGGTGGTGCTCTACCAGGTCCAGACCAAGTACCGGGACGAGGCGCGGCCCCGCGCGGGCATCCTGCGCGGCCGGGAGTTCCTGATGAAGGACTCCTACTCCTTCGACCTGGACGACGCCGGGCTGGACAACTCCTACCGGCGGCACCGCGACACCTACATCCGCATCTTCGACCGCCTCGGCCTGAAGTACGTGATCGTGTCCGCGATGTCCGGCGCCATGGGCGGTTCGGCCTCCGAGGAGTTCCTGGCCGAGGCCGAGACCGGCGAGGACACCTTCGTGCGCAGCACCGGCTCGGACTACGCGGCCAACGTGGAGGCCGTGGTCACCCCCGCCCCCGAGGCCCAGCCGATCGAGGGCAGGCCCGAGGCGCAGGTGCACCACACGCCCGGCACGCCGACCATCGCCACCCTGGTCGACTTCCTCAACGGCGCGAACCTGGGCCGCACCTTCACCGCGGCCGACACGCTGAAGAACGTGCTGGTCAAGGTGCGCGAGCCCGGCGCGGCCGAGGCCACGCTGCTGGCCGTGGGCGTGCCCGGCGACCGCGAGGTGGACATGAAGCGCCTGGAGGCCGCGGTGCACCCGGCCGACGTGTCGCTGCTGGAGGAGTCCGACTTCGCCGCGAATCCCTTCCTGGTCAAGGGTTACATCGGGCCGGGCGCGCTGGCCGCCAACGGGGTGCGCTACCTGGTCGACCCCCGGGTGGTCACCGGCACCGCGTGGGTGACCGGCGCGGACAAGGCCGACCACCACGTGGTGGACCTGGTGTGCGGGCGGGACTTCACGCCGGACGGCACCATCGAGGCGGCCGAGGTGCGCGAGGGCGACGCCGCGCCGGACGGCACCGGCACGCTGGTGACCGCGCGCGGCATCGAGATCGGGCACATCTTCCAGCTCGGCCGCAAGTTCACCAACGCCTTCGGGGTGGACGCGCTCGGCCAGGACGGCAAACCGATCCGGATCACCATGGGCTCCTACGGCATCGGCGTGTCCCGGCTGGTCGCGGTGGTCGCCGAGCAGTACTGCGACCAGCTGGGCCTGGTGTGGCCGCGGGCGATCGCGCCGGCCGACGTGCACATGGTGATCGCGGGCAAGGACGAGACCGTGCGGGCCGGTGGCGAGCGGCTGGCCACCGAGCTGGACGCGGCCGGCGTGCGGGTCATGCTGGACGACCGCACGGCCAGCCCGGGCGTGAAGTTCGCCGACGCCGAGCTGATCGGCGTGCCCACCATCCTGGTCGTCGGCCGCGGGCTGGCCAACGGCGTGGTCGAGGTCAAGGACCGGGCCACCGGCGAGCGGGTGGAGATCCCGGTGGACAAGGTGGTCGAGCACCTCACCGAACTCGTCCGCGACTGAGCGCAGGCTGACCCTCGATCGACTCGGCTACCCCGAGATCGGGGTGGCCGAGTCGAGGATCTTGGTCAGTTCCGCGTCGCCCGGCGGCGCCGGGGTGACCGGGCCGCCGGCCAGGTCGCCGTTGACCATCAGCACCGCATCGGCGTTGGCCAGTTGCAGCACCAGGACCAGCACCTCGCCCCGGGCGGCCAGGCACTTGTCGGCCGACTGGGTGGCGATGGCCCGGACCACCGCGCCGTCGACCGTCCTGCCGCTGGGCGTGCGGCGGGTGACGGTCTGCGCCGGGTCCAGGTTCACCTGCGGATTGGTCGAGCCGGTCGCGTAGTACTGGCTGGCCGCGGTGTAGGCCAGCGCGGTGGCCACCTGTCCGGGACCGGCCGCCGGTGCGGTGCCCGAGCCCAGTTCGCCGCGCACGTACATCTGGCCGGGCGTGCCGCAGGTGTAGGCGGTGCGCCGGGCGCCGTTGCGCAGGTCGACCGGGCCGTCCGTGCCGTCGTCGGTCTGCGGGGTCCACAGCGCGGGCGGGATCTGGTAGGACAGGCCGCTGGCCGGGTTGCGCAGGGTGGTCAGGTTGTCATCGGACTGGTTGCCCGAGCTGGCCACCGGTTGCCCGGCGATCGGCCGGTCGGCCCCGTTGACCACGATGAACGCGATCACCAACCCGACGACGACCAGCAGCGCGAGGACGGCGAGCAGGGTCGACACGCGCCCCGGGCGCTGTGGTGAGGACACCTTGGCCGACTGGCTCACGAACCAAATTTACCCAAGGTCGTGACCGAACGGTTACGTTGTCACGCAACAGAGTCCTTAAGAACCGAGCAGGCTCAGCCGGACCGTGCGGACCGGATTGTCCACGTTCGTGTCGACCAGGCAAATCGACTGCCAGGTGCCCAGCGCCAGCCGCCCGCCCAGCACCGGCACGGTGGCGTGCGGCGGCAGCAGTGCGGGCAGCACGTGGTCACGTCCATGCCCGGGGGAGCCGTGCCGGTGCCGCCAGCGGCCGTCCTTGGGCAGCAGTTCGCGCAGCGCGGCGAGAAGATCCTCGTCACTGCCCGCGCCGGTCTCCAGAATGGCCAGCCCGGCGGTGGCATGGGGCACCCACAGGTGCAACAGCCCATCCCCCGAACCGGTGACAAATTGTTCGCATTCGGCGGTGAGGTCGTACACCGTTTCGGTGGAACCGGTCCTGATCTCGATTTCCTCGCTGCGCACGGGCCCACGGTACGGGTGGTCGAAAGCAGCGATCACAGACTCACCCATTACGGTGGTGTGTTGTGTCGGAGCCGCCGTACCACCACAGTTCCCCCACGTCGTCCCAACCGGGACGCCAGCAGGGCGTGCGGGGCACCTCTCGGCTGCCCATGCAGGCCCTGGGCGCCCCGCCTTCCGACCTGCCGCCCGCCGCGCCGAGCAGCTACACCGGCTATCAGCCGGTGCCCCCGCAGCAGCAACAGCAGCAGTACGGGCAGCAGCAGTCCCAGTACCCGCCCTCGGGTCCGCGACCGGTCCAGTACCCGCCCTCCGGTCCGCAGCAGTCCCAGTACCCGCCCTCGGGCCCGCAGCCGATCCAGCAGCGCCCTGGCGGCGCGGGCGGGGGCAGCGGCGGCGGCCGGTCCAAGACGATGGACTACGCCCTCAAGGGCCTTGGCCTGCTCGGCGTCGCCGTGGTCTCCGGGTTCCTGTACTGGCTGTTCATGCACGGCAGCAGCACCTCGGTCACCGCCGACAACGGGACCGGCCAGGACTCCGGGACCTACCAGTTCGCCGGATTCCACGGCACCGCGCTGGACAGCAACTGCCAGGCCCATGCCACCGACCAGGTGCAGAAGTTTTTGCAGTCCCACCAGTGCCAGCTGCTGACCCGGTCGCTCTACACCACCTCCCTGTCCGACGGCGAGGAGGTGGTCACCTCGGTCGCGGTGGTCAAGCTGGCCAACGCCAGCCAGGCCAGCCAGCTCAGGCAGATCAGCGACGGCAACGCCACCGGGCACGTCAAGGACCTGGTCGAGGAGAACGTGAGCAGCATCCCCGGCGGGCCGACCAACCTGGAGAACGGCGGCTACGCCTCCGAGGTGCACGGCAACAGCGTGATCATCGCGGTGACCGAGTTCACGGACAAGGCCAAGGACACCAAGGCCAACCTCAAGTCGGCCAGCGGCAGCCTGGCCGCGGTCAGCAAGGACGCATTGCGCCTTGGCGAATCCAGCTGAACCCGGCTGAATTCAGCTGATTCGCCCAGCCGGGGGATCGCGCGGCTCGGCCACGATCGAGGGGCGGGCGGCTCAGGAGGACTGCGGCACGCCGGGCATGGCGACGGACGCCGGTGACTGGCCGGACAGCCGCCGCCAGCGGGTCTGCCGGACCGCCGAATCGGTCAGCGCGGACAGCCCGGTCCTGCGCAGCTCGGCGTCGTCGGTGGTCTCCAGCACCGCGCGCCAGGCCACCTCGGCCTCGGACTCGGCGACGGCCAGCACCACCATCGCGGATTTCGAGTCGGTCACCGGCGTGGGCGTCAGGTAGGCCGCGGCCGCCGGGTCCGGGGTGACCCCGCCGTCGGTGAGCAGTCGCTGGGTGGCGTCCCGGCGGGCGGAGTGCTCGGTCGTCCCGGCCGACAGGTCGGTGCTGCCGGTCGCGGTGACGAACGCGGTGGCCAGGCCGTACATCCAGATCAGGGCGTTCTCGGCGGTCAGCGCGTTCTGCAGCGCGCTCGCGGTGTCCTGCGGCAGGGTGCTCATTTGCCCAGCGCCTCCAGCAGGCTGGCGCATCCCGCGGACACCGAGCCGACGAGCCCGGCCCGGTAGCGGGGCACGCCGGGCACCAGCGCGGCCGCCTGGCTCTGTGCCGTGCGCAGCGCGCTGACCAGCTGGTCGGTGGTGTCGGCCTCGGTCCCGGCCGGGGTTTCCTCGGCGTTCGAGTCGGCGCTCGGCGCGGCCGAACCGCTGCTCGGCAGGGTGCCACCCACCCGGGTGATCTCTTTCTGGATCGCCGTGGCGTGTTGATCACGTACGGTCGCGATGACCGAGAAGGTCGCCGCGTTGTCGATGAACGCCTTGGCCGCGGCGGTCGCGAGGGCCGCGTCCTTGCGGGCCGAGGTCAGCATCGGCAGCATGGCATCCGGCGTGGCCGCGGTGTCCGTGTCGGTGCAGGCGGCGGCCACGAGCACCGGACCGGCCAGCGCGGCCAGCAGCCCGGCCCGCAACACGCCGCGGCGCCCGAGCCGCTGGTCGGTCACCTCGACGGGTGGCGGGGCAGGCGTCACGCTGCCCCATCTTGCCAGCCCAGCAGATGCACGTGCGGGCCCAGGTCGTCCGGCGAACTTCCCGGGACGCGCTACGCTGAGCGCCCACGGCCGGCGGTACGACGTCGGCCGGTGTCGGTGTGCCACGACCCGCACGAACGGCGACAACCAGCGAGGAGGCGGACAGTGTCCAGCCAGCAACACGGCGACTCCCGGTCCTCGCTCGCGGAACGGCTGCGCCCCTCGGTCGCCGAGGCGATCGCCCCGCTGGGCTTCGACCTGGAGGCGCTGGACGTCAACGCGGCGGGCCGCCGCAAACTGGTCAAAGTCGTGGTGGACGCCGAGGACGGCGTCGAACTGGATCTGCTGCCCGAGGTCTCACGCGCCGTGTCGGCCGCGCTGGACGAGCGGGACGAGGTACTGGCCGGGCCGTACACCCTCGAGGTGACCTCGCCGGGCGTGGACCGGCCGCTGACCCGGCCCCGGCACTGGCGGCGCGCCCGGCTGCGCCTGGTGCGGGTGAAACGGCCCGACGGCACGGAGTTCACCGCGCGGGTCGGCCGGGCCGACGAGCACGGGGTCGAGGTGCTGATGGACGGCGAGCTGCGCCGACTGGAGTACGCGCAGGTCGCGCGCGCCGTCGTCGAGGTGGAGTTCCGGCAGCCTCCCTCCGCCGAACTGTTGTTGCTCACGAAGGAGGAGCCGAAGTGAACGTCGACATCGCCGCTCTGCGGGCGATCGAACGGGACAAGGACATCCCCTTCGACACAGTCATCGAAGCCATCGAAACGGCCCTGTTGACCGCCTACAAGCACACCGAGGGCCACCACCCGCACGCCAAGATCGACATCGACCGCAAGACCGGGCTGGTGCGCGTGCTCGCGCACGAGCTCGGCCAGGACGGGGAGATCGTCGAGGAGTGGGACGACACCCCGGAGGGCTTCGGCCGGATCGCGGCCACCACCGCCCGCCAGGTCATCCTGCAGCGCCTGCGGGACGCCGAGCACGAGCGGACCTTCGGCGAGTTCTCCACCAAGGAGGGCGAGCTGATCGCCGGGGTGATCCAGCGCGACGCGCGGGCCAACTCGCGCGGCATGGTGGTGATCCAGGTCGGCGAGATCGAGGGCGTGCTGCCGCCGGCCGAGCAGGTGCCCGGCGAGCACTACGAGCACGGCATGCGCATCAAGTGCTACGTGGTCGGCGTGGCCCGGGGCACTCGGGGCACTCAGATCACCCTGTCCCGCACCCACCCCAACCTGGTCCGGCGACTGTTCGCGCTGGAGGTGCCGGAGATCGCCGACGGCACGGTGGAGATCCCGGCGGTGGCCCGGGAGGCCGGCCACCGGTCCAAGATCGCGGTGCGCTCCACGGTGCCCGGGGTGAACGCCAAGGGCGCGTGCATCGGCCCGATGGGCGCCCGGGTGCGCAACGTGATGAGCGAGCTGGCCGGGGAGAAGATCGACATCATCGACTACTCCGAGGACCCGGCCACGTTCGTCGGGAACGCACTGTCCCCGGCCAAGGTCGTGTCGGTCGAGGTGGTCGACGAGCGGGCCAAGACCGCGCGGGTCGTGGTGCCGGACTTCCAGCTGTCCCTGGCCATCGGCAAGGAGGGCCAGAACGCCCGGCTGGCCGCCCGGCTCACCGGCTGGCGGATCGACATCCGCAGCGACGCGGCGGCCGCCGTCTAGTCCCAGCGGCGCCGGCCGCGCGACCCCCCGCTCGCCCGATCTTGATGTGATCGTTACCTCCAGGTGGTGGGCCAGGTCACGTATAACGGTCCGGCAGATACGGATTCGGTTCCTTCGGACTCAGGAGATAGACTCGTACGTGGTTCAACGTCCCAACTCGGCTCCCGCGCGCCCCGGACCCGTCCGGACGTGCGTTGGTTGCCGTGCCAAGGCGTTGTCCACCGAGCTGCTGCGCACGGTGGTCGTGGACGGTGTTCTCGTCCCCGACCCCCGGGGCAGGCTGGCCGGACGGGGCGCTTGGCTGCACCCCGTTCCGGATTGCCTGCGCGCGGCCGAGCGACGGCGGGCGTTCCCGCGCGCACTGCGCGTGCCGGGTCCGCTGGACGTCGGCGAGGTCCGCGCGTACCTCGCGCAGCAGTGTTCGGAAAGCCAGACGGCCTGGGAACGCCCCGGCGCCGGCAACACCAGGGAAGCAGGTCGACCCGTCATGAGTCAGCCGTGAAGCTGAAGCCATGAACGCGCGACGTTAGGACGAGGTCGACGGGCCAGCCCGGCGACCTCACCAGATGAGGAGACAAGTGCCAGGCAAAGCCCGCGTGCACGAGCTCGCCAAGGAGCTCGGTGTCACGAGCAAGGATGTTCTCGCCAAGCTCAAGGACCTTGGCGAATTCGTGAAGTCGGCGTCCTCCACCGTCGAGGCGCCGGTTGCCCGCCGGTTGCGGGATTCCTTCGACAACGGCGCTTCGGCGAAGCCGAGCCGGTCCAGTGGCCCCAAGCCAACTCCGGCCCCGCCCTCGCCGGCCCAGATGCGCCCGGCCGCCCCCGCGGCCAGTGCCCCGGCCCCCGCCGCGTCGGCGGCCGCTCCGTCGGCTCCGTCTCGTCCGGGGCCCACGCCCGGCCCGCGGCCGCAGCCGCGTCCGGCGCAGCAGGAGGCTCCGGCCGCGGCGCCGAAGCCGGCTCCCAAGCCCGCCCCGCAGCAGCCCGCCGCGGCGGCCGACGCCCCGGCGCCGGAAAAGCCCGCCGAGCGGCCCAACACGCCCGCTCCGGCCAAGCCGGCCCAGGACGGTCACTCCGGTGGCGGTCACTCCGGTGGCGGTCAGTCGGGTGACAGGTCCGGCGGCGGTTCGTCCGTGGTGCCGCCGCGCCGGCAGTCGCCCAAGCCCGGTCCGCGCGCGCCGCGGCCCGGCAACAACCCGTTCGGCGTCGGCGCGGGCAGCTCGCCCGCTCCGCGTCCGCAGGGCCCTCGGCCCGGTCCGGGCGGCCCGGCCGGTGGCGACCGCGGCCCGCGCCCCGGTGGGGATCGTCCGGCTCGTCCCGGCGGCGACCGTCCGGCGCCCGGTGGCCAGCGCGGTGAGCGTCCGGCCGCCGCGGACCGTGGTCCACGGCCCAGCCCGGGCAACATGCCGCCCCGGCCCAACCCGGGCATGATGCCCCCGCGGCCGGCTCGTCCGGCCGGTGGCGGTCGTCCCGGCGCTCCGGGTCGTCCCGGTGGCCCCGGTGGCCCCGGCGGTGGCCGTGGTGGCCCCGGTGGCGGTGGCGGTCGTCCCGGTGGTGGCGGCGGCGGTTTCCGCGGCGGTCCCGGTGGCGGCGGCGGTGGCGGTGGCTTCCGCGGCGGTCCCGGTGGCGGTGGTCCCGGCGGCGGTGGCGGTGGCGGCGGCTTCCGGGGTGGTCCCGGTGGTGGCGGCGGCGCACCCGCTGGTGGCGGTCGTCCCGGTGGCGGTGGTTTCCGTGGTGGCGGTGGTCGCGGCGGTGCCGCGGGCGCGTTCGGCCGCCCCGGTGGCCCGAGCCGTCGTGGTCGCAAGTCAAAGCGCCAGAAGCGCCAGGAATTCGACAACATGCAGGCCCCGTCGGTCGGCGGTGTCCGGCTGCCCAAGGGCAACGGCGAGACCGTCCGGCTGCCCCGCGGCGCCTCGCTGACCGACTTCGCCGACAAGATCAACGCCAACCCGGCCTCGCTGGTGCAGGTGTTGTTCCACCTCGGTGAGATGGTCACCGCGACCCAGTCGGTGTCCGACGACATCCTGGAGCTGCTCGGCTCCGAGATGAACTACCAGGTTCAGGTGGTCAGCCCGGAGGAAGAAGACCGGGAGCTGCTGGAGTCGTTCGACATCAGTTACGGCGAGGACGCGGGCGGCGAGTCCGACCGGCAGTCCCGGCCGCCGGTGGTGACCGTCATGGGTCACGTCGACCACGGTAAGACCCGCCTGCTGGACACGATCCGTAAGACGAACGTGGCCGAGCGGGAGGCCGGTGGCATCACCCAGCACATCGGCGCCTACCAGGTCGTCACCGAGCTGGAAGGCCAGGAACGGCCGGTCACCTTCATCGACACCCCGGGTCACGAGGCGTTCACCGCCATGCGTGCCCGTGGTGCGCTGGCGACCGACATCGCGGTGATCGTGGTCGCCGCCGACGACGGTGTGATGCCGCAGACGGTGGAGGCGATCAACCACGCCCAGGCGGCCGAGGTGCCGATCGTGGTCGCGGTGAACAAGATCGACAAGCCGGGCGCCAACCCGCAGAAGATCCGCCAGCAGATGACCGACTACGGCGTGGTTCCCGAGGAGTACGGCGGGGAGACCATGTTCGTGGACATCTCGGCCAAGCAGGGCACCAACATCGACGGTCTGCTCGAGTCGATCCTGCTGACCGCGGACGCCTCGCTGGACCTGCGGGCCAACCCGGACATGGAGGCCCAGGGCGTGGCCATCGAGGCGCACCTGGACCGCGGCCGCGGCCCGATCGCCACGGTGCTGGTGCAGCGCGGCACGCTGCACGTCGGCGACTCGATCGTCGCCGGCGACGCCTACGGCCGCGTGCGCCGGATGCTCGACGAGTTCGGTGCGGACATCGAGGCGGCAATGCCGTCCCGTCCGGTGCAGGTGGTCGGTCTGACCTCGGTGCCGGGCGCGGGCGACAAGTTCCTCGTGGTGGACGAGGACCGGGTGGCCCGGCAGATCGCCGAGCGCCGCTCGGCCCGGATCCGCAACGCGCTCAACGCGTCGCGGGCCAAGCGGGTCAGCCTGGAGGACCTGGACTCCGCACTGAAGGAGACCAGCCAGCTCAACCTGATCATCAAGGGCGACAACTCCGGTACCGTCGAGGCACTGGAGGACGCGCTGCTGAAGATCGACGTGGGCGACGAGGTGCAGCTGCGGGTGATCGACCGCGGTGTCGGTGGCATCACCAAGGCCAACGTGGACCTGGCGATCGCGTCCAACGCGATCATCCTCGGGTTCAACGTGCGGGCCGAGGGCAAGGTGGCCGAGCAGGCCACCCGCGAGGGCATCGACATCCGCTACTACTCGGTCATCTACCAGGCGATCGACGAGATCGAGCAGGCTCTGAAGGGCATGCTCAAGCCGGTGTACGAGGAGGTGCAGCTCGGCCACGCGGAGATCCGCGAGCTGTTCCGCTCCTCCAAGATCGGCCTGATCGCCGGTTGCATGGTCACCGAGGGCGAGATCCGGCGCAACGCCAAGGCCCGGGTCCTGCGCGACGGTGTGGTGGTGGTCGAGAACCTCACCATCACCTCGCTCAAGCGGTTCAAGGACGACGCCACCGAGGTCCGCGAGGGCTTCGAATGCGGTCTGACGGTCAGCAACTACAACGACCTGAAGCTGCAGGACGTCCTGGAGACCTACGAGCTGCGCGAGAAGCCGCGTACCTGATTCGCGGGTTCGCTTTCCGTGCCCGGGACCGGTCACCCCGTCCGGTCCCGGGCACGTCCTGCGACACACGGGGCCTGCCGACGTGTATGTGGGTGCGCTGGAGCTGGACGTCCTGTTGGGGGACGTGCACTCCCTGAAGCAGAAGCGGTCGGTGGTCCGGCCGGTGCTGGCCGAATTGCGGCGGAAGTTCGAGGTGTCCGCGGCCGAAGCCGGGTATCAGGACCTGCATCGGCGGGCTCTGATCGGAGTGGCGGTCGTGGCCGGGGACGCCGACCATGTGCGTGATCTGCTCAATCGGTGCGAACGGCTGCTCGCCGGGCGCCCCGAACTGGAACTGTTGTCCGCCCGGCACCGGTTGCTCGGGCCGGACGACTAGATCCAGCTGACGTTCTTTTACAGAGGTTCGATAGAAGGAGGAGCGTCGTGGCTGACGCGCCACGCGCCCGCAGGTTGGCCAAGCGCATCGCGCAGATCGTCGCGTCCGCGCTTGAGCACGAGGTGAAGGACCCGCGCCTGGCCAAGGTGACCATCACCGACGCCAAGGTCACCGGGGACCTGCGAGACGCCACCGTGTACTACACCGTGCTGCCCGAGCGCCTGGACGCCGAGCCGGACCTGGCCGGCGCCGCGGCCGCGCTGTCCGCGGCCCGTGGGGTGCTGCGCACCATGGTGGGCCAGCGCACCGGGGTCCGGTTCGCGCCGACCCTGTCGTTCGTCACCGACACGGTGCCCGCCGACGCCCGGCGGATGGACGAGCTGCTGGCCAAGGCCCACGAGGCGGACGCGGAGGTGGCCCGGCTGGCCACCAACGCCCAGCCCGCGGGCGAAGCGGATCCCTACCGGGCGCCGCGGGAAACCGAGGAGCAGGAGGCAGACTGATGCCGGGGTGAGCGGCTTTCGGGCCGCTCACCCCGGTTTCCGCTGTGGTTTTCAGACCCGCTTCCGGGCGGAGGCCGCGCCGCTACACCGGCTTCCGGGCCACGATCAGGTCGCGCTGGATGGCTTGGTCCACCCGGTGTTCGAAGCCTTGGTAGGCAAGGGAATCCCGCACCGCCAGACCGTTGCCCTCGAGTAGTGCGACCAGTTCTTCGCGCGGCAGCACGTAGGTGTTCCACGAGATGCCGATGGCGCCGCCATCGCGCAGCAAGGAAATCCAGCCGGGCAGCGCGGCGGCCAGCAGCGCGTCCGGGGTCCGGGACAGTCGCTCGGTTTCCCGGCGGCTGCCGTGCTGCACGCCGTAGGGCGCGTCGGTGACGATCAGATCGAACGAACCCGACTTGTAGAACTCGTCGGCCCGCACGGTATCCGCGTTGACATAGGCCAGCTTCAGCGCGTCACCGGCCTGGTAGCGCTCCTTGGTCACGCCAAGGGACACGTCCAGCCGTCGTCCCACATGCGCCTTGTTGCGCCGGATCGGCGTGATGTCCGCGGTGTGCTTGAGGCGTTTGTTGCGCAGCCAGGTGCGGATGAACTTGGCGTACTCGTCGAAATCCCGGCCGTCGGTGTCCACCCCGGCCGCGTCGAAGCCGTACATCATCGCCTGGTTGAGCGTGGTTCCCCGGCCGCACAACGGATCCAGCACCCGCGGGTGCCCGGTCACCAGATCGCCCGGCCGGTCGGAGGCCAGCGCGGTGACGTTGAGCAGCAGCTTGGTGAACAGCTCGTTGGTCTTGCCCGAGTACTTCTGGATGGTCAGCAGGTCGCTGTCGAACTGGTCGCGCGGGGTGAGCCGTACCGGCCGCAGCAGCCCGCCGGTCACCTCGAACAGCGCGTAGATCGTGGACAGCGTGGACAGCAGCGCGACGTCCGCCGCGGAGAGCTCGGCCGCGGTGAACGTGACATAGGGCACCCCGCCGATCCGCGCCTCCCCGGGCTGCGCCAGCCGGCCCTCCAGCGCCGTCTCGTTGGCCACCCGAAGTTCGTTGACCAGCAACGACACCGAGGCGTCCGCGTACACCCGGTTCGCCGCCGGGTAGACCATCATCGCGTATTCGTTCATCAACCCTTGTTTCTGGCCGAGCGGTAGCGTGCTCACCGTGACTATCGCCGCCGACAAAATTACCGCCGAGCACGCCCGGGACCTGCGGCAGGCTGCCGCAGTGCTGGCCGGGGCCCCGGATGTGACCCTGCTCGGGCACGTGAACCCGGACGCGGACGCGTTCGGCAGCGCGGTGGGCCTGGCCCTGGCCCTGCGCAACGCGGGCGCCACCGTGCGGGTGTCCTTCGGCGATCCGGTCGACGAGGTGCCGGAGTCCCTGCGGCACCTGGACACCGACGGCCTGTACGTGCCGGCCGCCGAGGTGCCCGAGGCGCCGGCCCTGCTGGTGGCGCTGGACGCCGGGGACCTGAGCCGGCTGGGTGTGCTGACCGACCGGGTGGCCGCGACCCGGGAGGCCGGCGGCGTGGTGCTGGTCGTCGACCACCACGTGTCCAACACCCGGTTCGGCACCCACAACCTGGTGGACGCGAGCGCGGAGGCGACCGCGGCGATCGTGCTGCGCCTGCTGGACGAGCTGGGCGAGCCGCTGACCGAGCCGATCGCCCGGGCGCTCTACGCCGGGCTGCTCACCGACACCAGCTCGTTCCGCCGGGCCACCGGCAGCACCCACCGGGCGGCGGCGCGGCTGCTGGACGCGGGCGTGGACGCCTCGGCGGTGGCCCGCCCGCTGATCGACACTCACCCGTTCGGGTATCTGAACATGCTGTCCACCGTGCTCGGCCGGGTGCGGCTGGACCCGGCCGCCGCGCACGGCCTGGGCCTGGTGCACACGTTCGTGCGCACCGAGGACGTGGCCGGGCTGCGCCAGGAGGAGATGGAAAGCGTGATCAACGTGATCCGCACCGCGGCCGAGGCCGAGGTGGCCGCGGTGCTCAAGCAGGCCGGGCCGGACACCTGGACCGGCTCGCTGCGCGCGGTCGGCCGGGTGGACGTGAGCGCGGCCGCGATCGCGCTGGGCGGCGGCGGGCACCGGTTCGCCGCCGGGTTCACCGTGCACGGGGACCTGGCCGAGGTGACCGATCGGGTGAAGGCGGCGATCGACGCCGCCCCGTTGGTGTGACTGGCCCCCGATCGTGGCGATGCGCGCGGGCCGGACGGCCGATCCCGGTGCGGACGTGTCGCCTGATCGAGGACCTGGCGTGACCGAGGACCTGGCGTGAGTGGACCGGAGGCCGAGCCCGGACCGGAGGCGGGGAGCGGACTGGAGGCGGGGAGCGAATCGGAGGCTGGGCGCGGACCCAGGGCTGGGCGCGGACCGGAGGCCGAGCGCGAACCGGAGGCGGGGAGCGGACCGGAAGCGGGGAGCGGAGCGGCGGTAGGGAAGGGCTCGGTGGCTGGGAGCAGCTCGGCGAGGTCGGATCTGCGTCGGCTGTTCGCACTGGCCGTGCCCGCGCTGGGCGTGCTGGCCGCCGAACCGCTCTACCTGCTGGTGGACACCGCGGTGGTGGGGCACCTGGGCGCCATCGCGCTGGCCGGGCTGGCGCTGGGCGGCGTGCTGCTGTCCACCGTCTCCACCAACCTGACCTTCCTGTCCTACGGCACCACCGCCCGCTCGGCCCGGCTGCACGGCGCCGGCCGCCGGGACGACGCGGTGGCCGAGGGGGTGCAGGCGACCTGGATCGCGCTGGCCGTGGGCGCGGTGCTGCTGGTGGCCGGGCAACTGCTGGCCCGGCCGGTGGCCGAGGGTCTGTCCGGCAGTCCGGAGATCACCGCGGCGGCGGTGCGCTGGCTGCGCATCGCGCTGTGCGGGGTGCCGCTGATCCTGGTCACCATGGCTGGAAACGGGTGGATGCGCGGCGTGCAGGACACCCGGCGGCCACTGGGCTATGTGCTGGCGGGCAACGGTTTGTCGGCGATCGCCTGCCCCGTGCTGGTGCACGTGGTCGGGCTCGGGCTGATCGGCTCGGCCATCGCCAACGTGGCCGCGCAGGTGATCTCGGCCGGCTTGTTCCTGCGCGCGTTGCTGGCCGAACACGTGTCCCTGCGGCCCCATCCGGCCCGGATGCGGGCGCAACTGGTGCTCGGCCGGGATCTGGTGTTGCGCAGCCTGGCCTTCCAGACGTGCTTCGTGTCGGCCGCCTCGGTGGCCGCGCGGTTCGGGGCCAGCGTGGTCGGCGCGCATCAGATCGTGCTGCAGCTGTGGAACTTCCTGTCCCTGGTGCTGGATTCGATCGCCATCGCGGCCCAGTCGCTGGTGGGCGCGGCGCTCGGTGCGGGCGACCAGCCCGGTGCGCGCGGACTGGCCCGCCAGGTGGAACGGTTCGGGTTGGTGCTGGGCGTGGGCACCGGTGTGTTGTTCGCCGCACTGGCCGGTGTGCTGCCCCGGGCGTTCACCTCGGATTCGGCCGTGTTGAGCCAGATTCCGCACGCCTGGTGGTTTTTCGTTGGCCTGCAACCGGTTGCGGGCGTGGTGTTCGCGTTGGACGGAGTGCTGCTGGGTGCCGGGGACGCCGCGTTCCTGCGCACCGCGACGCTCGGTAGCGCGTTGGTCGGCTTCTTGCCGTTGGTGTGGATTTCCCTTGCGCTGCACTGGGGTTTGCTCGGCATCTGGTGCGGGTTGAGCGCGTTCATGATGCTGCGGCTGGCCTCGGTGGTGTTGCGCGCGCGATCGCCGCGGTGGTCGGTGGTGGGCGCGGAACGGGCTGCGCACACCGGATAGTCACGTTTGTGGCGCATCGCACGTCTCAAAACCGTTACGGAAGTAACCGCCACGGCGATGTGTTGCATGGGATACCCCGTCCGCCCACCGTCCACATCGGAGGATCGCTGCCGTGCCGGCGCGCGCCACGCGGAAATCGTGGCTCTTCTGGATCATCGCCATCACCATCTACGTCGCCGCCGTGTTCCACCGCAGCACCCTCGGGGTGGCCGGTCTGGAGGCCGCCACCCGATTCGGGGTCGGCCCGGCCGCGTTGTCCACATTCACCGTGCTGCAGGTGGCCGTCTACGCGCTCATGCAGGTGCCCACCGGGCTGCTGGTCGACCGGTTCGGTCCCCGGGTGATCCTCACCGCGGCGGCGCTGCTGCTCGGCGTCGGCGAGGTCACCTTCGGTTTCGCCGACTCCTACCCGCTGGGCCTGCTGGCCCGCGCGGTGCTCGCGGTGGGCGACGCGATGACCTTCGTCAGCGTGCTGCGGGTGGTCGCGGCCACCTTCCCGGCCCGCACCTACCCGCTGCTGGTGTCGGTGTCCGGGATGCTGGGCAGCGCGGGCAATCTGCTGGCCACCATCCCGCTGACCCTGGTGCTCGGCCACTTCGGCTGGACCACCACGTTCGTGCTGGCCGGCATCCTCACCGCGGGCTACGGCGCGGTGCTGGCCACCGGGCTGCGGCTGCCGGCCGAACCGGCCTCCGGCGGCTCGGCCACTCCGATCGGGTTGCGCGACGTGCTGCGCGGAGCGCGGGCCGCATGGCGGGTGCCGGGTACCCGGCTGGGTTTCTGGGTGCACTTCGCCACCATGGTCAGCCCGACCACGCTGAGCCTGCTGTGGGGCTACCCGTACCTGGTGACCGTGCAGCACCTGTCCGCGGTGGACGCGGGCGAGGTGCTGGCCGTGCTGGTGGTGGTCGCGCTGGTGGCCAACCCGGTGATCGGCGCGCTGACCAGCCGGCGGCGCGAGCTGCGGATGCCCATCGTGGGCGGCACGCTCAGCGTCGTCGCGGTGGTCTGGACGCTGCTGCTGGCCCTGCCCGGCCCGCTGCCGTTCCCCGCGCTGGCGCTGGCCTTCGCGGTGTTCGCGCTGGGCACCCCGGCCTCCTCGATCGGGTTCGCGCTGGCCCGCGACTACAACCCGGTGCACCGGGTGGGCACTGCGACCGGGGTGGTGAACGTGGGCGGGTTCATCGCCACCACGTTCGCCGCGCTGGGTGTCGGCCTGCTGGTCGGCGCGGTCGGCACCGGGCCCGCGGGGTACCGGATCGGGTTGCTGGCCGTGGTCGCCGTGCTGCTGCTGGGCAGCTGGCGGGTCGTGGTGTGGCTGCGCCGGGCCCGGGCCGCGGTGTTCGCCGCGGAAGTCCGGGGCGAGGAGGTGCCGGTGCAGTTGCGCCGGCGGCGCTGGGACCACGACCCGGTTCCCGAGCCGGCCGTCACGGTGGCTGCCTGAAAGGTTAGGGCCGCATGACCGAACGCGGCTGGATGGCTCTGCGGGCGAAGTGATCGCGCGGTCAAGGTGAAGGTGTTCGCGCGGTGGCGGTGGCGGTGGGGCGCTCATTCCGTGGTCGCGGTGGCGGCGAGGCGCTCACTCCGTGGTCGCGGTGGCGGCTGGGCACTCACCCCGCGGTCGCGGCGAGGCGCTCACCCTGTGGTCCAGGTGGCCGCGTGGGCGGCGGTTTTCCCTGCTGGCCCTAGGATGTGCGCTCGTGCCAGCGCCAACCCGCTCCCGCGTCACCAGTTCCACCGTCCCGCCCGGCCTCGTCGTGGTCGACAAGCCGGCCGGGCCCACCTCGCACGACGTGGTGGCCCGGCTGCGCCGAATCTTCGGCACCCGCAAGGTCGGCCACGCGGGCACCCTGGATCCGATGGCCACCGGCGTGCTGGTGATCGGCCTGGAGCGGGCGACCAAGTTGCTGGGCCATCTTGCCTTGGAACGCAAGGCTTATCTGGCCACCATCACGCTGGGCCGGGCCACCACCACGGACGACGCCGAGGGCGAGATTCTGTCCGAAGTGGACGGTTCGACGGCGGACGAAGCGGCCGTTCGCGCGGGTATCGAGCAGCTGACCGGGGCGATCGAGCAGGTGCCCAGTTCGGTCAGCGCGGTCAAGATCGCGGGCAAGCGGGCCTACCAACGGGTGCGGGAGGGCGAGGCGGTCAGCCTGCCGCCGCGGCCGGTGACGGTGCACCGGTTCGACCTGCTGGCGCTGCGCCGGGCCGAGCGGACCACCGAGCTGGACGTGCTGGTGGACTGCTCGTCCGGCACCTACGTGCGGGCGCTGGCCCGGGATCTGGGCGCCGGGCTGGGCGTCGGCGGGCATCTGGCCGCGCTGCGCCGCACCCAGGTCGGCCCGTTCGGCCTGCGCCACGCCCGCACTCTGGACCAGCTGGCCGATGACCCGCAGCTGTCGCTGACCCTGGACGAGGCGGTGGCGCTGGCCTTCCCGCGCCGCGACCTCACCGCCGCGGAGACCAAGGCGGTCGGCTACGGCCAGCCGGTGCCCGCGGGCGGGCTGACCGGCACCTACGGCATGTTCGCGCCGGACGGGCATGTCATCGCCCTGGCCGCCGACCAGGGGCACGCGGCCAAACCCGTGGTCGTCCTCGCCCCCGCCGCGTCCTAGGCTCTGCACGTGCGGCGACTCAGGGGATTGGACGACCTGCCCGGCAACTGGGGCAGGTGCGTTGCCACCATCGGTGTGTTCGACGGCGTCCACCGAGGACACCAGGCGTTGATCGGCCGGGCGGTCGAGCTGGCCAAACAGCGCGGCCTGCCCAGCGTGCTGGTCACCTTCGACCCGCATCCGGCCGAGGTGGTCCGGCCGGGCAGCCACCCGGCCCAGCTGACGACGTTGCGGCGCAAGGCCGAACTGGTCGAGGGGCTGGGCGTGGACACGTTCTGCGTGCTGCCCTTCACCCCGGAGTTCTCCAAGCTACCGCCGGACGAGTTCGTGCACGAGGTGCTGGTCGAGCGGCTGCACGTGGCCGCGGTGGTGGTCGGCGCCAACTTCACCTTCGGCCACTTCGCCGGCGGCAACGTCGACCAGCTGCGTGAACTGGGCCAGCGGTTCGGTTTCGTCACCGAGGACACCCGGCTGCTCACCGTGCCCGACGCCGACGGCGTGGACGCCGCGCTGACCTTCTCCTCCACCTACATTCGCTCCTGCATCGACGCCGGGGACGTGGTGGCCGCGGCCGCCGCGCTGGGCCGCCCGCACCGGGTCGAGGGCATCGTGGTGCGCGGCGACGGGCGCGGCCGGGAACTGGGTTTCCCCACCGCGAACCTGTCCACCCCGCGCTTCGCCGCGGTGCCCGCGGACGGCGTGTACGCGGGCTGGTTCACCCATCAGGGGACCGGTGAGCGGCTGGGCGCGGCCGTGTCGGTGGGCACCAACCCGACCTTCTCCGGCCGGGAACGCCGGGTGGAGGCGTTCGTGCTGGACACCGACTCCGACCTCTACGGCCAGCGGGTGGCGGTGGACTTCGTGACCCGGCTGCGCGACATGGAGCGCTACGACACGGTCGACGCGCTGATCGCGCAGGTGCACGAGGACGTGCGGCAGACCAGGTCAGTGCTCGACCTGACCAGGTGAGCGCGGCCGATTGTCGATAACGCCCGCATCGAGGGCCGCGAACTGGCAAAATGACGCCCGACCGGCCAGCCGCCATCTGGTCGTCGGATCAACTGTGCCGGGGAGGCTCGATCAGGTGGAGGATCCCAAGATCGTCCAGCGCAACCTCGCGTTGCAACGGGAGTGGTACGGGGAGCCGCTGGGGGACCGGGTACGCCGCCTGGTGCGGGCGTTCAACGTGTCGCAGGCCGCGCTGGCCGACGCGCTGGGCATCAGCGCGCCCATGCTCAGCCAGGTGATGAGCGGGCGGCGGGCCAAGATCGGCAATCCCTCGGTGCTCGCGCGGATGATCATGCTGGAGCGCAAGATCTTCATTCCCGACGTGGCCGCGGGCCGTCCGGAGGCGCTGCGCGCGGCCCTGCAGGACGTGCGGGAGTCGCGGCCCAAGGTGGGCCGGGACGTGCTCCCGGTGGACGGCAGCACGGACGCCACCGCCGCGGTGACCGCGCTGCGCAACATCCTGTCCGCCGACGATCTCAACTCGGCCGCCGAGCTGGTCGACGAGGACTACCCGGAGCTGGCCGAACTGCTGCGCCGGGCCGGCGCCCGCACTCAGGTCCCCGTGACCAACCCGGTGGTCACGCCCAACCCCGTGTGACCAGGCTGTTCAGTGCGATCCTGCCGCCCGGGCCGGTGCTGGACGAGCTGGTCGCCCGGCTGGGCGAGCCCGGATCGGGTGAACTGCGCTGGATTCCGCGCGAGCGCTGGCACCTCACCCTGGGCTTCTTCGGCGACGACGATGACGAAACCCGCCGGACCAAGTGGCTGCGCAGGCGGCTGACCGGGCGGACCGCGCCGCGACTGCGGCTGGCCGGAGCGGGCAGCTTCCCCGGGGTGTTCTGGGCCGGGGTGCAGACCACCGATCGGGTGGCACTGGACAAGCTGGCCCAGGCCGCCGGGGCCGGGCGGCGCGGCTACACCCCGCACCTGACCCTGGCCCGCTGGCGCGGTCCCGCGCCCCGGCTGCCGGAGCTGCTGACCGGCTACACTGGAGAGTGGTTCACTCCCGTCGAGGTGGCGCTGCTGCGCAGCGATCCCGGGTCGGACGGTCCGGTGTATCGCCTGGTCGAGCGGGTTCCGCTGGCCGGTGCGTGAGACAGCCGCACGGGTCACCGGTCGGTCACGGCTGCGTGCGACACGCCTGATATCCTCGTCGTTTGGGTCCGGCTGCGGTCCGTGGCGGCCGGTACCGACTCTGGCCCCGCAAGGGGTTTCACGGCACACCACGAATACAGGAAGAGGAATAAGTGGCGCTGTCCACCGAACAAAAGAAGACCATCCTCGGCGAGTACGGCACGCACGAGGGCGACACCGGCTCCCCGGAGTCCCAGGTCGCGCTGCTGACCACGCGGATCAGCGGCCTCACCGAGCACCTCAAGGTGCACAAGCACGACCACCACTCCCGGCGGGGGCTGTTGCTCATGGTCGGCCGGCGCCGCCGACTGCTCAACTACCTGTCGAGCGTGGACATTGAGCGCTATCGGTCGCTGATCCAGCGACTCGGCCTGCGTCGATGAGCCAACCCGAGGGGGAGTGACCGGCCCGGTCGCTCCCCCTCGGGTCAAACCGGCGTCAAACATGGCGCCGACCGAACAAAAGAGGGGCCGCGCGCACCACGAGCGGGACGGTTTTCGCCGGTCCTCGGTAGTGGTTCCCGGGTGTCGAGTCACCCGGGGACTTCAATCGAAGACCGGCCTCGTCGCGAATGGTGCCCGCGGTCGCAAGACGAGGAGAGATAACCCGTATGACCGATTTCAACGACGGGTCGGTGCACGAGACCACCGCGACCATCGACAACGGTCGCTTCGGCACCCGCACCGTCCGGTTCGAAACGGGCCGCCTGGCCCGTCAGGCCGCAGGCAGCGTCGTGGCCTATCTGGACGACGAGACCATGCTGCTGTCCGCGACCACCGCGTCCAAGCACCCCAAGGACCAGTTCGACTTCTTCCCGCTGACGGTGGACGTCGAGGAGCGGATGTACGCCGCGGGCCGGATTCCCGGCTCCTACTTCCGCCGCGAGGGCCGTCCGTCCACGGACGCCATCCTGACCTGCCGGCTGATCGACCGGCCGCTGCGTCCGTCCTTCGTGGACGGCCTGCGCAACGAGATCCAGGTCGTGGTCACCGTTCTGTCGCTCAACCCGCAGGACGTGTACGACGCGGTCGCCATCAACGCCGCCTCCGCCTCCACCCAGCTGTCCGGGCTGCCCTTCTCCGGCCCGATCGGCGGCGTGCGGATCGCGCTGATCGACGGGCAGTGGGTGTGCTTCCCGACCCGCGAGCAGACGTCCAAGGCCGTGTTCGACATGGTCGTGGCCGGCCGGGTCGTGGACGACGACGTGGCCATTATGATGGTCGAGGCCGAGGCCACCGACAACGTGATCGACCTGGTGGGCGAGGGCGCAGGCGCGCCGACCGAAGAGGTCGTGGCCGGTGGCCTTGAGGCCGCCAAGCCGTTCATCCGTGCGCTCTGCGAGGCCCAGGCCCAGCTGGCCACGGTCGCGGCCAAGGAGACCGGCGACTTCCCGACCTTCCCGGCCTACCAGCCGGACGCCTTCGAGGCCGTGTCGGCCGCCGTCACCGACGAGCTCGCCGCCGCGCTGACCATCGCGGGCAAGCAGGAGCGCGAGGCCAAGATCGACGAGACCAAGGCCCTGGCGCTGACCAAGGTCGGGCTCGGCGAGGGCGAGGCCTTCGAGGGCCGCGACAAGGAGATCGGCGCCGCGTTCCGGGCGCTCACCAAGAAGCTGGTCCGGCAGCGGATCCTGCGCGACAAGATCCGCATCGACGGCCGTGGCATCACCGACATCCGGCAGCTCTCGGCCGAGGTCGAGGTCGTGCCAAGGGCCCACGGCTCGGCGCTGTTCGAGCGCGGCGAGACCCAGATCATGGGCGTCACCACGCTGAACATGCTGCGCATGGAGCAGTCCCTGGACACCCTGGGGCCGGACACCACCAAGCGCTACCTGCACCACTACAACTTCCCGCCCTACTCGACCGGTGAGACCGGCCGGGTCGGCTCGCCCAAGCGGCGCGAGATCGGCCACGGCGCGCTGGCCGAGCGGGCGCTGGTGCCGGTGCTGCCCAAGCGCGAGGAGTTCCCGTACGCCATCCGCCAGGTCTCCGAGGCGCTTGGCTCCAACGGGTCCACCTCGATGGGCTCGGTGTGCGCGTCCACTATGTCGCTGCTCAACGCCGGTGTGCCGCTGAAGGCCCCGGTGTCGGGTATCGCCATGGGCCTGGTCTCCGACCAGGTCGACGGCAAGACCCAGTACGTCGCGATCACCGACATCCTGGGCGCCGAGGACGCGTTCGGCGACATGGACTTCAAGGTGGCGGGCACCAAGCAGTTCGTGACCGCGCTGCAGCTGGACACCAAGCTGGACGGCATTCCCTCGGAGGTGCTGGGCCAGGCGCTGTCCCAGGCCCGGGACGCGCGGCTGAGCATCCTGGAGGTCATGGCCGAGGCCATCGACGCCCCGGACGAGCAGAGCCCCTACGCGCCGCGGGTCACCTCGATCCACATCCCGATCGACAAGATCGGCGAGGTGATCGGGCCGAAGGGCAAGATGATCAAGTCGATCACCGAGGAGACCGGCGCCGACGTCTCGATCGAGGACGACGGCACCATCTACATCGGCGCCAACGACGGCCCGGCGGCGGACGCGGCGATCGACATGATCAACGCGATCGCCAACCCGCAGCTGCCCAAGGTGGGCGAGCGCTTCCTGGGCACCGTGGTGAAGACCGCGGCCTACGGCGCGTTCGTCTCGCTGCTGCCCGGCAAGGACGGCCTGGTGCACATTTCCAAGCTGGGCAACGGAAAGCGCATCGGCAAGGTCGAGGACGTGGTCAAGGTCGGCGACAAGCTCCGGGTGGAGATCGCGGACATCGACCAGCGCGGCAAGATCAGCCTCGTTGTCGTGCAGGAGGAGACTCCCGCTGCTGAGCAGGCCCCGGCGACCCCGGAGCCGGCGACGACGTGAGTGGTGAGCCCACCGCGGCCGCGGACGCCTCGGGCGTCCGCGGCCGTGCCCGTCCTGCCCCGCTGGGCCATCTGCAACGGCCCGGCACCACCCGGCTGCTGGAGGCCGGGTCCACCGGGAACGTGGTCCGGCGCAGCGTGTTGCCCGGCGGCCTGCGGGTGATCACCGAGCAGGTGCCCGGGGTGCGCTCGGCCGCGGTCGGCCTGTGGGTGGCGATCGGTTCCCGGGACGAGTCGGCCCCGGTGGCCGGTGCCGCGCACTACCTGGAACACCTGCTGTTCAAGGGAACCCGCAAGCGCACCGCGGCCCGGATCGCCGAGGAGGTCGACGCGGTCGGCGGCGAGCTCAACGCGTTCACCTCCAAGGAACACACCTGTTTCTACGTGCACGCCCTGGATTCCGACCTGCCGCTGGCCGTGGATGTGTTGTGCGACGTGGTGTTCTACGCGCAGTGCGCCAAGCCGGACATGGAGATGGAGCGCAGCGTCGTCCTGGAAGAGATCGCCATGCGCGACGACGATCCCGAGGACCTGCTGCACGAGACCTTCTCCACCGCGCTGCTCGGCGATCACCCGCTGGGCCGATCCGTTCTGGGCAGCGAGGAATCCATCACCGGCATGACCCGGGACGCGCTCTACGGGTTCTACCGCCGTCGCTACCAGCCGCACCGGATGGTGTTGGCAGTGGCCGGAAACGTCGAGCACAATCAGGTGCTCCGGTTGGCGCGCAAGGCTCTGGCCGAACGCCTCGGCGGCGAGGCCACGCCGGTCGCGCCGCGGGTGGGCAACCTGCGCGGCAGGCAGCGGCCGCGTTTGGAACTGCGCACCGACGACACCGAACAGGCCCACCTGATGCTGGGCGTGCGCACGTTCTCCCGGCACGACGAGCGCCGGTTCACCCTCGGCGTGCTGAACGCGGCGCTGGGCGGTGGCATGTCCTCCCGGCTGTTCCAGGAGGTCCGGGAACGCCGCGGCCTGGCCTACCAGGTGTATTCCTCGATCTATTCCTATGCCGACACCGGCGCGCTGGCCATCTACGCCGGGGCCAACCCGGACCGGTTCGGCGATGTGGCCAAGGTGCTGCGCGCGGTGCTCTCCGATGTGGCCGCCAACGGACTGACCGACGCCGAGGTGGCCCGGGGCAAGGGCCAGCTGCGCGGCGGACTGGTGCTGGGCTTGGAGGACTCCGGTTCCCGGATGTCCCGGATCGGCAAGGGCGAGCTGAACTACGCCGACCACCTGACCGTGGAGGCCCAGCTGGCCCGGATCGAGTCGGTCACCCCGGCGCAGGTGGCCGCGCTGGCCGGGGACCTGCTGCGCCGCCCCGTCGCCGCTGCCGTGGTCGGCCCGTACGCTGCCGAGCGGGACCTCCCCGTCGAACTGCACGAGGTGATGAGTTGACCGACAGCACGAGTCCCGCCCGCGGCGCCGACGACCCGATCCGGGTCGGTGTGTTCGGCGCCCGCGGCCGGATGGGCGCGACGGTCTGCGCCGCGGTGGACGCCGCGGCTGACCTGCGAGTCGTGGCCGGGGTGGACGCCGGTGACCGGCGGGAGGACCTCGTCGACGCGCGGGCCGAGGTGGTGGTGGACTTCACCCACCCCGAGGCCGTGCTGGACAACCTGCGGTTCTGCGCCGACAACGGCATCCACGCGGTGGTCGGCACCAGCGGGTTCGACAACGACAAGCTGGACACCGTGCGATCCCTGCTGGCCGGCAAGCCGGATCTTGGCGTGCTGATCGCGCCGAACTTCGCCATCGGCGCGGTGCTGTCCATGCGGTTCGCCCAGCTGGCCGCGAAGTACTACGAGTCGGCCGAGGTCATCGAGCTGCACCACCCGCGCAAGGCCGACGCCCCATCGGGCACCGCCGCGCACACCGCCCGGCTGATCGGCCAGGCCCGCGCCGACGCCGGACTCGGCGCGCCGCCCGACGCCACCACCCAGGAACTGGACGGCGCGCGCGGCGCGACCGTGGACGGGGTGCGGGTGCACTCGGTGCGGCTGGCCGGATTGGTGGCCCACCAGGAGGTGCTGTTCGGCACCGAGGGCGAGATCCTGACCATCCGGCACGACTCGCTGGACCGCAGCTCGTTCATGCCCGGCGTGCTGCTGGGCGTGCGGTCGATCCTGGGCCGTCCGGGGCTGACCGTCGGCCTGGATGCGATGCTCGAACTGTGAGGACCCGGACCACGGCCATCATCCTGACGCTGTTCCTGGTGGCCTACTTCGTGCTCATCGGGCAGCGGGCGGTATGGCTGCTGGAGTCCGGTGGCGCGGTCGGCATCGGGCTGGGGATCGGCGCGTTCCTGCTGCCGTTGGTCGGCATCTGGATCGCGGTGGTGAACCTGCGGTTCGGGGTGCGGGTGGAGCGGCTGGCCCGGCGGCTGGCCGAGGAGGGGCAGCTGCCGGACACCTCCGAGCTGCCCCGCCGTCCGTCCGGCCGGATCGAGCGCCCGGCCGCCGATGCCTGGTTCGACCAGTGCAAGGCCGATCTGGACGACAAACCGGAGGACTGGCGCCGCTGGTACCGGCTGGCGCACGCCTACGACATCGCCGGGGACCGGCGGCGGGCCAGGGAGACCATGCGGCACGCCCTGCAACTGGCCGACGCCGACCCGGTCCGCACCGCCTGAAGTTTCTCTCTTGGGCTGGGCTTTCTCGCCTGGCTCAGTTGGCCCGGTCGGCTGCCACCGGCAGCACGTCGACGCTGACCGGAGCGCCGTGCTTCACCGTGCGGCTGACCGTGCACAACTGGTCCAACGCGTTGCGCACCACCGTTTCCAGTTGGGCCCGGCCCGTGTCGTCCAGTCCCGACACGTCGATGTCGAAACCGACGTGGATGGCGTCGAGCTCGTGCGATCCCGGGCGGCGGTCGGCGTCCACACCCACGGTGAACGCCGAATCCGCGCCCACCCGCCGGGCGATCAGCTCCTCGGCGGTCACCGCCGAGCACCCGGCCACCGCGATCTGCAGCAGCTCGGCCGGGGTGAACGAACCCTCCGCACCGGCCCGGCCCAGCGTCACCTCGGCGCCCCGGTCGTTGTGTCCGGTGAACTCGTGGTTGCCCACCCGGCGCACCTCAAGCTCCGCCATGGCCCGCTCCTTCCGTTGTTCGACTTCCACCTGAGCAAACCACCATCGAGGTCGCGCTGTTCCGGTTCGTCCCGCACAGTGGTACGCGGAACACTCCCGGAATGTGCCGTGGTGGGATGACGTTGACGCTGGTCGGAGTGTTGACGAGTCCACTGTGGAGTGCGAATGTCCGGCGAGGCGACCCTACGGCGCAGCCTGTCCACCCGTGACCTGATCGTGTACGGCCTGCTGTTCATCGGGCCGACCGCGCCGATCAGCATCTTCGGGGTCCTGGACGCCAAGAGCTTCGGCGCGACCGCGCTGGTGTTCGTGGTGGCCACCGTCGCGATGGGCTTCACCGCGTGGTCCTACGCCCGGATGTCGGCTGCGGTGCCCCGGGCCGGTTCGGTGTCCGCCTACGCCGCCGCCGGGCTTGGCCGGTTCCCCGGCTTCCTGGCCGGCTGGATGGCCGGGCTGGACTACCTGTTCATCCCGAGCGTGGCCGCGTTGTTCACCGGGATCGCCACCCATTCCCTGGTGCCCGCGCTGCCGCAGTGGCTGACTACCGGGGTGGCCATCGTGGTGTTCACCGGGCTGAACCTGGCCGGGGTGCGGATCGCCGCGCGGGTCGGCCTGGTGATGCTGGCGGTGGAGATCATCGTGCTGGCGTTGTTCGTGGCCGGTGCGATCGTGGTGCTGGTTCAGCACGGTCCGGCCCGGGGCTGGCTGACTCCGTTGACCAGCAACGGAAACTTCGTGCCGACCGCGGTGCTGAGCGCGGTTTCCGTTGCGGTGCTGTCGTTTCTGGGTTTCGACGCGATCGCCGGCTTCGCCGAGGAGAACACCGGCAGCCCCCGGCAGATCGGGCGCGCGCTGCTGTTCTGCCTGGTACTGGCCGGATTGCTGTTCGTCGTGCAGACCTACCTGGCCGACCTGATCTCGACCGTGTCGCCCGCGCGGTTGGCCGCCGATCCGGATGCGCAGGGCGGCGCGTTCTTCACCATCGTGCGCTCGGCCATCGGCGGCTGGCTGGGCACCACGGTCAGCGCGGTGAAGGCAGTTGGCCCGG
The DNA here is from genome assembly GCA_035551355.1 of Pseudonocardiaceae bacterium. Classification (GTDB taxonomy): domain Bacteria; phylum Actinomycetota; class Actinomycetes; order Mycobacteriales; family Pseudonocardiaceae; genus DATATV01. The sequence goes on along the minus strand of DASZNF010000016.1, from coordinate 9,831 downwards.
TGTTCTCCGCGTTGGTGGCGCAAGCCGCGGCGAGCCGGTTGCTTTACGGGATGTCCCGGCAGGGTCAGCTGCCCGCGTGGCTGGGCCGGGTGCAGGCGCGCACGCGGACACCGCTGACCGCGACCCTGGTGTCCGCCGGCGCGACGCTGGTGATCGCGGTGTGGGCGGCGACCCGGTCGGATGGGCTGGATGTGTTGTCCTCCATGGTGACCGTGGGCGCGCTGACCGCGTTCGTGTTGCTGCACGCGTCGGTCGTCGGCTATTTCTTGGTGCGTACCAAGCAAAAGCGGTTCGGCGTGTGGGTTGCGGTGCCGGTGGCCGGAGCGGCGATCATCATCGCGTTGCTGGTGGAGGCCAGCCGGCCGGCGTTGGTCGTGGCCGCGGTGTGGCTGGTGATCGGGGTGCTGGTGACGCTGGTGTATCGCCGGTCAGTGCACCAGGAAGTGCAGCCAGTGGAACCAGAAGGGGTGGTGCCCGTGGCGCAGGCCGGGGACGAAGTGCACGACCAGCATCGGTGACGCGGCCAGCACACTGAACCGGACGAAGCGCGCGGGCAGGCTGGACAAAATGAAGGCCCGCAAGGAAAGTCCGGCCAGACCGGCCAGCACGGTGGTGGCCATGAACGGCGGAATGCCGATGACGGCGCTGGTCGCGGTGGAGGCCATCATCCATTTCGGGTGGGCGTGGCATTTCATCCGCAGCCAGGCCCAGCCGCGGCGGCACTGGTTGGCGAACCGGTGCCAGGCCCGCAGCGGCCCGGATTCCGGCTTGATGTTGGCCGCCGGCACGCCGTTTTCGTTGCCCGCCTTGGTTTTTCCGGCGCTTCGGTGGATGAAGGCCGGCAGGTGCAGGGAGCCGCGCCCGGCGTAGAAGTAGAGGAGTTTGCCCGCGATCTGTCCGATCGCGACGATCGCGCCGAGCAGCAGGGCTGGGTACTGCGGATGGCGCGCGGCGAGCGTGACGATGAACAGCTCCACCGAGAGCGGCGGAAACAGCGCTGATCCGATGGCGACGAGCAGCGTCACCAACAGCCAGGTCAGCACAGTTCTCCCCGCCGTCGTCGCAGCCCTGTCGAAGTCAACAGGACGATTCGCTGGTGCGGAGGGAATCGTCGCAAACTCAAGGGGAAACCAGCGTAAGGCTCAGCGTCCCGCCGAGCCGGATCTCGCGCAGTGGGCGGCCGGCCGCGTCCAGTGTGCGGGCCACTCCGTCCGGTTGCCATCCGGCGCGGGCGAAGAACGCCTGAGAGACGCGGTCCGGTTCGGGCACCCAGACCACACCGCGCGTGCATCCCTGTTCTCGCAACGCATTCGCAGCGGTAGCGAGCAGTCGCCCGCCGTGTCCGCGGCGTCCCCAACGTGGTTCGACCAGAAGTGCGCCGATGAGAATGACGGAGTCGGCGTCTTGCGGAAGCTCACCGTCCGGTCCGGCGAGTTCGTCGGCCGGGGCCGGTCCCGCGGCACAGAACCCGACGGTGTCGTCGCCCTCGGTGGCCACGAAGAGCCGGGCGGGGCCGGCGTGCAGGGCGTGGGCCCAGCTCTGCTCGGCGGCGGTGTCGTCCCAGTCGGCAAAGACTTCCGGGGGGAGCAGATCGGCGTAGGCCAGCCGCCAGGTGTCCCGCTGGATCCGCGAGATCTCCGGGACATCGTCTGTCACCGCCGGATGCACCCTCGCCTCAGCCACGATTGCCGACCCTACCGTGGAGGTCGGGGGATTACCGGTCGGCCGGGGACCGCCGCGGCCCTCGATTCGCCAGGGGTCTGGCGAATGGCGGAGGTGTGCCGCTTGGCTCGATGTGTCGACGGTGGGTGACCTGGTGCGGAACTGTCGGTGGGCTCTGGCACGGTGGTGATCGTGCAGCCTGTTTCCACCATGAGCGCCGAGGCGGCCCGGCGGACGGCGTTGGCCGCGCAGGGCTTTGCCGATCCGCGCCCCTCCGGCGTGCCCGGGCGCCGGCATCTGGCCAAGGTGCTGTCCCGGGTCCAACTGCTCCAGCTCGACTCGGTCAATGTCGCGGTCCGGGCGCATTACATGCCGCTGTTCAGTCGGCTCGGCGCCTACCCGATGGAGCTGGTCGACGACGCCGCGTGGGCGCACAGTGCGCGGAAACCGCGCCTCCTGGTCGAGTACTGGGCGCATGTCGCCAGCCTCATTCCGGTCGACGACTGGGCACTGCTGCGCTGGCGGATGGAGAACTACGCCTCCAGCGAGGACGGCTATTTCGCCTCCGTGCGGACCAATCGCAGTCTGCTGGCCGATGTTCTGGCAACTGTCAAAGAACTCGGGCCGATGGGGGCCGGAGCCGTCGAGCGGGAGTTGGGGCTCGGCGGAGAACGAGCTCGCGGGGGCTGGTGGAATCGGTCCGATGTGAAGCGGGCGTGTGAATATTTGTTCGCTACCGGCGAGTTGACGACCGGGACGCGGCGTGGGTTCGAACGTCGGTACGACCTCACCGAGCGGGTGATTCCGGCCGAGGTGCTCGCCCGGCGGGTCGATCGGGACGAGGCGGCTCGGGAACTGACCCTGCGCGCGGCCCGGGCTTTCGGGGTCGCCACCGAGCCTGATCTGCGCGATTACTACCGGATCGCGCCCGAGCGCAGCCGGCAGGCGGTGGCCGAACTCGTCGACGCGGACGTGCTGGAGCCGGTCGAGGTGCGGGGCTGGTCGGCTCCGGCCTACCGGCACGTCCAGGCGCGCACACCGCGGCGCATCACCGGGCGGGCCCTGTTGTGCCCGTTCGACCCGCTGATCTGGCGCCGCGAGCGCGCCGAGCGGCTGTTTGACTTTTTCTACCGGATTGAGATCTATGTGCCGGAGCGGTTGCGCTTACATGGTTATTACGTCTTTCCGTTCTTGTTGGACGGCGACCTCGTGGCCCGCGTCGACCTCAAGGCCGACCGCGCCGCGGGCGTGTTGCGCGTGCAAGGAGCCTTCTCCGAGTCCGAAGTGGACACCCCGAGGGTGATCGTCGAGTTGGCCGGCGAACTAGGCACAATGGCGCAATGGCTTGGTCTGTCCGGAGTGGAGATCGGGACGCGTGGTGACCTAGTGGACGGTCTGCGCCGGGTCTGCCGGTGAGGCCGATCCTGATATCGCGTGGTTATTGCCCTGTTATCGGGCTGTGATTGGTGCTAGCGTTCGGCCGGCTCCGCGGGGGAAGCCTGCCGAATCCACATCACATCAGTATCCGAGGGAGGGCAACTCCGTTGCCAGGTCATCGTCCTCGTCACTATGAGCAGCGCCCGAGTCGACGTGCGCGCTGGATCCGCGCGTCCCTGGCCGCCACCGCCCTGCTTGCCGTCGGTGGCGTCGCAGCTTTCGCCGCCCCGCTGATCGGCCAAAAGCCAGGGGCGACCACCACAGTGGCGAACCTCGCGCACATGCCAACCATCGCCCAGGCCGAACATCGCCGCCACCGGCCGGGCACACCTCAACCGGCGGCCGCCCCCAACCCCAACTGCACCCTGACCGTGCCCACCAACCCGCTGTCCGCAGCCGGCCTGGCCACGCCCTACCAGCTCACCGCCACCGACCCGGCCATGGGCCCGTGCAACGAGGCCAACGCCAACCAGTCCGCGTTCGTCGAGGCCGCGGTGCTCACCTCGGCCGGTCAGCTGACCCTCTACGACCCGCTGGTCGTCGACCGCGGCACCCAGCCCGCCGCCGCACCCGTCGCGGCGCAGGTGCCCGCAGGCTCGACCGTGGGAATCTGGTTCGGTTTCAACGGAACCACGCTGACCCTCGCCTCCGCGCGCGGCGCGAACACCCTGACCCAGGGCGCCTGTGTGAACGGCGTGAACGGTTCGGTGTTCGGCCAGTTCGCCGACTGCAACGGCGCTGCTTTCTTCACGGCCGCCAACGCCGCCATCGCCGCCAACACCCTGCAGGTGCCCGCCCTCGGCACCGCCAAGGACGGGAAAACCTGTCCGTCCACCCGGGATTTCTCGTTGGTCGACCAGGATCAGAGCGACAACGTGGTCACCCACTACCTGGCCACGGGCAACGGTCAGATCGCGCAGAACAACGCGGCCAACACCACGGCGGTGGCCAACCGCACCCCGGTCGACCTGGCCAACGGCAGTGACAACCTGCTGCTCGACCAGTTCGTCGACCCGGCACTCGGCTGCACTCCGTGGACCGTGCCCGACCAGTCCAGCGACGGCAAGGCCAGCGGCGCGCTACCGCTGGACGAGTTGCAGGCCGCGGCCGGGCAGAAGGCCCCGATCGCGCTGGTTCCGCTCAACGACCCGATGACGCTCAACGGCAACAACTCCAGCACCGCCAAGACCAACCTGTACCGGTCCGGGGTCGACCAGCCCGCCATCGGCGCGGCCGGTTCGGACAACGGCAGCGGTACCACTTACTGCACTAACCTGTACGGTGCCAACGGTTTGACGCGAGTGTTCGCCGATCAGGCGATGTTCGCCGCCGCCCCGTCGGTGGACGCGGCCATGGCCACCAACCTGTTCACCTTCCTGGCCATGCGCGGCAACCAGTCCTTCACCAACCTCAACTGTGGCGCCCTGCTCAACGTGCCCGACCCGATCGCCCTGACCATGGACGGCAACGGTGTGGTCACCGCGGCCAACATGGTGCCGCTGGGACAGAACCCGGGTAATGGCAACGGCGGCACCACGACCACCGCGGCCCCGACCACCACCAGTGGCGCGGCGCCCACCACCACGGGGGCGGGCGGCACGACCACCACCACGGCCGGTGGCGGCGCCGGCGGTACCAGCACGACCGCCGCACCCACCACAAGTCGTTCCACCACGCCGCCCGCGGCCACGCGGACCTGGCACCCGTAACCCGTCAGGAGAGAGAAGGAAAGCCAGGGAGGCAGCGGGGCGGCACGTCGCATTTCCGACGTGCCGCCCCGATTCCTGACAAATCCCCGGTCCAGCTTTCCCGCGTCCCCCGGTTCCCCTTACCGGCCCCCGACTTTCTCCGGTCCCCCGATTCCCAACCGCCGCCGATGTCCCAGCGTCGTCGAGAGTTCTCGGGGGCGGCACGCCGCACTCGTCCGGCGTGCCGCCCCGCTCCCCGGTAACACCCCTCGGTCAGCCTGCCGCGGTGGTCACCACCGCATTGCCCGACCTGGTCCGGCCGCGCACCCGCAGCCGGGGACCGTCCGCGGGCGGCCGGTCGGACACCGTCAGCTCACTGCGCGCCTGGCCGGAACCCGAGTGCAGATCCACCATCGCCGCGGTGCCCGGCCGCACCCCGACCCGGATCTCCCCGGACCCGGTGACCAGCTCCACGTCGCCGCACGCGGCGTCGGCCACCACCAGGTCGCCGCTGCCGGTCCGGGCCATCACGTCGCTCTGCACCGCGCCCAGCCACACGTCACCACTGCCGGTCACCAGTGTGGTCGGCCCGCCGACGGATGACACCTCAATTTCCCCGCTGCCCGACCGCGCCCGCAGCCCGCCCAGCATCGGCCCCAGCCGCAGTGCCCCGGACCCCAGTTTGATCTCGGCCCGGCCGTCGGCCCGGTCTACCGTGATGTCCCCGGACCCGCCGGTCACCCGTATCCGCCCGGCCGCGCCGGTCACCGTCACCGCGGCCTCGCCGCTGCGCAGGTCCAGGTGCGAGCCGGCCGGCGCGCGCACGGTCACCGCCACCGGCACCAGTTCCAGCGGCATCATCCGCATCTGCCCGTGTCCGCTGCGCACCACCAGCCGGCGGCCGGTCAGCTCGATGCGGGCCCCGTCCACCGCCTCGACGGCCGCGTCCTGCTCGGCGGCCGGGTCACCGAACCGGTCGTTGACCCAGTGCATCAGGTTGGACAGCCCGTGCATGAAGCCGCTGTCGCCGCCGTCGTGCGGGCGCAGTGTGACGCCGGCGCCCGGTTCGTCCACCAGCTCGATGTCCACCCGGCCGGAACCGATGGACACCTCGATCTCCAGCGGGCCGTCCGCGTCGAAATGTTCCGTGCGGACCAGTGATTCTTCCTGGTCGTCCGTGGTTTCGGGCATGTCGGTCACCACCGTGTCCATGTCGTGTCCCCCCTGATCAGCCTTCGACCCAGCCGCGCACCCGCGAGGAGCCCTCACCCGAGGACGGCTCGTCCTGCCACGGCTTGTCCTTGGCCTTGCCGCGCGAACCCCCCTGGCCGAATCCGGCGCCGAAATCGCGGCCGAAATCGCGCTGGAACTGGTTCCAGCCGCCGTGTCCCTGCGGGCCGCGCTGGTGCGCCCTGCCCAGCGCGCCCTGCACCGCCTGGGACACGAACGCGTTGAGCGACATGCCCTGTGCGGAGGCGGCCTGCTCGGCCTTGTCCTTGATCTCTTCCATCATCCGCACGGTGATCCGCCGGATGTCGCCCGCGGCGTCGTTGAACGACGGCGGCGGTTCCTCCGCGGCTTCCGGTTCCTCGTCCGCCGTGCGGGCTTCGCCGGTCACCACCACCTGCACGTCCTGGCCGTCCAGCCGGACCTCCACCACCCGGTCCTCCAGCGCGAGGGTCACCTCGGCGGCCAGGTCGGACAGGGCGTTCATGATCGCCAGCCGGGCGGCCGGTTCCAGGGTTGCGGTCAGCACCCGGGCGGCGACACGGGTCTGCTCGTCGCCCGCCGCCGCGGCGGCCGCGAGGTTGTCCCGCAGCGCGGAGACGTAAGGGCTCAGTTCCATGACATCAGCATGGCGTCACCTGTGACGTCAGTCAAGGGCCCGTGACGTCAAATTGACGCCAGGCGTGATGTCAGGTTGTGTCGTTACAGCGTCACCGGAGTTGTCACCCGATTTGGTGACCGACCCCCGTTAGGCTGTCGGGCAGTCGTGGGGCTGTCGAAGGGGAGTGTGCGCAAGTGACCGAGATCGTGACGCCGAGCGTGGTGTTGGTCGGCAAGACCGAGTTCTTCCCGCCGGCAGGCGTCCCGTGGGAAACCGACGCCGACGGCGGCCAGGCGCTGGCCGAATTCGCCGGTCGCGCCTGCTATCAGTCGTGGAAGAAGCCCAACCCGGCCACCGCGACCAACTCCGGTTACCTCAAGCACATCCTGGAGGTCGGCCACCTGTCCGTGCTGGAGCACGGATCGGTCAGTTTCTACATCTCCGGCATCTCCCGATCCCTTACCCACGAACTGATCCGGCATCGGCACTTCTCGTATTCCCAGCTGTCCCAACGATATGTTCCGGAGAAGAACGCGGCGATGGTCGAGCCGGAGGCCATCGCGGCCGACCCGGAACTGCACGCCAAGTTCGTCGCGGCGGCCGAAGCCAGTGTGGCCGCGTACACGGATCTGCTGGCGGGACTGGAAAAGCGGTTCGCCGACGAGCCCAACGCCACGCTGCGCCGCAAGCAGGCCCGGCAGGCCGCGCGGGCCGTGCTGCCCAACGCGACCGAGACCCGCGTCGTGGTCACCGGCAACTACCGGGCCTGGCGGCACTTCATCGCCATGCGCGCCAGCGAGCACGCCGACGTGGAGATCCGCGCGCTGGCCGTGGAATGCCTGCGGCAGTTGCAGAAGGCCGCGGAGAACGTGTTCGCCGACTTCGTGATCTCCGCGCTGCCCGACGGCAGCGAGGTGGCGTCCAGCCCGTTCGTGACCGAGGGCTGAGCCCGCCGTGCGCAAGCTGGCGCTGGACCTGCGGCCGGGCGAGTACACCGTGCTGAAGCTGGACCCGGAGTCGCTGGTGGCCTCCGGGTTGCTGGCCTCGCCCGGGTTGGTGTCGGTGACCAGGACGCCGGACGAACTGTCCGTGGTGTGCCCGAGCGCGTACGCGCCGGAGGCCGAACAGACCGAGGGCGGCTGGCGCCTGCTGACCGTGCGCGGGCCGTTCGAGTTCACCCTGACCGGGATTCTGGCCGCGCTGGCCGGGGCGCTGGCCGCGGCGGGCGTGCCGATCTTCGCGGTGTCGACCTTCGACACGGACAACGTGCTGGTCAAGGGAACCGATCTGGACCGGGCCATCGCGGCGCTGCGCGAAGCCGGGCACGAGGTCACGCAGTAGTGCCCTCGGGGTTTCCGCGGGGTGCGTGCTCCGCCGGTAGGGTTGCGCCATGGGCTTGGCTTCCGAGGAACGAAGCGGACTGTGCGCGACGCTGACCGAGGTCGGCCCGGACGCGCCGACGCTGTGTGAAGGTTGGCAGACCAAGGATCTGGCCGCGCACCTGGTGGCGCGGGATCGGCGGCCGGACATCCTGCCCGGGATGATCGTGCCCGCGTTCGCCGGGCACACCCAGAAGGTGCAGGACCAGTACGCGGCGCTGCCCTGGGACAAGCTGGTGGACCTGGTGCGCACCGGGCCGCCCCGGCTGTCGCCGATGTCCATCCCGCAACTCAACGAGCTGGCCAACGGCGCCGAGTACTTCGTGCACCACGAGGACGTGCGGCGCGCGCAGCCGGACTGGACGCCGCGACCGGCGCAGGCGCAGCGCGACGAGGCGCTGTGGAAGGTGGTCCGCCGGATGGGGCGGTTGGTCTACCGGCGCAGCCCGGTCGGCGTCGCGCTGAAGCGGCCGGACGGCGAGACCGTGGTGGCCAACCGCGGTCCGCGCACCGTCACCCTTTCCGGCGAACCCGGTGACCTGCTGTTCTTCACCTTCGGCCGATCGGCCGTGCGACTGGATTTTGACGGTGAAGAAGACGCGGTTTCCGCAGTTCAGAACCTGAAGCGCGGTATGTGAGCTCACTGGTTACCCTTACTCTTTGCCGGCCAGGGGAGTGCCGGCAGAGGGGAGTGGTCGCGTGGCCGCGCGAGGGTTTGAGCTGTCACTGTTGGAGTTGGACCTGGTCGGGGAGGCACTGAACCTCGACGTCCGCCAGTTTCCGTTCCAGTTCCCGTTCCACGGCGAACTCATCGAGGACCGCCAGCGGCTGGCCGAGGTGGCCGAGCGGACGCTGACCGGCAAGGGTTTGGTGGTGGAGCGGCGATTCAGTCCCGACCTGGAAGAGCTGGTCGGGGTGTACGCCCGGGGCTGGCTGTCGCTGGCGATGCTGGGCACGGCCGGAGAACGGCAGCTGTACGCGCGAGTGGCCAGTGATGGCCGGTCCGCGGTGCTGGTGCAGCAGCGCGAGCAGGTGCTGACGTTCACCCCGGTCAACCCGGAGGGCCTGGTGCGCCCGCTGGTCAGCCTGATCCCGCCGATGAAGCCCGGGCCGGGCCGGTCGGTGACGGTGAGCCAGAGCCCGGCGGCCGGGCCGCCCCGGCACCTGCGGCCGGACGAGGACCAGGAGTACTCCGGCGGGGTGTTGCAGGCGGTGCGCCCGCAACAGGATTCCCAAGGGCTCAGCCAGGGTTACGTCGAGGAGGTCATGCAGAAGCGGCGGCTGGGCGGCTGTGGTTTCACGGTGACCGCCCGGAACCGCAACGGCCGGCCGGGCAAGCCGCTGACCATGAGCACGATCGACACCGAAAGCGGCCGGTACGCGCTGATCCCGGCCGAGCGGCCGGACGGCGGCATCGACGTCAGCTTCACGCCGGCCGATCTGCCGCGGATCGATCAGGCGCTGACCCGGTACGTGCAGATGCTCAGTTCCTGATTGTTCCTGATCGTTCTTGATCGGGTGCGGGGATGTTGGTGTGCGCGCTCCGTATCCGTGCGGTGACTATTACGGAATGTTATTGGTCGACTCGTCGACCTTCGTTGGCCTTTCTGGGTGACAAAGTTGACCTTTTGGGTGACAAAAGGGAATACGGTGGAACCGTCGGCATGGTGGTGCCCGTCTTGCTACGGTGAGTCGGCGCATGCCGTGCTGTGGATCGGGTGACCGGGGAGGTTGACGACATGCTGGCCGACATCGGTGGCTTCGCTGGGGTGACCGAGGCCGTCGCGGAACTCAAGACCGCTGCCACCACCGGTGGTGGCTTCACCATCTCCGACGA
>DASZNF010000015.1:0-52099 GCA_035551355.1 Pseudonocardiaceae bacterium | reverse complement strand
CGGTCGGTCAGCGGACCGGAGTCGGGGACCGGCGCAGGGTCGCGCTCTGGCGGTAGTCGTGGTTGATCCACAACTGTGCCTCCAGCTCGTTGACCAGCGCGTCGATCCGGTCCATCGAGGCCCGGGTCTGCTCGGCGTCGGCGTTGAACGCCGGCACCCGGCGGTTGACGAAGTTCTTGCGGAAGTGGGCCAGATCGCCGGACAGCACGATCGGGCCCGCCCTGGGCAACCACACCAGCAGCGACTGGTGACCGGGCGTGTGGCCCGGGGTGGACAGGATCCGCACCGAGCCGTCGCCGAACACGTCGTGATCGCCGTCCAGCAGCACGGTTTCGTTGTGCCGCAACGTGTCGTACAGGCGCGGGAGGAAACCGTAGCGCTCGAAATCCGGTCCGAACATCGCGGCGTGCTCGGGACGCTGCACGTACCAGGTGGCGTGCGGGAAGAGCCGGGTGTTGCCCACGTGGTCGAAATGCGCGTGCGATACGGCCAGGTGGCCGATGTCGGCCGGATTCACCCCGATCTCGTCCAGTTGGGAGCTCAGCGTCCGGGTCAGCACGCCGCGCACCTCGTGCGCGAACACCTTGCCGCCCGGCTCGGTGATCAGCGGCTCCTCGAGGCCGGTGTCCCACAGCATCCAGTCGGTGCCGTGCCGCAGCAGGTAGACGTTGCCGCTGAACACCCGGGGCCGGCCCACGTCGACCCCGGGCGACCACTGCGAGATGTCCTCCACGTGCGCCTCGCCGCCGTCCAGCACGTACAGGCAGTCCAGGATGCCGCTCGGCTCGGTCATGCCGCGTCCTCCACGTTTTTCTTCGCCTGGCAACGAATCACTCCTGGGCCAGCGCCACCCAGTGCAGCTTTTCCTGCTGGCGCCGGGACATTCCGGCGACCACGGCGTCGTAGGAGTCCTCGACCATCTCGGCCACCAGCCGGTCCGGGAGCGATCCGTCCAGCCGCACCGTGTTCCAGTGCCGCTTGTTCATGTGCCAGCCCGCGGTGATCTCGGCGTGCTGCCCGCGTAGCTGCACGGCCAGGTCCGGATCGCATTTCAGGTTGACCCACAACGGTTTCACCCGCAACGGCGTCAGCGCGAACATCCGGCCTGCCACCTTGAACACGCTGGTGCCCGAGTCGAACGGGAACTCCTCGACCGCGCCCGGCAGGCCCAGGCAGACCTTCTTCAACTCCGCAGCCCGCATTCGCCCAGCCTAGAGCTCCGCACCGACATCGGCCGTGAACGCGTCGCCGGACTGGGCGGCGGCCGCCACGGACAGGGCGGCGCGGACGAACGCGGCCACCGCGGGCGAGCGGCATTCCTGGGGCCAGGCGATGGCCAGCGTGCCCGGTTCCAGATCGCGGACGGTCCGGTAGGCGATGGTGGGGCGCGGGTAGCGGCGGGTGACCGAGATGGGCAGGAACATCACGGTGTCGCCCAGTTCGATCAGGCTGAAGATCTGGGTCAGGTCCATCCCGGTGCGCCGTGGCTTGTCCGCGGAACGGTCGGTTGCGTCGACCTGATCCGCGGGAAAGCCGTCGGGCAGGCGGCGGGCGGCCAGGTCGGCCAGGCTCAGGTCGGCGTGGGCGGCCAGCGGATCGTCGGCGGCCAGGGCCACGATCCGCGGCTCGGACAACAGGGGCTCCATGTCCAGGCCGCGCTCGTCGAACGGGGTGGGCAGCAGCGCGACATCGGCCCGGCCCTCGCGCAGCGCCAGCACCTGCTCGCCCCGGCCGCCCATCTGCAGGTCCACCGGCAGCGCGGCCGGTTCGCCGGAGTATTCGGTGAGGATCGTGGGCAGCAGTCCAGCGTCGTAGTCGGCCTTGAACGCCAGGCGCAGGTTGGGTGCGGTCCGTCCGGCGTGCTGCGCGCGCTGGGCCGCCGCGGTGACCGCGTCCAGCGCGGTGCGCGCGTCGCGCAGCAGGGTCCGGCCGGCCGGGGTGAGCGAGACCTGGCGCGTGGTGCGCTCCAGCAACCGCACGTCCAGCTGGCGTTCCAGCTCGCGGATCGCCCGGGACAGGGGCGGCTGCGCCATGCCAAGCCGCTCGGCCGCCCGGCCGAAGTGCAGCTCCTCGGCAACCACGAGGAAATACCGAAGCTGCCGGACCTCCAGGTCACTCATATCACCAGGGTATCAATCCGGCCCGGATCGGTCCTTCAGTTCGGCCGCCACCGTGGGTTGACTTGAGCTCGTCACCGCGGCCGCGTGGCAGCCCCACTGTCCATATCAGACACTGCGAAGAGAGCATCATGATTGTCGTCACCGCCCCCACGGGCAACATCGGCCGCCAGGTCGTGCGAAACCTGCTCGACGCGGACGCACCGGTCCGGGTGATCGTGCGTGATCCGGCCCGGCTGGCCGAGGATGTGCGCGAGCGCGTCGAGATCGTCACCGGGACGCACCGCGACCCCGAAGTGGTCACCTCGGCCTTCACCGGCGCGGACGCCGTGTTCTGGCTGGTCCCGCCGGATCCCCAGGCGACGAGCATGCACGCCGCCTACACCGACTTCAGCAAGCCCGCGTGCGAGGCGTTGGTCAGCCAGGGAGTGGCCCGGGTGGTTTCCATCTCGGCCCTGGGCCGCGGCCTGCCCATCGCGGCCAACGCCGGGCTGGTGACCGCGTCCCTTGCCATGGACGACCTGATCGCGAGCACCGGCGTGGCGTTGCGGGCACTGGTCCTGCCCACCTTCATGGACAACTGGCTGCGCCAGGTCGACCTGATCCGCGAGCACAACCGGATCACCGCGCCGGTCGACGGCGATCGCCCCAATCCCACCTGTGCCACCAGGGACATCGCCGCGACCGCGGCCCGGCTGCTGCTGGACGATTCCTGGACCGGACAGGACAGTGTCGCGGTGCTGGGCCCGGAAGATCTGTCTCCCAACGAGATGGCCCGCATCATGTCCGAGGTGCTGCACCGGCCGATCGAGTTTCACCGGACCCCGGACGAGGAGCACGCCGCCCAGCTGCGCGCCGGTGGCGGCAGGTCCGAGGCGATGGTCCAGGCCGTGATCGACATGATGGTGGCCAAGCAGCAAGGGCTGGACAACAGCGAGCCGCGGACCCCGGAAGCCAGCACGCCGACCACGTTCCGTCAGTGGTGCGCGGAGGTCCTCGCCCCGGCCGTCGACGCCCGCTGAAGGTTTTCCCGCAGGAGTTCCCGGTCGTCCCGCACGCCCACCGCAGGGCAGTATGTTCCGCTAGCTTCGCCGCGGTTGGAAGTTCTTCACTGGGATGGGAGGCCAGTTGTGAGTGTGCGGGCGCCCGATTTCGGGCGGCTTTTCGTGGCTGGCCGCGAACACGACATGTCCCATCTGCGGCCGGACTGGTCGGCGACCGTGCGGATCGCCCGGAGGGCCGAGCTGGCCCTGCCCAGCGGCCGGCTGGTCGCGTGCGAGCCGTGGTATTTCCTGAGCGAGGACACCAGGGAGAACGCGTTCGTCCAGCAGGTCGCGCCGGGCCGGTATCCGGTCGAGCTGGTGGTCGCCGATTTCGCCGACCCGGACAATCCCGGTGGCGACCCGAAATTCAGCGAGGTCGCCGCGGCCCGGGTGGTGATCCGGCCGGAACCGGTGGTGCGCTGGGGAATGGCGTTACGCGCCGGACAGGACGAGGCCACGCTCGGCGAGAACGGGTTCTACGGCTATCCGGTGGACGGCGGCATGGGCTCGTTCGGCTCGGTGGAGTTGGTCGCCGCGCTCGACGCGGCCGGCGACGACGAGTTGATGCGCGATGAGGTGCTGGATTTCTGGGATCCGGACGAGATCGGCGAATACACCGACGAGGCGAGCGGGCTGAACCTGGTGTTCTTCCGATCCGGCGGCGGGGACGGCTTCTACCCGACCTGGGTCGGCTACACCGCCAACGAGGAAGTGGCCTGCTTCCTCACCGATTTCGGCACGCTCACCCCGGACGGGGACGACGAACAGAACGGCGACAACGTGACTGACGACGACACCACCAGTTCGGCCCCGGCCAGCTCGGACGACGCCGCTGCGGCCAAGAGCACCGGGCAGGCGACCGATGGGGACCTCGCAGCGGCGGATGAGCAGCCCGTCGAGAACGCGACTTCCACCGACGGAAGCAACGCGACTTCCACTGGCGGAAGCGTTGTGGCGGAACGCAATCCGGAGGGCGCGGAGAACGGAGACGACGCTTCGGTTGCGGCAAGCGCGGCCACCGGCTCGACCGACAGCCTGGGCTCTGGGGCGACCGACGAGGGCACGGGCAATGGCTCGGGCGACGATGGCTCGGCCAGTGGCTCGGCACCCAACCACGCGGTCGCCGAGAACGACTCGGACGACGCGCGCGACAGCTCTCGGCAACCGGAATCGGGCCACGGCTCGACGCGAGACGACAAGGCCGACAGCTCGGTGCAGGAGGAACCAGGCAGTCGCTCGATTCCGGCCGGCCCGGGCGGCGAGCCGTTCGTGGGCGGGCTGATCGCCGGGGCCACTCCGTTGGTGCCAGGGCGCCTGACCCGCGCGGTGCCGGCGACCCCGGCCCGGCCTGCGGTCCCCTCTGTACCCGCTGTACCCGCGACCAAGACCGTGCCCGCGACCCCGGCCCGGCCCTTGATCCCAGCCAGGCCCGCGAGTCACGCCGTTCGCGCATCCACAGCCGTCCCCATGAAGCCCGCCGTCCCCAAGACAACGCCTGCCGTTCCCGCAACCCCGGCCCCGCCTGCCACCCCGGCCGAACCCGCGGCCAACGCGGCACCCGCCACGCCCGCGGCACCAGCCATCCCCGCGACTCAGGCGGCGACCACCGCGGCCGCGGTCCCGGGCCGGCGGGCCGAGCCGCTCACTCCGCGCCTGGGTTCCCAGGCCACGCCGCTGGGCCGGCGAGTCGCGGAGCGCCCGGCGTACCAGCGGCGCGATCCGGAGAACTTCGCCAGCGGGTCGGAAATGCGGGTCGGGCAGATGCTGCACCGGCAGTCGCTGATCTCACCCTCGGGCCGGTTCATCCTGGTGTACCAGTCGGACGGCAATCTGGTGCTCTATCGCTACCGCGGCCACGACGAGCGGCCGGTCTGGGCGTCGGGCACCGACTACACCTCGGTCGGCGAGTGCGTGTTGCAGGAGGACGGCAACCTGGTCGTCCACGACTGGGAAGGCAAGGTGGTCTGGTCCTCGGACACGGCGGGCCAGTCGGTGACCCGGCTGGTCGTGCACGACGTCGGCGTGGCCACGCTGGAAACCGACACCGGGGAACCGGTCTGGTCGACCGCCTGGTGATCGACGGCGGATGGTGTTGTTGCGTGTTCGCCGAACCGCGATCGCTGGGCTAACCGGGTTTCTTCCTGGCCCAGATCAGCGAGCCGCGTTTGGTGACGGTCAGCGGAACTCGCACCTCGCGAGCCCGCGCGTCGGAGTCCACTTCGGACAGACCGCGGCCACGCAGGAACAACCGCACCGCGCGGTGATCCGGCAGGTCCAGGAACGGGCCGTCCCAGGACCGGATGTGCTCGATGTCGAACTCCCGGGACACCAGCGCGGGCGCGTCCTCGGCGTCGAAACTGGACCGGCGACCCCAGGCCGGCAGCACCGCGGCCAGCTCGGGATCGTTGCGCCGGCTGGCCGCCGACACCACCAGCCGCGCGGCCGGCCGCAGCACCCGGTGCGCCTCGGCGAGCGCCCGCGCCGGATCGGGCACGTGGTGCAGCATCCAGATGACCGCGGCGGCGTCGAAAGTCCCGGCCCGGAAGGGAAGCTGGGTCGCGTCGCCACGCACCGCGCCGCCCGGCGCGCGGGCCACGTGCTCGGCCCGGTCCACCACCACGGTCGGCACCCCGCGCTGTAACAGCAGTTCTGCCAACCGGCCCGGCCCACCACCGATGTCCAGCACCCGGGTGCACCCCGCGACGGCCAGCCCATGGGCCACCTCGGGATGCACGTCGCCGCTCTTCGCGAACAGCGCGGTGGTCAACGTGTTCGCCGCGAACCGTCCGGGATCGGTGTCGTAGTCGGCGGGGATCGCGTCGCCGTCGTTTCGGTTGGCGCGATCGATGGCGGGCTGTTGAGTCACCTGACCAGTGTGGCGATCGAACCACCGAGAAATACAGTGCCCATCGGGGATTTCCGCGGTATGGACCCGGTTGTGGTGGAAATTGGGTCGGATATTGCCAAACCTCCATGGAATGGAGCGTTTCCCGTGGCGCGATTCTCGTACTGAATCTTCGAGCGGGCTCAGCGCACGGTCATTGGGCGGCGCGGTAGGCGATTCCGGCCGCGGTGGGCGTGTTCGCGTCGGTGTACAGGCCGGTGTCGCCCGCCGCCTGCGCGGGCAGCGCGAACCAGGCGTAGCGCTCCACGTACGACAGCGAGTCCAGCATCGTGGTCGAGCCGGTGACGAACGCGGACTGTTGCGCGGCAGTCGGGTACTTCGCCCCGGACCCGAAGTTCATCAGCGCGTACTCGGTCAGCCAGATCGGCTTGTGGTAACGGTTGTAGACGGCCTGGAGGTAGCTTTTCAGCTGGCCCACCGCGGCCGGGCCGAAGTCCGAGCCGTACCAGTGCAGGGTGATGAAATCGACCCGGTAGCCGCGCGAGGCCGCGCCGCTCATGAACTGGTCCAGCCAGCCGCCCGCGGTGTCCCCGCCGGTGGCCACCGCTGGGCTGCCCAGTCGCATCCCGGTCGCCTGGAGTTGCGGCCACAAGTCCAGCGCCTGGCTGACGCTCAGGTCGGCCTGCCCGCTCAGGTCCGGCTCGTTGAATCCAAGTAGCTCCCCGCCCTGGGCCTTGGCCGCGGCCAGGTTGGCCGCGGTGACCGAGCCCGCGCCCCACATCATCGGCACGAACTCCACCCCGGCGGGCGTGCCGATCGCACCGGGGGTGTCGGACCAGTCGTAGTACCAGCTCGCGCCCACGTTGTGCAGCGCCCCGCTCACCCCGCCGAAGTTCCACGTGCTCACGCCCTTGCGGGTGGAGTGCGCCGCGATCGGGGCCACCGCCGCACTGGTCGCGGGATGCGTGGTCGTCGTGGTGGTGGTCGGCGGCGGCGTGGTGGTCGTGCTGGCCGGGGCGAGGGTGGTGCTGGGGACGACACTGGTGGTGTGCGGGGTGGCGATGGGCACCGCGTCGGCGGTGACCTTGGTCGGGTGCGCGGGCAGCACCACCACCGCGCCGACTGCGGCCAGCGCCACCACCCCGGCGGTGATCGGCTTGGCCGCCGCATGCGCCCACAACCGGCGGACCCGACCGGGCCGGACCTGCCGAACGTGCCGTGCCTGGCCGATTTTCGTGGTGCGGCAAGCGCTTCCGGTCGCGTGCGCACCGGCCGGACGGCCGAACCGGGTGGCCAGCGCCGCGGGCACCGGCAGCAGCGGCAGCCGGGCCAGCAGGCCCTCCGCCGGAGCCAGATCCGACCACGAATCCGCGCACCGGCCGCAGTCCCGGATGTGCCGGACGATCCGCTTGCGCCACAACGGACTCGGCTCGCCGTCCCAGTGGTCCAGCACCTCGGCCAGCCGGTCGCAGCGCGGGCTGTGGTGCAGCGCGCGCACCACCGCCTGGGAGGCGTCCAGCTGCGCCTTCATCCGCTGCACCCGCACCGCGGTGTGCTGCGGGGACAACCCGACTCCGGCCGCCACCTCGATCCTGGTCAGCCGGCCCGCGGTCTCCAGCGACCACAGCGCCAGCAGCTGCCGGTCCTCCTCACCCAGCCAGCGGGTCGCGGCCAGCAGGTCGCGGCGCTGGTCGGCCAGTTGCAGCCGGGCGATGGTCAGATCGACGAAGTCGGCGTCCGGATCGGCCACCCGGTCCGGTTCCACCGCCGCGACCGGCGCGCGCTCGGCCGCCCGGTACCGGTTGCGCACCTGGCGCAACGCGATGACCACCAGCCAGGACCGGAAACTGGCCGGCTCGCGCAGCTCGGGCAGCCCGTCCAGGGCCCGCACCATGGTCTCCTGCACCAGGTCGTCCACGTCGGCGTGCCCGTCGACAGCACGCCCGATGATGTTGTACACCAACGGTAAATAGGCCGTGACCAGCTCGTTGACCGCGTCCGGCTGAGCCGCCCGCGCGGCCAGCACGGTGGCCGCGCCCGGCTCGGGCACCGCGTTGCCCCTGCTGCGCATCGCCATTCCATCTCCTCGGTTGCACCCGCTCGAAGGAGGAGACACCTGGGCGCCAACCGGATAACACAAATCTTGCCGGAGATTTTCGCGGTCAGGGGGTCAGACCGAAAGTGATCCGGTAGTCACACCCGCCGGTGCAGGTGAACGTGCTGGTGGCATCGTCGTCGGCATAGGAGTACGCGTACGGTTCGGCCTTTTTGAACACCGTGGCGAAGTCCTCCGGCTGCCACTGGGTCGGATCACAGGCCGAGCGGGCGGCCCACTGGCCGGTGCAGCAGTACTGGTCGCCGCCCAGTTTGCCGCACGCCGACTCACATCCGGTCCCGCCGTCGACCACCAGTTCGGCCGGACAGGCGACCGCGCTGGTACATCCGGCCGACACGCATCCGTTGGGGCTGACCGGATCCTTCGTGCCGCCGGAGCTGATGTTGAGGTACATCGGCAGGTTGCTGCCGTCGACCATGCTCACGTCGTAGAAGTCCATGCCCTGCCAGGCGCTGAGGTTGTACTCGGCCAGCGTGGCCGGGATCGCACCGTAGCCGCGGCACTGGAACACCCCGCCGCAGTCGCCGGTCACGCAGTGCCCGCGCCCACCGGCGTAGAACGAACATCCGGTGCGGCCCCAGAACCGGCCGTTCCACTTGTCCGGCACCACCACGTCGACCGTGCCGCCGGAGGGCAGCACCCAGCCGGAGGCGGACAGGGCGGGGGTGGCCGTCTGCTGCCATCCGGCCAGCCAGATGGTCTGGCCGGAGCGGTTGACGAAGGTGAAAAGCCTGCTGCCCGCGGGAACGACCGGTGTGCCGGGCGCGGCGCCGCCGGAGTGCGCGGCGGTGGCCTTCGGCGCGCTGGCGCTCGTCGGGGCGGAGGTGGTGCCGGGGGCGGCCGAGGTGACCGGGGGCGTCGTGGGGGCCGGCGCGATGGTCGCGGTGGTCACCATCCTCGGTTTTTCGTCGGAACCGGGCTGGGCCAACGAAGCGGCGCCGGGCCCCGCCCAGAAGGCGAGTCCGGCGCCGATCAGGGCGACGGTCACCGCGACGGGCAGCAGGAGCGCTGCCGCGCGGCGGCCGGGTAAGCGACGCATGGAATCGAACCTCTCCGCTGGCGCACCGCCGAGGCCGGGTTCCCGGCTGGGTGCGGCGCGCAGTATGCGGCGCGATCCGGTGCGCTGGCAAGGGGTCCGGGCGTCCGCGAACCGGAGATTCCGGTGCTGATCAGGGAAATAACAATTCCCCAGTGGACGAACGCATAACCCTTACTTAATCCCGGTATTGGCGATCGAGCTGACGAAGAACCGCTGCCCGATCACGAACAGCACCAGCACCGGCAACTGGCTCAGCAGGGCGCCGGCCATCAGCTGCGGCCAGTTGGTGAAGTGCGAGCTCTGGAACGTGGCCAGGCCCAGCTGCACGGTCATCACATTCGGCGAGGAGGTGACCACCAGCGGCCAGAGGAAGTCGTTCCAGGTGTTCAGGAAGGTCAGCACCGCGACCGTGGCCAGCGGTGGGCCCATCAGCGGCAGCAGGATCTTGGACAGGATGCGGGTGCGGCCTGCGCCGTCGAGAAGTGCCGCCTCCTCCAGTTCCACCGGCAGCGACAGGAAGAACTGGCGCAGCAGGTAGATGCCGAACGGGGTGACCAGGTTCGGCGCGATCAACCCGGGCAGACTGTCCACAAGGCCGAGATCCTTGACGATCAACAACGTGGGGATCATCAGCACCTGGAACGGCACCATCAGGGTGGCCAGGATCAGCAGGAACACGATCCGGCTGCCCGGAAAGCGCAGCCGGGCGAACGCGTATCCGGCCAGGGCGCACAGCACGAGGTTGGTGAGCACACAGGTCACCGAGACGATGGTGCTGTTGATCAGCCACTGCCCGAACGGCGAATCCGTCCATGCCGCGACGTAGTTCTCCCAATGCAGGCTGCTGGGCAGTTCGGGCGGGAAGTGCCGGGCCTCGTCCAGCGAGGACAGGCTGGTGACGGCCATCCAGATCAACGGCACGATCATCAGCAGCGCGAGCGGAATCAGCGCCAGGTGCCACCAGGACGGCCGACGTCGACGGCGGTTGGTCAGCGGGGCGGACGCGGTGGTCACCGGTCACCTCCGGTGGCCGAGGAGTCCCGGGTCACCCGCAGCTGCACCACGGTGATCGCCACGATGACCACGAACAGCACCACCGCGATGGCCGCGGCGTAACCGGCGTGGAAGTACTGGAACGCCTGCTGGTACAGGTAATAGACGATGACCGTGCTGGCGTGCAGCGGGCCACCCTTGGTGGTCGCGTACACCTCGTCGAACAGTTGCAATGAGTTGATCGTCAACCACACCAACAGGAATCCGCTGACCGGACGCAGCAGCGGCACCTGGATACGCCAGAACGCGCCGCGCTTCGAGCAGCCGTCGATCTGCGCGGCCTCCAGCAGATCGGCCGGCACGGACTGCAATCCGGCCAGGAAGATCAGCGCGCCGAACCCGACCCAGCCCCACACGGTCATGATCACCACCGCGTACAGCGCCTGGCTGGGCGAGGAGAAGAAGCCGAACGTGGGCAGATCCAGCTTGCGCAGCACCACGTTGATCAGCCCGAAGTCGGGGTCCATCAGCCAGCTGAAGATCACCCCGGTGGCGATGGTGGAGGTGACCACCGGGACGAACACGGCCAGCCGGTACACGGTGATGCCGCGCAGCCGCCGGTTGAGCGCCGCGGCCACCAGCAGGGACAACACCAGCGTGATCGGCACGAACAGCACGGTGTAGACCAGGGTGTG
The DNA here is from genome assembly GCA_035551355.1 of Pseudonocardiaceae bacterium. GTDB lineage: Bacteria > Actinomycetota > Actinomycetes > Mycobacteriales > Pseudonocardiaceae > DATATV01. The sequence continues at coordinate 41,251 of DASZNF010000015.1, read as the reverse complement.
CCTGACCGAGTCGACGAACACCGGGTCACTGGCCAGTTTCTGGTAGTTCTTCCAGCCGACCCAGGTCGGCGTGGTCTCCAGATCGTTGTCCTGGAAGGACAACACGAACGACCAGATCACCGGGACCAGCCCGAACACACCGATCAGCAGCACCGACGGGGAGATCATGGCCCAGCCGGTGAGCGCGTCGCGCCTACGCAGGCCCCGCCGGGTGCCGCGACCGGCGGACTCCGGTCGCGGCAGAATGGTGCGGGGCCTGCGAAACCGCGGCCGATCGTCCACTTCGGATACCGTGCCGGACTGACTCACGAGCCGGCCAGCGCGCTGGTCACCGCGTCGCTGCCCGATTTCAGTGCGGCCGCCGGTTGCGCCTGGCCGAGCAGTACCGACTGCACCATCTGCCCGATGGCGGTGGAGATCTGCGCATAGGAGGGGATGTTCGGCCGGACGTGCTTGACGTTGTCGAGGTTGTTCACGAACACCTGCTCGGCCGGGTACTTCTTCAGGAACGACTGGTACGCGGGCAGATTGGCCTCGGACTTGCGCAGCGGCAGGTCCCCGGTGGCGATGGCGAACTTGAGGTTGACGTCGGCCGAGGTCAACCAGGTGACGAACTTGAACGCGGTGTCCGAGCGACCCGAGGAGTGGTCGAACAGCATGTACAGGTCGGGCCCGGAAACCGTCTCGTGGTTGCCGTTGTAACCGGGCAGTTCGGCCACGCCGTAGTTGATGTTGCCGCCGATGTTGGCCAGATCCCACGGACCGGTCCACAGCATGCCGATCTTCCCGCTGCTGAACAGGTTGATGTAGTTGTCGCTGCCGTTGTCCAGGTACACCGACTTGTCGGTGACGGCCATGTTCTGCAGCTGGCTCAGCGCGGCCATCCCGGCCGGGGAGTTGAACACCGGCGCGGTGCTGGTGCTGTTGAGCAGATCGCCGCCGGCCTGCCAGAGCATGGCCAGGAACCGCCAGACGGTGTCCTCGCTGCCGTCGTTGACGTAGGCCCAGCCGTAGGTGTTGGTGGCCTTGTCGGTGAGTTTCGCCGCGGCGGCGCGGAAGTCCTGCCAGGTCCAGTTGTCCGTGGGCGGCGCGATGCCCGCCCTGGCGAACAGGTCCTTGTTGTAGACCAGGCTGAGATTGTCCACCAGCGCGGGCACGCCGACGATCTTGCCGTTGACCGTGGCCGCCTGCTGCTCGGACGGGTAGAAGTCCGACCAGTTCACCGCCGGGGTGTTGACCTTGTCGGTCAGGTCGACCAGCTTGGGCTGCTTGGCCAGCTGGGTGGCCGAGGAGCCGTATTCGTAGGCCACGTCCGGGTAGTTGCCCGCGGTGAAGCCGGCGATGGTCTTCTGCAGCGCGCTGTCGTTGCCGCCGTTGAACGCCAGGTTCACCTTGGTGTCCGGATGCGCGGTGTTCCACTCCGTGGCCAGCGCCTGTAACTCGGTGGCCTCGGCCGACGTATATCCATGTGACACGGTGATCGTGGTGCCCGAGTCGCTGGACGACGAGCCGCACGCGGTCAGCGCCGTGCCGAGCAGGGCGAGGGCGGCCAGCCGGGACACGGAGCGGGCCAGGCGTGGCCGGCGTCGACGGACCGGATACGGAGTGATCATCTGACACACCTCGGCATTTCCAGCGAATCGATCAGGATCAATCGTGTGTGTTGCGCAATCCTGCACTGTTGCCCCGAGTCGGTCAAGCAATTCGTGGTCACGAATGCGAGTTCTAAGCGAAATGAACATCTCGATGCGCGTATCGTGCAGGCATGCGGCAAGAAGATCGGCTCGGCCTGATCCTGGAACAGCTCAATCAGCACGGCTCGGTGGGTGTGGCCAGCCTGGCCGAGCAGCTGGACGTGTCCGAGGCGTCCGTGCGCCGGGACCTGCACCTGCTGGAGCAGCAGAAGCTGCTGACCCGAACGCACGGCGGCGCGGTCGCGTCCGGGGTTTTGTACGAACTGCCCATGCGCTATCGCGGCGGACAGCACCACGAGGCCAAGCGGGCCATCGCCGAGGCGGCGGGTGAGCTGATCCCGGCCGACGTCGGCTCGGTCGGTCTCAACGGCGGCACCACGACCACCGAGGTGGCCCGGGCGCTGGCCACCCGGCCGGCCCTGCGGGTGGTCACCAACGCGCTGAACATCGCCGCCGAACTGGCCGTGCGGTCCAACATCGAACTGGTGGTGTGCGGTGGGTCCGCCCGGCACCAGTCCTACGAGCTGGTCGGCCCGCTGGCCGAGCGGACCCTGACCGACATCAACATCGACGTGGCGGTGATCGGCGTGGACGGGGTCAGCCCGACCGCCGGGTTCACCACCCACCACGAGGTCGAGGCGCACACCAACCGGGCGCTGGTCACCGCGGCCGAGCGGGTCATCGTGGTGGCCGACTCCAGCAAGATCGGCAAGCGCGGGTTCGCCAAGATCTGCGAGGTGGCCGCGGTGTCCGACCTGATCACCGACGCCGGAGCAGACCCGGCCGACCTGGCCGAACTGCGCCGGCGGGGCCCGCGCGTGCACGTGGCCCCGACGACGGGCGGCTAGGCGTCGAGTTTGGCGCGCAGCGGCCCGGACAGCAGCGGGCCGTGCGCGTCGGCCAGGTCGTTGGCCAGCCGCCAGATGTCGTCCACCGGCAGGCTGGCCGCGGTGTTCGGATCGAGCATCATGGCGTGCCGGATGAACTCCGGCTGCGCCTCCACAGCGGCTCGCACGGTCAGCTCGACCACGTTGAGGAAGGCGCGATTCAGCGCCGCGCACTGCGCGGGCAGCGCGCCCACCGCCTGTGGCCACACCCCGTCCCCGGAAATCGTCGCGGGCACCTCGATCCCGCTGCCCTCGGGCAGGTTGTCGATCAGCCCGGTGTTGGCCACGTTGACCTGGATCGACCGGCTCAGCCCGGTTTCCAGGCTGTGGATGACCTGCGGCGCGTACTCCGCGGCCTCCTCCTCCGGCTCGGTGTAGGCCCCGGCCGCCACCTGCGGGATCAGCGCCTCGACGTCGGCGGCGTTGCGCGCGCTGATGTCCAGGTAGTCGCCGACCGGGATGCGCAGCCGCTCGATCTCGGCCGGATCGTGCAGGTACCAGGGCACGTACTCGCTGGAGTGCTCGGAGGTCTCGGTCGGGTAGAACCCCAGCCGCCGGTACATGTCCACCCGGACCCGGCGGCGCAGCTGCGGGTCGGCCGCGATCTTGACGTCCAGCAGCGGATACAGGCTGCGGCCGTGGTGGGAAAGCCGCAGGATCCACGCCTGGTGGTTGACCCCGGCGCTGTGGAAGTCGACCTCGGCCAGCGGCACGTCCAGCAGTTCGCACAGATCGTGCACGGTCCAGAACACCGAATGGCACAGCCCGAGCACCTTGAGCTCGGGATGCGTGCGGGCCAGGTACTGGATGTTCATGGCCATCGGGTTGGTGTAGTTGAGCAGCCAGGCCTGCGGGCACATCTCCCGCATGTCACTGGCCAGCGCGTCCAGGAACGGGAAAGTGCGCAGGCCACGGAAGATCCCGCCGGTGCCCAGCGTGTCGGCGATGGTCTGGCGCAGCCCGTACCGGGCCGGCACCTCGAAATCGGTCACGGTGGCCGGGTGGCCGCCGATGTTCACCGAGTTGATCACGTAGTCGGCGCCGTCCAGCGCGGCCCGCCGGTCGGCCTCGGCCCGCACGGTGGCCGGGCGGTTGTGCCGCCGCACCGCGATGCGGGCGATGCCCTCGGCCAGGTCGAGGCGGCGCGGGTCGATGTCGTGCAGGACCAGCTCCAGCGGCCCGAGATCGGGGTAGGAGAGCAGGTCACGCAGCAGCTGTCGGGTGAACTCGGCGGAACCGGCACCGACGAAACACACGGTGGTCACAGGAGCGAGCATGCCGGAACCCGGCGAATCGAGCAATACCGATCACCATAGCTGCATGTTTGTGGACAGATTGAACACTCGTGGTCCATGATGGCGGAGTGACCGACACCGATCAGCGCCCGGACCGGGTGCTCGTCGTCGGCGACGCCAACCCGGACCTGGTACTGCGCGGCGATGTGCTGCCCCGCTTCGGCCAGGCCGAGCAGTTGCTCGACGACGCAAGCCTGGTGATCGGCGGCTCGGCCGCCATCGTCGCGCACGGCCTGGCCCGGCTGCGCCGGCCGGTGTCCCTGCTGGCCGCCGTCGGCGACGACCTGTTCGGCGGTCACCTGGCCGACGAGCTGGCCGAATCCGATGTGGACATCCGGTTCCTGCTGGTGCGCAAGGAAAGCCGTACCGGCATCACCGTGGTGCTGTCCCGGCCCGACGATCGGGCCATCTTCACCCTGCCCGGCACCATCCCGACGCTGACCCAGGACGAGGTCACCCACGCGGTCACCGAGTCCGGCGCCGCGCACGTGCACATCGCCTCCCTGTTCCTGCAACCGGATCTGGCCACCCGGCTGCCCGGAGTGCTGGCCGGACTGCGCGCGGCCGGGGTGACCACCTCGCTGGACACCAACGCCGATCCGGCCGGCCGCTGGCAAGGTGTCACCGAGTTGCTCCCCCATCTGGATGTGTTGCTGCCCAACCTGTCCGAGGTGTGCGCACTGGGCGGAGAGGACGACCCGCACCGGGCCGCGGCGCGCCTGGCCGCGGCCGGTCCGCTGGTGGTGGTCAAGGACGGCGCCCAGGGCGGTTTCGCGGTCCGGCCGGACGGGCAGTCCGTGCGGGCGGCCGGGCATCCGGTCGAGGTCGTGGACACCACCGGCGCGGGCGACACCTTCGACGCCGCGTTCCTCGATTCCTGGCTGGCCGGCACCGACCTGCAGAGCTGCCTGGACCGCGCGGTGCGGGCCGGCGCGTTCAGCGTCGCCGCCCCGGGCGGCACCGCCAGCCAGCCCTACCACCACGACCTGCCCACAAGACCGGCAACTCACCGGGAGGATCAGTGACCGCCGAAATGACCGCGAGCGCCCACGTCGAGCGGGAGATCCGCCGCCAGCCCGAGTCCTGGACCCGGGCGCTGGCCCTGCTCCCCGACCTCGGCGGGGTGCTGCCCGCCCGGGGCGAGCGGGTCGCGGTGATCGGCTGCGGCACCTCCTGGTTCATGGCCGGGGCGTACGCGGCGCTGCGCGAATCGGCCGGACACGGCGAGACGGACGCCTTCGCGGCCAGCGAGTTCCCGGCCGGGCGCGACTACGACCGGGTGGTGGCGATCTCCCGTTCGGGCACCACGACCGAGGTGGTGCGCGCGGTGCGGGACACCCACTCGCCAGTGCTGGCGCTGACCGCGCTGGCCGACGGCCCGGTGGCCCGGGCCGCGGACGAAACCGTGCTGCTGGACTTCGCCGACGAGCAGTCGGTGGTGCAGACCCTGTTCGCCACCACCGCGCTGATGTTGCTGCGCGGGTCCCTCGGGCAGCCACTGGACGACGTGATCGAGCAGGCGGACACGGTGCTGCGCAATGACATTCCGGCCCGAGCCGCCGAGCAGGTCACCTTCCTCGGGCAGGGCTGGGCCTACGGGGTGGCCCAGGAGGCCGCGCTGAAGATGCGCGAGGCGGCCCGGTGGTGGACCGAGGCGTACCCGCAGATGGAGTACCGGCACGGCCCGATCGCCATCGCCGCGCGCGGCCGGGCGGTGTGGCTGTTCGGGACGCCGGTGGCCGGGATCGTGGACGACATCGCGGCCACCGGCGCCGAACTGGTCAACGACGAACTGGACCCGGTGGCCGACCTGATCCGGGTGCAACTGCTGGCGGTGGCCCACGCCCGGGCGGCGGGTTTCGACCCGGACCGGCCGCGGCACCTGACCCGTTCGGTGGTGCTGGACCCGGGCGCCGAATAACGGTGCGACGCGCGCAAACTCAGCCCTGTTCGGCGGCGAAGCTGACCTTTTCGGTGACCACCGTGTCCGCGTCGCGGCCCGGCGCGTCCTGGTACTTCCAGTACAGGTTGGTGTGCGAGATGACCAGGTCCGGGCTGGGCGCGCCGTAGGCGCTCAGGTCCTCGGTGGTGTGCGCGTCGCCCACCAGAGTGACGTCGTAGCCGCGGGTGAACGCGCCGTGCAGGGTGGAGCGGATGCACGCGTCGGTCTGCGCGCCGGTGACCACCAGCCGCCCGACGCCCCGCTCGGCCAGCCGCTCCTCCAGGTCGGTGTCCTCGAACGAGTCGCCGTAACGCTTGTGCACCAACGGTTCCGCATCCGTGCGGGTCAGTTCCGGCACGTACTGCCAGCCGTCGCTGTCCGGCTGAAGCTCGTCGCTGGCGTGCTGCACCCACAGCACCGGCACATCCTCGGCGCGAGCCTTGTCGACCAGCGTGCCGATGTTGGCGATCACGTTGTCCCGGTCGTGATTGCCGGCCACCACCCCCTTCTGCACGTCGATGACCAGCAGGGCGGTGTTCGGGCGATCGGGCAGGGTCGTCATGGCACATCCCAGTTCTCGAGGTGGGCACTACCGCCACAGCACACTAAGCCCGGGCACCGACAAAGCCACGAGATTCTGATTCAGACCTCCGGCCAGCCTCGCTCGATCAGGTCGAAAATCTCGTCCACGGCCGCGCCGGGCTCCGGGTGACGGTGAGGCGCTCGAAGTGATCCGCGCCAAGGTGGCCATCTACGCCGACCATCTGGCCGCGGGTTCGGCCGATTCGTTGTGGCGCGACGGTCCGTCCTGCGACTGACTTACATCTCAGCCGCGCCTTCCAGTGCGAGTTCTCCTGTTCGCCCGCGATATCCGGCGCTAGTGTCCTGATTCCGTTGCCACGTCACGGTATGCGGCGTAGTCGACGTCCGCCACGAAGCGCTGGGCGGCCGCGGCGAAATAGGCGGCGTCGGCGGCGATGCCCAGTCCGGCCACGAACCGGTTCATGAAGTTGAACAGCGCACACACCGAAACCGCGTCGTACAAGGCTTTCTCGTCCCAGCCGGCGGCGAACACAGCGGCCGCATCGGCCTCGGTGAGCCGGTGCGGCGACAGGGTGAGGGTGCGCAGATACCGCAGCAGCGTCCGGAACTTCTCCTCGATCGGCGCGGTGTCCAGATCACCCAGCAGCGCGGCCAGCACACCCTCCGGGATACCGAACGCTTCCGCGGTCGCGCCGTGCACTCCCTGGCAGTACTGGCATTCGTTCAGGCCGGACACGTAGGCGGCGATCAGTTCGCGCTCGGCGACCGAGAACACGGACGGCCCGCGCAGCACGATCTTGTGGTGCTCGGTCAGAGCCGGCACGGTGTCCGGGAAGGCCCGGAACACGTCCATCAGCACCGCGCCCTCCGGCAGCGACGGCAGGTACGACATGCGTTTGCACCCCACGATTCTGTTGTGCCGAAACGGTTTGTCAGCGATGGGTTGGGCCGGAACGGTTTTCAGCTGACCGGCCGGTGCAGGACGAACGGTTCGCTGTGCCCGTAGATGCCCCACATCCCGCCGGAGGTGCCCAGCCCGCTGCTCTTGGTGCCGGCGAGTCCACCACCTCGGCGTAGCGCTCGCGGGGCGCGTAGACCCGTTTGACCGCCATGCAGATCTGGCCGCAGTTGGCGAAAGCCGACCAGTACAGCGCATCGGCGATCCGGCCCACCTCGACGTCCGGCAGCACGATCGCCGCGTCGTTGCCGCCCAGTTCCAGGGTCAGCCGTTTCAGCCCCGGCGCGGCGGCCGCGGCCACCTTCCGGCCGGTGGCCACCGAGCCGGTGAAGTTGATCGCCCGGATGCGTGACCAGCCGCTCCCCCAACGGATCCCGGCCGGAGACCACGTTGAGCACGCCCGGCGGCGGCACCTTCGCCAGCAGCCGGCCGAATTCCAGCGTGGTCAGCGGGGTGAACGGCGATGGTTTGAGCACCACCGGATTCCCCGCCGCCAGCGCCGGCGCCACCTTGGCCGCGGCCAGCTGCACCGGGAAGTTCCACGGCGTGATGGCCGCGACCGGGCCCAGCGCCCGCCGGCGCACCTCGGTGCGGAATCCGCCGGACTCCCCGACCAGCTCGACCGGCACGTCCAGCCCGGCGAAGTACTCGAACCGCTGAGCCGCTCGCCCGATCTCGGCTTTGGCGTCGCGTAAAGGTTTTCCCTGCTCCATGGTGAGCACCGGGATCAGCTCGTCGGCGCGGTCCCGCAGCACCCGACCGACCTCGGCCAGCGCCGCCCGCCGCGCCGCCGGGTCCGACCGCCAACCCGGCCCGGCCGCCCGCGCCGCGGCGACCGCCAGGTCCAGCGTGTCCGGCGAGCAGTCCGGCGCCTGCCCGCACACCAGTCCCGTCGCCGGGTTGCGCACCTCGAAGGATTCCCTGGCGGTCAACGGTTTCCCGCCGACGGTCATGGTGTACCGGGCCATGTCGGGCGGGTTCTCCTATGCCTTCATGATTTTCGCCGGGTTGACCGAGCTGATCCGGTGGATCTCCTCCTCGGTCAGCCCGAACGCCTGCAGGTGCGCGCGCAGCAACCGCAACGCCTCCACCGTGTTCGGGAACAGCGGTTCGCCCGCGTCGCTGGACAGCGTGACGTACTCCGTCCCGACCGCCTGGATGGTCTGGCACATGATCGCCGGATCGACCCCGAGCAGCGGGGAGATCTCGTCATAGGTGAAGTTGAGGTAGATGCCGGCCGAGGTGAGCTCGCGCATCTGCTCCAGCGACAGGTCCAGGAACGGGCTGAACGGGTGGTCGATCACCGCCTTGGTGATGCCCAGCTCGCGCACCTCCTCGGCCATCGCCTCGATCTCTGCGTGCGTGGCGTGCGCGAAGGAGATCATCACGTCGTGGTCGGCGGCCAGCCGGAAGACCTCCTTGTACTCCGGCTTGAGCTTGCCGTGCTCGTCCAGCGTGTAGTTGCCGAACTTCAGCGCCTCCGCCCACGGCAGCGGGTCGCTCCACGCGTCCGGATCGGCGTTCTTGTCGAACCAGATCGCCTTCCCGCCGACCTTGCTCAGCGTGTTGGCACTGCGGAAAACCGGCATCCAGATCGCCGAGATCCCGGTGGCCAGCTGCTTTTTGGCGGCCTCCGGGACGGTCAGGCCGCGGGTGTCGGTGGAGATCCAGCCGGCCCACATTCGGATCGGCTCGATATCCATCTCCTCGCACCACTTGTGCAGCTCGCCGGCCACCCCGCGCACCATTTCCGCGGGACCGGCCAGATCCGGCCGGTTCATGCCCGGCATGCTCTTGAACAGCAGGCCTTTCATGCCGCTGGCCGAGGCGAGTTTGGCGATGGACAACGCGTCCTGCTGGCCTTCGTGGGCGTGGCAGTGGATGTCCACCGCATCCTTGACGCCATGCACCGCGGGCGGCTTCAGGATTTCCGCGTGGTAGCGCATCCGGGCCTTGTAGGAGGACAGGAACCGATCGTGCGGGGCGTTGTTGGGCCGGCGCAGCCGTGCCTCGGCGAGGAGTTCGGCCACCTCGTCGATGTCGTCGACCGCTTCGTGGTCCGTCATCGGGAGAACACCTTTCCTGCGTAGTCCGTCATGCCGGCTCGACCACCTCGACCAGTGGCCGGCCCGCGGTTTCCGTGCCCGTGCGCGACAACACCAGCCCGGCCACCCCGACCGGGACCGCGCACACCAGGGCCAGACCGGAAATGGTGGGCGCGGCGGTCAGCAACAGCGGACCGGACAGGCCGCCGACCTTACTGGCCGCGGCCGCCAGTCCGCTCGCGGTGGCCCGCACATCCGTGGGATACACCTCGGTGACGTAGGGCGCCAGTGTGGCGATCATCCCGTTGCTACTGGACAACAGCACCACCAACAGCGCCACCAGCACCGATTGGTCGCCGACGCCGGTCGCGTTCAGGATCGGGAACGCGGCCAGCACCAGAAAGGTCGATCCGGCGAACAGCAACAGGGTTTTCTTGCTGCTCCATCTGGCGTAGAGGACCGCGGCCAGCACCGAGGTGGGCAACGCGAACAACTCCGAGCGGAACAGCAGGGCGCTGGCCGACACCCCGGTCTGGCTCTGCTGCAGCAAGGTGGGCAGGAAGGTGATGAAGGTCCAGTTGATCACGCCCCAGCTCAGCCCGTACAACAGGATCGGAATGGTGCGCCGGGCCAGGGGAGACTGGAACAAGGTGCCCGTGCTGGTGCGATTGACCTTGACCAGGGCCGGTTGTTCGACCGGTTCTTCCTGCTGGTGCGGGACTTCGCTGATCCCGTAGCGGGCCATCACCGCTCGGGCCTGCGCCGGGCGGCCGGAGGCGAACAGGAACCGCGGCGACTCCGGGATCCACCGGCTCAGCGCGAGCAGCAGCAGCCCGGTCGGCGCGCCGATCAGCCACAGGATGCGCCAGCTGTAGGTGGGAGCGAGCAGGGTGGCGGCGCCGCTGGCGGCCAGATAACCCAGCGCGGTGCCCAATCCGGCCTGCCCCACGATCAGCCAGCCCCGTTTCTTCGCCGGCATCGACTCGGACATCAGCGAGTACACCGTGGGCAGCATGCCGCCGGCCGAGGCGCCCATGATCAGGCACATCACCAGGTTCCAGCCGAAACTCGGCATGAACCCGCAGATCGAACTGGCCACGTAGATCAGCGTGGACAACAGGATCGTGGCCCGGCGGCCGAAGACATCGGCCAGATAGCCCCACAACAGCGAACCGAGCACGGTGCCGGAGATGGCCACGAACGGCAGCAGCGCCACCGTACTCTTGGCCAGCCCGTACTCCTTGACCATGCCCGGCACCACGAAACCGAGGCTGGCCGGTTTCATGGTGTCCACCACCATGCCGATGGTGAGCACCGCGATCAGGCCCCAGTGGGCCCGGGTGAGCCTGGTCTGCTCCAGCGCGGCGAACTGGCCCCGGGGCACGGTTCGCTCGGCCTCCGGCCGGGTGGGGCGGGCCGGGAACAGCGCCCACACCGCCGCGGCCAGGCCGACCACGATCAGCACCATGCCGATGGTCATCGCCGAGCCCATGGCCATCCCGGTCATCCGGTAGTGATCCATGCCGGCCATGGCGTAGTCGGGAAAGTGCAGGCCCGCACCGACCAGCACCAGCACGGTCCCGAGCCAGAACGCCCACCGCCGCCGCGACCCGCTCCAGGCGATGCTCACGCGGACACCTCGCCCGGTAACTGGACCAGGTCCCGGCTGATCTCCTTGGCCGTGGCGCAGCCGCACAGGGTCAGCGCGTTGTCCAGTTCGAACCGCATCAGCTCCAGCACCTTGGCCACGCCGGCCGCACCGGCCGCGGCCAGGCCCCACACGATCGGCCGGCCCAGCGCCACCGCGTCCGCGCCAAGGGCCAGCGCCTTGATCACATCGGTGCCGCGCCGGACCCCGCCGTCCAGCAGCACCGGAATCCGGCCGCCGACCACCTCGGCCAGCCGGGGCAGCTGACTGATGGTGGCCGGGGTGGTGTCCAGCTGACGGCCGCCGTGGTTGGACACCAGAATGCCGTCCACGCCGTGTTCCACGGCCAGTTTGGCGTCCGCCGGGTGCAGCACGCCCTTGAGCACGATCGGCAGCCGGGTCATCCCGCGCAGCGCTTCGATGTGCCGCCAGGAGATCTCCGGGGACAGCGTCACCCGGCGCACGCTGCCCGAGTCGTCCCCGCCCAGCCCGCGCAGGTTCTCGCACCGGATGTCCGGGGGCAGATCGTGGAAATCGTTGCGGTCGTTGCGTTCGTGCCGGCCCAGTGCGGGCGAGTCCACGGTGACCACCAGCGCCCGGCAGCCGGCCGACTCGGCCCGCGCCACCAGCGCCCTGGTGAATTCCTGGTCCGGTTGCGGATAAAGCTGGAACCACAGCGCCGGATCGCCGTCCGGCCGCGCGGCCCGGGCTTCGGCCGCCACTTTCTCCACCGCGACGGTGGACAGCATGGCCGCGATCATGATGACGTCCGCCTCGGCCGCGGCCCGCGCGGTGGCCAGTTCGGCTTCGGGATGGGCCAGCCGGTGAAAGGCGGTGGGGGCCATCAGCACCGGCATCGCGGTCGGGCAGCCAAGCAGTGAGGTGGCCAGCGTCGGCGGCTCCGCGCCGCGCAGCACCCGGGGCACCAGGTTGATCGCGCCGAACGCGGCCTCGTTGGCCGCCACCGTGCGTTCGTCCTGCGCTCCACCGGCGAAATAGTCGTGGTGCACCGGGGAAAGCCGGTGCCGGGCCGCGGCTTCGAATTCGCGAATGCTGAATATCGGGGTGTCCAGCGGTCTTTCGGTCATGTTGCCATCCTGGAGGAGGTCGCCGCGGGTCAGGCGATGGCGGGGGTCTCGGCAAGCGCGGTGGCGATGAACTCACGCACCGGCCGACGGTGCTCGTCCTCGTCGGTCCAGTCGTTGTAGATGTGCTCGGGGATGTGCACCACCGAGACCTCCTCGTTGTTCCGGTAGTGCCGGATCACCGGATGCAGGTAGCGGTCCTCGTTGTTCGGATCGGCTTCCCATTCCCGGCCCGCGTCCACGTCGAACGGGTCGATACTGGTGTGCCCGGCGCCGTATTCCAGGGTGAGCTGGATGGTGCACGGGGCCGCGCCGAATTCGGTGTCCCGCACGAAATCCACCGGCATCTCCTGGTAGTAGCGGGCGGTCGGGCCGGACACCACGATCAGGTCGCAGAGGAAGCCGTACTGCTGGAACAGCGCGGAGTTTCCGTTCAGCCGGGCCAGTATCGCCTCGGCCAGCACGGCCGGTTCGGCGGTCAGTTCCGCCGACGGCCATTCGGTGTCCTCGTAGCGGCGGCGCAGAATGTGGCTCAGCGCGCGGACGCTGTAGCGGAAACCGTGGATGAAGGCGCTGGTGTATTTCTTGAAATCCCGGGACTGGGTGAGGGTGCCCGCGAAGTACAGGTCGGGCACGTTGACCGATTCCCAGTTCGAGGTGAGTTTCGGGAACCGGTCGTTGATGGTCAGCTCCGGCTGGGCGCCTGCGCCGAACATCGCGGCGTCCAGCGCGAACCCGGTGCAGGAGATCACCCGGTCGTAGACCAGGGTGACGGTCTTGGGCCTGCGGGCGTAGGACAGCGTGACGTGGAATTCACAGTCCCGCGCCTCGATCCGCTGGATGGTGGCGTCCAGCACCATGTTCTGGGTCTTGAGCTGGTAGGTGTCCAGGAAGTTGTTGTTCACCGCGCGCAGGTGGCCGATGAAATGCGTGCGCCAGGCGAACTTCAGCGAGCTCGGGCCGAGCACGTGGATGATCGCGGCGTGTTCGGTGAGGTTGTCCGCTGTCTCGAACCCGGAGTTGCCCTTGCCGATGATGAGCACCCGTTTGTCGGCGAACTCGGTGGGGTCGACCGAGACGTCGGCGTAGCTCTCCGCGTGCTCGATGCCCGGGATCGGCGGCGTGTAGGTCCGGCCGAAGCCGGTGGCCACGATCACGCGTTTCGCGGTGATGGTGTTGCCCGCCTGGTCGGTGGCCACGAAATCGCCGTCCCGGGTCAGGCTGGCGATCCGGGTGCCGTAGCGGATGCGCAGGTCGTGCTTGACCGCGAAGTCGTCCAGGTAGCGCACGTAGTCGTCGGCGTGCGGGAAGTACTTCCCGGTGTACTCGGTGAAGCGCGGCATCATGTCGTCACCGAGCAGCGAGTTCCAGTCCATCCGCAGATTGCGTTCCGGGTCGTCCCAGCCGGTGTGCGGCTTGTTGATGGAGATCATCTTGCGGTGCCGGGGAAAGTGCCGGAACGTGGTGCCCGCGGAGTCCCCGGACTCCACCACCGCATAGTCCAGGCCCGCCCGGTCGAGGAAATACCCGAGTTGCGTTCCCGCGGGTCCCGCACCGATGACCAGGTAATCCAGGGCTTGTCTGCCCACGCCACAGCCTCCTCGTCCAGGATGATCCAGACCGATCAAGACGTGGGTCATGATTGACAGGTGTTCTCAAAGAAAACTCAGAGGAAGGCGGGCGCCATGACGGATCTCGGTCACTTCGACGCGACCACACTGGCCGGGCTGATCCGCGGCCGCGAGGTCTCCTCCGTCGAGGTCGTGCGCGCGTGCCTGGACCGGATCGAGGCGGTCAACCCACAGGTCAACGCGGTGATCACGGTGCTGGGTGAGCAGGCGCTGGCCGCGGCCAGCGCCGCCGACACGGCGTTGGCGGCGGGCGAGCGGACCGGTCCGCTGCACGGGGTGCCGTTCACAGTCAAGGATTCGCTGGACGTGGCCGGCGCGGTGACCACCCGGGGTTCACGGCTGTTCGCCGACCGGGTGCCGACCGAGGACGCGACCGCGGTGGCCCGGCTGCGCGCGGCCGGCGCGATCCCGCTGGCCAAGACGAATCTGCCGGAGTTCACCTTCTGGACCGAGACCGACAACCGGTTGGTCGGCCCGGCCCGCAATCCCTGGGACGGCGAGCGCACCCCGGGCGGGTCCAGCGGCGGCGAGTCGGCCGCGATCGCCGCCGGGATGTCCCCGCTGGGTTTGGGCAGCGATGTCGCGATCTCGGTGCGCGGTCCGGCGCACAACACCGGCATCGCCGCAGTGAAGCCGACCCGGGGCCGGATTCCGATCACCGGGCACTGGCCCGAGGTGCCTGCCCGGTACTGGCATATCGGCCCGATGGCCCGCAGCGTCCGGGATCTGGCTCTGGCACTGGGAATTCTGGCCGGACCGGACGGCCGGGACGGTCATGTGCGGCACGCGCCGCCGCTGGGCGGCCGGGAAGTGACCGGGCTGCGGGTGGGCTGGGCCAGTGATCCGGTGTTCGGCCCGATCCACCCGGAGGTCACCGCGACCGTCACCGCGGCCGCGGATGCGTTGCGGGACAAGGGTTGCGTGGTCGAGCCCGCGCCACTGGACGAACTGGCCAGGCTGGACGCCACGGCCTTCGGCGGCGCGCTGCTCTCGGCCGAGGTGCTGCCGCTGTTCCGGGCGGTGGCCGCAGGCCGGGAGGACGAATTGCACCCGGTCATCCAGAACGTCATCGCTACGCCGGACGTGTCACTGAGCGACTTTCTTCAAGCCCAGCACCAGGTCGACCGGCTCAACGCGATTTTCGCCGGATATTTCCAGCGTTACGACGTGCTGGTGGCCCCCGTGTGCCCGATTCCCGCCCCGCCGCACGCCCGGTCGAAATTCCGGATCGGCGAGGTGACCGTGCCCGCGCGCGGCATCATGCGGGCCACGGCCCCGTTCAACCTGACCGGTCTGCCCGCGCTGTCGCTACCGTTCGGGGCCGATTCGACCGGCCTGCCGATCGGCGTGCAACTGGTGTCCCGCTGGTACGACGAGGCCACGCTGCTGCGGGTGGGCGCGACCCTGGAGGAGGTCAGCCCGGTCCGGGACCGGCGCCCGGACCTGGGCTGAAACCGTTGTCGGTCAACGGCTTCCGGCGAACACGGAGACCGCGGTGGCGATGAAGGCGGGCAGGTCGCCAGGATTGCGGCTGGTGATCAGACCGTTGTCGTCGACGACCTCCTCGTCGACCACCTCGCCGCCGGCGTTGCGGATGTCGGTGCGGATGCTCGGGTAGGAGGTCAATCGCCTGCCCCGCACCACATCCGCCTCGACCAGCGTCCACGGGCCGTGGCAGATCGCGGCGACCGGCCGGCCGCTGGTGACGAACTCCCGGACGAAGGCGACCGCGCGCTCATCGGCCCGCAGCTTGTCCGGGTTCACCGTGCCGCCGGGCAGCACCAGACCGTCGTAGTCAGCCGGGGACACCTCGTCCAGCGTCCAGTCCACGGTGAACTTGCCTGCCGGGTTGATGTCGGCATTCATGGCCTGAATTTCCCCTGTGTGCAAGGAGATCAGGTGCGTGGTCGCACCGGCCTCAGTCAGCGCCGCGCGCGGCTTTTCCAGCTCGACCTGCTCGACACCGTCGGCGGCCAGGATGGCGATGGTGCGACCGTCCAATGTGTTGCTCATGCTGTCCCTCCTGAGTTCTGCTCCCTCGCCGGAGGGTTACCCCGGTTCGCCGGCAGTCACCCGAAGGGCAATGTGGGCAGCGCCTCGGCGAGTTCGGGCAGGCTGTCGTAGACGGCCTCCGCGCCCGCCTCGGTCAGCTCGGCCGCGGAGAAACCGCCGGTGCGCACGGCGATACACGGGACTCCGGCGCGCACCGCCGCCCGGCAGTCCCAGACGGAATCGCCGACCAGCACCGCCTCGTCCACCGCCAACTCGTCCATCGCGTGCCGCACCAGATCGGGCGCGGGTTTGCTGGACTCCACATCGCCCGAGGTGCTCCAGGTCTGCGCGAACTCCTTGGCCCGCAACAGTTCCAGGTAGTGCTCGACGTGCGCCGGATCGCCGGAACTGGCCAGGCCCACCACCAGGTCCCGATCGCGGGTGGCGGCCAGCAGCTCGGTGGCGCCCTCGATCGCCACCACCTCGTCGATCAGCTGGTCGTACTCGACCTTCCATCGCCGCCGCAGCTCGTCGCCGTGCTCCTTCTCCGCCGAGTCGCCGGCCACGTGCGCGACCAGCCGGTCGCCGCCCATGCCGATGGCGCGGTGCAGGTGCCAGATCGGCACCGTGATGCCCCTGCTGCGCATGGCGCGGAACCAGCACAGCGCATGGTGGTAGTTGGTATCCACCAGGGTGCCGTCGACGTCGTAGAGCACCGCCCGCTTCACCGTGGTCATTGCGGACGAATGCCCATCGACGCCGACGGGCAAACCTTCCGGGCTACCCGGCGATCAACGGCACCGTCACCGAGCTCGGCGCGAGCGCCGTGCGCTGCACCTGGTAGACGCCACCGGCCAGGGCCAGCAACTGTTGCGGCGTGGGCAGCAGGTGCGGGAAGTCGGTGGTGTCCAGGGTGACCCGCAACCGGTGCCCGGCCGCGAGCGTGTCGTAGGTCGGGAACACCTCGATCTGGTACGGGGTCACCGCGCCGGGCACCACCGTCTCCGCCGACTCGGCCGTGTACGGGTGATACGGCATCACGGTGTGGCCGTCGACGGTCCAGCTGCGCGAGTTGTCGATCTGCCGGGCCGATCCGATCAATGCGCCCTCGGTCAGCGGCTTGGACGTGCCGTCCGGGGCCACGTCCTCCACCTCCACGGTCCACTCCGTGTTCGTGGTGTTGGCCGCGGCGTAGAGGGTCGCGGTGATCGGCCCGGCCAGCGTGCTGGGCGTGCTCATCGGCGCGGTGGTGTAGGTCAGCGCGGTCGGCCCGGTCTGGGCCGCCCGGTCGTCGTCGAGACAGGGCGTGGGACTCGGGAAATTACTGGATATCAGGGAAACCGCGCCCATGATCCACTGATCCACCGAGCGATCGCAGATCGACGCGCCGACCGGCGCCCAGGCCACCTGATCCGCTCCGGTGAGCGCGGTGGGCTTGGTGGTGGTCAGGGTGCCGTCGTTGACCGATGGCGCGCTGCCGCTGCGGGTGCCGGAGAAGTAGTAGGTGGTCGGGGTGGCGCCGGTGATCGGATAGCTGGTGGTTTCCGCGTAGCGGCCGGTGCCCTGGTCGTAGTAGTGCAGCGGAGTGGGTGTGGTCCCCATGCCGGTGTCCTCGCCCTTGAGCCAGGTGTCGAACCACTCCAGCTGCAACTGGTCCAGCGCGCCGGCGTCCAGCGCGACCTGCAGGTGCGTGTAGTCGCCGTCGATCAACTGGTAGCGGCCGGTGGTCGGCTGACCGGCCGCCATCGGCGCGGTCGTCGAGCGGCCGGCCCAGGCGTTCTGCAGGCCCGCGTAGTTCAGCGGTTCGCCCCGCTGGAACAGGTCGTACTCACCGCCGACCAGATAGGCCGGAATGCCGTTGGCGACCACGTTGGACAGGATGTTCTGCGGTGCCTTTGCTTCCCAGTAGTCGTTGTCGTAGGAGTCCGGGCCGCCGAGATAGGTCTGGGCCAGGAACAGCGCGTTGTAGTTGACGTTGTTCTGCAGGTGCTGCAACAGAACCTGCACCGTGTTGAGCAGTTGCGCCGGGTTCTGCAGGAACGAGATCACCGGATCCAGCAGGGTGACCAGCGGCAGCAGCGCGCCCAGGTAGGCCACGTCGAACTCGCCGTCCGGGATGCCGCCCATGAACGCGGTGTCCCGGTACATGTCGTTGCCCGCGACCAGCGGGAAGATCGCCTTCACCGGCGAGTTCGGGCCAACCGCGCCCGCGGTGAGCAGCTGGTTGATGCCCAGGTAGGAGGCGCCGTGCAGGCCGACCGTGCCGTTGGCGTGCGGGAGCGCGGCGGCCCAGTTCACCAGGGCCACCGAGTCCTTGACCTGTTGCGGATCGAACAGGTCGAACGTGCCCTGGGAGTCGCCGGTGCCGCGCACGTCCACCGACACGTCGATGTAGCCGCGCTGCACGAAGTACGGGTCGGCGCCGATCGAGGACGAGCCGAGCTGTCCGGCGGTGTCGTTGCCGTAGGGGTTCTGGGTCAGCAGCACCGGGAACGGGCCGGGCGCGGGCTGGCCGGTCGCCGGGTCCGAGGGGGTGTCGACGGTGGCCCGCAGGACGGTGCCGTCGGCCATGGTGACCGGCACGTCGGTCTGCTTGGACTCGCCGTAGGTGGCCGCCTCCGGGGTCCACGAGTGGCCGGGTGCGGCGCTGGCCGCGATCGCCTCCTGCAGCGGATCGGTGCTGCTCGCGGCCGGGCTGGTGGTGGCCGAGCTCGCGGCGGGCGCCACCAGCAGACCCGCGGCGAGCAGCGCGGCGATCAGGGCGGTGGGCAGGGGGCGGGCGAGTCTCAACATTGAGCGCTCCCAGGTCGGGCGACGGCGGGGTGATCGAGTCGCGACGCTCAGTGATGCTACTCATGGGTAAAGTAAGTGGATGATCAACGTGACCCCGATCACATTTTTGTCGTGCTGCCGACCGGAGCGGGGCATGCCACAGTGATCACGTCCGGCTCACCGAACCCCGGAGTGGCGATGGTCGAGGGTGGCGGCACCGCGCAGACCGCGGGCACCCTGCGACTGGGCCTGCTACTGGCCGCCGCGGGCGGCTTCCTGGACGCGTTCACCTATGTCGGACACGGCGGCGTGTTCGCCAACGCGCAGACCGGCAACGTGGTGCTGCTCGGCGTGTTCGCCGCCAAGGGCGACTGGGCCGCGGCGCTGCGGCACCTGCCGCCGCTGCTGGCCTTCTTCCTCGGCGTGTTCACCGCCGAGACCATGCGCCATCCCCAGCTGGAAGCGTTGCTGCGCCGTCCTTTCCGCGCCGCCCTGGTCGCCGAGATCGTGGTGCTCGCGGTGATCGGTGCGCTGCCCGACTCCTTTGCCGACACCGCGATCGTGCTGCTGGTCGCCTTCACCGCGGCACTGCAGAACGCCACGTTCAGCACCGTGCACGGCTGGTCGGTGAACACCACGATCACCACCGGCAACCTGCGCACCGCCAGCCGCGCCCTCTACCGCGCGCTGTTCCGGCACGAGCCGCGCGCGGGCGAACAGGCCGGCGTGTTCGGCGGGATCTGCCTGGCCTTCCTGATCGGCGCGGGGCTCGGCGCGCTGGTTACCGCGCACATCCGCAACCACGCGGCCTGGGTCGCGGCCGGGGCGCTGGTGCTCGCACTGCTGATGTTCGTGATCGACGAGCACCGCCCGGTCAGATCGGTTCCTTCCGACCCGGAATGACCAACAGCACGGCACCGGCCACGAGCAAGGTCCACAATCGCAGCTCGCCCAGCAGATGTCCGTTGTGCAGCAGGAAAACCGGCGCGATCAGCCCGGCGAAACACAGCGCGCTCAGCACCGGCATCGGCCGCCGGAACCCGACCAGGTCCCAGATCAGCACGCCCAGCGCGAAGCCGGCGGTGTAGTAGGTGTACACGCTGGGATCCAGCACGATGCGGGCGCCGATGCCCAGCGCCAGCACGGCCGGCCAGCGCCGCCGCAGCACGGCCAGCACGCCCAGTCCACAGCCCAGCGCGATCTGCGCCTCCCGGTCCCAGCTCGGCGTGTTCGGGGTGGTGACGCCCAGCGCGCGCAGCGAGGACGCGTCCACGTTCGGGATGACGAAGCTGGTCACCGCCAGGGAATGCGGATCAGCCAGCACGAACGGCAACCAGCCCAGCGCGACCACGATCGCGACGGCCGCCGCACCGCGCCACCAGTCCCGCCACGGCGCCACCAGCAGCAGCGCCGCGCAGGCCAGCGCCCACGGTTTCGCGTCCACCGCGAGGCCGAGGAACACCCCGGTGAGCACCGGCGCGCGATAGCGCACCGCGACCGCCGCACAGGTCAGTAACAACAGCGCCAGCACGTCGTCCAGATGTCCGAAGTGGACGGCCAGCAACTCCCAGGCGAACAGGAACGACAGCCCGCCGGCCAGCAGGGTGACCACCTGCGCCCGCGACCCGTGTGGCCGGGACACTCGGACCAGGTGCTCGATCAGGTACAGCACGGCCAGCCCGCACAGGGTCATCAGCCAGGCGTCCACCATCCAGCCGCCGTCGCTGGCGAACGGTTCCAGCGCGATCGCCACCAGCAGCGCCAGCGGGCCGATCTGCAGCTGCGGATAGTTCGCGTACAGGTGCAGTCCGCCGGGCGCGGTCATGCCGGGCGGGTGCTGGTCGCGCAGCAGCGCCGCGCCCTCGGCGAAGAAATGCCAGGAGTAGCCGCCGTTGCTGTACAGCACCACCTGCAACAGCACCGCCCAGCAGAACAGAATCACCCAGTGCCAGCGAACCGGCGGTGGCGCGGGCGGCGGTTCCCGGCGTGGCCGCCGCAGCGGGGTGGTCTCGGGCGCCGGCTCCGCCGCCGGCCGCAGCACCGGAGCGGTCGGACCGAGATGCCACGCGCCCGACATCGCGATCCTTCCCGAGACGACTGATCCGCTTCGACGCTATGCGTCGGTTGGTGAACAGCGTCTTCGCGCAAGGTAAGCGATTCGTTTACCTTGGCCGGGCAGTGATCTTTCGGCTACCGCTCGCGTTCGTACCGGTACCCGTGGTTGCGCAACGTGGTGATGCGCAACGGGTTCTCGCCGTGCTCGGTGAGCTTGCGGCGCAGCGCGGACACGTGCACGTCCAGCGTTTTGGTCGAGCCGAACCAGTGCTCGTCCCACACCGAGGCCATCAGCGCCTCCCGGCTGACCACCTCACCGGCGTGGTCGAGTAGCATGTGCAGCAGGTCGAACTCCTTGGGGCGCAACGACAACTCGGTCTCCCCGACCCAGGCCCGCCGAGCGTGCGGGTCCACCCGCACATCGCCGACGGCCAGCGCCGGCACCGTCTCGGCGGCGACCGCCTGCCGCCGCAGATGCGCGCGCAGCCGGGCGAACAGTTCGGTCAGCCGGAACGGCTTGGTCAGGTAGTCATCGGCCCCGGCGTCCAGGGCCACCACCACCTCGAACTCCTCGGTCCGCGCGGTGAGCACCACGATCACCGTGGTCGGCGCCTGCGTCCGCAGCGCCCGGCACAGCGCCACCCCGTCCCGGTCGGGCAGGCCGAGGTCGAGCAGGATCAGCTCGGGTGTGCGTTGTGCGACAAGGGTTTCCGCCTCCGCCGCGGTGGCTGCCCAGGCCACGCCGAAGCCATGCCCGAGCAGGGCTTCGCGGAGCTCGAAGCCGATGTCCGGGTCATCCTCGACGAGCAGCAGGTGAGCCGATGCCACCAGTGAATGATACGAATCACGGCGCGGCCGGGCGGGACGGCACGGACCGGCGCGTCAGGATGAACCGGTGCGTCCGCCACCATGACCGGCGGACGTCGATCGGCGGCGAGGAGAAACCGTGGCAGTCAAGTCGTTGCGCCGCCGGGTGCGCACCTCGATCCTGGTGATCACCGCGCTGGCCGTGGCCCTGTTCGCGGTGCCGGCCGCGGTCGCGGTGCGCTCGGTCTATCACAGCGAGGCGATCACCGCGCTGCAACGCGACGCCACCCGGGTGTCCGCGTTCGTGCCCGAGACGGTGGCCACCGACCGCGGCCCGCTGGCCCTGCCCCCGGAGTTCCCGGCAAACCTCACCATCGGCGTCTACACCACGTCGGGGTTGCTGGTCCGCGACCACGGGCCGCAACGCTCGGCGTTCGCCGCCGCGGCCGCCGACGGGCGGATGCACGAGCAGGTGGAGGGCGCCGACCTGGCCGTGTCCGTGCCGGTGCCCGGCGACCACGGCATCCTGGCCACCGTGCGGGTGTCCATGCCCAACGCCGATGTGACCGATCAGACGCTGCGGGCCTGGGCGATCATCGCGCTGCTCGGCCTGTGCGTGCTGGGCGTGGCCGGGTTGCTGGCCCGGCGGCAGGCCCGGCAGATCGCCATCCCGCTGGAGCGGCTGACCACCTCCGCCCGCGCGCTGGGCGACGGCGATTTCACCATCACCCCGGCCCGCTCCACCATCACCGAGGCCGATTCGCTGGCCGAGGCCCTCGGGTCCACCGCAGGCCGGCTGGGCGATCTGCTGCGGCGGGAGCGTGCGTTCAGCACCCAGGTGTCGCACCAGCTGCGCACCCCGCTGACCGGGCTGCTGCTCGGGCTGGAGTCGGCGCTGTCCCGGCCGGACGCAGATCTGCGCCAGGCGGCCGAAACCGCGCTGCGCCGGGGCGAGCAGATCCAGATCACCATCGAGGACCTGCTCCGCCTGGCCCGCGACACCCATCAGCGCACCGATCCGCTGCCCGTCCCGGATCTGCTGGACGCCTGCCGGGAGCAGTGGCACGGCCTGTTCGCCGAGCGGGACCGCGCGCTGACCGTGACCTGTGCGGCCGACTTGCCGGAGGTGCACGCCTCGGCCCGGGCCGTGCGGCACGCACTGGACGTGCTGGTCGGCAACGCACTGGAGCACGGCGAAGGGCGCACCGCGGTCGCCGCCGACTCCTTCGCCGACGGACTGCTGATCGAGGTGTCCGACGAGGGGCCGGGACTGTCCAATCCGGACGCCGCGTTCGCGCCGCGCACCACCCGCGAGGGCACCCACGGCATCGGCCTGGCGCTGGCCCGGTCGCTGGTCGAGGCCGAGGGCGGGCGGCTGCTGTTGCGGCACGCCGCGCCCCGGCCGGTGTTCGGCCTGCTGCTGCCCGCGGTCGGGCCGACCGCGATGCCCGGCTCGACCACGAGTACGGCAAGACGATCACCAGCACCGAGCTGACCTGGGTACACGCGGTGTCGGCCGACCTCGCCTCGGGGAGGCTGAACGGGCGGCCCCGCCGGTGATCGCGACGCGCCGTACCCACCTGACCCGCACCCCGGGTTGACACACCGCTATGGTGTCCGCCATGAGCGGTGAGGAGACGAGCTTCATCCAGTGGCGCGAGCGCAAGAAGGAAGAGCGCAAGCGCGAAGGCGGTAAGGCTGTCCTGCTCGTCGGGATAGCAGCCGTCGTCCTGGTGCTGATCGTGGTGGCCGGGATTCTGTTGCTGCACTGAGCATTCGCGCACGTACGTCGGTCAGCCCAGGCCGGTAGCCGGCAGGGTGACCCAGCCTCGGGTGTAGGCGGACTGGATGCGTTGCGCGTTCGGCAGATCCACGCCGATCGCCGGGAACCGGTCGAGCAGTTCGGACAGGGCGATCTGCGCCTGCAGCCTGGCCAGGTGCGAGCCGATACAGAAGTGCACCCCGGTGGAAAAGCCGAGGTGGCGCGGAATTTCCCGGGTGATGTCCAGTTTGTCGGCGTCCGGCCCGAATTCGCGTTCGTCGTGGTTGCCGGAACCGAACAGCATCAACACCTTCTCCCCTTCGGGGATGGTGATCCCGTGCAGCGTCACGGGTTTACGCGTGGTGCGCGCCAGGCCCTGCACCGAACTCTCCATCCGCAGGAACTCCAGCACCGCGCCGGGCAGCAGATCCGGTTGGGACAGCAGGAGTTCGCGCTGCGCGTGATGCCCGTCGAGCAGCATGACGCTGTGTGAGATCAGGTTGCTCGTGGTGTCGTTTCCTCCGGCTACCAGAGCGAAGCAGAAGCCGAGAATGTCCCAGTCGGCCAGTTTTTCACCGTCCACTTCGGCCACGGTCAGCGCGCTGATCAGATCCTCCCCCGGGTCGGCCCGGCGAGCCTTGATCACGTCGGCGAAGTAGCCGAACATCTCGGCCACCGCGCCCACCGCGTTCTTGTCCGACACCGGAAACCCGTTGTCCTGAAAGCTGGTCAGCGCGAACACCCACGGATCGAACCGGGCCCGGTCGGACTCAGGCACGCCCAGTAGCCGGGCCACCACGAAGGTCGGGATCGGCGAGGAGAAGTCGCGGTGCAGATCCACCGGCTCACCGTCGGCCGCGGCCCGGGCCAGGTAGTCGATGCGTTGCTTGGTGAACGCGCGGATCTCGTCGGTCAGCCGGGCCACCCGGCCCCGGGTGAATCCCTTGCTCACCAACGCCCGCAGCCGCCCGTGCCGCGGCGGATCGAGCATCACCAGGGTGGGCGCCAGGCCCAGCTTGCCGATCTCGTCCGGATGGAAGGTCAGGCCCTGGGCCGAGGAAAAGGTGCCCGGTTCGCGCACCGCGTCCCAGATGTCGGCGAACCGGGACAGCACCCAGAAAGCGGGTTTGTCGTGGTGGTGCACCGGGTCGTCGTCGCGCAGGGCGCGGTAGGCGGGGTACGGATCGGCCTGGAACGCCTCGTCGAACGGGTCGTAGACCGGTGCGGTCGCGGTCATCACGCCTCCTTCTAACGGCTGCCGTTACTAACGCCTGTCGTTAGTATGCGTCCATGCCCCGTGACGCCACAACCACCCGGGACCGACTGATGCGCGCGGGCGAGCACCTGTTCGCCCGCCGGGGCATTGACGGCGCGCCGACCAGCGAGATCGTGACCCGTGCCGGACAGGCCAACGATTCGGCCGTGCAGTACCACTTCGGCAGCCGGACCGGACTGCTGACCGCGATCATCGACCGGCACATGCACCCGATGGAGGAAGAGCGCAAACCGGTGCTGGCCGGGCTGACCGGCGCCGACCTGGGCACCGTGCTGACCGCGGTGATCGAACCGGTGGCCGAGAAGCTGACCAGCGCGGACGGCCGGGACTTCCTGCGCATCATCGCCCAGCTGTCCGGTCAGTCCGGGGTGCGCACCCGGGACCTGCCCGACCCGATCGCCGGCACCGCGCTGGCCGGCCAGCTGGCGTTGGTGGAGCGGCTGTGCCGGGACGCGGTGGGCGAACCGGTGGCGCTGGAGCGGATCGCGGCGATGATCACCATGCTCACCGCCGCGCTCGCCGACCGCGCCCGGCGGATCGACGAGGGCCTGCCGGTGCTGCTCGATCACCCCGGGTTCGTGGCCGATCTGATCGCCATGCTCACCGCCGCCCTCGCGGCTCCAGCCGGAAAGCCTTAGCCGGCAACGAAATCCGGCTCAACACGACGCGGGTCCGACGGAAAGCCTCAGCGGCCAACGGAATCCGGGCTCAGCGCGGCCCGGGTGAGGGTGGTCGCGGCGTGCACGGCGCTGACGATGGCCGCCTCCGGGTCCAGCCCGTGCAGGTCGGTCAGGCTGAACAGCGCCTCGGCGCTGACCACGATGGCGAGGTCCCGCTTGAGTTGGGTGAGCGCCTCGGCAGGGAGCGTGTCGGCCACCGGCGCGAGAGCGCTGTCGATCAACCCGAACCGCAGCCCGGGCCGGGCCGGCACCTGCTCGGGCCGCACGATGGTGGCGGCGATCATCGCGCGCACCACGCCCTGCCGGGCCTGCACGTGCCGAAGCAGGAATTCGGTGCCGACCGCGATCCGCTCCACCGGATCGGCGGAGTCCGCGACCGGCTTGAGCGCCTCCTCCGCGCTGGGCAGTTGTCCGGCGATGGCCTCGGTCAGCAGGCTGGCCAGGTCCGGGAAGTACCGGTAGGCGGTGGCCTCGGAGACCAGCGCCGCCTTGGCCACCTCGGGCATGGTCAGCTCGCGGCCGGTGCGGCTGAGTTCGGCCGCGGCGTGCACGATCGCGTTGCGAGTGCGCAGTTTCTGGTTGGCCCGCCCGGTGCTGGTCTGGGCCGCGTTCGTGGCCATCTGGTCCCTCCTCGCCGCGACACGAAGCAAGTCTGCTCCAACGATAAGAGCATACTTGCACAATGAAGTGCGAGCGCACTACCCTCGTGAGAGTTAACCTTCATAAAAGGAGTCAGCCGTGAACGAGGTTTCCGTGGTCGGCCCGGACGATGGCGAGACCATCGAACTGGGCCCGGCCACCATGCGCATCATGGAGGACGGCAGCGCCACCGGGCATCGCCTCGGCTTCGGCGAGATCACCCTCGCTCCGCACAGCAGCGGCCCGCCCCAGCACCGGCATGCCGCGCACGACGAGGGCTTCTACGTGGTGTCCGGCGCGGTGCGCTTCACCGTGGGAGACAAGGATTACGACGCGGCGCCAGGCACATTGGTGATGGTGCCGCCGGGCGTCCCGCACACCTTCGCCAACCCGGGTGACCAGCCGGCGATCATGGTCAACACCTTCACCCCGGACCTGTACGTGCAGTACTTCCGCGACCTGCGCGACCAGCTGGCCGCGGGCGGGGACCTGACCCCGCAGGTCACCATCGAGGCGATGAGCCGCTACGCCACGGTCCCGGCCACCGACTTCGCCTGACCGGTATCCCCGGCTTCCCGCCCTGGCGCCTCGGGGCGGGAAGTCTCGGGTCAGCAGCAGCCGCAGTCGCAGCCGCCCTCACCGCAGCATGGGCACAGCATCCGGACTCACCTCCTCTCGCCGGTGTCGGCCAGTCCGGCCACGGGCGGGCACCACAGGTCGGTGCTCCCCTCCGGCCGGTCCGGGCTGGGCATGGCGGCCAGCATTGCCACCACGTCGGCCCGGAGTGCGGCCAGCCGGGTCATCTCGGCGTCGATCTCGTCGAGGTGGCCACGCAGCAGGTGTTCGGCGTCGGCGCAGGGGCAGGCCCCGGTGTCCCGCACCGCGAGCAGCGCACCGACCTCGGCCAGGGTGAGTCCGAGCCGTTGGGCGCTGCGGATGAAGTGCAGTCGCTCGACGATCGTCTCGTCGTAGCGGCGGTGACTGCCGCTGGTCCGGGCCGGCGCGGGCAGCAACCCGACGCGTTCGTAGTAGCGGACGGTGTCCGGCCGCACCCCGGCCCGCGCGGCCACCTGCGTCACCGTCAACCCGCCCGTGATCGTGTTCGCCCGCATGACTCCACGCTAGAACTTGGAGTCGACTCCAGAGTCAACCCCGGATTTTCCCCGGACACGCCTCCGCCGCGGCCGACCGCGCGAGGCGGCGACCGCGGCGGGCGGGAGGATTTCAGCCGACCGGCTTGATCTCGTTCCGGATGAAGGTGTCGATGGCGGCCAGGGTCGGGCCGGGCTGCTCAAGGTGCGGGAAATGCGCGGCGTCCGGGATCGGCGCGAACTGGCCGCGCGGAAACGCGCCGGCGAAGGTGCGGCCGTAGCGTTCGGTGGCGACGCCGTCGGCCAGACCCCACACGGCCAGCACCGGCAGGTCGATCCGGCGCACCCGGCGGCGCAGCTTGGGGTCGAACAGGAACGACTCTCCCCCGTACAGCGCAAGGGTTTCCTGGTTGGCCAGCTGCGCGGCGCGCTGGTCTTCGGACATCTCGGCCGGATTGGGCCGCAGCGCCGGGTTGTGGAAGGCCAGCTCGCCCATCCGCACCGGCGTGATGGTCCGGGTGTCGGTCATGTCCTGGCTGTCGTCGGGCCGGATGCCGACCGCGTTGAGCAGCACCACACCGGACAGTCGCTGGTGGATGTCCCGGGTGGCCATCTCGCTGGCGATCCAGCCGCCGATCGAGCTGCCCAGCACCAGCACCCGGGTCAAGCCCAGCTCGTCGATCAGGTCCAGGTAGGTGACCGCGAGGTCGGCGATGGTGTCGCACCAGGCGGCCCGGGGCGTGCCGTCGAAGCCGGGGTGGGTCGGGGTGAGCACGCGGTTGTGTTCGGCCAGCGTGGCCGACAGCCCGGCCACCGAGCGCGGCCCGGCGCCGCCGTGCAGCACCAGCATCCCGGTGCGCTGGTCGGTGTCGCCGCGCTCGTCCACGGTCACGGTGAGCTCGTCACCCAGGTCGAAGGTGCGGGAGGTGGCAGCGGGGACGGTCATGGGGAGAACTCCTTGGTCTCGCGACGCTCTTCGTAAGAGCTGACTCGCATGAATGTAGCCGTCTCGCACTCATCATGCAAGTGATCTCTCATAACGCGACTTCAGCATCAGTGGCAGAGTTCTATCGAACCGAGGAGGCCGACATGTCGCTCGACAACAAACCCGGCAACAGACCCACCGACCCGCTCGACGAGCACCTCGACGCCACGGTGCGTGACTACATCGCCGCCATCCCGGCTGAGCACCGCCCGCTGTTCGACCGCCTGCACGCGCTGATCCGCCGGGCCGACCCCAAGGCGGCCGTGGTTCTCGCCTACGGCATGCCCACCTACCGATCCGGCAAGCGCAGGCTGCACCTCGGGGTGTGGCGGCACGGCGTCTCGCTCTACGGCTGGCGACGCGAAAACGACGGCGGCTTCCTCGATCGGCATCCCAAGCTGCGCACCAGCACCGGCACGATCCGGCTGCGCCCCGAGGACGCGGCCGACATCAGCGACGCCGAGTTCCTCGACCTGATCCGCCCGGCCCTGACCGAATGACCGATGCGCTGGCCGGCCGCTCGACAGCCCGTCGCGCGATCAGCTGGTGAGCCGCCAGGGCAGTTCCTCCAGCACCCGCCCGTCCCCGTCCCGCGCCACCAGCACCGCACCCCGGTCGCCCGAGGCGCTCGCCCCGGCGATCACGAAGGTGCCACCCTCGACGCTCGCCTCGGCATCCGGATTTCCGTTGCGCCGCAACGCGATCGAGGCAACCCGTGGATCGTTGACCAGCCCCAGCACCGCAACGGTGCCACTGCTGCCGTCCTGGAAGTCGTAGTACATCCGGGTCGCCGAGATGCTCGCGCCGACGAGGGCGAACGAGCGCACCGGCCCCTGCTGCGGCCCGAAGTCGAACACGTACAGACCGCTGTCCTCCTCGGCCCCGATCCAGTGCCAGCCCAGCAGATTCCCGTACCGCCCCAGTTGCAGGCACTCGCTGCCGGTCAGTTCCCGGTGCACCCCGGGCGTCCACTGGTCCGGGTCGACCACCGGCGGCGCGTCAGCCGTGGCGATGGCAGCGGCAAGCCGTTGGGCCCCAACCGAAGCCCGCTCAGCAGCCGGAGCGGGCCGATCCACCCGCCGCACCGCTCGATCGGGAAACGCTGTTGCGGCAATGATCTCGCCCGTCCGGCTGCCGTCGAACCGGAACACGAGACCGGCATCGGTCACCGGAAACGCATTGGGCACAACGAAAACCCCGTCGTGCAGCACGACCCGCTCCCGGGCCAGCAGATCCGCCGGCCGCTCCAGCGACAGGCTGCGCACCTCCGGCGCGACCATCCCGGCCAGCGTGCCCAGCGCGGTGTGGAACACCAGCGTGGCTCGCGCGGTCGATTCGCCTTTCACCGCACCGGAAATCGCGATGCCGGTCGGCGTGAGCTCGCAGAATCGCGGCCCATCCGGCGTGCCGAGCACAAGCACCCGGACACCGTTGTAGTGCACGGTCGACAACGGCGGCGCATCAGCCAGCTCCGGACAAGCTGCGGCCACCCGCCGCAGATCATCCGCGTCGGCCCAGCCCGTCCGTAGGTGATACCGATTGGCCGGAGTGAGCACCCGCAGGCCCTCCGGCGCCGGGCCGGGCCCTGGCTCCAGCCCCTCGACGTGCTGACGCAGCTTGGGCCAGCTGGCGAACCCGTAGCTGCGAGCGAGCACGAACTGCGCCGCGGCCAGCGTGAAGGCCGCGAGGTCCGCGTCGCGATGCTGCTCGGCGACCAGCGCGAGCGCTTTCGGATGGCCCTCGCGCACCGCGCGGAGCAGCAGTTTGGCCTGCTTTTTCAGCTGGTCCAGGTCGGGATTCTCGGGCAACGGCACAGTCGGCACGGCGACCTCCTCGTATCCGCCTGCGGTCCGCTGAGCAGGCCGAAAGGAGGTGAGCGACAGGCACTTCCCGGCCGTGAATTGTCTGGTGGGTTTGACCCTTCCCGCGGACCCGGTGGCATCCAGCATGCCCAACATCACCCTACCGCCTCGTCCGATGGACTCGCCCCGACGCCCGCGAACAGTCAGTCTGGAGGTCTGTGAACTGCCCAGCTGTGTCCCGAAGGGAGCGGCCATGTCCACCGCCATCACCGAACACATCAACCTGGAACGGCACGGCCGGGCCGGGGTGCTGGTGCTCGACCGGCCGGCGCAACGCAACCCGTTGTCCGTGGCCATGATGACCGAGCTGACCAACGGCCTGCGCGAGTTGTCGGCCACGCCGGACGTGGGCGCGATCGTGGTGCGCGCCAACGGTCCGGCCTTCTCGGCCGGTCACGATCTGCGCGAGATGGTGGACCGCACGCTCGAGCACGAACGCGAGGTGTTCCGGGTGTGCACCGAGCTGATGGAAGCGATCGTGGAGGTGCCGCAGCCGGTGATCGCCTCGGTGCAGGGCGCGGCGTACGCGGCCGGTTGCCAGCTGGTGGCCGCCTGCGACCTGGCCGTGGCCTCGTCGAATGCCGTGTTCGCCACGCCCGGGGTGAAGATCGGCCTGTTCTGCTCCACGCCGTCGGTCGCGCTCAGCCGGGCCATCGGGCGTAAGCGCAGCCTGCAGATGCTGATGACCGGCGCGCCCATCGACGCGGCCACCGCGGCCGACTGGGGTCTGATCAACGAGGTGGTGCCGGCCGAGCGGCTGGCCGAGCGCACCTGGGAGCTGGCCGAGCAGATCGCGACGGCGAGCCCGCTGACGCTCAAGATCGGCAAACAGGCGTTCTACGAACAGATCGACCTCCCGCAGCCGCAGGCCTACGAGCGGATGCGCGAGGTGATGGCGACCAACGCGATGACCTGCGACGCGCAGGAGGGCATGCAGGCGTTCCTGGACAAGCGCCCGCCGGTCTGGCAGAACCGGTAGTCCACCCGCAGCTCAGCGCCCGTATCCGCGCGCGGCTCAGCTGTTGCTTCCGGCCCGGATCAGCGCCTGTTTCCGTATTCGGCCCAGCAGCGGCATCCGCCCGAGCGCGCCCAGCTGCGCCCTGCGCCCTGCGCCCTGCGCCCTGCGCCCTGCGCCCTGCGCAGATGGAGCATAGTAATTTTCATTTTGCGCGGCCCGCAAGTTTTGCGCGCCCCGCAAATTCGCAACACACATATCCCGCGCCCGAGTCGCCTGGCTCCTTTCGCGTCCCCGTCACCGCCCGAGTCGCCCGGCTCCGCCCGCGTCCCGTCACCGGCTGACTTCCGTTACGCGGCAGGCAGGAACCTCGGCGCCGGCGGCACGTGCACAACGTGTCGTCGGCGCCGATTCCCCGCAAGCGCGCGGCTCAGACCCGCAAGGCAGATCCGCAAGACAGATGCGCAAGCGCGCGGCGAGGCCCACCGCGCGGCTCGGCGGCACAGGTGCGCGGCCCGCTCAGCCCTACGGCGCCAGGTGTTCGCGCAGCGCGTTCGCCTCCGCGTCCACCATCTGCCGGATCTTGCCCGCGCCCAGCGCCCCCAGCAGCCCACCGAGCGGACCCTCCATGGCGAAGGTCAGCTCCACCGTGCAGGCCTGCTCCCCGTCCGGCACGACCACGTGGTCCGCCGACTGCCGCACCCCGAACTTCGCGTTGCCCCAACGGAATCGCCGTCCCGGCTCGACCACGTCGATCCGGTACTCGACCGCGCCCCGCCCCGGCTGCTTGATGGTCACCGCCCACCCCACCTCGGGCGCAGCTCCAGGAGCTCCGTCGACGGCGATCGCGGTGACCGTCGGCGTCCAGTTCGGCCAGTCCGGGATCGCGGCCAGGGTCTGCCAGGCCCGCGCGGCGGGCACCGGGATGGCCACGGTGGTGTGGTATCGCATGCCGCCATTCTGGCCCGAAACGCCCACCGAATTACTCAGATCACTCCGATACCTTCGAGATCGAGGAGGGCCGCCAGGCGCACCTCAAGGACATTCTCACCGAACTGCCCGCGCCGGCCGCCGAGATCGACAAGGGCGCCTGCACGATCGACGCCCGCGCCGTGCCGCTGACCGAGGTCGAAGCGGCCTGGCGGGACACCGGAAGCGACCAGCGCACGGTACTCGTCCCCTGAACAGTGGACACCGGGCTGACCAGGCATGTCGGTGCCGGGTGAATCCGTGCCCGCCCTTATGATTTCCCGGGTGACCGCCTACGACGACGCTTTCGACTACCTGGACACCACGACCCTGCCGGAGCGCCAGCAGCGCATCCTGGCCACCATCCGGGACTACGTGGTCCGCTACGGGTACTCGCCGAGCACCCGGCAGATCGGCGACGCGGTCGGCCTGCGGTCCTCCTCCTCGGTGTCCAAGCACCTGACCAGCTTGGAGGACAAGGGTTTTCTGCGCCGCAGCGATACCATGTCCCGACCGATCGACGTGCGGCTGTTCCTGCAGGAGACCGCGCCCCGGGAAGCCGAGAACTCGGTGAGTGTGCCGGTGGTCGGCGACATCGCCGCCGGTGTGCCGATCGCGGCCGAGCAGCACGTCGACGACATGCTGAGCCTGCCCCGCGAACTGACCGGCCGGGGCACCGTGTTCGGGCTGCGGGTGCGCGGTAATTCCATGATCGACGCGGCGATCTGCGACGGCGACATCGTGGTGGTGCGCCAGCAGTCCGAGGCGCACTCCGGCCAGATCGTGGCCGCGATGATCGACGACGAGGCCACCGTGAAGGTGTACCGCAAGCGCAACGGGCACGTGTACCTGGAGCCGCGCAACCCGGACTACCAGGTCATCGACGGCGACCGCGCGGTCGTGCTGGGCACCGTGGTCTCGGTGCTGCGCAGCGTCTGAAGGTCCGCTGAAGACTCCCCCGCCCGGCCAACGCGGAAACGACCCGGCACGTCCACACCACTGCCAGACAGCCGCACCGCGAAAGGGTTTTCGATGATGGCGAAGGCAGGAGTCCGGGTGCTGCGATTCGGCGTGGCCGCGTTGGCCTGCGCGGGTATCGGGCTGGGGGTGGCGGCCTGTGGCAGCGACACGTCGAGCTTGTCGCTGTCGCCCAGTCCGTCGGCCAGCAGCGCGCCCAGTTCGAGCAGCGCCCCGCACGGCAACGGCAACCGCAGCAAGGACAACGGGGTCAGCGGGCGGATCACCACGCAGAGCGGGGATTCCTGGGTGGTGACCACCAAGGCGGGCGAGAACATCACCGTGACGATCACCGGCTCGACCAGGTTCGGCACGGCCGCGAGCCCGGCCACCGCGCAGCAGTTCACGGTGGGCGAGACGATCCGGGTGACCGGCACGCTCAGCGGCGCCACGATCACCGCGACCCGGATCAACGCGCCCGCGACGCACCCCAGTCAGCCGCCGACGACGCCGACGACCAGCCCAGCCTGAGATCGGGTCACCCGAGGAAACAACAACCCTGTCCCAGGACTGGTCGGTTCCGCGCCGGGCCGCTCAGCTCAGCCAGTCGCCGAGCAGTTCGTTGAGCCGGTCCGGCGCGTCCACCGGAATCCAGTGGCTGGCCCCGGAAATCACCTCGTGCCGCCACTTTCCGATGACGAACTCGCCCGACGCGGCCATTCGCTCGCCGTCCAGGAAGTGGTCGCCGTCGGACCAGATCCCCATGGTCGGCGCGGCGACCGCGGGCAGCCGCGGCGCGCTGCCCGGCGGCCGGGGCGCGAGATTGGCCCGGTACCAGTTCAACGACGCGGTCAGCGCGCCCGGCCGGGCCAGATCCACGACATAGCGGTCGAAATCGCCCTCGCCGCCGCGCATCAGCCAGCGCAACCAGGCAAAGTCGTCGGCCTGGATGGTGGCCTCGGCGACGCCCTCGAACTGGAAGAACAGCTGGTACCAGGCCATTTCCGACTGGCGAAGGGTGCGCCGCGCGCCCGGGTGTGGCACGGACAGCGCGGTGAGCGTGCGCACCCGGTCCGGCTGGGTGGCGGCCAGGCTCCAGGCCACCACCGCACCCCAGTCGTGTCCGACCACGTGTGCCGCGGAGACCCCTACGGCGTCGAGGATCGTGGTCATGTCCGCGACCGATTTGCCGATCGCGTAGTCGGCCGCCTCGCTTGGCCTTTCGGACGCGCCGAACCCGCGCAGATCCGGCACGATCACCCGGAACCCCTGCCGGACAAGGAAATCCACCTGATGCCGCCACAGATACCCGGAGTCGGGCCAGCCGTGGATGAGCAGCACCGGAGTGTCGTGCCGCTCCGTGCCGACGTGCTCGGCCACGGACAACGCGACCGGGCCGGACTGGATCTTCCGGACGGTCGGTTCGGGTGTGCTCATGCCAGCAACTCCAGGAGTTCGGGGCGGGTCGGGCCGGGCGCGCGGAACGGCTCCCGGCTCTCGTTGGCCGCGGCGATCCGCCCGGCCATACCGGGCCGGGCCAGGATCTCATCCACTGGCGTCAGCACGCTGACCAGGTCGTTGAATCCCCGGTACACCTCGGGATCGTGGAAGGCCGCGCGCAGGAATGCCCGCCGGGCCGCGGCCTTCGCGTCTCCACCCGGCGCGCCCCCGTCGCGCACGGCCCCGGTCATCGGGTCGATTCCCTGGATCACCGCGTCCACCTGCGCCAACCGCGCCCGGTCCGTGCTCACCGTGTCCCGGTACCAGGGCAGCACCCGCGCCCGGATCATCTCGTCGTACTGCCGGGCCAGTTCGGCCGGCGCATCCAGGTGCTCGCTCACCGCGTCGGTGAGGTCCGCGGCCTGCATCAGCCCGAGCGAGATTCCCCGGCCGGTGGCCGGATTGGTGCTGCACAACGAATCCCCCACCGACAGCACCCCGGTCACCACCGGTTTTCCGTTCAGCACGTCGATCCGGCGACGCGCGGTCACCCCGCTCATCGCGACGACGTCGGTCAGCGGTTCCCCGGCGATGGTGGGTTCGTGCAGCCGGCAGGCCCGGACCAGCGCGGTCCACTTGTCCACGTGCCGCAGTTCCTTCATCGGCCGGTCGTGCGCGGATACGTAGACGGTCAGCCCCCAGGTGTCCGCGTCGCCGGGCAGGGTGAGCAGCGAATAGCAGTCGTAGTGCTGCGCCATCCGCCCGCCCGGGAACACCGGGCCTTCGCCGCCGACCGAGCGGAAATACCGGGTGTAGTAGGTGAAACTGGCCGATTCGCGTTCCTCGTCGAGCGGCCGGGCGGACAGATCGGCCAGCCAGCCCGGCAACGCCGACCGCCGCCCGGTCGCGTCGATCACCAGGTCGGCCGGGAGGTCCTCGCCGGTCGAGGTGCGCACCCCGGTCACATGCGGCACACCGGGTGTCGCGGACGGCCCGGACAGCAGCCCGATGACCCCGGCTCCGCGCCGGATGTCCAACCGCTGCGCGGCGAACTCGGCGATCGCGTGTTCCAGCACCGGCCGGCGCGCGGCCACGCAGTTGAATCGTTCGTCGCCCTCGCGCGGGGTCCGGTCGGTAATGGTGTCGGGCATCATGGACAGGTGGTTGAACGCGGAGCCGGCCTTACGCAGTGCGTCGGCCGCGCCCGGCAGCCGGGTGTCCAGGATGCCGAAGCCGCCTGGTTGCAGGAAATGCGGCTGCCGGAACTGGGCAACGCCCTTGCGCGCCCAGCCCTGCCACGCGGCTTCCGGTGCGGCCGGTGGCGGCTCGGCCTCGCGTTCCAGCACGGTCACGTCGAAACCGGCGCCGGCCAGCAGCAAGGCCGTGGACAGCCCGATGATTCCTGCGCCTACAACAACAATTCGCGCCATGCACCCCCCAGAATCTCCCCGTACTCTACCGGCCCGGCCACGAATTCGTGGCCGGGCCGAGGGAAATTCCCGATTGTCCGCCGCGCCCGACGCTCGGTCCAGGCGCTGTCCGTGCGCGGCTGCCTGGCCGTGCTGGCCCGGTTGACCGAGTTGGCGGCGCAGGGCGGGCAGATCGTGGTGGCCACCCACTCCCCGATTTTGCTCACCCTGCCCGCCGCGACCATCTACGAGATCATCGACACCGGCGAACTCGCCCGCACCACCTACGATCAGGCCCTTCCGGTCCGACTCACCCGAGATTTCCTTGCCACACCGGAAGTTTTCCTGCACCACCTGCTGTCCGAGGACTGAAATCGGGCGCGGCCGCACAGCGGCCGCGCCCAACCGAACGAACCGCCTTACCGGTCCAGCATCTTCATCTGGGCCTCCGGGTGATGATCCCCCGCGGGCGGCGTCAACCCGGTCAGTTTCGCCAGTTGCTCAGCCGAAAGCTGCACCGAGTCCGCGCCCACGTTCTCCTCCACCCGCGCGATCCGCTTCGTTCCCGGGATCGGCGCGATGTGCTCGCCCTGGGCCAGCAGCCAGGCGATCGCCACCTGGGCCGGAGTCGCGCCGACTTCGGCAGCGATGGCCGCGACCTCATCGGCGATCCGCAGATTGACATCGAAGTTCTCCCCGGAGAACCGCGGGTTGTTGCGCCGCGAGTCGTCCTCGCCCAGCTGGTCGGCCGAGCGGATGGCGCCGGTCAGGAAACCGCGCCCCAGCGGCGAGTACGGCACGAAACCGATGCCCAGTTCGGCGAGCGTGGCCAGCACGCCGTCCTCCGGATCCCGGGTCCACAGCGAGTATTCCGACTGCACCGCGGTGATCGGGTGCACCGCGTTGGCCCGCCGAATCGTGGCCACCCCGGCCTCGGACAGCCCGATGTGCCGGATCTTCCCCTCGGCCACCAGTTCGGCCAGCGCGCCGACGGTCTCCTCGATCGGCGTGTTCGGGTCGACCCGGTGCTGGTAGAACAGGTCGATCCGGTCGGTCCGCAGCCGCGTGAGCGAACCCTCCACCGCGGTGCGGATGCTGGCCGGGCTGCTGTCCAGGCCATCCCGCCCGGTGTGCGAGATCATGCCGAACTTGCTGGCCAGCACCACGTCGTCGCGGTGCCCCTTCAGCGCGCTGCCGATGAGTTCTTCGTTGGTGTACGGACCGTACACCTCCGCGGTGTCCAAAAAGGTCACACCGAGCTCGAACGCCCGGTGGATAGTGCGGATGGATTCGGCGTCGTCGCGGTCGGCCGAGCCGTAGGCGAAGGACATGCCCATCGCGCCGAGACCGATCCGGGAGACGTCCAGATCCCGCAACGTGGTGTGCCGCATGGTGATTTCTCCTCCAAATGATGGTTCAGGGGCCGCGCCGTCGGGGTGTGACAGGACCCCTCACGCGGCCCACGCGCGGGTCAGCCGGGTGGGACACGGACAGCATGGCACGTGACCAGCAGCCCGGCAGCGGGACGCAAACGCTGGGCGGAGATCAGCTCCGGTCCTCGGCCGTCATCCGCTGGGTGCCGATCACCGAGATCAGCTGGAGTTTCTCCACCGCCGCGGTGCCCGGCTGCGGCACGAACCACAGCAGCCGCTGGCGACCGTCCTCGCTGAGCAGCGACAGGCAGGACAGTTCCAGCACCCCGACCTCCGGGTGCACGATCCGTTTGCTGTCCCGCCGCCGCACGGCCACGTCCCCGGTGTCCCACAGTGCGGCGAACTCGGTGCTCCGCCGCCGCAATCGCGACACCATCTCCGCGGAATGCCGGTCCTTGCCGCGCCGCCCGACCGCCGCGCGCAGATCGGCGACGAACGAGGCCGACTGGTGCGCGTGGTCCTCGGCCGGATAGATCTCCCGCGCGGCCGGATCGGTGAACCAGCGGTAGGCGAAGCTGGCCTCGAATCCTTGTCCCCCAACGGGTTGCCGCCCCAGCAGCGCGATGGCCAGCCGGTTCTGCACCAGGGTTTCGTGCAGGTCGGTGATGATCTGCGCGGGCGTCTCGGTCAGGCGGCCCAGCAGGTCCAGCATGGCCGGTTGCAGGTGGGTCAGCGCGCCCTCCGGCGCGGGCACCGGGCGTCCGGCCAGCCGGAACAGGTGGTCGCGTTCGTCGGAGTCCAGCCGCAGCGCGCGGGCCAGCGCGGCCAGCATCTGGGCCGAGGGCTGCGCGCCCCGCCCGCGCTCCAGTTCGGTGTAGTAGTCCACCGACGCCCCGGCCAGCGTGGCCACCTCGTCCCGGCGCAGCCCGGGCACCCGCCGCCGCGGCCCGTGCGGCAGCCCGATATCGACCGGCTTGATCCGCGCCCGTCGCGTCTGCAGGAAGAAGCCCAGCTCTGAGAGGTCCACGTCTCCAGTATGGGCTCCAGCGGAGCGCGGAGCCTGGGGATGGCAACCCCAGGGTGAGCGGCCACTGGTCGCACCCGGCGAACCGGCTCACCATGGAGACATGCTGGAAACAGACGAGAACCACACCCGGGTCGCCATCGTGACCGGAGGCTCCCGCGGCATCGGCCGGGAGAGCGCGCTGCGGCTGGCCGCGGCGGGCCAGGCCGTGGTGGTCGGCTACGCGGGCCGGACCGATCTGGCCGAGGAGGCGGTGCGCGAGATCACCGCCGCCGGTGGACGGGCAGTGGCGCAGCGCGCCGACGTGGCCGATGAGAAGGAGGTCGCAGCGCTGTTCGACGCCGCCGAGCAGACCTTCGGCGGCGTCGACGTGGTGGTGCACGCCGCCGGGCGCATGGCACTGTCCACGGTGGCCGATCTGGATCTGACTGTGCTGGATGAATTGCACCGCACCAACATCCGCGGCACGTTCGTGATCGCCCAGCAGGCGGCCCGCCGGTTGCGCCCGGGCGGCGCGCTGATCACCTTCTCCACCTCGGTGGTCGGCCTGTCCTTCCCCGAGTACGGCGCGTATGTCGCGAGCAAGGGCGCGGTGGAGGCGCTGACCATGGTGCTGGCTCGGGAAATGCGCGGCCGGGATGTCACGGTGAACGCGGTCGCGCCCGGTCCTACCGCGACGGATCTGTTCCTGGACGGCAAGGACGAGGCGACCGTGGCCCGGCTGGCCGCGCAGCCGCCGCTGGAACGCCTTGGCACCCCGGCCGACATCGCCAACGTCGTCACGTTCCTGGCCAGTGCCGAGGGCCACTGGGTCAACGGCCAGGTGCTGCGGGCCAACGGCGGCATCGTCTGATCGTTTTCGTTACCCCACAAGGAGATCAACTCATGCCATTCGCGAACTTCAAGGTGCCGGCCGGGTCGCTGACCGCCGAGCAGAAGGAAACCATCGTGCACCGCACCACCGACCTGTACGCCGAGATCTACGGCGAGCGAGCCCGGGCCAACACCATGGTGCTGGTCGAGGAGGTGACCGACGGCGGCTGGGGAATCGGCGACACCGTGCTGACTCTGGCCATGCTCAACGGCGAGAGCTAGCGCCGATCCCGGTACGGACTGCCGCGATCCAGCTCACACCGGCCGGACAACGCCTGGTCGGCGACTTGACGCTCGATCCGGCGGTCCGTACCGTCCGAATCGAGTGATGGTGCACGGAAGCTGGTGGAACTCCAGCACGGTCGCGCCACTGTGAGCCCTCCGGGGCGAGTCAGACACGTCACCATCACCCGCCCGACGATCCGGGACGCACGATCCCGAAGGAGGCCCTTGACGACGATCCGTCCCATGCCTGGAGCCAAGGCCGCGCCGGTTGTCCTGCCGGTGATCCACCAGTTCGTGCCCGACGCCCGGCGCTTCCTCGCGCTTCCCCTGCCACTGAGCCAGAAACCGACCATGGAAAGAAGCTCATCTTGCGCGGCCCGCTCGCGGGCGCGCACGGCCGAGGCAATCTCCGAACCGGTCGCCGGATGACCACGTCCGGTTCCGCCGCCGCCGTCCTGACCGAGGTCGGCGGCTGGGGTCCGTTCTTCACCCTGGAAACCCATGCGCCAGAAGCGATCCCGGAACCGCCCTGGCGACCCCTGACCGAACTGATCGCCGGTTCCTCGGCCCTGGCCGAGCGCGTGGCCGGGGTCCGTGCGCACCTGACCGCCGGTGGCGGCGAGATCTCCGACCGGGTGGCCGCCTCGGTCACCCACCTCGGCCTGGCCGCCCGCCTGATCTCCCCGACCTTCGGCGCGAAGATCCACAGCGGGCAATCCTTGTCCTTGACAGATGCCTGGTGGCAACCTGAACTCGGCGGCGCCTTCCCCCTGTCCGTCACCGGCGATCTGACCGGCTCCCCCACCGAACTCCTGGACAACCTCGGGCACCTGGTCGAGGCAGCTGCCGGATTCTCGTTGTCCGACAAGGTGCTGTGGGGCAACGTGGCCTCGGCCGTCAACGGCGCGGTCACCATGATCACCCAGGCTCGCCCCGACCTCGCCGACCGCGCGCGGGCCGAAGCCGAAGACCTACTGGCCCTGCGCCCGTTGCGCACCACCTGGATGCGGCGGCCCGACGGACGTTTCCAGCGCCGCAGCTGCTGTCTCATCTACCGGGCCTCGCCCACCCCCAGCCGCCAGGCCGTCTGTGGCGACTGCGTCCTCGCGAAATCCTGACTCGGACCGGCCGATGATCGACATGATCATCGCCGCCGAATCCCGCTCGGACAACGAGATCCGGTCCAGCACCCGCAACCGCTGTTCGTAGGCGGCGAGGTTGCGCTTCTGCTCCAGCATCAGCGTGACCGTCTCGCACGGCACACAGACCACCGGCTCGAACTCGCCGAACCGCAGCACCGCGAAGGCCCCGCCCATCAGCGCCCGATCCCGTTCCACCGGCACGATCCGCACCGCCAGCCTCTCCTGACCGATCAGCATCGACAGGTGGATGAGCTGCGACTGACGCACCGGCTCGTCGACCGGCAGGCTGCGCAACGTGGCCTCGTGCAGGAAGCACACCACATCCGGGCCGCGCTCGGCGAACAACACGGACCGATGCCGTCGGCGCGGCGGCAACCACCGAGCCGGGTCGACGCCCCGATTGGCCAGATCGGCCTCCAGGAACTCCCCGGTCTGCAACAGAACCGGCAACCCGGCGGGCTCACAACACACCACGCTGTTCGCGGTCTCATAGGCGAACGCCACGGCCGACACTCCTTCCG
Source organism: Pseudonocardiaceae bacterium (assembly GCA_035551355.1). Taxonomy (GTDB): domain Bacteria; phylum Actinomycetota; class Actinomycetes; order Mycobacteriales; family Pseudonocardiaceae; genus DATATV01. The sequence continues at coordinate 714 of DASZNF010000015.1, read as the reverse complement.
ACGGCCCGCCCAGATGCGGCCGAACCCAGCACCCGTACCCACGGTCCTCCTCCGCTTCGGTGGATCTCCGGCACAGCGCAAGGATTTCCGCCCGATCGACGCTGGAGACCCGGCACAAACCCAGCAGCAGCGCCACGTTCAGGAGGGTGCAGCCGCGGTGCCCGGACTCCATCCGGGACAGCTGCGCCACCGAGATACCCAGCGCCCGAGCCGCCCGCGGCCCGCTCAGCCCGGCCGCCTGCCGGACCGCACGAATCCGCTGGCCCAGCTGCCGACCGCGGAGATCCGGCGTCACTCGCGCTCACCCCGCAGCTCGGCCCGCAACGCCGCCGCCCGCAACAGCCCGCGCAGCCGCCCGACGGCCAACCCACGCAACCGCACCGGCCCCGGCGCCGACGGCGTCAGCACCACCTCCGCCGCGCTGGTCGACACCCAGAGCCGAACGCGCCGCCCAGCCTGATCCCAACAGCTCACCCCACGCCGATCCTCGATCCGATGCGCACTACGCCATCGACGCGATCCGTTCTCCCACAACAGTTGTCGCAGGTTCATCACCACACACCATCCATCCAGGGAAAGTCCGGGATACCGGGCCGCACCACGGGCGGACGCGCGCACGCCGCCCGTGGTGCCACCGCTCACCGGCGCGAGGAACGGCGACCGCGCGATTCCGCTGCCGACGGCCGCACAACCGTCAGGACCGGATGCCGCCAA
>DASZNF010000014.1:0-60484 GCA_035551355.1 Pseudonocardiaceae bacterium | reverse complement strand
CCGGAGTGGTCTATCGGCTCGGGAGTGAGCGTGGAAGCCCGAACCAGGGCAGCACGGCGTTGTCGAATCGGGTCATGGCGCTGATGTGGTCGCCGGCAAGGGCGAGGACGTAGATGCCGGTGCCATGGCTGATGCCGTTGGCACCGCGCAGATACGCACCGAACGCCGGCTGACCGTTGGCTCGGGTCGGCACGAGCTCGAACCGGCGACCGGCACGGAAGATGCTGGCGCAGAAGCGAGCTACGACGTCTCGGCTCTCGTACTCGAAAGGCACCGGCGGCATCGACATGAAGACGTCGTCGGTCAGCAGGGCCACCAGGGCGTCGAGGTCGGCGGACTCCCACGCGCGGACGAACTTCGCCGTGATCGCGTCCTCGGCGGCCGAGCCGGGGGCCGGCGCTGGGTCGGCGGCTGTCGGCTGGCGGCGTCGCAGCGCGGCCCGGGCTCGTTTGAGAGCGCTGGTGACCGAGTCGACGGTCGAGTCCAGCATGTCGGCGACCTCGGCCGCGTGGAATCCGAGGACGTCACGCAGGACGAGGACGGCGAGCTGGCGCGGCGGCAGCACCTGCAACGCGGTGACGAACGCCAGGGAGACGGATTCGGTTTGCTCGTAGCGGGCCTCCGGCCCGAGAGATACCTGGATCGCCTGTTCAAGCAGCGTGTCGGGATACGGCTGTAGCCAGACGACCTCGCCGAGCCGGGTCGGCTCGGGCGGTTCCACACGCGGCACGTCCCACTCCTTGGCCTGGCGTCGGCTCGCCGCGCGGCGCACGTTGAGGCATCGGTTGGTGGCGATCCGATACAGCCAGGTGCGCAGCGAGGCGCGCTCCCCGAACCCGGCCAGGCCCCGCCAGGCGTCCAGCAGGGTGTCCTGCAGCGCGTCCTCCGCGTCCTGCAACGATCCGAGCATCCGATAGCAGTGCACCTGCAACTCCGCGCGGTAGGGCTGGATCAGTGCGCGGAACGAGTCGCCGTCCCCCGCCCGCGCCTTGGACATCAGGTCGCCGGTCACCATCCCTGTCTCCTTCTCTGGCCCCACGTGGCATCTCTTTCGACGTATGGACCCCGGCCGGCCGGGGAACTGGGCGGCCGGTGCACGCCCAGTTCGCCGATGCCGCGGTGTCTACCTCAGTGGCAGTCAGACAACACGAACCGGAGGAACACCGACATGGGCACGATCGTCGTCTTCGAGAACGTCTCGCTCGACGGAGTCACCCAGGACGCGACCGGCGAGGAGGGCTTCAGCCGCGCCGGCGACTGGCGCGCCGCGCTTTCCCAGACCGACCGCCGGGAATGGGACGCGCTCATACTCGAAGACGCGCTGGCCGCGCAGGCCCTGCTGCTGGGACGACGCAGCTACGAGTTCTTCGCCGCACGGTATCCGTCCCGCACCGGCGCGTTGGCGGACAAGATGAACAGACTGCCCAAATACGTCGTTTCCGCCACCTTGGAACAGGCCGACGCCTGGAACAACTCGACGGTCTTGACGGGCGATGTGGTGAGCGAGGTGTCGATGCTGAAGCAGAAGGTCAATGGCGAGATCCGCGTCTACGCCAGCTCCCGGCTCGTGCCCACGCTGCTCGGGCACGGTCTCGTCGACGAGCTGCGGCTGACGATCTTCCCGCTCGTGATGGGCGCGGGCGACCGCCTCTTCGGGCTGACCAGCAGCCCACAACCCCTGCGGCTCGTCGATGCCCGCACCGTCGGTGACAGCCTCGCCTACCTGACCTACCAATGCATCCCTGACACCAAGCGCTCGCTCGAATGAGCGCGGACCAGTGGGGACCCACCCGCCGCGCGGCACATCCCCTCCGGTGTCTGGCCAGATCGCTGCCAGGAGGTTTCGACTTCGCGGCAGAGCCATGATCGGCACCGCCGCCACCGGCCGCCCGCGCACCTGGCGGTCGCGGCCGAACTGACCAGGACCAACGCGGCCATGGATCGCTACTTCGCCGCGTTCGAGAACGGCACCACGGACGAGTCCACCGCCAGGCCGCGCCTGGATAAGCTTGGCACCAAAGCAAAGCAGCTCCGGCAGCGGCGCGCCGAGCTGTCCGGACAGGTCGCCGACGAACCCGCCATGCCCACCCCGGCCGAGCTGGACGAGATCATCACCCACATCGACCGGGTCCATCGACCGCGACCAACCGCGAGGGCGCGCAGCGCCCGAACCCGCGGGGGTCCGGGGGCGTCCCCTGGAAGACACGACGGCCGACCCGGCGAGCGCGTTCCGCGAGCAGGGTCGACCAGAGGTCGTGGGCCGCCTGGGGCTCGAACCCAGAACCTACGGATTAAAAGTCCGCAGCTCTACCAATTGAGCTAACGGCCCGTGGGGTCATCCTAACGGGCGCCCGTTCGGGGGTCGCGGTCGATGTTTGACATGGGGTTCGCGCGGGGGTGGGCATGATGGGCGCTTACCTGATCAACCGGCCCTGTGCGCCGTGAATCTCTGGGGGTGTGATGGCGGTCGGCCCTGGGCCCAGCCTGCCTTCGGACGTGACCGAGCACACGTTGGCGACCGGCTCGTTGGAGTCGCCACTGATCTGGGTCGGGCTGCTCTCGGCGGCCGTTGCCGTCGGGTACTTCCTGGTTCGCGGCCGGCGCCACGGGGTCGCGCGGGGGAACACGGTCACGCGGGTGGTCGTGGTGGGGGCGCTGGTGCTGGGGGCGGCGGCGTTCGGGTTGAACGACTATGTCGGGTATGTGCGGACTCCGCACGATCTGGCCGAGCTGATGCAGCGGGGCACCGGCGGGATCGTCGACGTCGGCGCGGGGCTGGCGGCGGTCTCGGGGTCGTCGGATCAGTATCTGGCCGCGACCGGGGCCAGCCCGGCGGCGCACCCCGAGAGCGCTTCGGAACTGGTCAAGGTGGCTTTGCCGGATCACGCCCGAGGGGTACCGGTCGGGCTGGCGGACGTGTTGCTGCCGCCGGGTTACGGCGATCCGGATAACCGCACCATGAAATACCCTGTGGTCTATCTCATTCACGGCTACCCGGATGGCAACGCCGACGACTGGTTCACCTCCGGCGACGCACAGTCCACAATGGATCTGCTGCTCGCCGATCACCTGGTGCGGCCGATGATTCTGGTCTCACCGGACATGACGGCCGGGCAGGCGGGCACGGACTGGGAATGCCTGAACGTGCCGTCCGGGCCACAGCTGGAGGACTACCTGGTCGGCACCGTCGTGCCGGGCATCGACGCGCGGTTCCGGACCATCGCCGACCGGGGACACCGGGCGCTGGGCGGGATGTCCGGGGGCGCGTTCTGTGCGCTCAATGTCGGACTGCAACACCTGCGGCAGTTCGGCTCGCTGCTGCTCACGCTGCCCTACGACTCGCTCGGCGACTCGGCCGGCATCCTGGGCAACCACCCCAATCTGGTGCTGGCCAACGATCCGCAGGCCTACCTGCCGGCCATGGCCTTCCCGTATCCGGTCTCCGTGCTGGTGGACGCGGGTTCCGCCGCGCCGACCGATGTGGCTACCGGGCGGCGGATCACCGCGTCGCTGTCGGCCCGCGGGCAGCACGCCGCGCTGCATCTCGATCCGGGCATGACCCACACGTGGCGCACCGCGCGGGCCGCGCTGCCCTACCTGCTGGTCTTTGCCGACCAGGTGTTCACCACCCCGACCGTGACCACCGGCACACCCACCCACCACGCGCCACCGGGTCCGCGCGCCCACTCGTAGGCGCCGCCGCGGCGATCGCGCACAATGGAGGGCGTGCATCCGAGCCTGAACCCGCTGCGGATCGGCCAGTACCCGGTCGATCCGCCGGTGGTGCTCGCGCCGATGGCCGGGATCACCAACGTCGCCTTCCGCACCCTGTGCCGCGAGTACGGGTCGGCCACCTCGCTGTACGTGTGCGAGATGATCACCACCCGCGCGCTGGTGGAACGCGACCCGAACACCATGCACATGATCGCCTTCGGGCCCGCCGAAACGCCCCGGTCCATGCAGCTCTACGGGGTCGATCCGCAGACCATGACGCAGGCCGTGCGGATGATCGCCGAGGAGAACCTGGCCGATCACATCGACATGAACTTCGGCTGCCCCATGCCGAAGGTCACCCGCCGGGGCGGCGGGGCCGCGCTGCCGTTCAAGCGCCGACTGTTCGCCGAGATCGTGTCGGCCGCGGTGCGCGCGGCCGAACCGGCCGGGATTCCGGTCACCGTGAAGTTCCGGATCGGCATCGACGAGGAGAATCTGACCTACCTGGACGCGGGCCGGATCGCCGAGGCGGAGGGCGCGGTCGCGGTCGCGCTGCACGCCCGCACCGCCGCCCAGCGCTACTCAGGCCAGGCCGACTGGTCGGCCATCGCCCGGCTCAAGGAGGCCGTGCGCACCGTCCCGGTGCTGGGCAACGGCGACATCTTCGCCGCCGAGGACGCGCTGAAGATGGTCGCCGAGACCGGCTGTGACGGCGTGGTCGTCGGCCGCGGCTGCCTGGGCCGCCCGTGGCTGTTCCGCGAGCTGCACGCCGCGTTCACCGGCCGGCCGATACCGGCCGGGCCGACCCTGGGCGAGATGAGCGCCGTGTTGCGCCGACACGCCGTGTTGCTGGCCGACCACTACGGCGAGGACAAGGGCGTGCGCGACCTGCGCAAGCACATGGCCTGGTACCTGCGCGGCTTCCCGATCGGTTCCGACCTGCGCAGGCGGTTCGCCATGGTCTCCCGCCTGAGCGAGCTGGACGACCTGGTGGGCGAGCTGGCCGGGATCGGCCTGGACATCCCGTTCCCGCCGGACGCGGACGGCCCGCGCGGCCGGCAGGGCTCACCGGCGAAGGTGGCGCTACCGGAGGGCTGGCTGGACGACCCGGAGGACGAGCGGGTCCCGGCCGGTGCCGAACTGATGCATTCCGGCGGCTGAAAGCTCCCGCCGGTACCCGGTCCCGTCGCACCCGGTGATTGTCGCGTTTTGCGATCGGGTAGCCACGAATAGCGACCAAAAGATTGCTACTCCGAGTAGTCGCTCCAGCGGCCGTTTCGGGCGTCAACTAGTGCTCCGGGGTCGGGAATGAGATGCGGCTCACGGGAAACCACCGGTTTGGAGCAGTAGGTCGTCAGCCAGTCGAGGGAAATCCGGCACTGGCGCGTCCCGCCACCTCAAGGCGACGGTCATTTCGGACGACACCACCAACGTAGGGAGGTGAAGCGCGTGACCGCACGGCGACCCGACATCGCGGAACCGGAACCCGGACGAGTCGGCCCCGCGTGGACGTCCTGCGGCAGCCTGGCCGAGACCGCCACCGCGGAGGCGCCCACCGAGCGGATGTCCGCCGAGCGAGACACGATGACCGCCGAACGGGACACCGAGCGTGTCGACCGTATCGGCACGGAGATCACCGAGCAAGCGGTGATCTCCCCGGCCAATCCGGTTGGCCCCAACGCGGTTGGTCAACGCACCGTGTTCGTCGAGCCGGTGATCGCCGAGCAGCGCTCCGCCACCGAGGACCTGGGCGGCAGCAGCGGCCTGACCACCGCGCGCACCGGAGTCCTCGGCGCCAACGGCAGCCGCAGCGCTCATCTCAACGGCCACGCCCCCGACGGCGATCCGCACGGCGACGCCGACGACTCGGCCGCCACCGACCCGGCCGGCCAGTCCGACAGCGCGAAACTCGTGCGGCTGCACGAGTCCATCGCCTCACTGCTGGCCGCCCGCGGCGAGTTTCGCCAGGCCTACCACCACATGCGCTCCGCCCTGGACCTGGTCTACACCGGCGCGCCCGAGCAGCTGCCCATCCCGGAGCAGTTCCGCCGCGAGGTGGACCGGCTGCGCCGGGAGCACGCCGAGGCCCGCGAGCAGAGCATCCGGGACAGCCTGACCGCCAGCTACAACCGCCGCTACCTCGACCAGCGGCTGACCGCCCTGCTCGCCGCGGACACCGGTTCGGCCGGTGGGCTGGGCGTGGCGCTGGTCGATCTGGACTGGTTCAAGCAGGTCAACGACCGGTTCGGGCACCTGCTCGGCGACCGGGTGCTGCAGCGCGTGGTGGAACTGCTCTCCGACGGCCTGCCCGAGGCCGGATTCTGCGCCCGCTACGGCGGCGAGGAGTTCGTGCTGGTGCTGCCCGGGCTCGAGATGCCCGCGGCGCTGGCCGTCGCCGAGGCGGCCCGGGCCAAGGTGGAGTGCTACCTGTGGTCCCAGCTGGCGCCCGGGCTGCGGGTGACGGTGAGCGTCGGACTGGCCTACGAACCGGCCGGTCCACCCCCGGCGCGGCGCGCGCCGACCAGCGCGGAACAGCAGTTGCTGCGCGCGGACAGTTTGCTTTACGCGGCCAAGCAATCCGGCCGCAATGCGGTCGCCTATCGTCATGCCGGGCGGGTCGTACTGGCCGGTAGCGCAGCGAACCGCCCGTGGGTGGCGGAGCCGCGTGCGGCCGGCTGAACACCTCGGTACCTCTTGGCGCACATCAGGTACCGCTGGCCCGTTCGGCCTAACACGGTAGGCCCAACCGCCTACTGGCAGTGAAAGTATTTCGCGGACTGTCGTCAGATGCGGCGACCGACCGTACTATCGCCACCGCAGGTGGGTGACAACTGCGCCGAGCGGGGTCGGCGACAGGTACACACCGTGCCCGAGGTAACCGAACAAGCAACAGAGAGCTGGGAGGGAGTACGAGTGCCTGACGAGCCCCGCCACGGTGACAGCGGCTGGCACCCGAATCCCGCATCGGCCAATCCGGATGGCTACGAGCGACCCGGCCGCCGCAGGCGCCGGTCGATGGAGGACTCCGGCGGCGTCAGCGTCTCCGATCTGGTGGCCCGGCACGGCGCCTCCCAGCCCAACATGACCCCGGTGGCCCCGCCGCCCAGCGCGCCGCGTTATCGCGACCAGGACGCCGAGCCGTTCGGCGAGTCCGAACCCGCGGGCCGGCGTGCCCGGCGGGCCGCGCCCGAAGCCGAGCCCACGGGCCGGCGCGCTCGTCGGGCCGCCCCCGAGCCGCCGCCGTCCCCACCGCCCGCGCCACCGCGCGGCAGGCGCGCCGCGGCCTCGTCTCGCTCGGATCGCTCGGAGATCTCCCGCAACGATCTGCCCCCGGTGGATCCGGATGGGCAGGACGTCACCTCGCGCGTGCGCCGGCCGTCCCAGCCCCCGCGCGCCCTGCCTCCGCAATACCGTAGGCGGCAACAGGACACCGGACGGACGCGGTCAGGTAACGACATCGCAGCGCCGCGCTCCCCGGAGCCGCCGCAGGCCGAGCCGCCGTCGGACCCGCGGATCGCGCCGGCCCGCTCCGCGCCGCGCGCCCGGCCGCCCTCGGCCCGCCAGGCCATGCCGCCCGCGCCGCAGCAGGCACCCCCGCCGGCGCAGCCCACCCAGCAGCAGCCCGCGCTGCGGCCGGAGCAGCCCAGCGGGCCGATGCCCGCGCCGCGCAGCAGTACCTCAAGCGGCACCTGGGACCGTCCGGCGCCGACCCAGGGCAATCGGTCGCCCGCGCCCAACCGGCCGCGCAGGCCGCGCACCAGCGGGCCGCAACCGGGCACCGGACAGCACCCGATCCCGCAAGGGCCACAAGGCCCCCAGGGACCGATCGACGAACCGCCGCCGCTGCGGCGGCCGGGCACCGGGCGGATGCCCATGCCCGGACGGCCCGCGATGCCCCCGCCGGTCGACGAGCAGCCCGTCGGCAACCGGCTCAACCCGGAGCCCGAGGCCCCGCAGGCGCCCGAACCGGGCCCGGCCGGCCCGCCGCAGGGCCAGGCGAATCCATCGTCGAAGCCGCGGCTGCAGCCCGCGCCCGGCCCGGAACCGCGGGAGGCGATGGACCCCATCTGCCTGACCTCGGAGATGGAGCCCATCAGCGAGGAAGTGCAGAAGAAGCGCAAGGTGGACGCCACCCTGGTGCGCTTCTCCGCGGTGCACGACGAGATGGTCCGCGAGGAGCGCGAGCGGCGCTCCCGCCGGGCCCGGCTGATGCCGTGGCTGAACAAGGACAACGACCTCGACGACGCGTTGACCGAGATGGGCAACTCCGGCCCCGCGCCGGCCCGCGCCACGGTGAACACCGCCGAGCACCAGTCCCTCGCCGATGACGACCTCGAGTCCGTGCCCGACGACGATCAACCACCGGAGAAGTCCGGGAGATCGGGGCGCAGACTGGGAAAAGGCGCAAGCGGCGGTCCGCCACGCAAGCCTCCCGGCGGTACCGGTAAGAATCCGGCCGCTCGCAGGCCGCCGCGAAAGCGCAACAGCAAGGCCGTGCTCGGCGCCAAGATCGGCGCGACCGGCGCGGCGGTGCTGATCCTGGTGCTGACCTTCATGGGCTGGCACGCCCGCGCCCAGGTGGAGAACACCCCGGTGGCGCAGGTGGCCGCGCTGGACGAGAACTCCTCGTACATTCAGGACGCGCAGCGCCAGATGGGCGACGAGAACTTCCTCATCGTGGGCACCTCGACCGACAACGGTGTGGCCACGCCCGCGGTGTCCACGGTGATGGTGGCGCACATCCCCACCGACCGTAGCCAGGCCGTGGTGGTCAGCTTCCCCACCGACCTGGCGGTCGACCGGCCGGCCTGCACGCGGTGGAACAACCAGGCCTCGGCCACCACCGCCGAGCAGGTCGCGCCGCAGAACGACGTGGCGCTGGGCGCGGTGTACCAGGTGGGCGGGCCCAAGTGCCTGACCGAGGCGGTGCAGTCGGTATCCGGCTTGCGCATCAACCACTTCGTCGGCATCGACGCGGCCGGCTTCTCCAGCCTGGTGTCGCAGGCGTCCGGGATTCCGTTGTGTGTCAAGGCGCCGATCAGCGACAGCGTGCTGGGCAACGTGGTCGGCCAGACCGGCCAGGTCACCCTGTCCGGCCAGCAGGCGCTGAACTTCGTGCAGGCCTCGCACGTCACCGGCGACACCCTGGCCAACCACGGGCAGATCCACCGGCAGCAGGTGCTGATGGCCGCGGCGCTGCGCCAGGCGGTCAGCGGGCAGGGTCTGCTGCTGTCCACCAGCAAGCTCAACGACTTCCTGGCCACCTTCACCAAGTCCTCGTTCGGCCAGAACATGGGCGTGGACGACCTGATCACGCTGGCGCAGTCGTTGCAGGCCACCGATCTGGGCAAGGTCAACTTCGTCACGCTGCCCACCACCGGCACGCTGGACGCCGCGGGCGCCGAGACCCCGGTGACCAGCGACGACAACCAGCTGTTCGGCGAGCTGATCAACAATTCGCCGCTGCCCGGCGCGTCCGGCGGCACCGCCACCACGGCCGGGTCGAACTCGGTGGTGGACCCCAAGACGATCAAGATCCAGGTGCTCAACGCGGGCAACACCACCGACAACATCGCCAAGGACACCGCGGCCAAACTGGCCGGCCAGGGCTTCCAGATCCTGACCAAGGGCACCGATTCCCCGGTGGCCAAGACGGTGATCCGGTACTCGGCCGACGAGCAGGCCGCGGCCCGCACGCTGTCGTCCTCGGTGCCCGGGGCCACGCTGCAGGTCGATCCGTCGCTCAACGGCGCGATCATCCTGGACATCGGCCCCGGCTTCGACGGCAAGGTCCAGGCGCCCAGCGCCACCGGCGGGTCCACGGCGACCACCGGATCGGGCACCGCACCGCAACTGTCCACAGTGAACGCCAAGGACACCGGCTGCGCCTGAGCCGTGCGTGAATGAGCAGCTCACCACGGTTACCGGAAGATCCTCGGACGGGCCGCCGATCGGGCTGGTCACCCGAGGTTCAACTCCGGTTCATCAAGGGATGTCACGTTCGCGACGCGGAAACCGTAGGCTGAGCCCCATGCGCGAGGCTTACCACGATCAACTTGGCGATCTGGCCAATCATCTGGCCGACATGTGCGGCATGGTCGCCACGGCCATGGAACGTGCCACCACGGCGCTGCTGGAGGCGGATCTCGCGCTCGCCGAGCAGGTGATCAGCGATGACCTGAAGGTGGACGAGGCGCGGACGGCCTACGAGGAAGAGGCGTACGCGCTGCTGGCGCTGCAGGCGCCGGTGGCCACCGATCTGCGCACCGTGCTCGCGGTGATCCACGCGGCGGAGAGCCTGGAGCGGATGGGCGATCTGGCCCAGCACGTGGCCAAGGCCAGCCGGCGGCAGCACCCCAAGCACGTGCTGCCCGAGGACGTGGCGCCCTACTTCCGCCAGATGGGCGAGATCGCGGTTTCGTTGGCGCACAAGGCAGAACAGGTGATCCGCGACCAGGACGCCGAACTCGGCCGCACCCTCGACGACGAAGACGACGAGATGGACAACCTGCACCGGCACCTGTTCACGGTGATCATGGACCGCGACTGGCAGCACGGGGTGGCCGCGGCGGTGGACGTGACCCTGCTTGGCCGGTTCTACGAGCGCTACGCCGACCACGCCGTGTCGGTGGCCAAGCGCACCGTTTTCGTTGTCACCGGGCGGATGCCTGGTTCCGATCAGTTCGATATCTGATCCGGTTCCGTCGGAACGTCAAACAACCCGGGGGGATTCGATCCCCCCGGGTTGTTTTCTCCGGACGGCGGCCAACCGCCGTCCGGTCTCAACCGAACCGGCCGGAAATGTAGTCCTCAGTGGCCTTCTGGGTCGGGTTGGAGAAGATCTTCTCGGTGTCGTCGATCTCCACCAGCTGTCCGGGCTGACCGGCGCCGCGCAGGTTGAAGAACGCGGTCTGGTCGCTGACCCGGGCCGCCTGCTGCATGTTGTGGGTCACGATGACGATCGTGTAGTCCTGCTTGAGCTGTCCGATCAGGTCCTCGATGGCCAGTGTCGAGATCGGGTCCAGCGCGGAACACGGCTCGTCCATCAGCAACACGTCCGGCTGCACCGCGATCGCCCGGGCGATGCACAGGCGCTGCTGCTGACCGCCGGACAACCCGCCGCCGGGCTTGCCGAGCCGGTCCTTCACCTCGTTCCACAGGTTCGCCCCGTGCAACGCCTTCTCCGCCACGTCGTCCAGCCGCTTGCGGTCGCGCACCCCGGACAGTTTCAGGCCGGCCACCACGTTGTCCCGGATGGACATGGTGGGAAACGGGTTGGGGCGCTGGAACACCATGCCGATGGTGCGGCGCACCACCACCGGGTCGACCGAGGCGGAGTAGATGTTCTCCCCGTCCAGTGAGACGGTGCCGTCCACCCGGGCCCCCGGGGTCACCTCGTGCATCCGGTTGAGCGACCGCAGCACGGTCGACTTGCCACAACCGGACGGACCGATGAACGCGGTGACACTGCGCGGGTTCACCGACAGGTTCACATCGGCGACGGCGTGGAACTTGCCGTAGAAGATGTTCAGGTCCTTGACATCCAGGCGCTTGGCCATTGCCTGCTCCTACCCTTCCTAACCGTTCACCCTGGTGAACCGGGCGACCGCACGGGCGATCAGGTTCAGCACGAGCACGATGATGATCAGCGTCAGAGCGGCGGACCAGGCCCGGGCCACCGCGTTGTCGCTGGACTGACCGACCTCACTGAACACGTACAGCGGCAGGGAGGCCTGCGGCCCGCTGAACGGGTTGAAGTTGATCGCCGGGTTGCCCAGCACGGTCAGCAGGACCGGTGCGGTCTCGCCCATCACGCGGGACACCGCCAGCATCACGCCGGTGATGATGCCGGGCACCGCGGTGGGCAGCACGATGCGCACCACGGTCAGCCACTTGGGCACGCCCAGCGCGAACGACGCCTCGCGCAGGGTCACCGGGACCAGTTTGAGCATCTCCTCGGTGGAGCGCACCACGGTGGGCAACATCAGGATCACCAGCGCGAGCGAGCCGGCGAAACCGGAAACCCCTTGGCCCAGCAGGAGAACCCACAGCGCGAGGACGAACAGGCCGGCCACGATGGAGGGCAGGCCGGTCATCACGTCCACGAAGAAGCTGACCACCCGGCCCAGCCGGCCCGAGGAGTACTCGACCAGGTAGACCGCGACCATGATGCCGAACGGCACCGAGATGACGGTGGCCAGGCCGACCTGTTCCAGGGTGCCGATGATGGCCTGGTAGGCGCCGCCGTTGGGGTCGGTCTCGGCGACCGCGCGCATGGAGTGGCTCAGGAAGTAGCCATCCAGCTTCACCACGCCCTGCGTGACGGTGTACACCAGCACGCTGACCAGCGGCAGCACCGCGATCACCATGGCCACGGTGAGCAGGCTGGTCATGAACCGGTCCTTGGCGTGCCGCCAGCCCTCCACCGTGGCGGACACGATGGTCTGCACGAGCACGTAACCGACCACGAAGATCAGCAGGAACTGCACCGCCGCCTGAGCCGGCAGCACCGCGTCGACCGCCTGGCCGAAACCGCGGTCCCCGGCCGGAAACATCGGTTGTCCACTTTGGACGGTAAACAGGAAAAGCAGGCGCAGCACCACGTACACGGCCACCGCGGTCACCCAGAACGCCCACGCGCGCAGCCGGGGGCGGGCCAGGCTCGGGCCGCCGATCGGCGTGTCAAGAGAGGAAGTCGTCACGCTCATGCCGCCGCCTTCTTCGCTCCGCGCCGCACGACATACCGCGCGCCGAAGTTGACCACCAGGGTGATCACGAACAGCACCAGACCGGACGCGATCAGCGCGCCCTGGCCGATGCTGCCGGCGTCGCCGTAGCGGTTGGCGATGTTCGCCGCGATGGTGTTGCCGCCGGGCACCAGGATCTTCCAGCTGACCGAATAGTTCGCGGACAGCACCAGGGCGACCGCGATGGTCTCGCCGATGGCCCGGCCGAAGCCGAGCACGATCGCCGAGATCACGCCGGAGCGGCCGTAGGGCAGCACGGTCATCCGGATGGTCTCCCACCGGGTGGCGCCCAGCGCGATGGCGCCTTCCATGTGCTCGCGGGGAGTCTGCACGAACACCTCGCGGGAGATCGCCGCCACGATCGGCAGCATCATCACCGCGAGCACCACGCCCGCCGCGAACACCGACTTGCCGAAGATGTTGTCCGGCGAGGAGAAGATCGGGATCCAGCCGAAGTACCTGGCCAGGAACCGCGACAGCGGCACCATGTGCGCCACCAGGAAGGTCGCGCCCCACAGGCCGAAGATGACGCTGGGCACCGCGGCCAGCAGGTCCACGACGTAGGCCAGCGGCCGGGCGATGATCTTGGGCGCGTACTGGCTGATGTACAGCGCGACCCCCACCGCCACCGGCACGCCGATGATCAGGGCCAGCACCGAGGTCAGCACGCTGCCGAAGGCGACCGCGCCGATGCCGAACACCTGGGATCCGTCGGGGTCCCAGGTGAAGGTGGTGAAGAAGTTCCCCTTGTCCTTGCTGACCGCGGGGATCGCCTGATAGATGAGGAAGGCGGCGACGGCCGCCATGATGACCAGGATCAGGATGCCCGATCCCTTGGCCAGGCCGCGGAAGAAGCCGTCTCCGCCCCGCGCCCGGCGACCCGCGAGAGACCGAGGCGGCCGGAGCGTCGCACTGGACGCGCCGGCCGGCTCGGGCGAGGTTTCGGTAGCGATCTCGAACTCCTCGGTTGAATTGCGTTCCCCAGGTGGCGTCCCATCGGCTGGAGCGCCTTTTCTGTGGTGCGCCGCTACGTCGTTGCCGGTGACCGCTTCATCACCATGATGCTGCCGGTGGCCCTCAACGCGCGAGGGTCACCGGCCCGCCGCATCAGGAAATGGTGGCGACGGCGGCCGCGACCTTGGTCTGCAGCGCGGAAGGCAGCGGCACGTAGCCCTCCTGCTGCAGGATCGCCTGGCCGTCGGAACTGGCCGAGAAGGCGAGGAAGTTCTTCAGCAGCGGCGCCACCGCGGCCTTGTTCCCCTTGGTGCACACGATCTCGTAGGTCACCAGGAGGTTCGGGTAGGCGTTGGCGTCGGAGTTGGTGTAGTCGAACGACAGCGCCAGGTCGTTGCCGGCGCCGGTGACCTTCGCGGTGCTCAGGAAGCTGGTCACGTTCTGCGAGGTCAGCTCGACGAACTTGCCTGCGGCGTTGCCCACCTTGGCCACCGGCAGGTTGTTCTGCGTGGCGAAGGAGTCCTCGAAGTAGCCGATGCCGCCCGCGGTCTTCTTCACGTCGCCGGCCATCAGCGAGGAGCCCTTGTCACCCTGCCCGGTGGACACCGGCCAGTTCTTGTTGGTGCCCGCGGGCCAGTCGGCCTTGGCCTCGTTGGTCAGGTAGTTGGTGAAGTTGTAGCTGGTGCCCGAGGAGTCCGACCGGTGGAAGGTCTGGATGCCCAGGTTCGGCAGCTTCGCGCCGGGATTGTCCTTGGCGATCGCCGGGTCGTTCCAGTTGGTGATCTTGCCGGAGAAGATCTGGGCCAGCGTGCTGGCGGAGAGGTTCAGGCTGCTCACGCCGGGCACGTTGTAGCCGACCGCGATGCCGCCGGGGGCCATCGGCAGGTCGATCGCCTGGCCGCCGGTGCACCGGGCGTTGGCCTTGGCCACGTCGCTGCCGGACAGCGCGAAGTCCGAACCGGCCCAGTCCAGGGTGCCGTTCTCGAAGCCGGTGACACCGGCGCCGGAGCCGACGGTCTGGTAGTTGATGTTCGCGCCGGCGCACTTGTTCTCGTATGCCTTGTACCAGGCGGTGATCGCGTTGGTCTGCGCGGTCGAGCCACCACCGGTCAGCGACCCGGAGCTGCACTGGATGTTCGACGTGTTGGCCGAAGCCGCGGCCGAACCGCCGGCGCCACCCCCGCCGTTGTTGTCACTGCCACAGGCGGCGAGCAGAAGCGCGCCTGCGGCGGCGAGGCCGAGAACCGCGGCGCTCTGCCGATTGATCTTCACCCGAATCCTCCACGCGGAAGCCATGTCTGGTCAGCGACCGTCTGCCGCCCCCACGGAAGGTAGGCAGCGGGGGTGGACAGATCACCTGCACTGGGTGAACGAAAGGTGAACTTGCCACACCAGGTAACAGCTGTTACGTCCATGGTGTGATCCAGCACCCAGTCCGTGACCTGGATGTTTGCGGTGCGTGACCCAGTTGGTTCGGTCCGTCGCCGTGCGTTTCCCCCGGAGGAGGAGATAACTCAGTGTGCGTATTGCACGTCGGAATCCCACCGCGCGAAACCGAGCCGTTCGTAGAGCCGGATCGCCGGGGTGTTGTCCCCCTCGGTGTAGAGCATGACGCGGTCCAGTCCGCGCTTGTCGGCCAGGTGCCGCAGGCCGGCGACGGTCAGCGCGCGGCCCAGTCCGCCGCCCTGCGCCGCCGGGTCCACCCCGACCACATACACCTCGCCCATCGGCACGCCCGGCTGGTCGCCCACCGCGCCGTGCGCGTGCACCTTGGTCCAGTGGAAGCCAAGAAGCTTGTCCGAGGCGTCCACGGCGAGCAGGAAACCGGCCGGATCGAACCACGGCTCGGTCTCGGCCTCGCGCACCTCGTCCTCGGTCATGGCGCCCTGCTCGGGGTGCCAGTCGAAGGCCCGGTGGTTGACCGCGACCACCGCGGCCTCGTCCTGGCCGGGCACGAACGCCCGCAGCCGCACGCCCTCGGGCAGCGTGGGCAGGGCCAGCGCCGGGCCGTTGAACTCCGGCTCGTCCGGGCCGGGCAGCGCGCGGCGCATCCGCAACAGCTCACGCACGCGCTCGAAGCCCAGCCGCCGGGCCAGGCCGGCCGCGGCCGGGTGATCGCCGTGCGACCAGGCCCGCAGCCGGTCGGCCGCCGGATCGTCCAGGGACACCCCGGCCCTGGCCGCCACCTCGGCGGCCAGGCCCGCGCCGATGCCCGCGCCCCGGTCGGGCGGGCGCACGAACAACTCGGCCACCGGCCGGCCGAACGCGTCGCCCTCGTTGAGGTGCGCGTAGCCGACCACCGCGTCGGCCCGCCGGGCGAACAGGTGCTGCCCGCCGCGCAGCTCGCCGGGCAGGCTCGCGTCCGGTTCGGGCGCCGGGCGGCCGTCCACCGCGTACACGGCGTCCAGCAGGCCGGTCACCTCGGCCGGATCGGGAGTGGCGGTCCAGGAAAACGAGATCGGCTCGGTCACCCTGTCAAATTACCGGGGTGACCGAGCCATCAAACGCCTGAGCGAAAACCCGCGCGCGTCAGGACAGCAGATCCAGCGACTCCATGCGCACCGGCAGCACCGGAGCGGGGGTCGGGGTGGCGCCCTGCCGGCCCGGGCGGACGAACTTGTAGCCCACGTTGCGCACGGTGCCGATCAGCTGCTCGTGCTCCGGGCCCAGCTTGGCCCGCAGCCGCCGCACGTGCACGTCCACCGTGCGGGTGCCGCCGAAGAAGTCGTAGCCCCACACCTCCTGCAGCAGCTGGGCCCGGGTGAACACCCGGCCCGCGTGCTGGGCCAGGTACTTCAGCAGCTCGAACTCCTTGTAGGTGAGGTCGAGCGGGCGGCCGCGCAGCCGGGCGGTGTAGGTGGACTCGTCGATCATCAGCTCGCCCAGTTGCAGCGCGCCGTCCCCGGCGGTGGCCGGGTCGTTGCGCCGGGAGCGCACCAGGCGCAGCCGGGCGTCCACCTCGGCCGGGCCGGAGGTGGGCAGCAGGATCTCGTCCACGCCCCACTCGGCGTTGACCGCGACCAGGCCGCCCTCGTTGATCACCGCGACCACCGGCACCTCGACGCCGGAGTTGGCCAGCAGGCGGCACAGGCTGCGCGCCCCGGCCAGGTCGACCCGGGCGTCCACCAGCACCGCGTCGTAGGGACCGGCCTCCAGCAGGGCGGCCACGTCCGGCTCGTGCGCGCGTACCTTGTGCGAGAGCAAGCCGAGTGCGGGCAGCACCGCGCCGGGCTCGGGATCGTTGGTCAGCAGCAGCAGGTCGACACCCATGACGGCGCACCTTCCTGTCGGGCGGCGAGCCTGGTCGCTGGTGAGACTTACGCCCAAGCCGGCAGCGGTACGGGTGGTGGCGGCGGCCTCATTGCCGGTTTATGTCCGGCAGAATACCGAGGTCGAGGCGCATAAGCCCAGATCGTGACGGCAATGTCACACATTTGGAGCCAGAAGTGCACAGCGTGGTGAAGAACTCGCGATGAGTCACTGCGACAATCGGGTGACATCCGTAGGTCCCCGTGGTAGTCCCGGACAACCCGGGCCGCGTGCCGCGCGTCCCGCACAGGGAGGACCATGAGGTCCAGTCCGTGCCCGATCATTGCCGTTTTCACGCAACCGAGTGCCCGAGAGGATGACCGACCACGTGAGGGGTTCCAGGGTCAAGAAGACCGTCATCGTGCTCGTCGTCATCGTCGGAGTGCTGGTGGCCGCCGATTTCGGGGTGGCCGCCGCGGCGGAGTACCAGGTGTCCAAGAAGATGCGCACCGAGCTCGGCCTGGCCGACGACCCCTCGGTGGACATCCACGGCTTCCCGTTCATCACCCAGGCGATCGCCGGGGACTACCAGGACATCTCCATCAACGCCACCGGTGTGCCGGCCAAGAACACGCTGCGCGACCTGGAGGTGGACGCCGACCTGCACAACGTCCGGGTGCCGCTGTCGGATCTGCTGTCGGGCAACGTGCAGCAGCTGTCCGTGGACGAGGTCGACGGCCAGGTGGAGATCAAGGCCAGCGACGTGGGCCGGCTGCTGGACATCCCGGACCTGAGCATCAACCCGGTGTCGTTGGACACGATTTACGGGGTCGGCGCGGATGAGAAACAGCAGGAGCAGGACCAGCAGACCGGCCAGGATCCGCAGTCGGCCGGCCTGCAGCTGACCGGCACCATCGACTTCGCCGGACAGAAGACCAAGGTCACCGCCTACGGCGTGATCCAGCTGGTCGGCGGGGACATCAAGGTCACCCCGACCAAGCTGGAAGTGTCCAACAGCCTGATCTCCGGCAGCCTGCCCGAGTCCTTCGAATCCGAGCTGCTGCCCAAGTTCGCCGTCGACCTCAAGCCCAGTGACCTGCCGCTGCCGTTCACCGTTCAGGTCACCGGCGTGCAGGTGCAGAGTGGCATCCTGGTGGTGCAGGGCAAGGCCAAGAACGTGGTGCTCAACGCCGGTAGCGGTGGGAGCAGCCAGGGCGGGTGAGCTGGTATGACCGGACTGTGGGTACTGCTGGGCGCGGTGATCGTGGCCGGGGCCATCGGCTTCTGGCTGCGCTCCCGGGAGGGCCGCATCTCCTCGGCCGCCGCCCGGCCCACTGACTCGGCCGCCGCGCTGCCCGAGCCGGTGCGGGCCGCGCTGGACCCGCAGGCCCGGATCACCCTGGTGCAGATCTCCACCACGTTCTGCGCGCCCTGCCGGCACGCCAAGGCGCTGCTCTCCCAGCTGGCGGACACCACCGAGGGGCTGCGGCACGTGGAGCTGGACGTCACCCAGACCCCGGAGGTGGCCGCCGACCTCGGCGTGCTGCGCACCCCGACCACCCTGGCGCTGACCCCGGCGGGCGCGGAGCTGCTGCGCATCGGCGGAGTGCCCAAGCGGGCCGAGCTGCTGGACGCGCTGCGCCCGCACCTGGCCCCGGCCTGACCGCGCGGCAGGGCCAGCTGTCGTAGTCGATGTTCCACAGGGTGGACATATCCATCGGGCAGAGGGAGCAAGCGGTACTGTCGGGCCCGTGCACACGATGCTGACCAGGCGCCGCGCGGTGGATTACCGCCGCGTGCAGAGCAGCCTGTGTCGTCGCCCGGCCTGATCGACGCCGGATCCTAGGTGGGCCCAGCCCCGCCGTGTGCCACGTCGACGCCGGCCGCACCACCCCCGTTTCCGCACGTCAGCTCCACGTGCCCGGAGGTATCCCATGCCCGCCAACCCGTCCCAGGTCGACCCCCGTGGTCCGCGCTTCGGCGCCTGGATCACCACGGTGGTGCTGGCCGTGTGCCTGCTCACCGGCTGGTGGCCACTACTGGCCGCGCAGGCGGTGGTGTTCGCCATCGGCGCGTTCGCCGGGCTGGGCCGAGCCCCCTACGGCCTGATCTACCGGTACCTGGTGGCCCCCCGGCTGGCGCCGACCGACGAGCGGGAGGAGGCCGCGCCGCCCCGGTTCGCCCAGGGCGTCGGCCTCGCCTTCGCCGTGGTCGGGGTCATCGGCTACGCCTCCGGACTGACCGTGCTCGGCGTGGTCGCGACTGCGCTGGCGTTCATCGCGGCCCTGCTCAACGCGGCCTTCGCGTTCTGCCTTGGCTGCGAGGTGTACCTGCTGCTGCGGCGGATCGGCGTGCCCGCGTTCGGCGGCTGAGAAACGAATCGAAGAAACGACAATGGATTGGGAGCCACTCGATGAGCCGTGACGACGTGCTGGTCACCGCCGAATGGGCGGAAGCGAACCTCAACGCCCCGGGCGTGGTGTTCGCTGAAGTCGACGAGGACACCAGCGCCTACGACGGTGGACACATCCCCGGCGCGGTGCGGATCGACTGGAAGACCGAGCTGCAGGACCAGGTGCGCCGCGACTTCGTGGACAAGGCCGGCTTCGAGAAGCTGTTGTCCGCCAAGGGAATCGGCAACGACGACCAGGTGATCCTGTACGGCGGCAACAACAACTGGTTCGCCGCCTACGCCTACTGGTACTTCAAGCTCTACGGGCACAACAACGTCAAGCTGCTCGACGGCGGCCGCAAGAAGTGGGAGCTCGACGGCCGCGAGCTGACCAAGGACGCGGTCGACCGGGCCGCCACCAACTACACCGCCAGCGACCCGGACGCCAAGATCCGCGCCTTCCGCGACGAGGTCGTCGACGCGATCGGCAACAAGAACCTGGTCGACGTGCGCTCGCCCGACGAGTTCTCCGGCAAGCTGCTCGCCCCGGCCCACCTGCCGCAGGAGTCGGCGCAGCGGCCCGGCCACGTGCCCAGCGCGCTGAACGTGCCGTGGTCCAAGGCGGCCAACGAGGACGGCACCTTCAAGTCCAACGACGAGCTGCTGGAGCTGTACAAGGAGCAGGGCCTTGACGAGGGCAAGGCGACCATCGCCTACTGCCGCATCGGCGAGCGCTCCTCGCACACCTGGTTCGCCCTGCACGAGCTGCTCGGCCTGTCCGATGTGAAGAACTACGACGGTTCGTGGACCGAGTACGGCTCGCTGGTCGGCGTGCCGATCGCCGTGGGAACGGAGTCCTGACATGACCGACGGATGCGGCGCGCCCACGCAGACGGCCGACCTGGCCGGCGTGGATCTGACCACTCAGGTCGTGGTGGCCGGCCGCGTGCGGACCGGTGACCAGCCGGGTAGCGGCGCGTTCGTGCGGCTGCTCAACGGCGACGGCGAGTTCGCGGGCGAGGTCGTGGCCTCGGCCGAGGGCGACTTCCGGTTCTTCGCCGCGCCGGGCGACTGGCGGGTGCGCGCGCTGCACCGCGCCGGCACCGGTGAGGCGCTGGTGCACGCCGATGGCCCCGGCCTCCACGAGGTCGCCGTCGTGGTCGCCTGACCACGACACCAGCCGCAGATCACGCAGATCACACCGTCGCGGGCGCGGTCCGGTACCCACCGGGCCGCGCCCGCGTCGTATCCTCGACGGGTGGAACAGTTCTTCACCGCCCTGCTGGTGCTCGTCTGTGTGCTGATCATCTGGTTCTCGGTGTACGTGGTCTACCGGCTGTTCAACGGCCAGGGCCAGCGCTGAGATCATCTGGGGATGAGCTCCGAGAACGCCTCCGGCGACGAGGCCATCGCGGCCGCGGCCGAACGGGCCAAGACCACCCGGCACCGTAACCTGCCCCAGTTCGACGACCTGCCGGTCCCGGCCGACACCGCGAACCTGCGCGAGGGCCCGGACCTGCACGACCAGTGCGTGCCGCTGCTGCCGCTGGTCGGCGTGTGGCGCGGCGAGGGCGAAGTGGTCTACCCGACCATCGACGGCCCGTTCAAGTTCGGCCAGCAGGTCGTCTTCGCCCACGACGGCCGCCCGTTCCTGTCCTACGAGGCCCGGGCCTGGCTGCTGGACGACGAGGGCAACGTGATCCGCCCGGCGGCCCGGGAGTCCGGCTTCTGGCGGCCGCAGCCGGACGGCACCATCGAGCTGCTGCTCACCCACGCCACCGGCGTCATGGAGCTGTACTACGGCAAGGCCCGCAACCTCAACGCCTGGGAACTGGCCACCGACGCGGTGGCCCGGACCGCGACGGCCAAGGAGGTCACCGCGGCGCAGCGGCTGTACGGCTTGGTCAACAACGGCGACCTGGCCTATGTGGAGGAACGCGCCATGGTCGGCCAGCCGATGCAGCCGCACGTGTCGGCCTACCTGACCCGGGTGGTCGGCTAGGCGCGCTTTTCTGCATCGGGCGGCGGCGCGCCGTTGGGCGCGAGCCGTTCCCGGGGCACCGGGTGACCGGCCCAGGTTTGCGCCGGAACCCGGGCCAGCACCTCCAGCAGGAAGTCCGTCATCGGCGCGAGCATGCCGCCGTCGATGTGGGCCTCACCTGTGGTGGTGCTCAGCGTCCCGTTCTCGAAGATCACCGGCAGGTAGTATGCGCGCGGATCGTCGGCCAGGAACTGCGCCAGCTCCGTGCTGATCAACTGCTTGGCGGCGTGCTGGCTGTTGCGGGCGACGTAGAACTTCCGGTCGAAGTCCGCATTGTGCGAACGGAACTTCCAGAACGCGAAGGCCCGGTAGACGCGCCACTTCCGGTAACCGTCGGCCCGGCAGATCACCGTGCGCGGCAGTTTCGAGGGAGTGTCCACCGACGCGATGAACGCCGGCCGGGCCGTCGTGCCCCCGCCGCCGACGGTGCTCTCGCCCCAGTGCAGATCGGCCTGCATGCCGATCGAGGGCACTCCGCGCAACGAGCTGAGCCCGGCCCATTGGACTCGCGGGAACTCCGGCACGTCGTGCACCGGAGGGCCGGTGAACCGGTCCAGGATGGCCCGGGTCGTCGCGTTGACACCGGTGAGGCGGGACGTGCCGTCGTCGCTGAGATCCAGCTTCTGCCAGCGCATGACCGCGTCCGGGTTGCGTTTGTGCCAGTCCTTGAAGCTCTCCAGCAGCGCGGGCGCGGCCCAGACCGCGGACGGCCAGCCCTTGGGGATGAACGCGATGCCGATCACCGCGGCGATGGGCAGCACCACCCCGAACACCGCGGCCTGCCAGCTGTTGTGCGGGAAGATGCTCCAGATCGTGATCACGCAGGCGACGACGATCAGGATGAAGATCGTTTTGACGATCCTGTGCGCCGCCCGCATGAACCCCTCCCGATGCTGACTGGCCCGGCCGTGGCGCGGAGCGTGCACTCCCCGCCACGGCCGGCAACGCTACCCGGTCAGACGTCCTGGGTCGGCCAGGCGTACTGACCGGACCCGGCGGTCGAGTAGGCCGACTCGGTGGCGCCCGCCGTCGGCTCGCCCCTCGGCTCGCCCGCGCCACCCTCGCCCGTGCCACCCTCGGAGGAACCTCCTTCAGGCTTGCCGCCCTCGGCGCCGCCGTCCGAGCCGTGGTCGCCGTCCGAGCCGTGGTCGCCGCCCTCGCCGCCCTCGTGCTCCTCGCGTTCCTTCTCCTCGGCCGCCTCGCGTTGTTCGATCTCGTGGTCCTCCTTGACGATGTCCTCCCGGGCGGGCTGCTCGGACAACGTCTGCGCACCGGCCTCCTTGGCGACATGGGACACGTCGGACGCGCTGACGTGCAGTCCCTCGCCGCCAGGCAGGTAGTTCTTGAGCTTCAGCGCGCTTTCCGCGTCCTCGTTGAGGAAGGACAGCGGCTTGTCCTTCTCGCCCGGTTTCTCCGCCCCGGCCAGGTACTTGTCGTAGAACTTGCCGACCTTCTCGTTGGCCCGCAGGCTGTGCTGCGCCTTCCAGTCCTCGGCCTTCTCCTGGGCGACCTTGGAGCGATCCTTCAGCAGGTCCTTGCCCGCTTTGTTCAGGTCGTGGTGCTTGTCATTCAGGTCCTTGGCCTTGTTGTTGAGGTTCTCGCGTTCCTTGGCCAAGTCCTGCTGGGACTTCTTGAGCTGGTCGCCTTCCTTGCTCAGGCTCCTGTGCTCGTCCTTGAGCCGGTCGTGCTGCGCCTTGAGCGAAGCCTTCTGGCTGCCCCTGGCGTTGACCTGTTCCTGCTCGTTTCTCTTGACCGCCTTGTTGTTCTCCGCGACTCGCTGGTCGTGGTCGACCGCCCGCTCGTTGTGCTGCGCGACCTTCTCGTGGTAGTCCGAGACCGCCTGGTTGTGCTGGTTGATCCCGTCCTGGTTGGCGTCGACCTTCTGGTTGTGCTCGGCCGCGTTCTCCTTGAACTCGTTGACTTCCTCGTCCGCGGTCTTCTTCGGCGTCTCGGTGGCCGAGGAGGTCTCGGTGTGCTCGGAGGGCTGAGTTTCCTTCGGTGCGGTGTCGTCGTGGTGCCCACCGCCACCGGAGTCCGAAGTGGACGCTGCCGGTTCCTCGTGCGGCGTGCTCGCCGACGGTTGGGTCTCCGACGGCGCGGTCTCATGCGGGCCACCGGAATCCCCGCCGGACGCGGATGGCGCCTCCTCCGGCGGAGTGGACGCGGCCGGCGGTTCAGTTCCCGCCGGAGCCGTCTCGTGCGCACCGGCACCAGAGTCCGAAGTGGATGGTGTCGAGGCGTCCTCGGGGGTCGTGGGCGGCGACGGTTCGGTCTCGCTCGGCGCCGTGTCGTGCTCGCCGGAACCGGAGGAACCGGTGTCCCCGCCGGATTTCCCGGTGTCGGTCGGGCCGGACGGATCGGTCGCCTGGGGTTCGGTGTTCCCGGCCGAACCGGAGTCGCCCTCGCCACTGGTGGACCCGGAATCCTTGGGACCAGCGGGATCGGTGGACGCCGGCGCGTCGTCGTGGGCGCCGCCCGCGTGATCGGCCGACCGGCCCGCGTCCTGCGCGGCGCGATCGCCGTCGGTGACCGCCCGGTCGGCCGAGCGAGTGCCGCTGCGCAGCGCGTCCTCGGTGTCGCGCAACGCGCCCTCGGACTTCTTCGCCCCGGTCATCAGCGTCTTCAACGCCTCGAGGACCTTCTCCACCTTGCTGGCGTTCTCCGCGGCCAGCGAGGTCCCCTCCACCACCTCGTCGGTGATGAAGATGGCCTCCGACGCGCCAACCGAGATCACCGCGGTGGCCTGGGCGGCGATGAACTTCACGATCGCGTCCCCGGCGAACTGGGACAGCGAGTCGCGAACGATGCCGCGGGTGGTGCCCACGATCGTGGCCGCCGTCGTCATCGCCGAGGCCGCGTCGTCGGCGTGGCTGGCCGCGCTGGTCAGCGTGGTGGCCAGGTTCCCGCCTGTGGCGGCCGCGCCGTTGACCGCGGTCGACTGGTTCTCCCCGGACACGGTGGTGGCCGAGTCGCCGTACTGCTTGGCCGCCTCGCGCAGCGCGTTGGCCACGTTGGTCCAGGTCTCCTGCTTGGCGGTGACCGCCTCCGGATTGCCGGCCAGGTAGTCCAGCGGGACCTTCAGGAACGAGATGTGCTCGATCAGCCAGCCGATGCCGGCGCCGATCAGGCTGCCGAACGGGTCCATGGCGATGCCCAGCGCGTCCAGCGCGTCACCGCCGACGTCCATCGCCAGGCCGCCCCAGTTCCCGCTGGCCGCGTCGGTGATGGTGGACGCGGCGTCGGAGAACACCCCGGAGCCGTCGGTGTCCTTGGCGACCTGGGTCTTCCAGTCGCCCTGGGTGCCGATGGTGGTCAGCACCCCGCCGGTTGTCGCGGTCTTGTAGGTATCGACCAGCGGGTTCGCTTCGTCGGCCACGGTCACACCGCCTTCGCCTGGTCGGCCTGGATGGCGGTGAAGCCCTTGGCGACGGTGTCCTCGTTGTTCTTGTAGTTCTCGTTCATCGATTTCACGTTGTCGGCGGTCTGATTGCCCGCCTCGACGGCCGCGTCGACGCAACTGGTGTGCGCGTCGATCCACAGGTTCAGATAACCGGCCCAGCTCTGGCCGATGATGCCGAACGCCTGGAAGTCGATCGGATCGCGCACGGTGTCGATGGCGCCCTTGACCTGGCTCATCACCTCGCGGATGTCGCTTTCGTGCTTCTCCAGCGAGGCATGGGTGATCTGGTAGCCGTCAGCCATCACCAATCGCCTTCCCGCGTGACCGGACCGGTTTCGTAGTCGTCCTCATAGGAATCGCGGCGCTGCGGCCGTTGCGGTCCGCGCGTGGGCTGCGGCGCGGACGGCTGCGGCGGCTGGTGCGGGTAGGGCGGCTTCGGTGGGGGCTGCTGGTACTGCGGCGGTCGCGGCGGCTGCTGCCCCTGACCGGACTGGAAGGCGTCACGCTGCTCCTCGTTGTACGCGATCCGCTGGGGTTGCGGCTGTGACGCGTCCGAGGGGCCCTCCGGTTCCTCCACCGTCGGAATTTGTTCCTTGATGAATTCCATGGCCTTGCTGTTCTCCCCGATCAGCGGGGCCATGATGCCGGTGATCTGCCCGGCCGCCTTGGCCTGCGCACGGCGCGCGGTGGACACGATCAGCGCGGAGAGCTGGGCGCGCGGCATCTCCTCGGCGCGCGGCCCGAAGGTCAGGTTCTGTAGCGCCCCGCCCGCGTTCACGGTGACCGTGACCGCGCCGTCCGGGCTGGACACCGTCCCGGTCAGCGCCTTGAGCTGCTTCTTGGTCTCCTCGGCGCGCTGCGCCAGGTCCCGGACCTCCTGCTGGTAGGAGGCAACCATTTCCTCTGGATTCACGGACATTCCCTCTGTGGTGATGCGGCCACCGATGACGGCGCAGGCTGGGAAGACCGTATCTCCGAGAGGCGTCCCGGGTGTACCGGAAACGAATGATCAGTTCGGAGAAATCCGCGTCAACAAGACAAAAACCGCGAAACCGGCAACGGTGAGCACACTGATGACGACCGCCATGGGCACCGCGGTGGCCGTGCCACCCAGCCCGACCAGCGGCGCGACCACCCCGCCGATCACCGTCTGGGCCATGCCCAGCAGCGCGGCCGCGGTGCCGGCCATGCTCGGGTAGTCGGCCATCGCCAGCGCCACCCCGTTGGGTGAGACCAGCCCGATCGAGGACACCACCAGGAACAGCCCGATCAGCACCGCGGGCAGCCCCCAGCCGAGCAGCACGGCCAGCAGCAACCCGATGCCGCCCACGGTGGCCGAGGCCAGGCCGACGGCCAGCAGCCGGCGCGGTCCGAACCGGCCGACCACCCGCCCGTTGAGCTGGCCCGCGGTCACGATGCCCAGCGCGTTCACCGCGAACACCAGGCTGAACTGTTGCGCGGACAACCCGAAAATGTCCTGCAGCACAAAGGACGAGCCGGAGATGTAGGCGAACATGGCCGCGAACGAGCAGCCCGCGGCCAGCGTGTAGCCCAGGAACAGGCGGGTGCTCAGCAGCGAGCCGTAGGAGCGCAGCGTGTCCGGCAGCCGCCCCGGCACCCGGCGCTCCGGCGGCAGCGACTCGGCCAGCCACAGCCCGCACACCGCCACCAGCAGCAGTCCGATCGCGGCCAGCAGCCAGAAGACTCCGCGCCACGAGGTGAACCGCAGCAACTGGCCGCCGATGACCGGCGCCACGATCGGCGCGATCCCGTTGACCAGCATCAACAACGACAGGAACCGGGCCATCGCGGTGCCGGAGAACCGGTCCCGCGCGGCCGCGTTGGCGATCACCAGACCGGCCCCGCCGCCCAGCGCCTGCAGGAACCGGAACCCGATCAGCGCGCCGACCGAGGGCGCCAGCGCACAGCCCACCGACAGCAGCACATACAGCACCAGCCCGACCATGAGCGGCCGCTTCCGGCCCAGCGTGTCCGACAACGGCCCGGTCACCAACTGACCCACGGCCAGCCCGACCAGGCAGGCGGTCAACGTCAGCTGCACGGCCGAGGGGCCGGCGTGCAGATCGCCGGCGATGGACGGGAAGGCGGGCAGGTACATGTCGATGGACAGCGGCCCGAAGGAGGACAGCGACCCCAGAATCAGCACCAGCCGGACGGTTTCCGCGCGAGAGGGCCCCGCGGTTGGCTCGGCGGGCGCGATCGGGTCAGTCATCGTGCGAAGCCAACCCATCCGGACGAACGGGTATTCCCCGGTGGCGAACATGTCCGGCGAGGAGCGGCCACCTCGGTGACGCGCCCGACCGAGCCGTTCGATCCACTGTGGACATTCGGCCCGGATCGCCGCCGAGGCGATCGAGCGCCACGCGACTGGAGGCGACCGCTGACCCGCACCCTGCAACGCCGACCCGATCGGCGGGCTTTCCCCGTGGGGACAACAGTTCGGCGGAAATCAGAACCGCGGGTGATCCCCGGCCAGCACCACCCGCTCGTCACCCGCGTCCGGCACCGCCTCGGTCGACTTCACCTCGCCCAGCACCCACGCCGGCACATGCCGGGCCGTCAGCATGGCCAGCGCCCGGTCCGAGTCCTCCTCGGGCAGCACCGCGACCATCCCGACGCCCATGTTGAACGTCTTCTCCATCTCGGCCCGGTCGATCCGGCCGCGCTGCGTGATCAGCCCGAACACCGGGTCCGGCGTCCAGGTCCGGCGGTCCAGCACCGCGGTCAGCCCGGCGGGCAGCACCCGGGCCAGGTTCGCGGCCAGCCCACCGCCGGTGACGTGCGCGAACGTGCGCACATCCGTCTCGGCGATCAGCGCCAGGCAGTCCTTGGCGTAGATCCGGGTCGGCTCCAGCAGCTCCTCGCCCAGCGTCCGGCCGAACTCCTCGACCTGCCCGGACAGCGGCATCCGGGCGATGTCCAGCAGCACGTGCCGGGCCAGCGAATACCCGTTCGAGTGCAGGCCCGAGGAGCCCATGGCGATCACCACGTCGCCGGGCCGCACCCGGTCCGGTCCGAGGATCTTGCGCGCCTCGACCACCCCGACCCCGGTCGCGGACAGGTCGTAGTCGCCCTCGGACATCAGCCCGGGGTGCTCGGCGGTCTCCCCGCCAAGCAGCGCGCAACCGGCCTGCGCACACCCCTCGGCGATGCCCTTGACCAGCAACGCGATCCGGTCGGGCACCACCTTGCCGACCGCGATGTAGTCCTGCAGGAACAGCGGCTCCGCCCCGCACACCACCAGGTCGTCGACCACCATGGCGACCAGGTCGATGCCGACCGTGTCGTGCACGTCCAGCGCCTGCGCCACGGCGATCTTGGTGCCGACGCCATCGGTGGAGGAGGCCAGCACCGGCTCGGTCCACCGGTCCAGCTTCAGCTCGAACAGCCCGGCGAACCCGCCGATCCCGCCCAGCACCTCCGACCGGGTGGCCTTCGCCGCGTACGGCTTGAGCTTCTCCACCGCTTCCTCGCCCGCGGCGATACTGACGCCCGCGGCGGCGTAGGTCGCATTCGAGTGGTCCGGTTGCGTGGTCACGGCGCGATTCTCCAGAGGAAGGCGGACAGAAAACAGGTTCGTGGGGTGAACGACAGTGCGGTCGGACAGGTGCGGCCGGGCGAGAGTCAGGGCCTGCGCACCGCGTCCTCGGCACCGTACCCGCTGGGCACGGCCGCCGACGCTCCGCCGACCGTGCCGGGATCCATGGCCAGCTCGGTCGCGGTGAGGTCCTCCAGCAGGTGCTTGCCGATCAGCGCGTCGTCGGGCAGCGGGATCGGGTAGTCACCGGTGAAGCAGGCCGCGCACAGCCGGGTCTTGGGCTGCTCGGTCGCGGCCACCATGTCCTCCACGGAGGCATAGCTCAGGGTGTCCGCCCCGATCGAGCGACGCACCCCGTCCACGTCAAGGCCGTTGGCGATCAGCTCGGCGCGGGAGGCGAAGTCGATGCCGTAGAAGCACGGCCAGCGCACCGGCGGCGAGGCGATCCGCACGTGCACCTCGACCGCGCCGGACTCGCGCAGCATGCGCACCAGCGCGCGCTGGGTGTTGCCCCGCACGATCGAGTCGTCCACCACGACCAGCCGCTTGCCGCGGATCACATCGCGCAGCGGGTTGAGCTTGAGCCGGATGCCCAGCTGCCGGATGGTCTGCGAGGGCTGGATGAAGGTGCGCCCGACATAGGCGTTCTTGACCAGCCCGGACCCGTACGGGATGCCGGAAGCCTGGGCGTAGCCGATCGCGGCCGGGGTGCCCGACTCGGGCACCGGAATGACCAGATCGGCCTCGACCGGATTCTCCAGGGCCAGCCTGCGGCCGATGTCCACCCGGGTGGCGTGCACCGAACGGCCGGCGATGCTGGTGTCCGGCCGGGCCAGGTAGACGTACTCGAACACGCAGCCCTTCGGCTCGGGCATCGCGAACCGGGAGGAACGCAGCCCGTCCGCGTCGATGGCCAGCAGCTCGCCCGGCTCGACCTCGCGGACGAACGAGGCGCCCACGATGTCCAGCGCGGCGGTCTCGCTGGCCACCACCCAGCCGCGCTCGAGGCGGCCCAACACCAACGGGTGAACGCCCTGCGGGTCGCGGGCGGCGTAGAGGGTGGACTCGTCGGCGAACACCAGGCAGAACGCGCCGCGCAGGGTGGGCAGCAGATCCATCGCGGCCTGCTCGATGCCGACGTCGGCGGCGGCCGCGGCGAGCAGCCCGCACACCAGGTCCGAGTCGGTGGTGGCGGCCGGGGTGCGGGCGCCGAGACCGGTGTCCGCCTCCAGCTCCCGGGCCCGGGCCAGCAGCTCCGCCGTGTTCACCAGGTTTCCGTTGTGGCCCAAGGAAAGCCCGCTGCCGGTGGCGGTGTTGCGGAAGGTCGGCTGGGCGTTCTCCCAGTTGCTGGAGCCGGTGGTGGAGTAGCGGCAGTGGCCGACCGCGAGGTGGCCGCGCAGCGAGGTCAGCACCTGCTCGTCGAACACCTGGCTGACCAGGCCGACGTCCTTGAACACCACGATCTGGCGGCCGTCGGCGACCGAGATGCCTGCCGACTCCTGCCCACGGTGCTGCAACGCGTACAGACCGTAGAAGGTGAGCTTGGCCACCTCCTCGCCGGGAGCCCACACGCCGAACACACCGCACTCCTCGCGGGGCCCGCGGAACTCGTCTCGCGGCGCTCCGCCGGGTCGTGGCTCGCCCGGATCTCCAGGGTGCTCGGGGTGCAGATGTCCTGTTCCAGCGGCTGACTGGTCGGTGACCACCGAAGACTCCTCAAGGACGCCAAGCCGGGCAGTTCCCAGTGTATGTGGTGCCGGCGCGAACTCCCGCGCTCCGGGCCGCGACCGGCCGTGTCACCCACTCCGGTGATCAAGGCGCACGACCGGAAGCAACATCGAGATGTCCGCCCGGCTGCCCGAGGCCCGCACCCGGGCGGAGTCCATCGCCTCGGCCCAGGACAGTCGTCCGGTGGCCAGTTCGAGCCAGCTGCGCGGGTCCATCTCGATCACGTTCGGCGGCGTACCCCGGGTGTGCCGGGGACCGCCGACGCACTGCACCGCGGCGAACGGCGGGACCCGAACCTCGACCGTGTGCCCGGGCGCGATCTGCGGCAGCACCCGCAGGGACAGCCGCACCGCCCGGGCCAGAACCGCGCGCTCGGGCCGGGCCGACTTGTCGTCCAGCCAGTCGCGCACCGCGACCACCGCGGCCCGCACCTCGCGCGGATCGATCTCAGAAGTAGCCATCAGACCCCATCGTCCCTGCCCCGTCGGACAACCATCAGACCCGATCGTGGCGCACGGCGCGGAAACCCCCGGACCCGTCAGCCCCGATCGGGTCGGCCCACACGGCAGCCGCAGGACCCCGATCGTGCCGGGCCGGACGGAACGCACGGCCTCGGCCGGGTCGCCACGTGGGAGCCGTCAGGTCATCCTCCCCGCGCGGCGACCCGCATCAGATCCAGGCGACCCGCATCAGATCCAGTTGTTCCGGACCGCGTGCAGGGCCAGCTGGAACCGGTTGGCCGCCCCGGTGCGAGCCATCATCTGCTCCAGGTACCGGAACAGCGTGCGCCGGCTCACGCCCAGCGCCCGGGCGGCCTGGTCGTCGCCCATGCCGGCGGCCAGCAGCCCGAGCAGCCTGCGCTCATGCGGGGCCAGTGGCGCCACCCGGTCCGCGCTCCGCTCACCCAGGCCGGGCCCACCCAAGCCGCGCGCACTCGACCAGCGGCCACCCGGGTTCCGGCCACTCGATGGGGTGACGGCAGCGGTCTCCCGCACGTCGAACGGCAGCGCGGCCCGCCAGCACATCTCGAACAGCCCGGTCAGTGCGGCGAGCAGGCTGGACGGCCGGACCAGCAGGGCCGCCCGGTCCGCTCCGGCCTGGTCCAGGGATGGGGACACCACCGCACAATCCTCGTCGAAGATCATCAGCTTCACCGGAACGTGCGGCAGCGTGCGCGCCTCCTCGCCGCCGTCCACCGAGGGGATGACGTTGTCGGCCAGGTAGTCCGGCCGCTCCAGCGCGGCCATCGCGTACACCACCCGGTAACGCACCCCGCGGGCCAGGTTGTCCAGTTCCACCCGGTTGGCGTCGGCGTCGGCGTAGTAAGGCGGCGAGTCGAAACCGCGGATGCCGGCCCGGGCGCACCGCTCCAGCTGGCTGATCCGTTCGTGCACCGCGGCCCCGCGCAGTACCTCGATCAGGTGGCTCACCGGTTCGTCCCTGGCCGACCGCTGGAACGTCTCGAACACCTCCAGGGCGACCACCCGGGCCTTGCGCAGCTCGGCCTCCTGGCGGCGCACCAGCATGTCCAGCCCGGGTCCCGGACGCACCGGCCGGGCGGTCAGGCCACCGTCGGGACCGCTTTCCAGGCTGACCAGCCCGGCTTCGTTGAGTACCCCGAACGCGTCCCGCACCGAGTCCACCGAACGGTCGCACAGCTCGGCGATCCGGCGGTCGCTGGCCGCGCCGGGGAGCAGCAACAGCGGGTAGATCACCGCCGCGTCGGCCGGCAGTCCCAGCTGGGTCAGGTCAACCGTTCTGTCCGCGTCCACGCCCGACTCCCAGGGTCACTCGAACGTGATCAACTCGCGTTTCGACACTTTTGTGCCATTGACACTGACCGGACACCAGAGCCTCCCTACGCGTTGTACACAAGTCACACCAACGGGTTACCGCCCGATGGGGAATTCCCTGCCAATGGAGGAACAGTGCGTAGTGTCACGCGAGGGTTGGTGACGCTCGCCGGGATGGCCGCGATGTCGTTGGCGTTAGCCACGACGGCCGCGACCGCGACAGCCGCCCCGGCATCGAGCACAACCACGGCAACCACCACTCAATCCACATCCACACCGGCAACCACCGTGCCCGCCTGCGACCAGACCGTCGCGCCGGGCACGGCAACCTGTTACGCGTTGCGCAGGACCAACGGCGTTCACCCGTCCGTGGCCCCCGACGCCACGCCGAGCGGGTACGGCCCGTCCAGCCTGCTGTCCGCATACAACCTCACCAGCGCCGCCGGCGGTAGCGGCGAAACGGTGGGGATCGTGGACGCCTACGACGACCCGAACGCCGAATCCGACCTGGCGACCTACCGCTCGCAGTACGGCCTGGCCGCCTGCACCACGGCCAACGGCTGCTTCAAGAAGGTCAACGAGAGCGGCTCGACCAGCGGCCTGCCCACCGCGGACAGCGGCTGGGCCGGGGAGATCAGCCTGGACGTGGACATGGTCTCGGCGATCTGCCCGAAGTGCCACGTCCTGCTGGTCGAGGCGACCAGCGCCAGCATCGCCGATCTGGGCACCTCGGTGAACACCGCGGTGTCGCTGGGCGCGAAGTTCGTGTCCAACAGCTACGGCGGCAGCGAGGACGGCTCGGAATCCTCCAGCGACTCCAGCTACTACCACCACGCCGGCGTCGCGGTCACCGCCAGCACCGGAGACAGCGGCTACGGCATCTCCTACCCTGCGTCCTCGCCGTACGTCACCGCCGTCGGCGGCACCTCGCTGTCCACCGCGAGCAACACCCGCGGCTGGAGTGAGACCGCGTGGACCGACGCGGGCAGCGGCTGCTCCTCCGACGAGGCCAAGCCGTCCTTCCAGAGCGGCGTGACCACCGGGTGCACCCGGCGCGCGGACGCTGACGTGTCCGCGGTGGCCGACCCGAACACCGGTGTCGCGGTCTACCAGACCTACGGCGCCAGCGGCTGGCAGGTCTACGGCGGCACCAGCGTGTCCTCGCCGGTCATCGCCTCGGTGTACGCACTGGCCGGCACGCCCGGATCGAGTGACACCCCGGCCGCCTACCCGTACTCGCACACCGGCAACCTCAACGACGTCACCAGCGGCAGCAACGGCTCCTGCTCCACCGCGGTGCTGTGCACGGCGGGCACCGGCTGGGACGGCCCGACCGGCCTTGGCACCCCCAACGGCACGGCCGCGTTCACCACGGGCGGCGGCGGCACCAGTCCGGTGTCGGTGACCAACCCGGGCAGCCAGTCCGGCACCGTGGGCACCGCGGCCAGCCTGCAGCTGTCGGCCAGCGGCGGCACCGCGCCCTACACCTGGACGGCGAGCGGGCTGCCCACCGGGCTGTCCATCTCCTCGTCCGGGCTGGTCTCCGGCACGCCCACCACGGCCGGGACCTACTCGGTGACCGCGACCGCCACCGACAGCACCAGCGCGACCGGTGCCACCACGTTCAGCTGGACGATCAGCTCCAGCGGTGGCGGGGGCGGCTGCACCGCCGGGCAGTTGCTGGGCAACCCGGGCTTCGAAACCGGTTCGGCCTCGCCGTGGACCGCGTCCTCGGGCGTGATCAACAGTGATGTCACCGACGAGCCCGCGCACTCCGGCAAGTACGACTCCTGGCTGGACGGCTACGGCAGCACCCACACCGACACGCTGTCCCAGTCGGTGACCATCCCGACCGGCTGCTCGGCGAGCCTGTCGTTCTACCTGCACATCGACACGTCCGAGACCACCAAGAGCACCGCGTACGACACGCTGACCGTGACGGTCGGGTCGACCACCGTGGCGACCTACTCCAACCTCAACGCGGCCAGCGGCTACACCCTGCGCACCGTCAACGTCTCGTCCTTCGCGGGCCAGACGGTGGCGGTGAAGTTCACTGGCAAGGAGGACTCCTCGCTGCAGACGTCGTTCGTCATCGACGACACGGCGCTGAACGTGAGCTGATCCGCGCGTGCGCCAGGGGCGGGTGGCCGGACCAGGCCACCCGCCCTTCGCATCGGCTACGGCATCGCCCGTCCGGTACATCCGGCCTTGTCAAACCCGTCCGGTACATCCGGCCTCGTCAAACCCGTCCGATACCGCCGGCCTCGCCTGGCCCGTTCGATACATCCGGCCCAGCCCAACTCGTTCGATACCACCCGGCCCGCCGTACTCGTCGGATACAACCGGTCCCGCTGTACCCGTCCGACACCACCGGGCTACCCGTCCGAGTTGCCCGTTTTCCTTGCCCAGCCGGGAAATCGAACCCGGCGGGCCGGCCCGACCATCGAGCCGGGCATTGCCCGGGCAACTAATCTGCGTGGCGTGAGTACCGCCGCTCGGGGGTCCGCCTCCACCACCGGTCCGGGTCCGATCGAGGACTACGCGCTGCTCTCCGACATGCGCACCTCCGCGCTGGTCGGGCGGGACGGCTCGATCGACTGGCTGTGCCTGCCGAGGTTCGACTCCTCCTCCTGTTTCGCCCGGTTGCTGGGCGACGAGGACCACGGCCACTGGCGGATCGCGCCGACCGGCCCGGTTCAGGAGGTGCGCAGGCACTACCGGGACAACACGATGATCCTGGAGACCGAGTTCGTCACCGAGGACGGCACGGTCAAACTGATCGACTTCATGCCGCCGCAGTCCGACCGGCACGACGTGGCCGACCAGCCGCGCATCGTGCGCATCCTGGAGGGCGTGTCCGGTCAGGTCGAGGTGGCGCTGCGCTGGGTGATCCGGTTCTCCTACGCCGACACGATGCCGTGGATGCGTCGATTCCGTAAGCACGGCAACGAATACCTGCTCGCGCTGGCCGGCCCGAAGGCGGTCACGCTGCGCGGCGACCGGCTGCCGTTCCGGGTGCCGCACCAGCGCGCGCACGAGGCGACCTTCACCATCAGCGCGGGCCAGCGCATGTCGTGGGTGATGGAGTACAAGCCGGACCCGGACGAGCAGCCGCACCCGGTGCACACCCAGGACGACCTGACCGGCACCGAGTCGTTCTGGCGGACCTGGTCCGGGCAGATCCACTACCGGGGCCCGCACGCCGACGCGGTGCACCGCTCGCTGGCCACGCTCAAGGCGCTGACCTACGCGCCCAGCGGCGGCATCGTGGCCGCGCCGACCACCTCGCTTCCCGAGTCGCCGGGTGGGGAGCGCAACTGGGACTACCGCTACTGCTGGCTGCGCGATGCCACGCTGACGTTGCTGGCGTTCGACAACTTCGGCTGCTCGAGGGAGGCCGAGTCGTGGCGGCGCTGGCTGGTGCGCGCGGTTGCCGGTGACCCGGCCGACCTGCAGATCATGTACGGCGTCGGCGGCGAGCGTCACCTGATCGAGTGGACGGTCGACTGGCTGCCCGGGTACCAGGGCGCGCTCCCCGTTCGGGTGGGCAACGCGGCGTACCGGCAGTTGCAGCTGGACGTGTTCGGCGAGGTGATGGACGCGCTGCACCTGGCCCGGGAGCGCGGGCTGGCGGAGACGCCGGACTCCTGGTCGATGCAGCGCGGGTTGCTGCGGCACCTGGAGGAGATCTGGCACGAGCCGGA
This sequence comes from Pseudonocardiaceae bacterium, assembly GCA_035551355.1. Taxonomy (GTDB): domain Bacteria; phylum Actinomycetota; class Actinomycetes; order Mycobacteriales; family Pseudonocardiaceae; genus DATATV01. The sequence continues at coordinate 25,203 of DASZNF010000014.1, read as the reverse complement.
CAACGGGCTGTGGGAGGTGCGCGGCGAGGGGCGGCACTTCACGCACAGCCGGGTGATGATCTGGGTGGCGTTGGACCGGGGCGTGCGCGCGGTGGAGGAGGACGGCCTGCCCGGGCCGGCCGAGCGCTGGCGCGAGCTGCGCGAGGAGATTCACACCGAGGTGCTGGAGAAGGGGTTCAACTCCGACATCGGCGCGTTCACCCAGTACTACGGCGGGACCGAACTGGACGCCTCGACCCTGCTCATTCCGGCGGTGGGTTTCCTGCCCGGCACGGATTCCCGGGTGAAGTCGACCATCGACGCGATCGGCCGCGAGCTCAAGCACGGTGACCTCGTCGACCGCTACAGCACCGGTTCGACAAAGTCCACTGTGGACGGTCTGAGCGGGCGCGAGGGTTCGTTCCTGATGTGCTCGTTCTGGTACGTGGACGCGCTGGCGCTGTCCGGGCGGCGGGACGAGGCGGTCGCGATGTACGAGCGGTTGCTGGGGCTGTGCAACGACGTGGGGTTGCTGGCCGAGGAGTACGACCCGGAGACCGGGCGGTTCCTGGGCAATTTCCCGCAGGCGTTCAGTCATCTCGGGTTGGTGAACAGCGCCGCGGTGCTGTTCGGCGCGCGGCACCGCAGGCATGAGCGGAGCAGGCGCAATGGAGTTGCGCACAAGGGTGACAAGATTGCCGACCGGGCACAGTCATAGCGCCGTGGAGTGGCGGAATTAGTTATTCTAAGGTCATTGACTAATTCATGATCACTCTAAGGTGTGTAGCGGAGAAGTAGCGCACCCCGGGGCAAGTCGGATACTTTCCTGATTACCAATTCGTCTCACCGGGGAGGTTTCCGCATGTTCTATGAGCACCTGGTCATAATCACCACAGCTGTGGTGGTAACCGCGTTCTGGGTCGGCGTGTTCGGCGTGGTCCTGATCGTGCAGTCCGCGAAGGAAGAGGCCGCCGCGGACGAGATGAGATGGTATGCGCAGCACCTGTTCGGGCCGACCCCGGAATTTCTGAAGCCCGGCCAGCACCGGCTCAAGCCCTGATCGCCGCCTGTGAATGGTGTCCTGAACAGCGCGTTTCCGTCGTTGGAAGGTGGCTCCGGCGAACGATCGACTCCTGGCGGATCGGCGTGGATCCGCTCGGCAGGCCCGGCCGAGCAGTCGGTCTGAAACGCCGACCTGAAGTGCTCGCCGGAGAATCAGGCCCGAAGGCGTCGCCGACCAGGCGATTCACCCGGCAAGCCAAAGTTATCCACAGAAAAATTCTCACATTCGCCCAGCCCCCAACTCCTTCTATAGGCTGGCCGAGGGCCGTGCCCCCGGGCGGGCGGGGGGTGTCTTCTGGGGTTTTTGTTTGGGGTTTTGTTGTTGTGGAATGCGTTCTTGTGTGAGGAGTGGGGGGTCATTGAGATGTTGACTGGGGGTGCTTTTTCGCTGGTTGGGCTGGGGTTTTGACGAGCCTGGGGATTTGGCGTGAACGGTTTTGGCTCTCGTGTCGGGGCTCTCGCGGGGCGGCGGAGTGGTCCGTATTCGACGTTTTCGGGTTGAGCCGAATTCTGTGCGGCTGCCTCGGATTCGTCGGGTGCGCGGGCGCCGCCGGCGCGGCTCGGCTCACGTCCGGCCGGTTGCGCCAACTGCCGGCGGCCGGACACGTAGGCGCATGGGTTGGTTCGCGGGCGATTGGTCGCCTCGGCTGTTCGCGGCTGGGCAGATGAGCTCGCGGCTCGATTCACGGACGGTTGGTCGCGCCGGCTGTTCTGCGCTGGGCTCATGAGCTCGCGGCTTGTTCTGCTGCGAGTCCGTTTGTTCTGCTGCGAGTCCGTTTGTCACGCTTGTTCGCCGGCGGCCGGAATCCGCCCCTCGTTCCATGGGCGTGCCCGTTGGCGTTCATGGGCGGCTGGCGCGGGTTTTGGCCGCCGGTCGCCCATGCCCATGCCCGTGCCCGTGCCCGTGCGCAGCCTTCGGTCGCTCGAGTGGGCGGTCGTCCGTGCGCGCAGCCGTTGGCCGGGCGCGCGGGCGGCCGAGGCCCGCTTGCCATTGGCCCTCGCTGATCAAGAACGTCTGGCATCCGCGCCGCGCCGAGTTCGTTTCGGCGTAAGGGATTTCTTGGGCTCGAAGGGCTTGCGCCGCCCAGCAGGGAAGGACTCGTGCCCTGGCGCGGATTCGATCAGTCAGTCAGCAGGCGGTCGATGTTTTCGGCCGCTCCGGGCCTTGCGAACAGCCAGCCCTGGCCGGAGTCACAACCGATCAGGCGCAGCCGCTCCGCCTGCGCCGGCGTTTCCACACCTTCGGCGGTCACGGTCAGGCCCAGCGCGTGGGCCAGGCTGACCAGGCTGGCCACGATCTGGGCATCCACCGGGTCGGCCTGTTCGTTGGCGCGCAAGCCTTCCACGAACGAACCGGCGATCTTCAACTCTTTCACCGGCAGGTGGCGCAGATAGGCCAGGTTCGAATAGCCGGTGCCGAAGTCGTCGATGGCGATGCGGACGCCCATATCGGCCAGCGTGCGCAGTTTCTCCAGCGGCTCGTCGGCGGTGCCCATGATGGCGCTTTCGGTCAGTTCCAGCTGCAGCTGGCTCGGCGGCAACCCGGTCTCCGCCAACACCTTCCGCACATCGTCGACCAGTTCCGGCTCGCGCGACTGGCGCACGGCCAGGTTGACGCTGACGAACGGCGCCTTCTCGCCGAACAGGTCCACCCACCGCTTCGCCTGCTCGCACGCGGTGTGCAGCACCCACCGGCCGAGCGACACGATCAGGCCGGTTTCCTCGGCCAGGTCGATGAACCGGTCCGGGCCCAGCCGCCCGAACCGCGGATGCTGCCAGCGGACCAGCGCCTCCACCCCGACGATGCGTTCGTCGCCCAGCCGCACCAGGGGCTGGTAGTCCACATAAAACTCTTCGCGTTCCATCGCCGCGGGCATCGCCGCGGACAGCGCGAACCGGGCCACCTCGCTGGCGTTGCGCTCCGGGTCGTACACCGCCCACCGGCCCCGGCCGTCGGACTTGGCCCAGTACTGGGTGATGTCCGCGTCCCGCATCAGATCGGCCGCACCGGCCCCGGGCACCGGGCGCTCGACCACGCCCACGCTCGCCGACACCGAAAGTTCGTGCCCGGCGATGCGCACCGGCGGCTTCAGTTCGTCCAGCACGGTGCGCGCGATGGACACCACGTCGTCCACCCCGCCGGTGTTCTCCACGAGCACCACGAACTCGTCGCCACCCATTCGGGCGACCAGCCGGCCCGGGCCCGCGACGGCCTCGCTCAATCGGGTGGCCACCGCGACCAGCAGCCGGTCACCGACGTCGTGACCGAGGCTGTCGTTGATCATTTTGAACCCGTCCAGGTCCAGGTAGCACAACCCGACCCGGTAGTCCGTGCCGTCCGAGCCGGCCAGCGCGGCGGTCTCGCCGTCGAACACCGCACCCAGCCGCTCCAGGAACAGCACCCGGTTGGGCAGTCCGGTCAGCGGATCGTGGGTGGCTTGGTAGCGCAGCCGCTCCTGCAGCGCGTGCCGCTCGGTCACGTCCTGCATCACCGCGACCTGGAACAGCGCCGCCCCGTCGGCGTCCCGCACCAGCGAGGACGTGACGTACACCCAGATCGAGCCGCCATCGGTGCGGGTCAGCCGCTGCTCGACCTTGAAATGGTCCCGTTCATCGCGCAGCATCTGCTCGAACGGCTCCCACATCGCCTCGGCCGCGTCGGTCACGTGGATGTAGTCCCGCACGTTGCTGGCCAGCGCCTGTTCCCGCGTGGTGTTGGTCATCCGCAACAACGCGTCGTTGCAGTCCACCACCCGCCCGGACATGTCGGCGATGCCGATGCCGATCGCCGCGTCGGTGAACATCGCGCGGAACTTCGCCTCGCTGGCCCGCAGCGCCAGCTCGGCCTGATCTCGCGCGTCCAGCACCGCGCCGCGGATCGCCTCCTGCTCGGACAGCGTCCGCGACCGCAGCGCGTCGGCGTATCCGGCGGCCAGCGCGCCCTGCAACCGGGCCACCCGGCCGTGCAGCCGCAGGTCGTCGGTCAGCGCCAGCTCGGCCAGCAATCGCTCGCCCAGCACCTGCACGGTCCGGTCCAGGGTGCCCGCGCCGGTGAAGTGCGCGGTCACCAGCCGGCCACCGGCCCGGTGCGCGGGCTCGGTGCGGAACGGCTCCGAGTGCAGCGCGCCGACCAGGTCGGCGGTCAGCTCGGTCAGCAGGTTCACGATCTCGGCCCCGCTCATCGGTACGTAGCTGGTGCCCGTGATGGCCACCGACCAGGCGGCGGCGAAGGACCGCACGCCAGGCTCGTCCAGGCCGACCGCGCCGGCCGGGGCACGCGCGGACCTCGACCCGGACGCAGCCGGGTCCAGGTCGCCGTCCACGGCAGTGTCGAGGGCCGGGTCCACGGCGGAGTCCAGAGCGGAAGTGTCCACGGCGACCTCGACGGGCGGGGCGGCCTTCTTCTTCGCGTGCGCCCGCGCCTGGCGGTCGGCGGAACGGGTCATCGCGAACCGTCCGCCCATCGAATGGGGCACGGACCAGCGCCCGTGCCCACGCATCCGGCTGGCCAGGTTGGACGTTCCACCGCGCGCCCCCTCCCGCCTGTTCGCCGTCGCTTCGTCGACCACCGCGAGCATACGTCCGGACGAGTGATGTGCAGAAGCGGCATAACGGCACGCCAGCACGGCGGAACAATGATTGTTATCTGGCCCGTTGGGCCTACCGATCAGTAGACCGTCCGGCCCCGTGGGCGAACGACGCGGCCTCCGTCCCGCGCACCGGTGCGGCCTGTTTACGCAGCGTAGACAGCGTTCGGCGCAGGTCATCGAGCAACATGTCGGCCAGGTCGCGGCTGAATCCGTTGCGCACGACCACCCGCAGTGCTGCCAGATCTGTCCGGTTCGCCGGGAACGTATAGGCCGGTACAAGCCACCCGCTCTCTCGTAGCGCGGCGGACACATCGAACACGGAATAGCCCTCAATATCATCCTTGAGGGTGAATGCGAACACGGGCAATTGACTGCCGTCGGTGAGCAACCGAAACGGTCCGAGTTCGCCGATCTCCTTCGCCAGATACTTCGCGACGTCCCGGCAGTGCTGTTGTACTCGCCGGTAACCGTCGAATCCGAGGCGGACGAAGTTGTAGTACTGGGCCGCCACCTGGGCGCCCGGCCGGGAGAAATTCAGCGCGAACGTCGGCATGTCGCCGCCAAGGTAGTTCACCTTGAACACCAGTTCCTCGGGCAGCGCCGCGGTGTCCCGCCACACGATCCAGCCGACCCCGGGATACACCAGGCCGAACTTGTGCCCGGAGGTGTTGATCGAGGCCACCCGGGGCAGCCGGAAATCCCACTCCAGGTCCTGGTCAAGGAACGGCGCGATCATCGCCCCCGACGCGCCGTCCACGTGCACCGGAATGTCCAGCCCGGTGCGCTGCCGCAGGTCGTCCAGCGCGGCGCAGATCTCGGCCACCGGCTCGTAGCCGCCGTCGAAGGTCGACCCCAGGATGGCCACCACCCCGATGGTGTTCTCGTCGCAGCGGGCCACCGCCTCCTCGGCGGAGAGCATGAACCGGTCGCCGTCCATCGGCACCAGCCGCGGCTCCACGTCCCAGTAGGCGGCGAACTTGTCCCAGCAGATCTGGACGTTGACGCCCATCACGATGTTCGGCCGGTCGGCCGGTTTGCCCGCCGCGCGCCGGGCCTTCTGCCAGCGCCGCTTCAGCGCCAGCCCGGCCAGCATGCACGCCTCGCTGGACCCGGTGGTGGAACAGCCGGGCGCCTGCGCCCCGTCGGGCGCGTGCCACAGCCCGGCCAGCATCCGCACGCAGCGCGCCTCCAGTTCGGCGGTGCGCGGGTACTCGTCCTTGTCGATCATGTTCTTGTCGAAGCATTCGGCCATCAGGATCTTGGCCTGCGGCTCCATCCAGGTGGTCACGAAAGTGGCCAGGTTGAGCCGCGCGTTTCCGTCGAGCATCAGCTCGTCGTGCACGATCTGGTAGGCGATGTCCGGATGGATTCCCTCGGCCGGGAAATCGCGCTTCGGAATGCGCACCGGTTCCTGGGTGAAGATCGGGTTGACCGCGACATCCGTCTCGGTCCGGCGGTGCCGGTGGGTGGCGGCTGGATGTTCCAGGGGCATGCGTCGAACGTAGTCACGCTCCGGTCAGATCGCCGTAGTTCACACCCCGTCCGCGCGGTGTCCCGAGCCCTGCTCCGGGCCGCGCTCGAGATGCACACTCGTCCGAGTGGATGCACGCTGTACGCCGAACAGGCGAAGATCAGGGGAGACGGGGTGTCGTATGCGCGGATCGCTGGCCCTGCTGACCACAGCCGCTACGGTGGCCGCCCTGTGCGCGGCGGCCCACCCGGCCCTGGCCGCGCCGCGTGCGCCGGCCGCCGGAGGGGCCGCCCAGACCCCGGTGCAACTGGCTGCCCAGGCCAGGGTCATCCATCCCCAGGACGACTACGCCGGGGCCCAGATCGCCCGGTACGAGGGGCCGAGGAAGGCCGCGAACGGCGCCAGATCCCAGTCGGGCCGGGTGTCCCCCCAGGACACCCAGGCCGCCCAGGACACTCCGGGCACACCCGCCGATCCACCGATGGGACCGGCCGGGCACGCGGTGCCGCCGCCGGGTCAACTGGCCGGGCTGGACGTGAGCAGCCACCAGCCCAATGTCACCTGGCCGGGTGTTGTCTCCGGGGGTGCGCGGTTCGTCTACGCGAAGGCCACCGAAGGGGTGAACTACCTCAATCCGGCGTTCGCCGGCCAGTACGGCGGGGCGTACTCGGCCGGGCTGATCCGCGGGGCGTACCACTTCGCCACGCCGAACACCTCAGACCCGGTGGCCCAGGCCGACTATTTCCTGGCCCACGGTGGCGCCTGGTCCAACGACGGGCACACCCTGCCGCCCGCGGTGGACCTGGAGTACAACCCCTACGGCGATGCCTGTTACGGCATGACCCCGCAGGCGCTGTCGGGCTGGATCCACGGTTTCGCGGATCGGATCCACCAGCGCACCGGCCGGTTCCCGATGATCTACACCTCGGTCACCTGGTGGACCAGGTGCACCGGCAACGACGCCGGATTCGGCTCGAGCTGCCCTTTGTGGATCGCCCGGTACGCCCCGGCGATCGGGCCACTGCCCGCGGGCTGGCCGACGCAGGCGATCTGGCAGTACGCGGATTCCGGACCCCTGCCCGGAGATCAGGACTCCTTCGCCGGTTCGGTTGCCCAACTGCGGCAACTGGCCGTGGGCTGACCGGGCAACCGGGGCAAGCCGTTAACTTCTCACCATTAATGGTGACATTTGGTTAGACCTCAAGCACACTACCGAGTCAGGTGATCGGCAAGCCGCGATCACCCACGCGAGGGCACATCGAAAGGGTCAATCATGCACATCCCCTCCCCCCGGGCGCGCGCGCTGACCGCCGCCTTAGGCATCGCGCTGGCGGCGATCACCGCCGGCGCACTAGCCGTCCCCGCCGCGGCCAGCGACTCCCTCCCCACCAATCCGGCCGGCGATCCCGCGCTGATGGCCTACATCTCCTCCCACGACACCCCGATGGGCGCCGAGATCCGCGCGCACGAGTCGACCAGTCCGGGCCCGGTCAGCCCGATGGTCACCCAGACGCCCGGCCTGGACGTCAGCGGCTACCAGGGCAACGTGAACTGGTCCACGGTGTCCGCGGACGGCGCCAAGTTCGTCTACATCAAGGCCACCGAGGACACCGACTACACCAACCCGTACTTCTCCCAGCAGTACGACGGTTCCTACAACGTGGGGATCATCCGCGGCTCGTACCACTACGCGCACCCCAACGACGGCACCGGCGCCACCCAGGCCGCGTACTTCATCGCGCACGGCGGCGGCTGGTCCTCCGACGGCAAGACGCTGCCCGGCGCGATCGACATGGAGTGGGGCACCTCGGCCCAGGGCGGTGACTGCTGGGGCATCAGCCAGAGCGCGATGGCCTCGTTCATCACGTCGTTCGCGAACTACTACGACAGCCACGAGGGCGTGTACCCGGTGATCTACACCTCCACCAGCTGGTGGAGCGAGTGCGTCGGCACCGCGGCGAACTACTCCGGCAACGACCCGCTGTGGGTGGCGCGGTACGCCTCCAGCGTCGGTTCGCTGCCCTACAACTGGGGCTTCCAGACCATCTGGCAGTACGCCGATTCCGGCACCTTCCCCGGGGACCAGGACTACTTCAATGGTCCCTACAGCGGAGTGCAGGCATTGGCGAACGGGTGATCACGGATAGCCCGAATTGACACCGGGAGTGGTTCTCGGCACACGGGAACCACTCCCTCGCGGCCTGGCCAAAAATTCACATTTGACTTTCGGCGCCGCTCACCGATTCATCACCGGATTGTCGTGATCAATTTACCGAATCAGCTGACATCCGGTTGCGCAGCCGTCCACACTGCCCAGTCAGACGGCCGGCCCCGACCGTCACGCGAGGGCGAATCGAAAGGTCGATCATGACAGTCACGTCACGCGGAAGACGTGGAATCCTCAATGGCACGGTGCTGATCACCGGCCTGGCCGCCACCCTGCTGGCCGGCTCGGCGATCCCGGCCGCGGCGGCTTCCTCCACTCCCGGCAACCTGACTCCCCAACAGCAGGCGGCGGTGCGGCTGGTCACCCACCCCGAACTGGACTGGGCGGGATCGCAGGTGGCCAAGCACGAAGGCGACCGAACCGAGTACGTCACCATCAGCCCGCTGGTCACCCAGACTCCAGGGCTGGACGTCAGCGGCTACCAGGGCAACGTGAACTGGTCCTCGGTGGCGGCCAACGGCGCCAAGTTCGCCTACGTCAAGGCGACCGAGGGCACCTACTACACGAATCCCTATTTCACCCAGCAGTACGAGGGTTCCTACAACGTGGGCATCATTCGTGGCGCCTACCATTTCGCCACGCCCGACACGGCCAGTGGCGCGGCCCAGGCCGACTACTTCGTCGCGCACGGCGGCGGCTGGTCCAAAGACGGCAAGACGCTGCCCGGGATGCTGGATCTGGAATGGAATCCCTACGGCGCGGACTGCTATGGCCTCAGTTACACCGGAATGATCAACTGGGTTCTGTCGTTCAGCAACGAATACCACGCCAAAACGACGCGCTGGCCGGTCATCTACACGGCGACCAGCTGGTGGGCGGAATGCACCGGCAGCGAGGGTGACTTCTCCTCCACCAACCCGCTGATGCTGGCCAGTTACGCGTCATCGCCGGGCACCATGCCCTACGCGTGGACGTTCCAGACGATCTGGCAGTACGCCGATTCCGGCACCTTCCCCGGTGACCAGGACCGGTTCAACGGCGACATCAGCCGGGTCCAGGCGCTGGCCAACGGATAACCTGCACGGATGCGCGCTTTTCCGTGGTTACCGATCGGGTGGGTGGGTCTCGGGCTGGGCTTCGTGGCCTTCGCCCTGGCCTGGCTCGCACCCACCCGATCGGCGCCGGCCCGGCGCCAGGTTGGCTCGTTTCGGCTCAGTGCCGCATTCCTGATCGCGCTCGGCGCGTTGGGCCTGGTCACCGGTCTGCTGCTGGCCGACGGCAGCACCGATGAGGCGGACGCGCTGCGCACCGGCGGCCTCGCCGGCGCGGCGGTGGTCGCGCTGTATGGCTTGTGGCTCAACGACCGGCGGCAACGCACCGGTGAGGGCCAGCACGAACTGGACCGGGAACGCGCCGCCGACGAGCGGTTCGCCAAGTCGGTGGAACTGTTGGGACACAACGCCGATCAGGTCCGGGTGGGCGCGATGCACGCGCTGGCCGGCCTGGCCCGCGCCCGCTCCGGGTACACGCAGACCGTGCTGGACGTGCTGTGCGCCTACCTGCGCCGCCCGTTCGACGGCGAGGACGCCAACGAACGCCAGGCCCGGCTGACCGCGCAACGGCTGCTCACCGACCTGCTGCCGGCCCGGGAGGCGCCGGCCGCGACCCGCTACGACCTGGACCTCACCGGCGCCCGGCTGGAGTACCTGGACCTGGCCCATCGCGACCTCGGCGAGTTGCGGCTGCGCTACGCGAGCATCCACAACAGCGTCAACTTCAGCGACACCGTCTTCCATCGCGACGTGTGGCTGACCGGAACCGCTCTCACGCTGATCGAGCACGGCAACCGGTTCCGTTGTGTGGACACGGTTTTCCACGGCAAGGCCTGGTTTTCCAAGCTGCGCACCGGCATGCCCGCGGACTTCACCGGCACTACGTTCCTCGGTGCCACCAAGTTCGCGGACGCGGTGTTCGAGAAGCCGGTCACGCTCACCGATGCCCGGTTCGCGCAGGCCCCCGACTTCGCGCACACCACTTTCCAGGCGGGCAAACCGCCTGTGCCGTCAGGGAATCCGCGCGTCGAACCGCACTCAGTCGAACAGGGCGGGCAGGGTGCCCTCCCAGGCTGAGCGCAGCTCGGCCAGGCCGAGGGTGGCCACGTCCTGGATCTCCACCGCGTCGGACTCCTTGTCGACCACGCCGATGCGCACCCACGGCAGCTGCCGGGCCGAACACATCTCGGTGAACCGCAGCTCCTCGCTGCGCGGCACCGCGACCAGCGCCCGCCCCGCCGACTCGGAGAACAGCCACACGAACGGGTCGGCCCCTTCGGGCAGCACGATCCGGCAGCCGGACTCGCCGGCCAGCGCGGCCTCGACCACGGCCTGGGCCAGCCCGCCCTCGGACAGGTCGTGTGCGGCCGAGAGCATGCCGTCGCGGGAACCGGCGATCAGGATCTCGCCGAGCAACCGCTCCCGGGCCAGATCCACCTTCGGCGGCTTCCCGCCGAGGTGACCGTGCACCACGTGCGCCCACTCCGAACCGTCGAACTCATCGCGGGTGTCGCCCAGCAGCAGCAGGGTTTCCCCGAGTTCGGCGCCGAATCCGGTGGGGATGCGCCTGCGCACGTCGTCGATCACGCCGAGCACGCCGACCAGCGGGGTGGGCAGGATCGCGGTGGTCCCGGTCTGGTTGTAGAAGCTGACATTGCCGCCGATCACCGGGATGCCCAGTTCCCGGCAGCCGTCGGCCAGGCCGTGCAGCGCCTCGCGGAACTGCCACATCACGCCCGGGTCCTCGGGCGAACCGAAGTTCAGGCAGTCGGTCACCGCCAGCGGACTCGCGCCGCCGACCACCACGTTGCGGTAGGCCTCGGCCAGCGCCAGCTGCGCACCGACGTAGGGATCCAGGGCCACGTAACGGGAATTGCAGTCGGTGGACACCGAGACGCCACGGCCGGTTTCCTCGTCGATCCGGATCATGCCGGAGTCGGCGGGCTGCGCGAGCACGGTGCCGCCGCGCACGAACCGGTCGTACTGCTCGGTGACCCAGCGGCGGGAGGCCAGGTTCGGCGAGGAAACCATGTGCAGCAACGTTTCCCGTAGTTCGGCCGGGCCGGCCGGACGCTCCAGCATCGCGCTGGTGTCGGCCACCAGATCGTCCTGAGTGGACGGACGCCGCACGGGACGCTGGTACACCGGGCCGTCGTGGGCGACAGTCCGCGGCGGCACGTCGACCACGGTTTCGTCGTGCCAGGTGATCACCAGGTTCTCGCCGTCGGTGACCTCGCCGATCTCGGTCGCGGTCACGTCCCACTTCGCGCACACCGCGAGGAAAGCCTCGACGTTGTCCGGGGTGACCACCGCGCACATGCGTTCCTGCGACTCGCTGGAGAGCACCTCGGCCGGGGTCATTCCCTTGGCCCGCAACGGAACCCGGTCCAGCACGATGCGCATGCCGCCGTCCCCGGCGCTGGCCAGCTCGCTGGTGGCGCAGGAAAGGCCCGCCCCGCCAAGGTCCTGGATGCCCACCACCAGACCGGCGTGGAACAGTTCGAGGCAGCACTCGATGAGCACTTTTTCGGTGAACGGGTCGCCGACCTGCACGCTGGGCAGCTTCTTGCGGCCGGTGGACTCGGAGAATGTTTCCGAGGCCAGCACGGACACTCCGCCGATGCCGTCCAGGCCGGTGCGCGCGCCGAACAGGATGATCTTGTTGCCAACGCCGGTGGCGTGCGCCAGGTGCAGGTCCTCGATCCGCATCGCGCCCACGCACAACGCGTTCACCAGCGGGTTGCCCGCGTAGGTGCGGTCGAACACCACCTCGCCGCCGATGTTGGGCAGGCCGAGGCAGTTGCCGTAGCCGCCCACCCCGGACACCACGCCGGGCAGCACCCGCTTGGTGTCGTCGGCGTCGGCCGGGCCGAACCGGATGGAGTCCTGCACCGCCAGCGGCCGCGCGCCCATCGCGAGGATGTCGCGCACGATGCCGCCGACGCCGGTGGCCGCGCCCTGATGAGGCTCCACATAGGACGGATGGTTGTGGCTCTCCGCCTTGAACGTCACCGCCCAGCCGTCGCCGATGTCGATGACCCCGGCGTTCTCGCCGATCCCGGCCAGCATCTTCGCGCGCATTTCCTCGGTGGTGGTCTCGCCGAAGTAGCGCAGATGCACCTTGGAGGACTTGTAGGAGCAGTGCTCGCTCCACATCACCGAGTACATGGCCAGTTCGGCGTCGGTGGGGCGGCGGCCCAGGATGTCCCGGATGCGCTGGTACTCGTCGTCCTTGAGGCCCAGTTCCGCGTAGGGCTGCTTGGTGTCCGGAGTGGACAGTGCGTGCTCGACGGTGTCCGCGGTCACGGTCGGGATGCTCATGCGCTCACCAGATGGTCGAGGGCGGACAGGAACAGGCCGAGGCCGTCGTCGCTGGGCCCGGTCAGCGCGTCGATGGCGTGCTCGGGATGCGGCATCAGGCCCACCACCCGGCCGCGCGCGTCGGTGATGCCGGCGATGCCGGCCACCGAGCCGTTCGGGTTGTCCAGGTAGCGGAACACCACCCGGCCCTCACCCTCCAGTTCGGCCACGGTGCCCGGTTCGGCCTGGTAGCAGCCGTCCATGTTCTTCACCGGGATGACGATCTGCGCATCCTTGTCGAACCGGTTGGTCCACGCGGTCCCGGTGTTCTCCACGCGCAGCCACTCCTCCCGGCACACGAAGTGCAGCGAGGCGTTGCGGATCAGCGCGCCAGGCAGCAGACCCGCCTCGCACAGCACCTGGAAACCGTTGCAGATCCCGAGAACCGGCATGCCCTGGTGGGCCGCGTCGATCACCGGGCCCATCACCGGGGCGAACCGGGCGATCGCGCCGGCCCGCAGATAGTCGCCGTAGGAGAAGCCCCCGGGCAGGATCACCGCGGCCACCCCGTGCAGATCGGCGTCGCCGTGCCACAGCGCGACCGGCTCGGCGCCGACCGCGCGCACCGCCCGGGCGGTGTCCGAATCGTCCAGGGTGCCGGGAAAGGTGACCACCCCGATGCGGGAGGTCATGCCTGCACCCGCCGGACGGTCCACTCCTCGATCACCGGGTTGGCCAGGAAGCCCTCGGCGATCTTCGCCAGCGTCTCGTCGTCGACCGAGTCGTCGACCTCCAACTCGAACCGCTTGCCTTGGCGGACATCGGACACTCCGGCGAAACCCAGCCGGGGCAGGGCCTTGGCCACCGCCTGTCCCTGCGGGTCGAGGATCTCCGGTTTGGGCATGACGTCGACGACGACACGGGCCACTGGTGGTCTCCAGGCACGTTGAGGGGGCTGGGGCGGTACCGCTGAATCCTACCTGACCTGCTGATTCGCTCAGGGCGGACGCCAACTGCTGGGGTGACCGCTGGTGGGCGGGCCACAGTGAACCGATGCGACTACTTGTGCTGGGCGGGACGGGTTTCCTCGGCGGCGCGGTGGCGGCCGAGGGGGTGCGCCGCGGGCACGAGGTGATCTGCGCCGCACGCGGCCACACCGGCCCGGCGCCCGGGGGCGCGCGACTGGTCGTCGTGGACCGGGATCAGCCGGAGGGTCTGGCCGCGCTGGCCGGGACGGAGTTCGACGCGGCGGTGGAGCTGGCCGCGCTGTCCTACCCGTGGGTGGCCGCCGCGCTGCGCGCGCTGGCCGGGAGGGTGCGGCACTGGAGTTTCGTGTCCACCATCAACGTCTACGCCGACTGCGCCACCCTCGGCCTGCGCGCCGACGCGCCGTTGCTGGAGCCGCTGCGGGCCGAGGGGTTCCCGGACGGACCTGACCCCTACCGGTACGGGGCGATCAAGGTGGCCGGTGAGGACGCGGTGCGGTCGGCCACCGGTGGGCGGGCGTTCGTGGTGCGGCCGGGCTCCATCGTCGGACCGGGGGACGCCAGTGACCGGTTCGGGTACTGGCCGGCCCGGCTGTCCCGGGGCGGCCGGGTGGTGGTGCCGGACGTGCCCGCGCACCCCGCGCAGCACGTCGACGTGCGGGATCTGGCCGCCTGGCTGGTGGACGCCGGGGAGCGGGAGCTGGCCGGGGACTTCGACGCGATCGGGCGACCCCGGCCGTGGCTGCAGCTGCTCGCGGAGATCGCCGAACTGGCCGGCCCGGCGCAGCCGGTGGAGTTCGTGCCGATCGCACCCGAGGCCCTGGCCGCGGCCGGGGTCACCCGATGGAGTGGGCCGCGCTCGCTGCCCGGCTGGCTGCCGGCCACCCACTACGGGGTCCAGGCGCACGATCCGGCCCCCTCGCTGGCCGCCGGGCTGCGCCCCCGCCCACTGGCCGACACGGTGGCCGCGGTGCTCGCGCACGAACGGCGCCTTGGCCTGGACCGGCCGCGCAAGGCCGGGCTGACCGCGGCCGACGAGGCCGGGCTGCTCGCCACATTGGCGTGACCTGCGCGAGTGGGCATAGGTTGACGGTGCGGACAACGTCCACATCGAAAAACTCCACGGACGAGGGAAGAAGTTCCGATGCGATTTGTCCATTTCGGACATTCATGTGTGCTGGTGGAAAGCGACTCGGCCCGGCTGCTGTTCGACCCGGGCACGTTCTCGGCCGGCTACGAGGACCTGCGCGACCTCACCGCGATCCTGATCACCCACCAGCACTTCGACCACCTCGACGAGTCGAAGCTGCCCGGACTGGTCAAGGCCAACCCGGACGCCACGCTGGTGGTCGACCCGGACACCGAGCCGATCGTGGCCAAACTCGGCCTGACCGCGCGGGTGGCGACCGCCGGTGACTCCTTCGAGCTGGGCGGGGCCGCGATCACCGTGGTCGGCGGCCACCACGCGGAGATCTACAACGGGGTGCCCGACATCAGCAACTCCGCCTATCTGGTCGACCACGGCGCGTTCTACCACCCCGGCGACGCGCTGCACGTGCCCGAGCAGGCGGTGGACGTGCTCGGCGCGCCGGTCGCCGCGCCCTGGATGAAGACCTCCGAGGCGGTGGACTTCCTGCGCGCGGTCAAGCCCCGGGTCGCCGTGCCGATCCACGAGGCGATCCTGGCCAGCCCCGAGATGGGCTACGGCTTCCTGGAGAACTTCAGCAAGGACGTCGCCCCGCTGAAGCCGCTGACCCGCGGCGAGGCCACCGAGGTCTGAGCCCCGGTCTGGCCCGCGCGTCGCGGTGCGGGCACCACCGGGCCGGCCAGGTCGGCGTAGGTGAGCGGCGCGGCGCCGTGGTGCAGGGCGATGTCCACGGCGTCGCGCACCGCCACCGTCACGCCCGGCCGGGTCAGGTCGGAGGCGTCCACGGCCAGCCGGACCAGTCCGCCGCGGCGGGCGATCCGCCCCGCCCCCAGCACCAGCGCGGCGCACCACCAGTGCTCGGCCTGGCGGCCCGGGCCGAACCCGAGCACCCGGCCAACCCGGACCGAGCCGCCCAGCAGATCACGCACCCCGCGCAGCTCGGCGCACAGCCGGAAACCGTTGCGCCGCAACGCCGACAGCGTGCCCGGCGAGGCCACCCAGTTGGGCGGCGCGAAGCTCTCCGTCGGCAAGCCGAGATGGTGCAGCATGGCGCGGGCGGCGAGCAGTTTCAGCCCGGCCTCGTGCGCGGGCAGCACCGCGAACTCCGGGGTGCGCAGGCCCGTCACCGGTCGCCGGGTCGAGCCGCTCATACCGTGCAGCGCCAGCGTGTCGGTGCCGGCCGGACCGGTGGCGCGTTCGCGCAGCCAGTCCAGCACCGCCGGTTCACCGGCCTGACGCTTGGGGTTGACGAGTAGGGACAGGGGCACCGAGCGCTGGTCCAACCCCTCGGCCAGTTTCCTGGTCGCGTCCAGGGTGGCGGCGGTGGTGCCGGAGACCGAGACCACCAGGCTTCCCGTCATGCCATTGATGAGGCCAAACCAGCATGACGGCCAGGAGTCACCCAGGTGGCCAGGCGACGCCGATCCGGGAAAATTCCTGATCAACCCATGTACCTCGATCGAGTTTGATCAGCCGCTGGACACGATCGGGGGACACCGGAGGCCCCTCCTGACCGGTCAGGGCGTGCGAGCCGAAGCGGCCGCGGAGCTCAGGACAGCCAGTCGGCGAACGACTTCCCGGTGATCCGCTCGTAGGCCGCGACGTACCGGGCGCGGGTGTCGGCGACGATCGACTCGGGCAGCGGCGGGGGCGGTGTGCCGCCCGCGCGGTCCCAGCCGGAGGCCGGCGAGGTCAGCCAGTCGCGCACCGGCTGTTTGTCGAACGAGGGCTGCACCCTGCCCGGCGTGTAGCCCTCGACCGGCCAGTAGCGCGAGGAGTCCGGGGTGAGCACCTCGTCGGCCAGCACCAGCGTGCCGTCGGCCGCCCGGCCGAACTCGAACTTGGTGTCGGCCAGGATCAGGCCGCGCTCCCGCGCGTGCTCGGCGCCCCGCCGGTACACCGCGAGAGTGGCTTCCCGCAGCTCTTCGGCGGTGTCCGCGCCGACCTGGGCGGCGACCGCGGCGAAGCTGACGTTCTCGTCGTGCGCGCCGATCTCCGCCTTGGTGGCCGGGGTGAAGATCGGCTCGGGCAGCCGGTCGGCCTCGGTCAGCCCGGCGGGCAGCGGCACCCCGCACACCTCGCCGGTGGCGCGGTAGTCGATCAGCCCGGAGCCGGTGAGGTAGCCGCGGGCCACGCACTCCACCGGGAGCATTTCCAGTTTGCGCACCAGCAGCGCGCGCCCGCGCACCTCGGCCGGGATGCGCGGATCGTCGGCGGCGAGAAGGTGGTGCGGGATCACGTCGGCGAGCAGTTCGAACCAGAACACGCTCATCGCGGTGAGCACCCGGCCCTTGTCCGGGATCTCGCTGGCCAGCACGTGGTCGAAGGCGGAGATGTGGTCGGTGGCAACGAACAGCAGATGCGATTCGTCCACTTCGTACAGTCGGCGCACCTTGCCGGTGGCCACCAGCGGATAGTCAGCGAGGGTCGGCACGGTCGGTGAGCCTACGGGTCGTGCGCCGGAGGGCTTGCGGGTCGGCTGTTTCGCACTATATTCAACGTACGTAGAATTTAGTTCGCACGGGAGGTTGTCATGGTGGTCCCCAGGGCGGTGGCCCGGTTCAACCGCGACTACACCAACAAGGTGCTCGGCCGGTTCGCCCACCGGTTGCCGATGTTCGGCGTGGTCGAGCACGTGGGCCGCAAGTCCGGCCGCAGCTTCCGCACTCCGGTCAGCGTGTTCGCCATGGACGGCCGGATGTGGATCGCGCTGACCTACGGACCGGACTCGGACTGGGTGCGCAACGTGCGCGCGGCGGGCGGTTGTTCGCTGGTCAGCCGGGGCAGGAAGATCTCGCTGACCGAGCCGGAACTGGTACACGACCCGAGCCGGCGGCCGCTGCCGTGGCCGGCCCGCCAGATCATGCGCGCGGTCGACGTGAGCGACTTCCTGGCCCTACGACCGGTTTAAATCTGCTTGCGCTTATATAAGCAGTAGCTGATACTCATTCGCGTGGACGTGTTCGAGGCGGTCGCCGAGCCGCACCGCCGGGCGCTACTGGACGTGCTGGCCGAGGGCGAGCGGTCGGCGGGTGAGCTGGTGGCGGCGCTGCCGGGCCTGACCCAGCCCGCGGTATCCCGGCATCTGCGGGTGCTGCGCGAGGTCGGGCTGGTCGAGGTGCGGCCGGACGCGCAACGCCGGATCTACGCGCTGGCCGCGGACGGGCTGGTGGAGATCGACCGGTGGATCGGCCGCTACCGGCGCTACTGGGCCGACCACCTGGACGCGCTGTCCGAACACCTGGCGAAGAAGGGTCGCGAGCAATGAACGACGAGGACCGGCTGGGTCTGCTGACCACCGACGGCGACACGGCCACGATGACCTTCGTGCGCCGATTGCCTCACCCGATCGAGGAGGTCTGGGCCGCCATCACCGATCCGGGTGAACGAGGCGCATGGTTCGGTGCGACCACGATCGACGCCCGGCCGGGCGGCAGCATCGAAATGCTGCCCGAAGACCCGCCCGCGCCGCCCGAGGCCAAGCGGATGACCGGCCGGATCCTGGTGTGGGATCCCCCCAACGTGTTCGAGCACGAGTGGCGGCAGGGCATCGTCGAGGACGGGGTGGTCCGGTACGAACTGACCCGGGACGGCGAGTCGACCGTGCTCACCTTCACCCATTCGGGGCTGAGCGTCCGCAACGCGCGCGGCTTCATCCCGGGCACGCACGCCTTCCTCGATCGGCTGACCGCACACCTGGGCGGGTTCGAACTGCCGGCCTGGTCGGCCCGGTACGCCGAACTCGCCCCCGCCTACCCGTCCTGGCGCTGAGCCGACGGGTTGTGCACAGGCTTGTGGATAACCCCGATTGCCTGTGGACAACCCTGGGGACCGATCACCGCTCGATGGCCGGAACCCGCAGGTGGAGGGGTGTGCTGTCGAGTTTCAGCGACCAGCCGACGAAGATCCACAGCGCCAGCCCGCCCGCGGCGTCGGTGAACAGCGTGGCGAACCAGTACCAGGCCACCTGCGGCACGCCGCTGAGGAAATGCCCGAGGGTGATCAGTCCGGTGATCGCGTAGATCACCAGGCAGGCGCGGGCACCCCAGAGCCGCCGCCGGGTGTAGAGCAGACAGCCGACGATGCCGAACGCGGTCAGCACCGGCCAGGACACCGCCACTCCGGTCCGCAGCAGGGCCAGGCTCATCCCGCTCGGCCGGGGATAGCGGTCGACCTGCACGTAGTTGTCGGTGTAGTGCAGCGCGGTGGACACGATCGTGCAGATCATGATCACCCGCAGCGCGACCAGTCCCGGAACCCGCTGCTCAGCCATCTCCGGCACCCCCGATTCTCTAGATAGATCGCTCTACTGAAAGCGTAGGGGCGCGGCCCGTCGCCGCACAACCGCTGCCGCGCGGTTTGACCTGGAGTGCGCTCCAGTCCCTAGCCTCGAAGCCATGACAACACCGCAACACCGCATCGACTCGGGTTTCGATGCGACCAGCACCACCGAGGACGTGCTGCGCGGCATCGACCTGACCGGCAAGCTGGCGCTGGTCACCGGCGGATACTCCGGCATCGGCCTGGAAACCACCCGCGCGCTCACCCGGGCCGGCGCCCACGTGGTGGTGCCCGCCCGGCGGCCGGACACCGCCCGCGAGGCACTGACCGGAATCGACAATGTCGAGGTCGACGAGCTGGATCTGGGCGACCTGGCTAGCGTGCGCGCCTTCGCGCAGCGGTTCCTGGACTCCGGCCGGGACATCGACATCCAGATCGACAGCGCGGCGGTCATGGCCTGCCCGGAAACCCGGGTCGGGCCCGGGTGGGAGGCGCAGTTCGCCACCAACCACCTCGGTCACTACGCGCTGACCAACCTGCTGTGGCCCGCGCTGGCCCGCGGCGGCGCCCGGGTCGTGGCGGTGTCCTCGGCCGGGCACCACCGCACCGGGATCCGCTGGGACGACCCCCAGTTCCAGCGCGGCTACGACAAATGGCTGGCCTACGGGCAGGCCAAAACCGCGAACGCCCTGTTCGCCCTGCACCTGGACGAGTTGGGCGCGGACGCGGACGTGCGCGCGTACTCGCTGCACCCGGGCGGGATCTGGACACCGCTGCAACGGCACCTGGACCGCGCCGAGATGATCCAACGCGGCTGGCTCAACGAGGCGGGCGAGCCGATCGTGCAGTTCAAGACGCCGGAACAGGGCGCGGCCACGCAGGTGTGGGCGGCGACTTCGCCGCGCCTGGCCGGAATGGGCGGGGTCTACTGCGAAGACTGCGACATCGCCGAGACCACTCCCGACAGCGCGGACGAGACCGTGCGCACCGGGGTGCGCCAGTGGGCCAGCGACCCGGAACAGGCCGCCCGGCTGTGGGCACTGTCGGCCGAACTGACCGGCATCAACGCCTTCGCGACCGCCGCCTGACCCCCAGGCCCTGGACTCTCAGCCTGGCTGCGCGGCCCGGTCGCGAGACCTGATTGTCGGCCCCGGCGAGGGGCGGGGCCGACAATCCCTTGTCCGGCAAGCGTTGTCCGGCAGCGCATGCAAGTGAACCCCGACCCAACGCCCGCGACAGCACCACCGAATGGACTCAAGCCGCAAGGTCCGGCACCCGCGCCGCCGCGCACACCGAAAGCGGAAACCACCACACGACAACAAAAATCAGGCCGCCGCGAACTCCAGCACGTCCACCGCGTCCCCCACCGCCAGCTCACCTTCCCGCAGCACTGCGGCCATCATGCCGAAGCTGACCCCGCCGCCCGGCTCCTTCCGGTACCCGCGCAACGTCCGCGACGGTTCGGGACCGTTCCACTCCCCGGTCTCCTGCCGCACCGTGGGCATCGGGCAACGCACACACCGCTTGGCGTAACCGAGTTCGACCCCGCCGGCCCGCATCCGGCGCACCCGGTCCTCGGTGTGCGGTTCGGGCCACCCCGACACGACCAGGTTCGGCCGGAAGCGGTTCATCGGCAGCATTTCCCCGCCGCGAACAACAATCCGCTCGTTCAACAGGTCCAAAGAGGACAAAGAGCAAACCAGAATCGGCCCGCTGTCGGAGAAGGCGATCGGACCGGTGAGCTCGCCCGACCCGACCCGCCCGTGGTCCGGCGGGATCCGGACCAGCCGGCACGACCGGCCAAGAAAGTCCGAGAACCACTCGGCCACCGGGTCGCCCTGATCGACCCCCGGCCCGAACCACCTTCCGAACAGGCTCACCTCGCGGCGCGCGCCGTCAGCCACGATCGGGGTCCTCAGGCCGGCAAAATCCGGGGCGGACAACGACAGGCACGCACCATCGTCGAGGATCTCCGGGCGCACCACGGACATCCGGGGCAGCTGGCGCTGACTGCAGAACGTGCCCTCGGCCGCGTCGACCACCATGAACTCGCGGTCGTGGGCCAGGCCCATCGCGGTCACCCCGGCCCGCCGCACCGCCACACCGGCGCAACTCTTCACCGGAAAGGCAGTCAATCCGGCGAGCCACGGACCAGCAGCGCCCACCGGCTCGGTCGCCGGCGGGCTCACCCGAGCGGTCACAAGATCGGCGCGGGCTGGTAGTCGGCGTACTCCGGGAACCGGGCCACCAGTTTGCTCACCCGGTCGGCCACCGCGGCCACCTGGGCCCCGGCCACCCCGGTGAACGACAACGGGTCGGCCAGCAACTGGTGCAGCGCGGGCAGATCCAGCGGCAGTCGCGGGTCGGCGGCCAGGCGATCGAACAAATCGTTGCGCTGCGCGCCCTGTTCGCGCATGTGCAAGGCGACCGCCACCGCGTGTTCCTTGATCGCCTCGTGCGCGGTCTCCCGGCCCACCCCGGCCCGCACCGCGGCCATCAACACCTTGGTGGTGGCCAGGAACGGCAGGTACCGGTCCAGTTCGCGGGCGATCACCGCCGGGTACGCGCCGAAGTCGTCCAGCACCGTCAACAGGGTCTCCAACAGCCCGTCCAGCGCGAAGAACGCGTCCGGCAGCGCCACCCGGCGCACCACCGAGCAGGACACGTCGCCCTCGTTCCACTGGTCCCCGGCCAGCTCGCCGACCATCGACAGGTAACCGCGCAACACCACGGCCAGCCCGTTCACCCGCTCACACGACCGGGTGTTCATCTTGTGCGGCATCGCCGAGGATCCGACCTGACCCGGCTGGAAACCCTCGGTGGCCAGCTCGTGTCCGGCCATCAGCCGGATCGTCTTGGCCAGGCTGGACGGCGCGGCCGCCAGCTGCACCAGCGAGGACAGCACATCGAAGTCCAGCGACCGTGGATACACCTGACCCACACTGGTGAACACCTGCTCGAAGCCGAGGTGGTCGGCCACCGCGCGCTCCAGCGTCTCGACCTTCGCCGGATCGCCGCCCAGCAGGTCGAGCATGTCCTGCGCGGTGCCCACCGGGCCCTTGATGCCGCGCAGCGGATAGCGCGCGATCAGCTCATCCAGCCGGGTGAACGCGACCAGCAGCTCGTCGGCCGCGGTGGCGAAGCGTTTGCCCAGGGTGGTGGTCTGCGCGGCCACGTTGTGCGAGCGGCCGGTCAGCGGCTGGTCGGTGTGGGTCGCGGCCAGCCGGGCCAGGCGGGCCAGCACGGCGATGGCCCGGCCCCGCACGTGCTCCAGCGACCGGCGCACCTGCAGCTGCTCGACGTTCTCGGTCAGGTCGCGGGAGGTCATGCCCTTGTGCACCTGCTCGTGCCCGGCCAGCGCGTTGAACTCCTCGATGCGCGCCTTCACGTCGTGCCGGGTGACCCGCTCGCGCCCGGCGATGGAGGCCAGATCGACCTGATCGAGCACCCGCTGGTAGTCCTCGATCACCCCGTCGGGCACCTCGACGCCCAGCTCGGTCTGGGCGCGCAGCACGGCCAGCCACAGCTCCCGCTCCAGTACCACCTTGTGCTCCGGCGACCACAGGGACACCAGTTCCGCCGAGGCGTACCGGCCGGCCAGAACATCGGGGATTCGCGGTTTGCTCACGTTGCGCCAGTTTACGGGGCCGAGCTGGGCCGGCCACGCACCGGCAGGACGGTCAGAAGTCGAACGCCGGGTCGGTGGCCAGCGTCACCAGCGCGCCCGTGGGCAGCGGCCGCCACGGCACGGATTCCCCCTTGTCCGGGCCCAGCGCGGAGCGGGCGATCACCACCACGCCGTCCGGCCGGTACTCGGCGACCACCGCGCCGCTCAGCGGGAACATGGTCTGGTCGTAGGACTCGACCAGCAGGGTGCCTCCGTCGGAAAGCACGCTGTAGACGCAGGTCAGGGCCTTGTCGGGGAGTTTCTCCTCGGCCCGGTCGAGGGCGCAGCGCTGGGCCGGGGACTGGCGTTGCCGGGCCGACACGGTCACCGACGCGCCCGTCTCCCGCCCGGCCCACGTCAACCCCAGCCAGCCGGACAACTCCGGCACGTCCGCGACGGCATCACCGGTCGCGTCCCTGGTCGCGTCTGCGGTCTCATCCCCGGTGGCTTCCCCGGTCAGGTCCGTTCCGGCGGAGAAGGGCAACTGGCCGGTGATCGCCGCCTGCGGAACGGCGTTGGTCAGATCCATCCGCAGGGCCACGGTGAACGCGCCGGCCAGCGCCTGCCGCGCGGCCGGGTAGGACACCACCGGTGTGGCCCCGGGCGGCGGCCAGTCGATCAGACCGTCCGATGCTCCGATCTCGGTGGGCCGGGCCAGGGTGGTCGCCACCGGGAGGGTGCTGCTGGCCGCCACCGCGATGCCGGGCGCACCGGACCGGGCCGGGGGCGCCACGGCGCCCACCGCGATCAGCCCGGCCACCACGACCACCGCGCTGGCCGCCACCCCGAGCCGACGCCGCCGGCGCAGCCGGGCGCCCCGCCGCATCAGCAGGTCCGCGTCGAAACCCAGCGGCGGCTCGTCGGCCACCGCCGAGGCGAACTCCAGGGTGAGGATCCGCTCGTCCATCCGTCCTCACTCCAGCGTCGCGCTCACCCGGGGACTCACCCGAAGGTGAAGTTTCCCTCGGTGGCCAGCTCGGTCAGCTGCGCCACGCCGACCAGCACCGACGGCGCGTAGACGAGGTGCGTGCCGGCCGTCGGGTCGTAGTTGTAGGCCGCCACCGTGCAGGTGGAGCCGTCCTGACGGAAGCTGGTCACCGAGACGATCTGCGCCTTCGAGGTCGGCGGCAGCGGCACCCGCTCCACCAGCAGCGTGCCGTCCCCGGTCGGGGACGAGACGATCTCGCACTCCTTGCCGCTCGCGCCTTCCTGGGCGCACTTGGTTTTCGCGTCCACGGCGGCGTCCGCGCCGGGCGCGTTCACCGTCACCTCGATCGCGGTCGGCGTGTCCTGCACGGTGAACCGGGCGAAGGACGACAAGCTGCCCGGCCCGCCGGTGATCATCCCGCCGGCCGCGCCGCTGCTCCACGGCTGCACCGAGACCAGGCTCTGCGGGCCGACCAGCTTCGTCACCAGGACCTGCACCTCCTGGGTGAACTGCAGCGACATCACCTGCAACTGCGCCGCGGTGTACCGGCGGGACGGCTGCGCGCCGCCGGCCGCGGTCGTCGAGTCGGCGGTGGCCGGCACCGTGGTGGTCAGCACCTGGGTCGGGGCGTTGGCCGCGGACACGCCGCCGCCCGGGCGGGCGTGCCCGAGCAGCACCGGCACGGTGACCGCGATCGCGGCGATGACCGCGGCGGCCGTGCCCACCCCGGCCAGCGCCCGGCGCCGCCGCCGGTCCCGCCGGGCCCGGCCGATCAACCGCTCCGGGTCGAAGGCCAGCGGCGGCTCCCCGGACAACGCCCGGGCCAGGCCGTCCCGCAGGTCCTGTTCGCCGGTCATGACACCACCGTCCCGCGCACCGCGGCCGGCCCCGGATCGGGCGCGGACCGCCGGGCCGGAGAGCCGAATTCCACTGACTCCAGCCGGGCCAGCGCCTGCCGGAGATTGTCCAGTCCGCGCGCCGCCTGGCTTTTCACCGTGCCCTCCGAACACCCCATCGCCTCCGCGGTCTCCGCGATGGACAACTCGTCGAAATACCGCAGCACCAGCACCGCGCGCTGGCGGGGCGCCAGGGCCAGCAACGCCCGGTGCACCAGGTCGCGGGTGGACAACCGAGCGGCCAGTTCGTCCGGACCGAGCGCCGAATCGCGCACGTCCGGCAGCACCTCGGCCCGCACCTCCGAACGCCGCCACGGCCGTCGCTTCTCGTCCAGCCAGGTGCGCAGCAGCACCTTGCGCGCGTACTTGGCGGTGGCCTCCTGCCGGTCGATTCGCGTCCAGGCCCGGTAGATCTTGATCAGCGCGGACTGCATCAGATCTTCGGCCAGGTGCCAGTCGCCGCAGAACAGGAACGCGCAGCGGCGCAACGCGGCGGCCTGCTCCGTGGCGAACTCGCGGAACCGCGCTTCCTCGTCCGTGCGCATCCACGCTCCCTTCCGCCCCTAACCCACGCGAAAAACCGCGATCGGGTTGCGCGAAAGGAGAAAACGTGGCGAAAAAGAATCAGAAGGAGCCGACGAAGGCCACGCCGATCCAGTCCTACCGCTCAGAAACGG
>DASZNF010000013.1:0-72718 GCA_035551355.1 Pseudonocardiaceae bacterium | reverse complement strand
GAGAGGAGAAGCATGCTCAACCACGGCCTGGACGCCTGGGCGTTCGTCGACGAGGACTGCCCGGTGTCCTGCGAGGTCATCGACGATCAAGCCCAGTTCGAGGTGGGCTGTCCATCCGGCCTGCTGCACCTGGTCGCCGATCAGGGTGCGCTGGCGCGTCTGGTGGACATCGCAGGCAAAGCGCTCGCCGAGTGGCGCGCCACACCGGCCGACCAGCGGGTGTGCATCATCCTGCCGGACGCGCGGTCAGCGCGCCGGTAACCGGCCCCGACGGAAAACCGGGTGTGGTCGCGGTGACCACACCCGGTTTCCTGGCGAAGACTCAGACCTCTTCGAGCGGTACCTCGGTATTCCCCAACCGCCCCGGATCGACCTGCTTCTTGTCCCGGATCAACGCCTTGATCGGGTCGCCGACGTCCCACACGTTCACGTTCATCCCGGCCAGCACCCGGTTGTCGCGCAACCAGAACGCGATGAACTCGCGCTTGCCGACATCGCCGCGGAACACCACTCGGTCGTATTCGCCGGGCTCGGCATAACCCACGTATTCCATGCCGAGGTCGTATTGGTCGGTGAAGAAATACGGCAAATTGGCGAATTCCGCGTCCTTGCCCAGCATTCCGGCAGCCGCCACCGCGGGCTGGTTCAGCGCATTGGCCCAGTGCTCCACCCGGACCCGCCGATCGAGCACCGGGTGGGCCGCGTTGGCGATGTCGCCGACCGCGAACACGTCCGGGTCCCTGGTGCGCAACCCGGCATCGACCAGCACCCCGTTGTCGACCTCGATCCCGGCCTCCTGGGCCAGCGACACCTTCGGCGCCGCGCCCACGCCGACCAGCACCGCGTCGGCCGCCAGCTCGGTGCCGTCGGCCAGTTTCACGCCGCTGGCTTTTCCTTCGGTGACAACGATTTCGCTGACCTGCGCCCCGTAGTGGAAGCTGACGCCGTGTTCGGTGTGCAGGTCGGCGAAGACCTGCGCGACCTCCTTGCCCAGCACCCGCAGCAGCGGCAGGTCCAGCGACTCGACCACAGCCACTTCCAGGTTCGCCGCACGCGCCGCGGCGGTCACCTCAAGGCCGATCCAGCCCGCTCCGATCACCACCAGGCGCCCGCCCGCGCCCAGCATTTCCTTGATCCGGTCGGCGTCCTCGACCCGGCGCAGGTAGTGCACGCCGTCCGCGCCGGCCCCGGGCACGGGCAGCGTGCGCGGCGCGGAACCGGTGGCCAGCAACAGTTTCGCGTACTCCAGGGTGCTGCCATCCGACAGCGTGACCTGGTGCGCGGCCGGGTCCAGTGCGCTGGCCGTCACGCCAAGACGCAAATCGATGTTCTGCTCGGCGTACCACTCCTGCGGGTGCACCACGAAGCTGTCCCGCTCGGCCTTGCCGGCCAGATACTCCTTGGACAGCGGCGGCCGCTCGTAGGGCAGGTGCCGCTCCTCGCCGACCAGGGTCAGCGGACCGGTGAATCCCTGTTCCCGCAAGGCTTCGGCGGCCTTCGCCCCCGCCAGGCCCGCTCCGATGATGACGAACGACTCGGTAGTCATTCGGCTCGCTCCTCGATGTTGCCGGTCAGCTTCTGGTCTGGGCGCCGGTCAGCGCGAAGAACTCCTGGCGCGACCTGGCGTCCTCGCGCAACGCGCCAAGCAGCGTCGAGGTCACCGTTTCCGACCCGACCGCCCGCACGCCGCGCAGGGTCATGCACGTGTGTTCGGCCTCGATCACAACACCCACGCCTTTGGGCTGCAACTGCTCGTGCAGCCAGTCGGCGACCTGTTTGGTCAGCCGTTCCTGTACCTGCGGCCGGCTGGCGAAGTGCTCCACCACCCTGGCCAGCTTGGACAGGCCCAGGATGCGTTCGCCGGGCAGATAACCCACGTGCGCGACGCCGACGAAGGGCAGCAGGTGGTGCTCGCACACCGAGCGCACCGGGATGCCCCGGGCCAGCACCAGCTCGTCGTAGCCCTCGTCGTTGGGGAAGGTGGTGGCTTCGAACGGGCGCGGGGTGAAGAACTCCGCGTAGGCCCGGGCGATCCGGTCCGGGGTCTTCTCCAGGCTCTCCGACCTCAGGTCGATGCCCAATGCGCGCAGGAAGTCGGCGGCCGCCTGGCGTGCCGCGACCAGATCGATGGCCTCGGCCGGCTCGTGCACCACCGACAGGCCGGAACGGACGCTCGTCACGTCGGTCACCCTCTCCCTTGAATTACGCCAACAGAGCTTGGTCATAAGGGCAGGCTTACGTCAAGGGTGCTGCACATGCTGGGATGGTCACACTTTTCGACAACCTGATTGGGCGATATCGTGGGACGATGACCAGTGAGGCGATCCAGGCGGTCGCCACCCTGGCCGACGAGCTGCGGGGCGGTATGTACCGCTTCATCCGGGCCGCCGGCCGGCCGGTGACCAGGGACGAGGCCGCGGCGGCGGTGGGCATCTCCCGCAAGCTGGCCGCATTCCATCTGGACAAGCTGGTGGCCGCTGGGTTGCTGCGCGCCTGGTACGAGCCGATGGGCGTGGGCCGCGCGCCGAAGGTCTACGAGCCAAGCGGCCGGGACATCGACGTGTGCATCCCGGCCCGCCGGCCCGATCTGCTGGCCGAGATCCTGCTGCAGGCGGTGCTCACCGAGGCCGGCGGGGAAACGGCGCGGGGCGCCGCGCTGCGGCTGGCCGCGGACCGGGGCCGGCGGCTGGGCGCGGCCGCGCTGGAGCGGCACCGGCCGGGCCGGCTGGGCGCGGAGCGCGCGCTCACCCTGGCCGGGAACCTGTTGGCCGAACACGGTTTCGAGCCCGACCGGCCGACACCGGACTCGGTGCGGCTGCGGGTGTGCCCGTTTCACCCATTGGCCGGGGACGCGCCGGAACTGGTGTGCGGGCTGTTGCGCGAGTTCCTGGCCGGGGTGCTGGACGGGCTGCGGGTGCGCACGGCGAGCGCCGAGTTCGCCGCGGCCGGGGGATGCTGTGTGCAACTGCGCGCCACTGGCTCGGACCGGACACCCAGCCCGACGAGCTGATCCGGCGATTCGGTCTGTTCCCGGCGCGGTGCATGGTCGACTATGGGTGGGCCGGTTTTCGACGAGGGGAGCGACCCGTGCCACGCCTGCCCTACCACCTGGATCCCGCGCCCGGCATCGGATACCTGCCACCCCGCGCGTATTTCCGGTCCGACGCACCGAGTCTGTCGCTGGACGGGGACTGGCGTTTCCGCTGGTCACCCCGGATACCGGAAACCGTTGCCGCGGCTGAAGATTTCGCCGACCAGGACTGGGACAGCCTGCCGGTGCCGAGCCTGTGGCAGCTGCACGGCTACGGAAAACCGGCCTACACCAACGTGCGCTACCCGTTCCCGCTCGATCCGCCGTTCGTGCCGGACGAGAACCCGACCGGCGACTACCGGCGCACCTTCACCCTGCCCGCGGACTGGCCGGCCGGGCCGACCGTGCTGCGGTTCGACGGCGTGGACTCGTGTTTCCGGTTGTGGCTCAACGGAACCGAACTCGGGCACGCCACCGGCAGCCGGCTGCCGACCGAGTTCGAGGTTGGCGAACTGCTGCGGCTGGGCACGAACGTGCTGGCCGTGCGGGTGCACCAGTGGTCGGCCGGCAGTTATCTGGAAGACCAGGACATGTGGTGGTGTTCGGGCATCTTCCGTTCGGTCACGCTGCTGGCCCGGCCCGCGAACGGGCTGGCCGACTATTTCGTGCACGCCGATTTCGACCATCGCATCGGCACCGGCACGCTGTCGGTGGACACGCCCGCTCCCGCCTCGCTGAGCATCCCGGAACTGGCCGTCGACGACCATCCGGCCGCGGAAACTCTGGCCCTGCCGGGCATCCAGCCGTGGTCGGCCGAGGCGCCCAAGCTGTACGAGGGAGAGCTGGTCACCGCGGGCGAGCGGGTGACCGTGCGGATCGGCTTCCGCACCGTGGAAATCGTGGACGGCGTGCTGACCGTGAACGGACGGCCGATCCTGTTGCGCGGGGTGAACCGGCACGAATGGCACCCCGAGCACGGCCGCGCGCTGCCCGAGGAGTTCATGCGCGCCGACCTGCTGTTGATGAAACAGCACAACATCAACGCGGTGCGCACCAGTCACTACCCGCCGCACCCGGATTTTCTTGCCCTGTGCGACGAACTGGGCCTGTGGGTGATCGACGAATGCGATCTGGAGACCCACGGCTTCCTCATGTCGGGCTGGCGGGGCAACCCGTCTGACGATCCGGCCTGGGCCGACGCGCTGACCGACCGGATGCGCCGGATGGTGGAGCGGGACAAGAACCACGCCTGTGTGATCGGCTGGTCGCTGGGCAACGAGGCGGGTACCGGCGCGAACCTGGCCGCCATGGCCAAATGGGCGAAAACCCGGGACCCGTCGCGGTTCCTGCACTACGAGGGCGACCGGGATTCCGCGCACGTGGACGTGTACAGCCGGATGTACGCCACGCACGCCGAGATCGACGAGATCGGCCGCCGGGCCGAGCCGGTGGCCGAGGACCCGGCCGCGGACGCGCACCGCCGGGCAATCCCGTTCTTGGCCTGCGAATATGGGCACGCCATGGGCACCGGGCCTGGCGGACTGACCGAATACCAAGAAATATTCGAGAAATACCCGCGCGTCGCGGGCGGATTCATCTGGGAGTGGCTGGATCACGGCATCACCAAGACCGCCGCCGACGGGCAGACGTATTTCGCCTACGGCGGGGATTTCGGCGAGCCGGTGCACGACGGCAATTTCGTGGCCGACGGGCTGCTGTTCCCGGATCGCACCCCCTCTCCCGGGCTGGCCGAATACCGCAAGGTGATCGAGCCGGTGCGGATCATTCCCGACCCGGCCGCGGGGGTGGTGCGGCTGCGCAGCCGCTACGACATGGTGGACACCGCGCACCTGGCGTTCGACTGGACGGTGACCGACGAGGGCGCCGAGATCGGCCGCGGAACCCTTGCCGTGCCACCGATTCCGGCCGGTGACCGGGCCGAGGTGGCGCTGCCCGGACTACCCGCGGGCACCGGCGAGACCTGGCTGACCGTGCGGGCCGTGCTGGCCGCCGACACGCCCTGGGCCGAAGCGGGCCACGAGATCGCCTGGGGCCAGGCGCAGGTTTTCGCCCCGCCGCTGCCCGAACTGCCCGCGCCCGCCGGAGAAGTGAGCACCGAAGAGCTCGGTCCGGGCCGGTTCGACCCGCGAACCGGACGGTTGCGCCAACTGGGTGAGCTGGTGCTGGACGGCCCGGTGGTGGATCTGTGGCGGGCCCCGACGGACAACGACATCGCACCGGCCGGCTCGTCGGTGGCCACCACGTGGCGGGCGCTTGGCCTGGACCGGCTGACCCACCGCGTGGTCGATATCACCGCTGCGGCGGGCGAACTCGTGGTGCGCACCCGGATCGCCCCGGCCGCCATCGAGCTGGGATTCGCCGCCGAGTACCACTGGTCGGTCGCGGGCGACGGACTCGCGCTGCGGGTCGTGCTGACCCCGCTGGGCGAGTGGACCGCGCCGCTGCCCCGGTTCGGCGTGCGGCTGGGCCTGCCCGAGGACATCGCCCGGGTGCGCTGGTTCGGCGGCGGGCCGGGCGAGGCGTACCGGGACATGCGCCGGGCGGCCCGGATCGGGCTACACGAACGCAGTGTCGAGGAGATGCAGACGCCCTACATCTTCCCGCAGGAGAACGGAAACCGGATCGACGTCCGCTGGGCCGAACTGTCCACACCGGACGGTCGGGGCCTGCGGGTGGCCGGGCGGCCCCGGTTCGACCTGACCGCGCGGCGGTGGACCAGCGAGGATCTGGACGCCGCCGGGCACACCACCGATCTGCGGCCGCGCGATCGCGTGTTCACCCAGGTCGACCTGGCCCATCAGGGCTTGGGCAGCGCCTCCTGCGGTCCGGGCGTGTTGCCCGCGCACCAATTGAAACTGGTCGAACCCCTGACCCTGACCGCATGTCTGATCCCACTGACCGGCCAACAGGGCTAGGGTGGCTGGCCATGACGCAACCGGCCACCGTTCGACAGGTACTCGTGGAATCCCTTGCCGAGATTCATATCGACCGGGTGCCCGCCCCGGTCGCGGGGATCAGCGAAGTGCTCGTGCGCAGCACGATGGTCGGCATCTGCGGCTCGGATCTGCACGCCGCGCACGGCCGCCACCCGTTCATCGACCTGCCCTACCGGCCCGGCCACGAGGTGGTCGGCGTGGTGGAGGCGCTGGGCGCCGGGGTGGACGAGGTGAAGGTCGGCGACCGGGTGGTGGTCGAGCCCAACCTGTACTGCGGCACCTGCCCGCAGTGCCTGGCCGGCCGCTACAACATCTGCCGCAACCTGGCGGTGTTCGGCTGCCAGACCGCCGGAGGCATGGCCGAACGGTTCTCGGTGCCCGCCGACCGGCTGCACAAGCTGCCCGACTCGCTGCCCGACCGTTCCGCGGTGCTGGCCGAGCCACTGGCCACCGCGGTGCACGCGGTGAGCAAGGCGGGCGATCTGCGCGGCTGCCGGGTGCTGGTGCTGGGCGCCGGGCCGATCGGGCTGCTGGTGCTGCTGGCGGCCAAGCGGGCCGGGGCGGAACTGGTCGCGGTGACCGATCTCCTGCCCACCAAGCGGCAGCGCGCGCAGCGACTTGGCGCGGACGCGGCCATCCCGGCCGACGCGCCGGACCTGGCCATCCGGGCCAACGCCGCGCTGTCCGGCCCGGCCGATTTCGTGTTCGACTGCGTGGCCAACGAGCAGACCATGGCCCAGGCAGTCGACTCGGTGGACAAGGGCGGCACGATCCTGGTGGTCGGCGTGCCGCAGGGGCCGGTGAGCGTGCGGCTGGATCTGGTGCAGGACCACGAGATCACCGTGGCCGGCAACCTGATGTACGTGGCCGAGGACATGCGCACCGCGCTGGACATGCTGCGCACCGGCGGGGTTGACGTGGACGAGTTGGTCACCGCCACCTTCCCGCTGGACTCCGCGGCCGAGGCGTTCGCCGCGGCCGATGACCCGGAGCAGGTCAAGGTCCTGGTCACCGTGCCCTGAAGACGGGCACTGAAAACGGGCACTGAAGGGCGGCTTAAGGAGGCCGTAAAACCGGTCTCCGACCGCGCGGGGCGTCCGGGCCGGGTGTAACTTGAGGTTTCAACTATGGGTGGTCACCCGCCTTTCGGGTGCGCCGCTCCGAGGAGCCGCAATGCCGATCCAGCGCCTGAACCACGCCGTGCTCTATGTCCGCGACGTCGAGCGGAGCGCGGAGTTCTACCAAGCCATGCTGGGCTTCCGGCCGGTGCGCAGCTTCCCCGGCCGTGCGGTGTTCCTGCAGGCCGCGGCCTCCACCAACGACCACGACCTCGGCCTGTTCCAGATCGGCGGGCAGGCGGGCGATTCGGCGGCCGGCCGGGAGGCCGTCGGGCTGTACCACCTGGCCTGGGAGGTGGACACGCTGGCCGAACTGGACCGGATCGCCAAGGAGCTGACCCGGGTCGGCGCGCTGGTCGGCTCCTCCGATCACGGCACCACCAAGGCGCTGTACGCGCGCGACCCGGACGGTCTGGAATTCGAGGTATCGTGGCTGGTGCCCGCCGATCTGCTCACCGAGGAAGCCCGCTCGGTGATCGGCGCACTGCCGCTGGACCTGCCCGCGGAGATCGCGCGATATGGCGCGGAAACGCCCGGCGGTATCGGAGTTTCGGTTCCCCTGTAGCAATTGGGGGAATCCCTCAGCGAGTTGATCTTCACCAGTACACGCCCGCGCTCTGCCGGGTTCACTTGCTGTTTCCCTACTCCGAATAGTCTCCGGCCAAGGTCCGGCCGGAGGTAGCCAATGCATGTTTCCGTGATCGTCGTGATCGTCGTGATCACGGCATTGTCCTTTGATTTCACCAACGGATTCCACGACACCGCCAACGCGATGGCCACATCCATCGCGACCGGCGCGTTGAAACCCCGCGTCGCGGTCGCCATTTCCGCGGTGCCCAACGTGATCGGCGCTTTCCTGTCGGTCAAGGTGGCCAGCACCATCTCCAGCGGCATCGTGGACGAAAGCAAATTCCACGCGAGCACCGGTCCGTATATCGTGTTCGGCGCGTTGATCGGCGCGGTAATCTGGAATCTGCTCACCTGGTACCTGGGACTGCCCTCCAGTTCCTCGCACGCGTTGTTCGGCGGCCTCATCGGCGCCACCTGGATCGCGGTCGGCGGCAGCGCGGTGCTTCGCCACGCTGATCCAGAAGGTCATCATCCCCGCGGTGGCCTCGCCCCTGGTGGCCGGTCTGGTGGCCATGATCGCCAGGGCTTCGCCGCGGAAACCAGTGCGGCCGCGGCCATCCTGGCCTCCTCGCACCTGGGCTTCGCGCTGTCCACCACGCACGTCTGCTCCGGTGGCGTGATCGGTTCCGGCGTCGGCCGCAAGCTGGCCGAGGTGCGCTGGGGCAAGGCCGGTCAGATGGCCATCGCCTGGGTGCTCACCCTCCCGGCGGCCGCGATCGTCGGCGCGGCGGCGGGCAAGGCGGCCTCCGGTGGACCGTTCGGCACCGCCATCGTGGCCGTCGTCGGGCTGGCCATCGCGGGTGGCGTGTTCGCCGCCTCCCGGCGCAACCCGGTCACCGCCGGCAACGTCAACGACGACACCAAAGTGCCGGCCATCCCGGTGCCGCCGGGGTCTGAAAGGCGATCTGGTCATGAATGTCAACTGGGCCGATCTCGGCACGGTCTTCGCCGCCACGCTCGTGGGCGCGGTGCTGGTCGTGGTCATGTTCTCCTTCGGCGTGCTGGGCCTGGCCCGTCGCGACCGGATCCGCGAGGAGGGCAGCGGCGGCTCGGCGGTGGTCCCGTTCGCCGGGTCGATCGTGTGCTTCGCGGTGTGCGTGGCTATCGTGGCGTACGGGATCTACCTGATCGTGGCCAAATAGCGACACGCCATAGGCGGTTCTCAGCAAACTGGCAGGAATGGGTCAGGGAACTTCCAGCCTCCCCCGGTTAGCTCGGCAGCGCGCGGAATCCCCGCGCGCTGCCGTTTCGGAGCTAAAAGAGGCTTTCCTGTGTTGTTGAGACATCGCCTGCGCTTCACCCGCAGACGGGTGATCGTCGGGGCTGTGGTCGTGGTGGTCCTGGCCGGCGGAGGGGCGGCGGCCTGGGCGGCGACCCGGTCGGATCCGGCCCCCGCCTATCGACTGGTCACGGTCGGCACGCAAACCTTGCGCCAGACCGTTTCCTCCTCCGGCACCATCGAGCCGGCCCAGCAGGAAAACCTGGACTTCGGGGTGTCCGGCCAGGTCACCGCGGTGAATGTCGCGGTGGGTCAGCAGATCGCCGCGGGCCAGGCACTGGCCACGGTCAATTCCGCGTCGCTGGCCGCCACCGTCGCCGAGGCGCAGGCCAGCCTGTCCTCCGACGAGTCGAAGGTGTCCTCCGACGAGAGCAGCAGCGCCTCCTCGGCCCAGGTCGCCGCCGACCAGGCCGCGGTCACCGCGGCCCAGAACCAGCTCACCGACGCGCAGAACGCGCTGTCCGAGGCCACCCTCACCTCCCCCATCGCGGGCACCGTCGCCTCGGTCGATCTCACCGTGGGACAACAGGTTTCCGGCGGTTCGGGCTCCTCGTCCAGCAGTGGCTCCTCCGGCGGCTCGGGCGGCAGCGGTTCGGGTAGCGGCGGTTCCGGCGGTTCCAGCGGTTCCGGCAGCTCGGGTTCCGGGGGCAGCGGCTCGACCGGGTCCTCCAGTTCCTCGTCCAGCTCGTCGTCGTCCTCGTCCAGCTCCAGCACGCAGATCGTGGTCATCTCCACCGGCGCCTACCTGGTCAACGCCAGCGTGGACGACACCGAGGTCGGCCAGGTCAAGACCGGCGACCAGGCGGTGATCACGCCGGACGGCGCGACCACCCCGGTGTACGGCACGATCAGCTCGGTCGCGATGCTGGCCAGCAGCTCCTCCACCGTGCCCAGCTACCCGGTGACCATCGCGGTGACCGGCAGCCCCAGCGGGCTGTACGCGGGCGCCAGCGCCACCGTGTCCATCATCGTCAAGCAGCTGACCGGCGTGCTGGCCGTGCCCACCGCGGCCATCCACTACGACAGCGGGCACGCCGCGGTCTACGAGATCAGCAACGGTGCCGAAGTCTCGCACCAGGTGACCACCGGCCAGACGCAGAGCGGCTACACGCAGATCCTGTCCGGCCTCAACGAGGGTGACCAGATCGCGGTCACCGTGACCGGCGGCACGGGCACCGGCACCGGCGGCACGAACCGCACCGGCGGCACCGGCCGGACCGGCACCGGAGGCGGCGGCTTCGGCGGTGGCGGTGGCGGATTCACCGGCTCGGGCGGCGGTTTCCGCGGCGGGGCGGGTGGCTGAGTCCGTGACCGTCATCGACCTGTCCTACCCCACCGAGCCGATTCCCCCGGTGGGCCCGGCTCCGGTGATCGACATCGCCGGCCTGCACAAGGTGTACCGCACCGGCGCGGTGGAGGTGGCCGCGCTGCGCGGCATCACGCTGCGCATCGAGGAAGGCGAATACGTGGCCATCATGGGGCCCTCGGGCTCCGGCAAGTCCACCCTGATGCACATCCTGGGCTGCCTGGACGTGGCCACCGACGGCCGCTACCACCTGGCCGGCGAGGACGTCAGCGGGATGACCGAGTTCGATCTGGCCCAGGTGCGCAACCAGCGGATCGGCTTCGTGTTCCAGCAGTTCAACCTGCTGCCCGCGCTCAACGCCTGGCGCAACGTGGAACTGCCGCTGTGCTACGCGGGCGTGCCCAAGGCGCAGCGCAAGGCCCGGGCCATCGAGGTGCTGGACCAGGTCGGCCTGGCCGACCGGGTGCTGCACCGGCCCCCCGAACTGTCCGGCGGCCAGCAGTCCCGGGTCGCGCTGGCTCGCGCGCTGGTCAACAAGCCGGCCCTGCTGCTGGCCGACGAGCCGACCGGCGCGCTGGACACGGTGGCCACCAACGACGTGCTCGGTGTGTTCGCCGACCTGCACACGGCCGGCCACACCATCGTGCTGATCACCCACGAGGAAGACGTGGCCGCGCGGGCCCGGCGCACCGTGCGGCTGCGCGACGGGCTGATCGAGTCCGACACCGGGGGGCGGGCGGCATGAACTGGTGGGAAACGCTGCGCACCAGCCTGGAGGCCATCCGCACGCACCGGATGCGCTCGGGCCTGACCATGCTGGGCATCCTGATCGGCATCGCCGCGGTGATCCTCACCGTCGGCCTCGGCGAGGGCGCGCAGGCCACGGTGACCGCGCAGATCGACGCCCTGGGCACCAACCTGCTGGTGGTCACCCCGGGCAGTTCGACCAGCTCCACCACCGGGCTGCGCGGCGGCGCCGGCTCGGCCTCCACGCTGACCATCTCCGACGCCAACGCGCTGGGCCAGAAGGCCGTGGCCCCGGACATCGCCGCGGTCGCGCCGAGCACCAGCCGTTCGGAGTCGCTGACCGCGGGCTCGACCAACTGGACCACCACGGTGGTGGGCTCCACTCCGGACTGGATGTCGGTGCGGGCCCGCTCGGTGACCCAGGGCCGGTTCCTGACCGAGCAGGACGAGACCAGCGACGCGGCGGTCGCCGTGCTGGCCCCGACCACCGCCCAGGAACTGTTCGGCAACGCGAATCCGGTGGGCAATTCGGTCACCATCAACAACATCCCGTTCACCGTCGTCGGGGTGCTCGACTCGACCGGCACGACCTCGTCATCGTCCACAGAGGACGATCAGGCGATCGTGCCGATCTCCACCGCGGCCGACCGGATCTTCGGCGGCACCACGCGGACCTCGGTCCAGTCGATCTACCTCGAGGCCGGGTCGGCGGACACGTTGTCCGCCGCGTACCAGGAGGCGGACCAGGAACTGCTCAACCTGCACCACATCACCACCGCGGCGAGCGCGGACTTCACCATCGCCAGCCAGCAGTCGCTGCTGACCACCGCCACCTCGGTGAGCAAGACGCTCACCGTGCTGCTCGGCGGGGTCGCGGCGATCTCGTTGCTGGTCGGCGGCATCGGCGTCATGAACATCATGCTGGTCTCGGTGACCGAGCGGATCCGGGAGATCGGCCTGCGCAAGGCGATCGGCGCGAGCCCGGTGGCGATCCGCCGCCAGTTCCTGGTCGAGGCCTCCGTGCTCGGCCTGACCGGCGGGCTGCTCGGCGCGTTGCTGGGCATCGTCGGCGCGATGGTGTTGCCGCACTTCATATCCGAGACGATCACCGTCTCCCCCGCAGCGACCATCGGCGCGATCGTCACCGCGATCGTCATCGGGCTCGCCTTCGGCGTGTACCCGGCGACGCGGGCGGCCCGGCTGGCCCCGATCGACGCGCTGCGCAGTGAATGAATCCCCACAGTCCACTTTGGAGTTGACAATGTCTGCACGGTTCGGCGTTTCCCCGGCTCGGCTACGGTCCTGGCTCGGTATGGCGGTGCTGGCCACCGCGGTGACCGCCACGGTGGCCGCCTGTGGCGGCGGCGCCTCGGCCGGTTCCGCGCCCAGCACCAGCGCCAGTTCCCGGTCC
Source organism: Pseudonocardiaceae bacterium (assembly GCA_035551355.1). Classification (GTDB taxonomy): domain Bacteria; phylum Actinomycetota; class Actinomycetes; order Mycobacteriales; family Pseudonocardiaceae; genus DATATV01. The sequence goes on along the minus strand of DASZNF010000013.1, from coordinate 60,239 downwards.
GGTACCGGCCAGGGCAGCATCCCCGGCGCGTTCGGCACCGTGGCCGCGGTGGCCGCGTCCAGCCTCGAGGTGCAGAACTCCAGCACCGGCCAGGTCACGGTGAACTTCACCGGCACCACCAAGTGGACCAACGACGTGTCCGGCACGCTGGCCGATGTGACCACCGGCGCCTGTGTCACGGTGGCCGGCACCTCGGCCGGCACGAACGCACTGACCGCGACCACGGTGGCCATCACCCCGGCCAGTTCCACGGGCACCTGCGACACCGGGTTCGGCGGCGGCAGCGGTCGCGGCGGCAACGGCGCGGGCCGGCCCTCCGGCAGCCCGCGGCCCTCCGGCACCCGGCCCAGCGGGGCCAACGGCGCGGGCGGCAACGGCGGCGGCCGGGCGTTCGGCACGGTGCAGGCGGTGTCCGGCAACACGATCACCGTGCAGGGCACGGCCCGCAACGGCGGCACCGCGACCACCACCACGGTGACCGTCAGCGCGACCACCACCTACACCAAGTCCGAGACCGCGGCCTCCACCGCGGCGGTGGTGGGCGACTGCGTGCAGGCGATCGGCAAGACCGACGACACCGGCGCGGTGACCGCGACCACGATCACGGTGAGCAAGGCCGGGCCGAACGGGTGCAGCACCGGTTTCGGCGGCCGCGGCGGCAACGGCGGGGGCAACGGGAACGGCGGTGGGAACGGCAATGGCTGAGCGTCACCGCCGTGTCGCCCGAGGTCGAGGCAACCGGCGCCGGCTCATCGTCGTGGTCGTCGCCGCGGTGCTGGTACTCGGCGGCGCCGGCGCGGCCTGGGCGGCCACCCGGTCGTCCGGCACGTCCTACCGGACCGCGACGGCCGGCCCGGCCACCGTCACCGCCACGCTCAACCTGGTCGGCACCATCGAGCCGGTCACCGAGGCGACGGTGAAGTTCCCGGTCAGCGGCCAGGTGTCCGCGGTGAGCGTGGCCCAGGGCCAGCAGGTCACCGCCGGGCAGCCGCTGGCTCAGCTCAACACCACCACGCTGGCCGCCCAGGTCAGTTCGGACCAGTCCCAGGTGGCCACCGAGCAGGCCAAGCTGGCCAGCGACCAGGACAGCCAGACCAGCACGGTGAGCAGCACCAGCGACTCGTCCTCGTCGTCGGGTTCGTCCTCGGGTGGCTCGGGTTCCCGGTCCAGCACCAACCTGTCCGGGCTGGCCCAGTCGCTGAACGGCCAGCAGACCGCGGTGCGCGCCGCGCAGGGCGCGGTGGACAACGATCTGACCCTGGTCAGCGGCGCGGTCAAGCAGGTCAACGCGACCTGCCCAGGGGTGATCGACAGCCTGCAGGCGGCGGCCTCCTCGGCCCCGTCCTCGACGCAGTCCACCTCTTCTTCTTCCACATCAACGGATTCGTCGACCGAGCCGACCACGACCTCCGGCAGTGGCGTGGACACCCAGGCGGCCGACGAGTGCACCACGCTGATCAACCAGGTCTCCGGCGACGAGGCCAAGGCGTCGGCCGACGAGAAGTCATTGGCCGGCGCGGAATCCGCGCTGACCACCGCGTTGAACAAGGCGGAGACCGAGGTCGAGCAGGCGGCCAGCAGCAGCGCCGGTTCGACCGGGTCGAGCAGCCGGTCCTCGACCTCGTCCTCGACCTCGTCCAGCGGATCGAGCGGATCAAGCGGATCCGGTGGTTCGGGCTCGTCCGGGTCCGGTTCTAGCAGTGGCCGCAGCGGATCGAGCGGGTCGAGCGGCCAGCCCGCCTCGGCCGACCAGCTCGCCGCCGACCAGGCCTCGGTCGACTCGGCCAACGCGCAGTTGGCCGAGGCCCAGCAGAGCCTGGCCGCGGCCACCCTGGTCGCGCCGATCTCCGGCACGGTGGCCGACGTGACGCTGTCCACCGGCGCCACCGTCTCGGCCAACTCCAGCAGCGCCGACATCGTGATCGTCGGCCCGGGCACCAGCGAGGTGACCACCGCGGTCAGCGACAGCCAGGTCGGCACGGTCAAGCCGGGCCAGGCCGCGTCCGTGGTGCCCGACGGCGGCAGCACGCCGATCAACGGGCAGGTCACCTCGATCGGCTCGCTGGACAGCACCACCTCCTCCGGCTCGGCCAGCTACCCGGTGACCATCTCGCTGGGCAGCACCACGCAGCCGCTGTACGCCGGGTCGAACGCGGCACTGTCGATCACCCTGCGCAGTGCGGCCGCGGCGGTCGCCGTGCCGACCTCGGCGGTGCGCACGGCCGGCGCGGCCGGGATCGTGGAGGAACTCAAGAACGGCACGCTCACCCCGGTCCGGGTGACCGTGGGCGTGCAGGGCACCACGCTGACCCAGATCATGTCCGGGGTGAACCCGGGCGATCAGGTGGTGCTGGCCGATCTCGGCGAGGCGTTGCCCACCTCGAACACCAACACCCGCGGCCTCACCGGCGGCGGTGGCGGATTCGGCGGTGGCGGCCGGGGTGGCACGGGCGGCACGGGCGGCGGCGGAGCTCGCACCGGCGGCTGAAGTTACCGGCCGGTAGTATCCCGGTCATGACGCAGCCCAGCCTGTCCCGCGACGGGGACGTGTTCGTGCTCGACCTCGGTGACGGCGAGAACCGGTTCCATCCGGACTGGCTGGCCGCCATGAGTGGCGCCCTCGACGAGATCGAGGGCGCCAACGCGCCCCGCGCACTGGTCACCAGCGCCACCGGCAAGCACTGGTCCAACGGCCTGGACCTGGACTGGCTGGGCGCCAACGCCGACCAGCTCAACCACTACGTCACCGGAGTCCACGAGCTGTTCGCCCGGGTGCTCACGCTGCCGCTGCCCACCGTGGCCGCGATCCAGGGCCATGCCTTCGCCGCGGGCGCGATGCTGGCGCTGGCCCACGACTTCCGGGTGATGCGGGCCGACCGCGGCTACTTCTGCGTGCCCGAGGTGGACATCCAGATCCCGTTCACCCCCGGCATGTCCGCGCTGATCCAGGCCAAGCTCACGCCCAAGACCGCGCACGAGGCGATGACCACCGGCCGCCGGTTCGGCGGCAACGACGCGCTGGCCGCGCAGATCGTGGACGCGGTGGCCGAGGAGGGCGCGGTGCTGCCCGCCGCGCTGGAGCTGGCCCGGCCGCTGACCGGCAAGCCGGGCGGCACGCTGGGCGTGATCAAGTCCCGGATGTACCCGGCCACGCTGTCGGCGCTGCGCGAATCCACCGCCAACGCGTTCGGCTCATGACCGAACTTCCTGACTGGGCAACGGATCTGGGCCTGCGCCGGCATCCGGAGGGCGGCTGGTTCGCCGAGACCTGGCGTAGTCCGGTCACCCTGCCCGGACCCGCGCTGCCCGCCGGGTACCCGGGCGACCGGGCCGCCGCGACCGGCATCTACTTCCTGCTCACCGCCGGGCAGCGCTCGGCCTGGCACCGGGTGCGCTCGGACGAACTGTGGTGCTGGCACCGCGGCGGCCCGCTCACCCTGCGGCTGGGCGGCGCGGGTGCGCGGCCCGGCGCGAGCACCGAGATCGAACTCGGGCCGGAGTTCGAAACCGGGCAGCGACCACAGGCCCTGGTGCCCGGCGGTTGCTGGCAGGCCACCGCGGTGGCCACCGAGCCGGTGCTGGTCAGCTGTGTGGTCGCACCCGGTTTCGACTACGCCGACTTCGAACTAGAACACGACGACTGAGCGGAGCACCTCGCCCCGGCCCATCTTGGCGAACGCCTCCTCCACCGCGTCCAGCGCGATGGTCTCGGACACGAACGCGTCCAGGTCCAGCCGGCCCTGCCGGTACAGGTCGACCAGGTAGGGGAAGTCGCGCGAGGGCAGGCAGTCGCCGTACCAGGAGGACTTCAGCGAACCGCCGCGGGAGAAGAAGTCCAGCAGCGGCATCTCGATGCGCATGTCCGGGGTGGGCACGCCGACCAGGACCACGGTGCCGGCCAGGTCGCGGGCGTAGAACGCCTGCGCCCAGGTCTCCGGGCGGCCCAGCGCCTCGATCACCACGTCCGCGCCGAACCCGCCGGTCAGCTCCTGCACCGACTCGACCACGTCGGCCTGCTTGGCGTTGATCGTGTGGGTGGCGCCGATTCCCTTGGCCCAGGCCAGTTTCCGGTCGTCCACGTCGATGGCCACGATGGTGGTGGCCCCGGCCAGCCTGGCCCCGGCGATGGCCGCGTCACCCACGCCGCCGCAGCCGATCACCGCCACGCTGTCCCCGCGCGAGACGTTGCCGGTGTTGATCGCCGCGCCGATCCCGGCCATCACGCCGCAACCCAGCAGGCCGACCGCGGCCGGTGAGGCCTCCGGGTCGACCTTGGTGCACTGTCCACTGTGGACGAGGGTTTTCTCGGCGAATGCGCCGATGCCCAGCGCGGGCGACAACGCGGTGCCATCGGCCAGCGTCATCGGCTGCTCGGCGTTGTAGGTGTCGAAGCAGTACCACGGCTTGCCCTTCAGGCAGGCCCGGCACTTGCCGCACACCGCGCGCCAGTTGAGGATCACGAAATCGCCGGGCGCGACATCGGTCACCCCGTCGCCGACCGACTCCACCACCCCGGCCGCCTCGTGCCCGAGCAGGAACGGGAAGTCGTCGGAGATCCCGCCCTCCCGGTAGTGCAGGTCGGTGTGGCAGACCCCGCACGCCTGCACCTTCACCAACGCCTCGCCGGGCCCGGGGTCGGGCACCAGGATCGTGGTCAGTTCGACCGGTGCGCCCTTTTTCCGGGCGATCACGCCCCGTACTTCGTGAGCCATGCCACGCCCTTTCACGACTGTGTGCCAGACCCCCGATTCTGGCCGATCATGCGTGGTCGCGCACAGCTCCGCCGCGCATCCTCCGCTCGCGGCGTTTCGGCACGCGGTCAAGCCTTTCCGGCAGCCGCTCAGCCGCTCTCGACGTTTCCGCTCAGGCGTTCTCGGCGGCCGCGATGGCGGGCATGATGCGGGCCCGGAAGCCCTCGATGTGCGCGCGCAGCAGTTCGGCCGCCGCGGCGGGCCGACCGTCCTGGGCGGCGCGCAGGATCGCCCGGTGCTCGTCCCACTCCGCGTCCCAGCTGTGGTTGGCGTCCCAGCCGACCACGGACAGCAGTGCGGCCCGGTCCCGTAGCTCGTCCAGGATGCCGACCAGCAGCGGATTGCCGCATCCCGCGTAGAGGGCGCGGTGGAAGGCGCGGTTGAGCAGGCTCAGCTCGGCGTGATCGGACTTGGCCCCCGCGGTGTTCGCCTGCTCCAGCAGGCCGGCCGCCTCGGCGAACTCCTCCGGCTCGCGGTGGCGCACCGAGCGCTCGACGGCCTCGGGCTCCAGCAGCAGCCGCAGGTCGAACACGTTCTGCGCCAGGTCGGCGTCCACCGTGCGGACCGAGGCGCCCTTGTACGGGCTGAAGGTGACCAGGCCGGAACCGGACAGCACCTTCAGCGCCTCGCGCACCGGGGTCTTGGACACGCCCAGCCGCTGGGCCAGTTCCATCTCCACGAGTTGCTGACCGGGCAGCAGTTCGCGGGTGAGGATGGCCCGCCGGATCTCCTCGAGCACCAGTTCGGTGCGGGACGCGGGCAAGCTCAACATCTCGGGCATCCGACCCCTTCGACCGACCGAACAGTGTGTCGTATATCAGATTCTACGGCCGATCTCGGCCATTCCGGGCCGGACCACGCCGACTCCGCGCGCGCTCCGCTCGCCGGATGATCCCCACGCCGGTTGCCGGCCGTTCGCGGCGATCGAACCGGCCCTGCGGAAACGGACCCGCCTGACCTGACACCTACTGATGTATCATATATGAGACACCAGTGTCGACGGCGGAAGCGGGGACGAGCGGACGATGAGTTTCGACAGGCTGCGGCAGCGGCTGGCCGGTGTGGTCGCGATTCCGGTGACCCCCTTCGATCCGGCCGGCGACCTCGACGAGCCCGCCCTGGTGGCCGTGCTCAACCGGCTGGTCGACGGCGGGATCGAGGTGGTCACCCCGAACGGCAACACCGGCGAGTACTACGCCCTGTCCGACGCCGAGACCCGCCGCGTGGTCGAGCTGACCGTCGGCGCCGTGGGCCCTCGGGCCAGCGTGGTGGCCGGCGTCGGCCAGTCGGTGCCGCACGCCGTCGCCGCCGCCGAGCACGCCCGGGACACCGGGGCCGAGGCGATCATGATCCACCAGCCGGTGCACCCCTACCTGTCCCAGGACGGGTGGGTGGCCTACCACGCGGAGATCGCCTCGGCCGTGCCCGAGCTGGGCGTGCTGCCCTACCTGCGCAACCCGCGCATCGACGGTGCCCACCTGGCGCAGCTGAAAGCTCAGGCGCCCAACGTGCTTGGCGTGAAGTACTCGGTGCCCGACCCGGTCCGGTTCGCCACCGTGTCCCGGGAGGCCGGGCTGGGCGAGTTCGTGTGGATCGCCGGGCTGGCCGAGCTGGCCGCGCCCGGCTACTGGGCGGTGGGCGCCACCGGCTTCACGTCCGGGCTGGCCAACGTCGATCCGGCACTGTCGCTGGGCATGCTGAACGCCTTGCGGGCCAACGACTTTCCGGCGGCGATGGCGGTGTGGGAGAAGATCCGGCCGTTCGAGGCGCTGCGCGCGGCCAACGAGGCGGAGAACAATGTGTCCGTGGTCAAGGAAGCCCTGGCGCAACTGGACGTCTGCCGCCGCGAGGTGCGCGCGCCGATCAGCACCCTGTCCGAAGCCGGCCGGGCCCGGGTGGCCGAACTGCTGGCCGACTGGGGACTGACCAAATGACGAAAACGCCCGAGGAACTGCGTAGTTTTCAGTGGTGGGGCGGGGAAGAACTGCGTCCCTTCAGTCACCGCTCGCGCACCCGCCAGCTCGGCTTCAACCCCGATGAGCACATGGGCAAGCCGGTCATCGGCATCCTGAACACCTGGAGCGACATCAACCCCTGCCACATGCACCTGCGCGAGCGGGCCAAGGCGGTCAAGCGCGGGGTGTGGCAGGCCGGCGGGTTCCCGCTGGAGTTCCCGGTGGCCACGCTGTCCGAGACGTTCCAGAAGCCGACCCCGATGCTCTACCGCAACCTGCTGTCCATGGAGACCGAGGAGATCCTGCGCTCCTACCCGATCGACGGCGCGGTGCTGATGGGCGGCTGCGACAAGACCACCCCGGCGCTGCTGATGGGCGCGGCCAGCATGGACCTGCCCGCGATCTACCTGCCGGCCGGTCCGATGCTGCGCGGTCACTGGCGGGACGAGACGCTGGGCAGCGGCACCGACATGTGGAAGTACTGGGACGAGAAGAAGGCCGGCCTGATCGGCGAGGCCGAGATGTCCGAGCTGGAGACCGGCCTGGCTCGCTCCCCCGGGCACTGCATGACCATGGGCACCGCGTCCACCATGACCTCGGCCGCCGAGGTGCTGGGCCTGACCCTGCCCGGCGCGGCCTCCATCCCCGCGGTCGATTCCGCGCACCACCGGATGGCCGCGGCCACCGGTATGCGGATCGTGGACATGGTGTGGCAGGACCTGACCATGTCGAAGGTGGTCAGCCGGGACGCCTACACCGACGCGGTGACCACCGTGCTGGCCCTTGGCGGCTCGACCAACGCGGTGATCCACCTGATCGCCATGGCCGGGCGCAGCCGGATCACGGTGAGCCTGGACGATTTCGACGAGATCGCCCGCAAGGTGCCGGTGCTGGCCAACATCCGGCCCGGCGGGGCGTACCTGATGGAGGACTTCTACTACGCGGGCGGGCTGCCCGGGCTGCTGTCCCGGCTGGCCGAGCTGGGTCTGCTGCACACCGACCGGATCACCGTCACCGGGCATCCACTCGCGGAAAGTCTGGCCGGCGCGCGGGTGCACAACGACGATGTGATCCGCACCGCCGACAATCCGATCGCCACCGAGGGCGGGGTGGCCGTGCTGCGCGGCAACCTGGCGCCCGGCGGCGCGGTGATCAAGCACATCGCGGCCGAGCCGGAACTGTTGCGGCACACCGGTCCCGCGGTGGTGTTCGACAACTACGAGGACCTCAAGGCGCGGATCAACGACCCGGCGCTGGACATCACGCCCGACTCGGTGCTGGTGCTGCGCGGCGCCGGGCCGCTGGGCGGGCCCGGGATGCCCGAGTACGGCATGCTGCCCATCCCGGATCGGCTGCTGGCCAACGGAATCCGGGACATGGTGCGGATCTCCGACGCCCGGATGAGCGGCACCAGCTATGGCGCCTGCGTGTTGCACGTCACCCCGGAATCGTACGTCGGCGGCCCGCTGGCGCTGGTCAGGGACGGTGATCCGATCACTCTGGATGTCCCGGCGCGTAGGCTGAGCCTCGATGTCGACGACGCGGAGCTGGATCGCCGCCGGGCGGCCTGGACCGCGCCGGCCCCGAGGTACGAGCGTGGTTACGGGGCCTTGTACGCCGAGCACATCACCCAGGCCGACGCCGGGTGCGATTTCGACTTCCTGGCCCGGGTCGGCGAGAACCCCGAGCCCAACGCGCGCTGACCACAAAGCCGTTTCCCAGAGCAGGAAAGAGGGATTTCCCGGATGACCGCCGTGCCGAGCATCGATCCACGCACCGGAGCAATCGCGGACGCCGAGGTGGCCGAGGAGACCACCGCCGCCCGGGTGGACGAGATCTGCCGGGCCGCGGCCGCGGCCGCCCCCGCGTTCGCCGACGCGGGCCGCACCTTCCGCGCCGGTCTGCTGCGCGCCTTGGCCGACGCGCTGGAGGCCGACCGGGAGACCGTGGTCGGCCTGGCCGACCGGGAGACCGCTCTCGGCCCGGGCCGGCTGAACGGCGAGCTGACCCGGACCGCCTACCAGCTGCGGGTGTTCGCCGAGGTGCTGGACGAGGGGTCCTATGTGGAGGCCATCATCGACCACGCCGGGGACACCCCGATGGGCCCGCGCCCGGACCTGCGCCGGATGCTGATCCCGGTCGGCCCGGTCGCGGTGTTCGGCGCCAGCAACTTCCCGCTGGCCTTCTCGGTGCCCGGCGGCGACACCGCGTCGGCGCTGGCCGCGGGCTGCCCGGTGGTGGTCAAGGCGCACCCCTCGCACCCGGCCACCTCGCAGCGGGTGTTCGAGGTGCTGGCCAGGGCGGCAAGGGATTTCGGCGCGCCCGAGGGCGTGCTGGGCATCGTGCACGGCCAGGAGGCCGGTGGCGTGCTGGTCGAGCACGAGGCGATCAAGGCGGTCGGGTTCACCGGTTCGCTGCGCGGCGGGCGGGCGCTGGCCGAGCTGGCCGCGGCCCGGCCGGAGCCGATCCCATTCTTCGGTGAGCTCTCCAGCCTCAACCCGGTGGTGATCACCAAGGCGGCCGCCGCCGAGCGGGCCGAGCAGATCGCCACCGGCCTGGTCGGCTCGTTCACGTTGGGGGCCGGGCAGTTCTGCACCAAGCCGGGTCTGGTGTTCGTGCCCGCGGGCCCGGACGGCGACCGGCTGCGCGAGGCCGCGGCGGCCAAGGTGACCGAGCTGGAGCCGCAGTTCGCGCTCAACGAAGGCATTTCCCGCACCTACGGCACCCGCACCGGCGAGCTGGCCGGGCTGGGCGCACTGGACCGGGTGGCCGAGGCCAAGAACGGCACCGAGGCCGGGTTCGCCATGCGGCCCACGCTGTTCGCCACCAGCACCGAGCGGCTGACCGCCGAGGTGGCCGAGGAGTGCTTCGGCCCGACCACGCTTCTGGTGTCCTACAACGGAGATGACGACCTGCTGGCCGCGCTGGCGCTGGTGCCGGGTTCGCTGACCGCGACCGTGCACGTGACCGAGCAGGACGACACCTTGTCCGAGAAGGTGTTGCGCGGCCTGCAGGACAAGGCGGGCCGGTTGCTGTTCAACGGGTACCCGACCGGTGTCGCGGTGTCCTGGGCCCAGCACCACGGTGGCCCGTGGCCGTCCACCAACACCCAGCACACCTCGGTCGGCACCACCGCGATCCGTCGGTTCCTACGCCCGGTGGCCTTCCAGGACGCGCCCGCCCAGCTGCTGCCGGCCGAACTGACCGAGGCGAACACGGCCGGGATTCCGCGTCGCGTTGACGGCGTTCTGGTTCTGCCCCGGTGATCTCCTGGGCTTTCCTGGTCACCTGTGTGTTGATCGTGGTGGCGCCCGGCCCGTCGTTCGCGGTGATGGTCAACCAGACCCTGCGCAACGGACGACCGGCCGGGCTGGCCACGGTGGCCGGGAACACCACCGCGCTGACGTTCTGGGCGTTCGCCTCCGCACTCGGGCTGACCGCGCTGATCCGCACCTCGCAGATCGCCTTCGTGGTGTTGAAGATCGCCGGTGCGGTCTACCTGTGCTGGCTGGGCGTGCAGACGTTCCTGCGCTCCCGCAAGGCCACCGCGCTGCCCGAGCAGGAGGAAACGGCGCGGTCCACCCGCTCGCTGTTCTCCGCCTACCGGGCCGGGTTGCTGACCAACCTGACCAACCCCAAGGCGGCCGTGCTGTACCTGGCGCTGTTCCCGCAGTTCCTGCCCGCGCACAGCACCCTGCTGGACGTGCTGACGCTGGCCTCGGTGCAGATGAGCATCAGCACCTGCTGGTACGTCACGGTGGTGCTGGCGGTGGCGGTGATCCGGCGGCTGCTGACCAAGCCGGCGGTGAAGGTGTGGCTGGACCGGGCGACCAGTTGCGTGCTGATCGGCCTGGGCATTCGACTGGTCGCACTGGCCCGTCCCGCGGTCTGACTTTCCTTGTCTGGGAGGGAAAACAGCTTTCGCTGACCGCCGAGGATCGCGACCTGCGCACCGCCGGCCTGACCGAGCCGACCGAAGCAGCGCGCGAGGGCTGAGCCTCAGGCCGGTCCGGCCCACGCGGTGGTCGCCACGCCGGTGGTCAGGTCGGGCACCTCCAGCAGCGCCCCGTCCAGTTCGCCGCGTTCCTCGCCCAGATCCACGTAGGCGCTGGTGATGTACAGCGTCCGCAGGTCCGGTCCGCCGAACGCGCACGAGGTGGGGCATTTCACCGGCAGCCGCAGTTCCTCCAGCAGCGCCCCGGCCGGGCTGATGCAGCGCACCGCGCCGCCGGACCAGAACGCCACCCAGAGGTTGCCCTCGGCGTCGATGGTCATCCCGTCCGGCCCACCCGGATATTCGGACACGTCGATGGACCGGATCAACTTCCCGAACGGACCGTCCGGGAAGTATTCGTACTCGTCGATCCGGCCCGTCGGGCTGTCGATGTAGTGCACCCGGTCCGGTTGCCGCCACACGATTCCGTTGGGCACCGACAGCGCGGTCAGCACCGGGTGCACCAGACCGTCGGCGCCCAGCCGGTACAGCACGCCCTGCCCGGATTCCTCGGTGCGGGTCATGGTCCCGGCCAGCACCCGCCCGTCCGGATCACAGCCGCCGTCGTTCATCCGTCGCGCAGACAACTCGGCCTCCACCGGCGTCACGGTGTGCAGCGTGCCGGTCGTGGTGTCCAGCGTCTCGAAGCCGATGTCGGTGGCCAGCAACGGTTTCCCGGTCAGGTACGGGGTCAGCATGCCGGGTGTGTTGGGCACGCCGAGTTCGGACACCGCGCCGGAACCGGACAGCCAGTACACGATGCCGCCCAGCCCCGGGGCGCTGCGCCCGACGATGTCCAGCCAGTACAGCCGTTGATCGGCCGCGTCCCAGGCCACGCCCTCGCCGAGGGAGCAGGCGTTGGCGTGCGCGATCCGCACGGACCGGTTCGACAGTGGTTGCACCATGGACGTCCCCTCGTCTCGCCTCAGGTGGCCTCGCGCCGCTCCGGCGTCTGCCGCACCGCCTCCACGGTCACCTGCAACAGCTTGTGCATCGCGCGTTCCGCCGCGGCCGGGCGCCGCGCGCGCACCGCCTGCAGCACCGAACGGTGCAGCGGCAGCGTAGCCGCCACTCCCCCAGGAAGGTGCGAGGTGGCCTCCAGCGCATGGTGCAATCCGGCTTCCAGCAATCGGCCCAACTGCTCCACCAGCTGGTTTCCGCTGGCCCGCAGGACGACAAGGTGGAAGGCGAGGTCGGCGTCGACGAACGCGGCCTCGTTGGCCACCAGGTCCTCGGCGTTGTGCGCCATGCCGGCGTAGGCGGCGGCCAGTTCCTCGATCTGGCCGTCGGTGGCACGTTCGGCGGCCAGCCCGGCGGCCGCCGGTTCCACCACCTGGCGCAGGTCCAGCAGATCGCCGAGGAAGGTCACGTCCGCGGCGCGGCCGTGCCAGTCGATCACCTCGCGGTCCATCAGGTTCCAGTCCCGGCGCGGCAGCACCCGGGTGCCCAGCCGCGGCCGGGGTTCGACGAGTCCCTTGGCGGCCAAGGCTTTGATCGCCTCACGCACGCCACCGCGGCTGACGTTCAGGCGTGCGGCCAGCTCGCCCTCGTTGGGCAGCTGACTGCCATGGGCGAACTCCCCGGAGACGATGCGCAGCCCGATCCACTCCACCACCCGGCCGTGCATGGTCCGGTGCTGGCCCAACGGGTTTACCGACCGGTTCACCGGCTAATCATCGAATGATTGATCGATACTGTCAAATCACGTACGCTCGGCCGCGACCGCAGGGTAAACATCGCATGCCGATCCGGCCAGTCGGGCCGGCGGCGGAATGGTCGGGTGGCCATGAAGATCACCGGGATCCGGACCCATGTGCTCGGAACCGCGTGGCGCAACCTCACCATCGTCGAGGTGCGGACCGACGAGGGGGTGACCGGGCTCGGCGAGGTCCGGATGCTCAACCACACCGACGCGCTGCTGGGCTACTTCGCCGAGGCGCTGCCCAACCACATCATCGGCTCGGACCCGTTCGACACGGAGAGCCTGGTGCACCGGATGAGCAAGCTGGACTACGGCCGCTCCGGCGAGATCGCCATGTCCGCGGTGGCCTGCATCGAGATCGCCTGCTGGGACATCAAGGGCAAGGTGCTCGGGCTGCCGGTGTACAAGCTGCTCGGCGGCGCCGTGCGGGACCGGATCAAGGCCTACGCCAATGGCTGGTACCAGGTCGAGCGCACCCAGGAGGAGTTCCACGCCGCGGCCAAGCGAGTGGTCGACCGCGGTTACCGGGCGCTGAAGCTGGACCCGTTCGGCGCGGGCATGTTCGAGCTGGATGCCTACGAGACGGCCAAATCCGTGGCGCTGGTGGAGGCGGTGCGGGACACGGTCGGCCCGGACGTGGAGATCCTGATCGAGATGCACGGCCGGTTCTCCGCGGCCACCGCGATCCGGGTCGCCGGCCTGCTCAAGCCCTACGACCCCTCCTGGATCGAGGAGCCGGTGCCGCCGGAGAATCTCAAGGCGCTGGCCAAGGTGGCCGAGCACACCGACATCCCGATCGCCACCGGCGAGCGCATCCACACCCGATTCGAGTACCGGGAACTGTTCGAGTTGCAGGCCGCCGACATCCTGCAGGTGGACATCACGCACTCCGGCGGGTTGTGGGAGGCCAAGAAACTGGCCGGCACCGCGGAAACCCACTACCTGCTGATGGCCCCGCACAACGTGGGCGGCCCGATCTCCACCGCGGCCAACGTGCACCTGGCGGCCACCACGATGAACTTCAAGATCCAGGAACACTTCAACGACTTCGCCGATTCCTACGTCAAGGAATGCGAACCGGGGCTGCCCGAGGTGGTGGACGGTTACTTCCCGTTGCCCGATGCCCCGGGGCTCGGGGTGAGCATCGACGAGGCGAAACTGGCCGAGCACCCGCGTCAGGCGGTCAATTTCAACCTGTTCGCCGAAGGCTGGGAACAACGCCAAGCCCAACGAGGCTAACGGTTCTCCCTGCGGCCGGGAGCTGTCCCGGCCGCAGTGGACCGGATCGATCAGGTGGCTATTCCGCTGTGCGCATAGGTGCCGGGTGCGGTGCGCGAACCAGGTTCCCGGGCCGCCCTGTCGGCGGCCCGATGGCCAAGCCGCGCCGACAACCACTCCGCGCCGTCGGCCACCAGGATCCCGAAATTCGCGGCCACCTCGTCGTTCCAGCGCGGGGTGGGCACCGAGATGCTCATCGCGGCGACCACCGCGCCGGACCGGTCGCGCACCGGCGCGGCCACGCAGGCGGCCGCGTCGTTGGACTCGCACACCTCGTAAGCCAGGCTCCGCACGGAGATCTCGCGCAGGTGCTCACGCAGCCGGGTCACCGAGGTGATGCTGCGCGGGGTCATCGCGGGCAGCGCGCGCTCCCGCGGATAGCGGGCCACGAACGCCTCTTCGGACAGCGAGGCCAGCAGCATCTTGCCCACCGCCGTGCAGTGCGCGGGCAGCCGCCGGCCCACCGCGGACACCAGCCGGACCGCGTGCGTGGAGTCGGCTTTGGCCACATAGACCACATCCGCGCCGTCCAGCACGGCCACATGCACCGTCTCGTCACAGGACGCGGCCACTCGCTCACTGGCCGCACGCGCCTCCCGGGCCAGGTCGATCTGCTCGGCGAACATGCTGCCCAGTTCGAACAGCGGCAGCCCCAGCCGGTAGCGGTGCGCGCGATCCGGGGCGGGGGCCAGATAGGACCGCACCACCAGGGTGTTGACCAGTTCGTGCACGGTGGTCTTGGGCAGGCCCAGCTGGGCGGTGATCTCCGGGATGGAGTAGTCCCTGCCGGACAGGAACAACTCCAGGATGTCCAGTGCCCGCATCACCGCGGGCACGGTGCGTGCCATCGCCATGGTTGCCGTCCCCGCGTCGTTCCGGTTCGGTATTTCGGATCTTTTCCAGAATACCGGACTCAAGGTAAGTCGGTGACTGCGGGCCGTCAAGGACGGCTCGACCGGCTGGCCGCCGGAAGCGTTGCGGTGAAACGGATCTGGCGTTCGGTGGTTGACGAGCGGTCGACCGGTCCCTACCGTCGGGTCGACATCTCGATCGCCGTCCGAGCATTCGACCCGGATTCGATCGGCACCACACGGAGGACGCGATGCCGCCTGCCCCTGTTCCCGCAACGGCCCCCGCGGTGGTGGTGACCGAACCGGGCGAATTCCACCTCGCCGAACTCGAAGTCCCCCAGCCGAAGCCGGACGAGGTGGTGGTCGAGGTCGCCGCGGCCGGCATCTGCGGCAGCGATGTGGAGCTGTTCGCGGGCACCCGGCCGGCCGAAATCGTCAGCTATCCCATCGTGCCCGGCCACGAGTGGTCGGGCCGGATCGCCGCGACCGGCATCGCGGTGACCGCGCTGCGCCCGGGCGATCCCGTGGTGGCCGAGGGTTTCCGCTGGTGCGGCACGTGCGCGCGGTGCCGGGACGGCTCGACCAATCTGTGTCTTTCCGGCTATCACGAAACCGGGTTCACCGAGCCGGGCGCGTTCAGCCGTTATGTCGTGGTGCCGGCCCGGCTGGTGCACGCGCTGCCCCCGAATTCCGACGTGGAACAGGCCGCGCTGATCGAGCCGGCCGCCTGCGTGGCCGCGGCCGTGCTGGCCGGGAAACCGCGCGACGGCGACAAGTTCGCCGTGGTGGGCAGCGGCACGCTCGGCCTGATCGCGGTGCAGATGCTGGCCGCGCACTCCCCCAGCGAACTGATCCTGGTGGCCAATCGCCCCAACCGGCAGGAACTGGCCGACCGGTTCGGCGCCACCCGCGCCCTCAACGCGGAGGAATTCGCCGCCGGGAAGGTGGACGCGGATCTGGTGATCGAGGCGTCCGGTTCGGCCGGTGCGGCCGCGTCCGCGGTGCGGGCGGCACGAGCGGGCGGAACCGTGGTGCTCACCGGCATTCCGCCCGAACCGGCCGATCCGGTCGATCCCACCGACATCACCGTGCGCGAGCTTCATGTGCACGGCGTGTTCGGCGCGCACACCGCGGCGTGGTCGGAGGCGGTGCGCCGGTTCGCCGCCGGACAGCTGGATCTCGCCGCATTGGTCAGTCATCGATTTCCGCTGCGGGAATTCGGATCCGCGCTGGACACGGCGGGTGCGCACGCACCGGGAACCGGGAAAGTGCTTGTGGTTCCCGCACTGGCCGAATAGAACGGTTCCGCACGAAGAGGCCGCGCACCGGACGCGGCCCGTGCCCTTCTGCTGACCGGCTGCGCACAGCGGCCGCCCAGCTTGGTTTCGGCTCGAAATCGATGTTGCCGATCCCTTGACTGTATCAACGAATCATCTGATGATTCACAACGCATACTGCGGAGACCGGACGGCCGGTCATGACTCCCGCCCGAGATGGGGTGCGTTTTCAACGATGAGCGCTTACCAAGCCGACAATTCGGCGCCAGGTCACGCCCGGAGCGTGTCCCGGCGCGACACGTTCAAATGGCTGGGTGCCGGCGGTGGTGCCGTTGCGGCCAGCGCACTGCTTGCTTCCTGCGCCAGTGCCACCGGAGGGAGTTCGTCGTCCGGCTCGTCGGTCGGCAACTTCCCGACCACACCCTCCTCGTGGAGGTTCGTGTTCATCAACCACGTCACCACGAACTCCTTCTTCATCCCGACCCGGCAGGGCATGGCCGACGCGGCCAAGCTGCTGGGCCTGCCCACCCCGCAGTGGACCGGTGACGAGAACGGCAACGTGGCCAACATGGTCAGCGCGTTCGACACCGCGATCAACGGCGGCGCGTCCGGCATCGCGGTGGCGCTGACCGACTCGGCGGCCTTCATCGAGCCGACGAAGGCCGCGCTGGCCAAGGGAATCCCGGTGCTGGCCTACAACGCGACCGCGCCGAACAACTACCCGCTGGCCTATGTCGGACAGGACCTGTACCAGTCCGGTCTGCAGATGGGCCAGAAGATCGCCGAGTCGGTCACCTCCGGCACCATCCTGGTCGGCATCTCCCAGCCGGGCGCGAACAACCTCCAGCCGCGGCTGGACGGCATGACCGCCGCGCTGAAGTCGGCCGCGCCCGGGGTGACCATCAAGTCGATCAACACCGGCGCCGCACAGGCCGACGAGCTCAACGCCATGACCGCGGCCTTCTCCGGCAACTCCGGCGCGGCCGGCCTGTACGCGGTGGACGCGGGCAGCACCGCCGCGGTGGCGCAGCTGATCGCCAGCAAGAACCTGGCAGGCAAGATCCACGCCGGTGGCTTCGACACGCTGTCGGACACCATCACCGGCATCAAGAACGGCGCGCTGGACTTCAGCATCGACCAGTCGGCCTACCAACAGGGCTTCCTGACCACGCTGTACCTGTACCTGTACCGGCTGACCGGCACGCTGGTGAAGCCGCCGCAGACCGACACCGGCCTGACCTTCGTCACCAAGGACAACGTCTCCCCCTACGAGCAGTCCACCGCCTACGAGGGCGGCACCAGCCACAACGTCATCAACATGCCCAGCTCCATTCCGCTGCCGCCGGCCACCACGGTGCAGATCTAGTCACCCGAGGAATCAGTCGAAGATGACAGACCAGGTGAGTACCAAGAAACCGGGCGACGTGCGCGAAGGCGGGTCGCTACCCCAGGCCGGTGGCGGGGTGGCCCTGCTGCGCGGTCTGGTCCGCCAGAAGGAACTGAGCATCGTGATCGCGACGATCGCGGTGGCCATCTACTTCAGCGTGTCCAGCACCGGTTTCAACAACGCGGACAACTACCACACCATCGCGCAGTTCTTCGCGCCGTGGGCGATCGTGGCCGCGGGCGAGGTGATGTTGCTGATCTGCGGCGAGATCGACCTGTCCGCGGGTTTCGTGTTCACGTTGTCGCCGTTCGTGCTGATGTCGTTCTACAACGGTGGCACGCCGTTGTTCCTGGCACTCATCCTGGCCCTGGTCGTCTGCGCGCTGATCGGCACGGTGAACGGGTTCATCCGGACCCGGTTCAACATTCCGTCGTTCATCGTCACCCTCGGTATGTACTTCCTGATCGAGGGAATCTCGTTGCTGATGTCCAACGGAGCGCCGGTCAGCGCGCCCACCTCGGGCTGGGTGGTCAGCGTGTTCGGCCACTCGCGGTGGTCGGAGCTGATCTGGGTGCTGATCATCGTGGTGGTGATGCAGACGATCCTGTCCGCCACCCGGTTCGGCATCTACACCCAGGCCGTGGGCGGCAACGCCATCGGCGCCGCGGAATCCGGTATCCGCAGCAATCTGATCAAGATCGTGAACTTCTCCATCAGCAGCACCCTGGCCGGGTTCGGCGGCATCCTCGACGGCATGCGCACCGGCTCGTTCGACCCGACCAACGGCGGCCCCACCACCATGTTCCTGGCCGTGGCGGCCGCCGTCATCGGCGGCACCGCGCTGCTGGGCGGTTCGGGCACCGTGGTCGGCGCGCTGTTCGGCGCGATCCTGCTGGGCATCGTGTTCGACGGGTTCAACCTGCAGGGCGTTTCCGCCAACTCCTTCGACGTGGTGCTGGGCATCGCGATCCTGGTCGCCATGCTGCTCAACGTCTATCTGAGCTACCTGCGCCGGCGGGTGAGCCGATGACCAGCGACGGCGAGGCGACAGTTCCGGCGAACGAGGCGAAGGACGGCGTGGTGACCAGCAGCGAAGCCCCGGACGTGATCCGGGTCGAGCACATCAGCAAGAAATTCGGCCCGGTGCAGGCGTTGGCGGACATCAGCCTGCACGTGCGCAAGGGCGAGATCCTGGGCCTGATCGGCGACAACGGCGCGGGCAAGTCCACCCTGATCAAGATCCTCACCGGATTCCACCGGCCGGACGGCGGCCGGATCCTGTTCGAGGGCGAGGAAACCAGGTTCAAGTCGGTGGTGCACGCCCGGTCCATGGGCATCGAGACGGTGTACCAGGACCTGGCGCTGGTCAACGACCTGCCGGTGTATCTGAACCTGCACCTCAACAAGGAAGTCGTGTTCCGCGGCGTGCCGTTCCTGCGCCGCCAGCAGATGAAGAAGGCAGCCCGGGAGGCGCTGGACACCATCGGGATCAACATCCCGTCGGTGACCTCCCCGGTGGCCGCGCTGTCCGGTGGTCAGCGGCAGGCGATCGCGGTGGCCCGTTCGGTGCACTCCAACGCGAAACTGCTGTTGCTGGATGAGCCACTGGCCGCGATGGGCGCCAAGGAGGGCGGGCTGATCCTGCGCCTGCTCGACCAGCTCAAGCAGCGCGGCGATCTGGCGATCGTGCTGATCGCGCACAACTACAGCCAGGTGGTGGACGTCTGTGACCGGGTGAACCTGTTGCAGCACGGGGAGATCACCTTCGACAAGCCGTCCAGGGAGACCTCCGTCGCCGAACTGCTCGAACTGGTCCATGCCGAATACCGGCTGAGCGCGACCAGCACGGAGTCGAATTCCTGATCGTTGAATTCCTGATCAAGGAGGTTCCGTGCAACACGACGACGTGCGCAGCGAATCGACCGATGAGAAGACAGGAACAACAGGAACAACCCGGCGGACGGCCCTGAGACTGGGCGCGGTCGCGGCGGGCGCCGCGGTCGGGGCCGGCTTACTCAACGACGCCACGGCGGCCGCGAGCCCCCGATACACCGCCACGACCAGCCCGGACAGTCACGGAGGCAAGCCCACGATCACCAAGGAGCCCTTCGGGTCCGTCGGCGGCCAGTCGGTGGACAAGTACACGCTGACCAACGGTCCGGTCAGTGTGCAGATCATCACCTACGGCGGCATCATCCACCAGCTGTCCGCACCGGACCGCCACGGGCACGCCAAGAACATCGTGCTCGGCTTCGCCACGCTGGACGACTACGTCACCTACAACTCACCCGTGGCCGGCGGCGGGGTGTACTTCGGCGCGCTGGTCGGCCGCTACGCCAACCGGATCGCCAAGGGCACCTTCACCCTGGACGGCGTCACCTACCACGTCCCGGTCAACAACAACGGCAACAGCCTGCACGGCGGCACGGTCGGGTTCAACCAGAAGGTGTGGTCGGCCACCGAGCAGCACGGCAGCGACAGCGTCGGGTTGCAGCTGAAGTACGTCAGCGCCAACGGCGAGATGGGCTACCCGGGCACGCTGACCACCTACGCCACCTACACGCTGGGCTCGGACAACCGGCTGAGCCTGCGGTTCACCGCCACCACCGACGCGCCGACCGTGGTCAACCTGACCAACCACACCTACTGGAACCTGGCCGGCGAGGACGCGGTGACGGTCTACGACCAGCGCCTGTTCCTCAACGCGAACCATTACACGCCAACGGATTCCACCCAGATCCCGACCGGCGCGATCGATCCGGTGAAGGGCACGCCGCTGGACTTCACCACGCCGACCCCGATCGGTGCGAACATCACCGCCGACGACGTCCAGCTGCTCACCGGCCAGGGCTACGACCTGAACTGGGTGCTGAACAAGTCCGCGGGCAACCCGCTGCAGCTGGCCGCCCGGGCCGACGACCCGGACAGCGGGCGGGTGCTGTCCATCTACACCACGCAGCCGGGCATCCAGTTCTACTCCGGCAACTTCCTCACCGGCACGCTGGTGGGCACCAGCTCACACGCCTACCGGCAGGGCGCCGGGTTCGCGCTGGAAACCCAGCACTTCCCCGACTCCCCCAACCACCCCAGTTTCCCCACCACGACGCTGAATCCGGGCCAGACCTACGACCAGACCACGGTCTGGCAGTTCGGCACGGCCTGATCTTCGCCGCCGCCGCGGGGCGTGTGCCGGTCCACACCGGCACACGCCACGCAGTGCGTTTAGGATTCCCCTTATGGAACAACGAACTCTGGGCAGGACGGCGCGCCCGGTCTCGGTCGTCGGGCTGGGCACCTGGCAGCTGGGCGCGGACTGGGGCGCGGTCGAGGAGTCCGACGCGCTGGCCGTGCTGCACGCGGCGGTGGACGCCGGAGTGACCATGCTGGACACCGCGGACGTGTACGGCGACGGGCGCAGCGAGCAGACGATCGGCAGGTTCCTGCGCGAACGCGACGAATCCCTTTTCGTGGCAACGAAAATGGGCCGCCGCGCACCGCTGGACCCGGACCAGTACACAGTGGACAACTTCCGGGCGTGGACCGACCGGTCCCGCAGGAACCTGGGCGTGGACACCCTGGACCTGGTCCAGCTGCACTGCCCGCCGACTCCGGTGTACTCGCGGGACTCGGTGTACGACGCGCTGGATACCCTGGTCGCCGAGCGGCGGATCGCCGCCTACGGCGTGAGCGTGGAGACCTGTGACGAGGCGCTGACCGCGATCGCCCGGCCCGGTGTGGCCAGCGTGCAGATCATCCTCAATGCCTTCCGCCGCAAGCCGTTGTCCCGTGTGCTGCCCGCGGCGGCCGCGGCCGGGGTCGGCATCATCGCCCGGGTGCCGCTGGCCTCGGGGCTGCTGTCCGGAAAGTACAAGCCGGACACCGAGTTCGCGGCCGACGACCACCGCTCGTTCAACCGGCACGGCGAGGCGTTCGACGTCGGCGAGACCTTCTCCGGCGTGGACTACGAAACCGGCGTGGCGGCCGCGGCCGAGTTCGCCGAGCTGGCCGCGGACGGCGCCACCCCGGCGCAGACCGCACTGCGCTGGATCGTCCAGCAGCCCGGGGTGAGCACGGTGATCCCGGGCGCCCGCAACGCCGAGCAGGCCCGGGCCAACGCGGCCGCCGCGGCGCTGCCCGAGTTGTCCGCGGACACCCTGGACCGGATCCAGTCGATCTACGACGCGCGGATCGCCCCGCTGGTGGCCGATCGCTGGTAATCCCTACGCGGCCGGCGGGGCGGTGGAGGCCCGGACGATGATCTCCGGATGCACGCTCACCCCGCCGCGCCGCGGGTCCCGGGAGCGCTCACCGAACAGCAGCGACCAGCCCTGCCGGCCCAGGTCCTGGGTGTCCACCGCGACCGTGGTCAGCGACGGCGCCACCAGGCCGGCGAAGGAGATGTTGTCGAACCCGGCCAGGGACATCTCCCCGGGCACCGACACCCCGAGTTCGCGCAATCGGGCCAGCACGCCCAGCGCCACGTAGTCGCTGAACGCGATGATCGCCGTGCCGCCGATGGCCAGCGCCTGATCGGCGGCGGCGTAGCCGTCCTGACGGTGCGCGCCGCAGGGCACCTGCACGATGTCCATCCCGGCCCGCGCGGCCTGCCCCAGCGCGCGTTCCCGCTCCCGCTCCGACCACGCGTGCCCGGGCCCGCGCAGATACACGATTCGCTGGTGCCCCAACGATTTCAGATGCTCGCAGAGCAGGGTTATGCCGGCCGCGAAGTCCACCGAGACCGAACGGATCGCCTGGGTGGCCTCGATCCGGTTGACACACACCAGTTGCGACACCACCCCGGCCAGCTGGGTCAGGTCGGCATCGGACATGCGCGGCGCGCACAGCACCACGCCATCGGCCCAGCGGGCCAGTTCCCGGGCCGCCTCGAACTCCGCGCCCGGCTGCTCGTCGGTGTCGGTGACCAGGGTGCGGAAATCGGCGGCGGCCGCGGCCGCGGTGACCCCCTTGAGCACCTCGGCGAAGTACGGATTGCCCAGGTCGGGCACGACCACGCCGACCGCGTGCGTGGTGCCGCGCAGCAGGCCCTGCGCGGCCGGATTGGGCCGGTAACCCAGCTGTTCCACCGCGTCGCGCACTCGGCGTTCCAGGTCGACCGACACCGCCTTGGCCCCGGTCAGCACCCGCGACACGGTGGCCGGCGACACGCCCGCGCTGCGGGCCACGTCGATGATGGTCGCTTTGGCCGTGGCGGCTCGCCCGTGCTCCATCAGCGCATCCCACCACATTCGCGTCCGGCAGTCGCCCCTTCGCCGCGCACGGTTACCGCCGGCTGCCACCATGAAACGAATCCATGCCACGTTCCGCACCCGCGAAATCGCTGTCGCGACACCGGATCCGGCATGCGCGAATCGCCCTACAGCGCGGGATCGGCGGCCGGGGCGGCGGTGCCCTCGGTGTCCGGCCGGTCGCCGTTGGTGTGCGGTTCGCTGTCCTGGCCCCGGAACTGCGTCCGGTAAAGCTCGGCGTACAGCCCGCCTTCGGCCAGCAGCGCGTCGTGGTCGCCGTGCTCCACGATCCGGCCGTGGTCCACCACCAGGATCTGATCGGCCGCCCGCACCGTGGACAGCCGGTGCGCGATGACCAGTGAGGTCCGGTCCTGCAACGCGGTGGCCAGCGCCCGCTGCACCGCGACCTCGGACTCGGAATCCAGGTGCGCGGTCGCCTCGTCCAGCACCACCACCGCGGGCGCCTTGAGCATCAGCCGGGCGATGGCCAGCCGCTGCTTCTCCCCGCCGGACAGCCGATAGCCCCGGTCCCCCACCACCGTGTCCAGCCGCTGCGGCAGAGATTCCACCAACTCGGCGATCTGCGCG
The DNA here is from genome assembly GCA_035551355.1 of Pseudonocardiaceae bacterium. GTDB lineage: Bacteria > Actinomycetota > Actinomycetes > Mycobacteriales > Pseudonocardiaceae > DATATV01. Next base: position 37,210 of record DASZNF010000013.1, on the reverse strand, counting down.
CCGCGCAGTGAATCCCACAGCTGTTCATCAGTCGCACCCGGCTTGGCGTAGCGCAGGTTCTCCCGGATGGTGTCGTGGAACAGATGCGCGTCCTGGGTGACCATGCCGACCGTATCGGACAGCGAGTCCATGGTGGCGTCGCGCAGGTCGACCCCGTTGATCCGGACCGCCCCGGCCCGCACGTCGTAGATCCGCGCGACCAGATAGCTGATCGTGGTCTTGCCCGCGCCCGAGGGCCCGACCAGCGCGACCAGATCACCCGGCCGTGCGGTGAACGACACATCGTGCAGCACCTGCTGCCGGGGCAGACTGTCCAGCACCGCAACGGATTCCAGCGAGGCCAGCGACACTTCCTCGGCGCTGGGATAGCTGAAGTCGACGTGGTCGAACTCGACCGTCGCCGGCCGCCCGGGAATGCCCGTGGCGTCCGGTTTCTCGTCGATCATCGGTTTGAGGTCGAGCACCTCGAACACCCGGTCGAAGGACACCAGCGCGGTCATCACGTCCAACTGCACATTGGACAGTCCGATCAGCGGGGCGTAGAGCCGGTTGAGGTAGGAGGTCAGCGCCACCACGGTGCCCACGTTGAGGATCCCGTGGATGGCCTGCACGCCGCCCCAGCCGTAGACCAGGGCGGTGGCCAGCGACGCGGTCAGCATCAGCGCCACGAAGAACAGCCGCGCGTACAACGCCTGGGTGATGCCGATGTCGCGCACCCGCCCGGCCCGCTCGGAGAACGTGCCCACCTCCTCGGCCGGCCGCCCGAACAGCTTGACCAGCAGCGCCCCGGCCACGTTGAACCGCTCGCTCATCGTGGTGTTCATCTGGGCGTTGAGGTCGTAGGACTCGCGGGTGATCTTGGCCAGCCGGTTGCCCATCCGCCGCGCCGGGATCACGAAGACGGGCAGGATCACCAGCGCCACCAGGGTGATCTGCCAGGACAGGATCATCATGGTGATCAGCACCAGCACCACGGTGAGCAGATTGGACACCACCGAGGACAGCGTGTCGGTGAACGCCTGCTGCGCGCCGAGCACGTCGTTGTTGAGCCTGCTGATCAGCGCGCCGGTCTGGGTGCGGGTGAAAAAGGCCAGCGGCATCCGCTGGATGTGCCCGAACACCCCGGTGCGCATGTCGTAGATCAGGCTCTCGCCGACCTTCGCCGACACGTAGCGCTGCCCGATGGACAACGCGGCGTCCAGCACGGCCAGCCCGGCCAGCAGCAACGCGAAATCGACCACAATGGACACACTGCGGCCGAGGATGCCGTGGTTGATGATTTCCCGGAATATCAACGGGTTCACCACGCTGATGCCGGAGTCCAGCACCACGATGCCGAGGAAGACGGCGAGAATTCTCCGGTAGGGCAGGACGAACTGGCGCATCCGCCGCCAGGTGCCGGGACGGATCGATTCCTTCAGAACCGATCTGTCCCGGCGCAGCGAGCGCCCCATGGTCATGGCGGACGGCCCGCCTGGTCTCATCGCTGACTCAGATGAGGCCGAGTTCGCGCACGGCGTCGCGCTCCTCGGCCAGCTCGGCCACCGAGGCGTCGATCCGCTCGCGGGAGAACGAGTCGATGTCCAGGCCCTGCACGATCTCGAACCTGCCGTCGCGCGCAGTCACCGGGAACGAGGAGATCAGGCCCTCGGGCACACCGTAGGAACCATCCGAGACGACCGCCGCGGAGGTCCAGTCACCCTCGGCGGTGCCGTTGGTCCAGGTGTAGACGTGGTCGATGGCCGCACTGGCCGCCGACGCCGCTGAGGACGCGCCCCGGGCCTCGATGATGGCCGCGCCGCGCTTGGCCACGGTCGGGATGAACTCGTCCTTCAGCCAGGTCTCGTCCACCTGCTCGGCGGCGACCTTGCCGTTGACCTCGGCGTGGTAGAGGTCGGGGTACTGGGTGGCCGAGTGGTTGCCCCAGATGGTCATCTTGCTGATGTCCGACACCGACACCGACAGCTTGCCGGCCAGCTGGCCCAGCGCGCGGTTGTGGTCCAGCCGGGTCATCGCGGTGAACCGGTCGCCCGGCACGTCCGGTGCGTTGCTGGCCGCGATCAGCGCGTTGGTGTTGGCGGGGTTGCCCACCACCAGCACCCGGATGTCCTCAGCGGCGCCGGCGTTGATCGCCTCGCCCTGCGGTTTGAAGATGCCGCCGTTGGCCGAGAGCAGGTCACTGCGCTCCATGCCCTTGCCGCGCGGCCGGGCGCCGACCAGCAGGGCCACGTTCGCGCCCTCGAACGCCTTGGCCGGGTCGTCGAAGATGTCGATGCCGGACAGCAGCGGGAAAGCGCCGTCGACCAGCTCCATCGCGGTGCCCTCGGCGGCACGCACCGCCTGGGGGATCTCCAGCAGCCGCAGCTTCACCGGCGTGTCCTGGCCGAGCAGCTGACCAGACGCGATGCGGAACAGCAGCGCGTAACCGATCTGACCGGCGGCACCGGTGACGGTGACATTGACGGGCACACGAGCCACGACGCTCTCCTTGAGTTTTCGGGTCTTGACGTGGAGTTCTTTGGGGTCTTGACGTGCGGTGGTTTCATGCTAGCCACCCGCGTCGTACCTGACCCGGGCCGGGTGGGCAGCCTCACCGAGCCGAATCGATCAACCCGCTGGTCAGCCCGCGGTCGGCTGGGCCACCGGCGGGATGCTGCGGGACAGCACCCGGCCCAGACCGGACCGGGTGGCCAGGATGATCAGCCGGTCGCCCGCGGCCAGCTGGTAGGTCTGTCCCGGCGTCCAGTCCAGCCGGTTCTCGCCGCGGCGTTGCAGCGCGATCACCCGGACCTGCTCGGGCTCGTGCACGGTGCCCACCGAGCGGCCTGCCATCTCCGATTCGGCCGCGACCGGCACGTCGGCGATCATCAGCGTGGACCGGCCGATCGGCAGCGTGCCGATGACCTGGCGGTCCATCATGGCCGCGGCGAACGGCGGCGCGCACACCCGGGACACGCTGCGCGAGATGGTGAAGCCGAAGTTGCGTTCCACCCGTTCGGCCAGGTCGTCGTCGAACAGCCGCAGCACCACCCGCACGTTCTCCCGGGCCGCCTTGCCCTGCAACGCCGCCTCCAGGTTGACCATGTCGCTGCTGGTCAGCAGCACCAGCGCCCGGCAGGTCTGCACCGAGGCGGTGTGCAGCACGTGTTCGCGGGTGGCCGAGCCGAACACGATCGGCATACCCGCCTCCCGGGCGAAGGTCACCCCGCGGGCGTGTTCGTCGACCTCCACGCAGACCACCGGCACGCCCAGGTCGTGCAGCTGGCGGATCACCCGGGAGCCCAGGTTGCCCAGCCCGACCACCACCACGTGCCCGGTGATCGAGCGCGGCACCGGCCGCCCGCCGGCCAGCCGGGCGCTGACCAGCCCGTCCACCACCGCCGCGGTGACCACCGGGATCACCGAGATGCCGACCAGCGTGATGCCGACCTGCACGATCCGGTTGATGGTGGACAGTCCCAGATCGGGCTGCGCGGCGCCGGAGGCGTCCAGCAGGGTCAGGTAGATGGCATCGCGCCAGCTCTGCTGGCCCGCGGTGGCGGTCAGCACGAAGCCCACGACCAGCAGCACCAGCAGGCCCAGCGCGATCTGGGCCAGCCGATTGCGGGTGACCACGGCCCGGGTCCAGGCCCAGGCCCGGGTCCACAGCCGGTCCCGGTAGCCCCCGGTCCGTTCCCGCACCGTGCCGTCGGCGATGGCCAGCACCAGGTCGGCGTCGTCCTGGTCGGCCGGCAGCAGCTGGTTGGCCGGGCCGGAAGTGTCGGCCAGGCCGCACACCACCCGATTGGCCGGTACCTCCGACCGGCGCGCCATGTACAGGGTGCGGCCGGGCAGCCGGACGTGGCTGGGCGCCAGCTCGCCCAGCGCGGCGGCGACGAAGGAGGGCGCGGCCATGGCCGAGTCGGACAGCACCGCGGCGTCGGCGAACAGGGTGCGCACCCGGTGGCCCAGCGACATGTTGAACATCCGGATCACCATGCGCAGATTGGGATTGAGCTCGTGCGCGCGCAGCGACACGTGGATGTTGCCGACGTCGTTCTGTTCCACCAGGGCCAGCGCCCGGGCCTGGGCCACCCCGGCCTCGCGCAGGGTGGCATCGTCCAGGTCGGCGGCCTCGATGACCGAGACCCCGGGCAGCGCGGCGATCTGCGGGCCGCGGTCGGCGGTGCGCGAGCGCATCAGCACGGTGACGCTCGCGTCGAATCGGGTGACCAGCTCGCTGACCAGCCGGAAGGCCAGTGGATTGCTGCCGCACACGACGAAGCGGCTCGCCCGGGGGGACCGGCTGGGCAGAATGCTGGGCACGGCAACGATCTTAGGTCGCGGGTGCGCCCGGGCGGGGCGTTTCCGGACGTCCGGACATCTCCTGGCGAGGGATTTCAGGAATGTCCATGATCATCCGCTATGCCCGCGTCCTCCAGATCCAGCGCGCGCTGCAGCCCGCGCCGGGTGGTGTCGCTGATCGCGCCGTCGGCGTAGAGCTGGTTGAGCTCGGTGTTCTGCACCGCGACCAGTTCCCGGCGCACCTGCTGGTAGGCAGCCGCGGTCGGCTCGGCCGCCGGCCGGCCGGTGTCCGGGCCGGCGAGCAGGTCGTCCGCCTCGATCCGGCCCAGCCGCGCGGTCATCCGGTCGCGCAGTTGGGTCAGCACCACCTCGGGCGCGAGCTCCAGATCGGACAGTTCGTCCAGATGCTCGATTCCCTTGCGCACCAACCGGATTCGGGCCTGCGCGTACTCCTGGCGCAGATCGGCCGGCGGCACCGCGATGCCCGCGCGGCGGACCAGCGGGGCGAGGGTGAATCCCTGCACCACCAAGGTGATCACGATGACCGCGGCGGACAGCAGCAGCACGAGATCCCGCCCGGCCAACGGTTTCCCGTCGGCGGCGGTGAGCGGAATGGACAGTGCGGCGGCCAGCGGCACCACCCCGCGCGCGCCGGCCCAGGACACCACCGTGGGCACCGCCCAGGCCGGCCGCCCGCCCCCGGCCCGCCGGCGCCGCAATGCGGCCAGCGGGAACACCCACAGCACCCGGATCACGACGAGCGTGGCGGTGATGGCCAGGGCTTGCAGTGGCCACCAGGTGCTGGTCACGGTCAGTTCGCGGAGCAGCGTGGGCAGTTCCAGCCCGATCAGCCCGAACACCACGCTTTCCAGCAGGAACACCACGGTCCGCGACACCGCGTCCAACTGGAGCCGGATGCGCGCGCTGGACAGCCGGGTGGACTGGGTGCCCAGCACGACCGCGGCGACCACCACGGCGGTCACCCCCGACCCGTGCAGCGATTCGGCCAGCACGTAGGCGGCGTACGGCGTGACCAGGAAGATCACCGTCTCCAGCACCGGGTCCTCGGTGCGCCGCCGGATCAGCGTCACTCCCCCGGCGACCACCAGCCCGACCACCGTGCCGCCGCCGGCCAGCAGCGCGAACTCGCCGACGGTCGAGCCGACGCTCAGCCCGCCCGCGGTGACCGCGGCGGTGATGGCGACCCGGAACAGCAGCAGGCTGGTGGCGTCGTTGAACAGACTTTCCGCCTGTACCAACGTTTGCACCCGCGGCGGCAGGGAGAGCCTGCGGCCAAGCGCGGTGACCGCGACCGGGTCGGTGCTGGCCAGCACGGTGCCCAGCACCAACGCCATGCCGATCGGCAGATCGGTGAGCGCCACCACCACCGCCCCCACCGCGGCGGCCGTGGCCAGCACGAGCCCGACGGCCAGCGCGGTCACCGGCTGCCAGACCCGTCGCAACTCCCGCCACGGCAGTTCCTCCCCCGCGACATACAGCAGCGGGGGCAGCACCACGAGACTGACGATGTCGGGCGTGACCTCGACCAGCGGCACCCCGGGCAGGAGACCGACCAGCAGCCCGGCGACCACGAGCAGGGAGGGCGAAGGCACCCGCAGCCGGTGGGCGAAGGTGGCGACCACGGTGGCCACCACGACCAGGAACAGCACGGTCTCGGCTCCGCGCATGACCGGTGGTCCTTTCGTCCGTACAAGTCGTGGCAGTGCATTTCGCCACGAGTCGTGGCAGTACGTTCGCCGACCAGACTTCCCGGCACACCTGAGTCCACCCTACCGGTCGTTGTCCCAGTTCAGGCGAATGGTCCGGATCAGCGCACGATCAGTGTGCACGAGTCATTCGCTGAGCGCTGCCGCCACCGGCATCCCCCGGCGCGACGAGGTCGAACCGCCAGTGATTGGCGGGCAGCAGCCGCCCGGCGTATTCGATCTCCCGTTGGCCCAGCAATGTGAACCCGGTCGACCGGCAGACCGCGTTGGACGGCACGTTGGCAATGCCCGGGAACGCGTGCACGCTCGGCCACGGCCGTTCCGCACGCAGGCGCGCCAGCAGCAGCCGCACCGCGCCGGTGGCCAGCCCGCGCCCCTGGAACTCCGGCAGTACCGCCCAGCCGATCTCGGCCAGCTGTTCCCCGTCGAGTTCCCGCTCGGCCGCGGAGACGGTGCCGGCCACGGTCATCGGATCACCTTCGGACACGATCAGGCACGCCAGCGCCGCGCCGGACCGGTTCTCCCGCACATGCCTGCGCACCGTCTCCTCGACCCGGTCGCGCGGCAGCGGCCCGCCGAGTTCGGCCATCATCACCGGATCGCACAGCATCCGTACGTAGGACTCGACATCGTCCAATCGCACTTCGCGCAACAGCAAGCGTTCCTCCAGAAAGTTCTGTCCCAACCGAACTTCAGTTCTGGTCGAACTTTCTACCAAGGCGAGGTTGACCCACTCTCGCGAGCACGGTGTTTTCCGCGTCCCCGCCGGGCGGCGTCGGGTACCGGCCTGAGCATGGACAAATTCATCGGAGGTCTGCTAGACACTAGACATCGGATGTCTGGTGCGAGGAGGCGCTGGTGAAGCTCGTCCGCGTGGGTCCGCCCGGAATCGAACGACCAGCCGCGCCCGGCGCACGCCAGGCCGAGCCGGCGGGCCGGGAATGAGCGACACGATCATCTCGCTGGCCACCTACGACGTCCGGTTCCCCACCTCGCGCCAGCTGGACGGCTCGGACGCGATGAACCCGGACCCGGACTACTCGGCGGCCTATGTGGTGATCAGCACCGACGCCGAGGACGGCCACTCCGGCCACGGTTTCGCCTTCACCATCGGCCGCGGCAACGACGTGCAGGTGGCCGCGATCCAGGCGCTGACCGGGCACGTCATCGGCCTGCCGCTGGCCGAAACCCTGGCCGATCTGGGCGGGTTCTCGCGCAAACTGGTGCACGATCCGCAACTGCGCTGGCTGGGCCCGGAAAAGGGCGTCATGCACATGGCCATCTCCGCGGTGGTCAACGCGATGTGGGATCTCCGGGCCAAGCGCGCCGGGAAACCACTGTGGCGCCTGCTGTCCGACCTTTCCCCGGCCGAACTGGTCGAACTGGTCGACTTCCGCTACCTGACCGACGCGCTCACCCCGGACGAGGCCCTGGACCTGCTCACCGCCGCCCGCGAGGGCCGGGCCGAGCGCGAGAAGGACCTGCTGGCCAACGGCTACCCGGCCTACACCACCACCCCGGGCTGGCTGGGCTACTCCGACGACAAGCTGGTGCGGCTGACCACAGAGGCGCTGGACGAGGGATTCACCCAGATCAAGCTGAAGGTCGGCGCGAACCCGCGCGACGACGTGCGCCGGTTCCGGCTGGCCCGCGAGGTGGCCGGGCCGGACGTGCGGATCGCGGTGGACGCCAACCAGCGCTGGGACGTGGGCACCGCGATCGCCGCGATCACCGAACTGGCCCCGCTGGATCCGTACTGGATCGAGGAACCGACCTCACCGGACGACATCCTCGGGCACGCGGCCATCCGAGCGGCGATTTCCCCGGTCAAGGTGGCCACCGGCGAACACGTGCAGAACCGGATCGTGTTCAAACAGTTGTTGCAGGCAAACGCGATCGATATCCTGCAGATCGATGCCGCACGCGTGGCGGGGGTGAACGAGAACATCGCGATCCTGTTACTGGCGGCCAAGTTCGGCGTGCCGGTGTGCCCGCACGCCGGCGGGGTCGGCCTGTGTGAACTGGTCCAGCACCTGTCCATGTTCGACTACCTCGCGGTGTCCGGCAGTACCGAGAACCGGATCATCGAATACGTCGACCACCTGCACGAACACTTCGTGCAACCGGTGGTCGTGGCCAACGGGCGCTACCGGGCTCCGCTGGAGCCGGGATTCTCGGCGGAACTGCACGCGGAATCGGTTGCCATGCATCTGTTTCCGGACGGACCGGTATGGAGAAACACGTGACGGCGGAACTGGACGGACGGACCGCGCTGGTCACCGGCGGCGCGTCGGGCATCGGCCTGGCCACCGCGCGGTTGCTTGCCGAGCGCGGCGCGACCGTGGCCTGCGTGGACCTCAAACCGGAGGGCCTGCCGGAGCCGTTGCTCGGTTTCGCCGGGGATGTCTCGGAGGATTCAGTGGCCGGTGTGATCGCCGTGGCGCTGAATCGGTTGGGTGGCCTGGACATCCTGGTCAACAACGCCGGTATCGGCGCCCAGGGCACCGTGGCCGACAACGAGATCGCCGAATGGCAACGGGTGTTCGAGGTCAATGTGTTCGGCATGGTGCGGGTGGCCAGGGCCGCCCTGCCCGCACTGCGCGCCTCGGCCGCGGCGGGAAGAAATCCGGCAATTGTGAACACGTCCTCCATCGCGGCCACCGCCGGACTGCCCAGTCGGGTGCTGTACAGCGCGTCCAAGGGTGCGGTCTACTCGATGACCATGGCCATGGCCGCCGATCACGTGCGGGAGGGGATCCGGGTGAACTGCGTCAACCCGGGCACCGCGGACACTCCCTGGGTACGCAGGCTGCTGGACGCCGCCGACGATCCGGCGGCCGAACTGGCCGCGCTCAACGCCCGGCAACCGACCGGCCGCCTGGTGTCCGCGCAGGAAGTGGCCGCCACCATCGGATATCTCGTCAGCCCGTCGACCGTCGCGGTGACCGGAACCTCGATCGCTGTGGACGGTGGGATGCAGGGCCTGCGCCTTCGTCCCGAGCCCGACCCGGAGCCGCCCGCGCACTGAACTCGCGCCGAGCCGGCCCGGCTGTTCTCGTCAGAGTCGACGTACAGCGAAGGAAAAGCGATGCACCTGCGTACTGCTTGGAAGGCGGTCGCCGTCGCCGCGGCCACCATGTGTGTGCTGGCCGGCTGCAACTCCTCGGCTTCCTCGGGCAGCGGCCCGAAGATCGGGCTGGATCTGCCCCGCTCGGACACGGACTTCTGGGTCGCCTACGCCAAGTACGTGCCGCAGGAGGCCAAGGATCTTGGCGTGAATCTCATGCCCACCACCAACTCGCAGAACGACATCACCAAACTGGCCTCCAACGTGCAGGCGCTGGTCAGCCAGGGCGCCAAGGCGGTGGTGATCGCCCCGCAGGACACCGGCGCGGTGGTCGGCACACTGAACCAGTTGGCCAACAAGAACATTCCGGTCGTCACCGTGGACACCCGGCCCGACTCGGGCAAGGTGTACATGGTGGTGCGGGCCGACAACGTGGCCTACGGCCAGAAATCCTGCATGTACCTCGGCCAGCAGTTGAAGGGCACCGGCAAGGTCGTGGACCTGGAGGGCGCGCTGGACTCCATCAACGGCCGGGACCGCACCAACGCGTTCAACACGTGCATGAAACAGAACTTCCCGGGCATCACCGTCTACGGCGAGCCGACCGACTGGGATTCCGCCAAGGGCGCGGCGGCATTGCAGACGGTGCTGACCCAGCACCCGGACATCAGCGGCATCTACTCCCAGGCCGGTGGCGTGTTCCTGGCGCCGACGCTGCAGGTGCTCAAGAGCGCGGGCAAGCTGATCCCGGCCGGGCAGCCCGGGCACATCACCATCGTGTCCAATGACGGCATTCCGGCCGAGTTCACCGCGATCCGGCAGGGTTACCTCGACGCCACCGTGTCCCAGCCCGCCGACCTCTACGCCAAGTACGCCCTGTACTACGCGCAGGCGGCGTTGGCAGGCAAGACGTTCAAGCCGGGCCCGACCGACCACGGCAGCACGATTGTCTCGTGGGGCAACGGAAATCTGGAGGACGAGCTGCCCGCGCCGTTGGTCACCAAGGCCAATGTGAACGACAAATCCTTGTGGGGAAACCAGATCAGCGGCACCTGAGGCAGGGGCAGGCAAGCGTGACCGAGTCGACGGGAACACCGGTGGTCAACGCCACCGGTGTCACCAAACGGTACGGGGCGACCACCGCCCTTGATGACGCGGGCATCCGGATCGAGCACGGGCACATGCACGGCCTGGTCGGCCGCAACGGGGCCGGAAAATCCACCCTGGTCTCGGTGCTGACCGGCTTGCAGCGGCCGGATTCCGGGGTGGTCGAGTTCGCCGGGCAGCCCGCTCCCCCGGTGAGCGATCCGGACGCCTGGCGGCGGCTGGTGGCCTGCGTGTACCAGAAGTCCACCATCATCCCGACGTTGTCGGTGGCGGAGAACCTGTTCCTCAACCGGCAGGCCGGGGCGGGCCGGATCCGCTGGCGGGAGATGCGCCGCAAATCCGGCGAGCTGCTGGATTCCTTTGATGTCAAGGTGAATCCGGAGCTGCTGGCCGGCGAGCTGACCGTGGAACAGCGGCAGCTGGTGGAGATCGCCCGGGCGCTGTCGCTGGGCGCGCGGTTCGTGATCCTGGACGAGCCGACCGCGCAGTTGGAGGCCCGGGCCATCGAGCGGCTGTTCGACCGGATGCGCACGCTGCGCGAGTCCGGGGTGACCTTCCTGTTCATCTCCCACCACCTCCAGGAGGTGTTCGAGGTGTGCGACACGGTCACCGTGTTCCGGGACGCCAAACACGTGCTGTCCACCCCGGTCGCGCGGATCAGCCCACCCGAGCTGGTGGCCGCGATGACCGGGGAGGACGCGACCGAGGACCGGGGGCGCACCCGGAAAGCCTCGGACAGCGAGGACATCGTGCTCTCGGCCGAAAACCTGAGCCTGGACGGCGAGTTCGCCGGAGTGGACCTGCGGGTGCGCACGGGCGAGGTGGTCGGCGTGGCCGGGGTCGGCGGCAGCGGCAAGGTGGCGCTGGCCGAGACGCTGGTGGGCCTGCGCGCGCAGAGCTCGGGCCGGGTCGCGGTGGCCGGACGCCCGGTTCCGCCGGGCAGTGTGCCCGCGACCTTGCGGGCCGGGCTGGGATTCGTGCCGCAGGACCGGCACCGGCAGGGCCTGATCCCGCTGTTGTCGGTGGCCGAGAACAGCACCCTGACCGTGACCGATCGGCTGGGCCGCAGCGGTTTCATCAATCCGCGGCGGCGCAGGGCGGCGGCGACGGCGGCGATCGCCGAGCTGGCCATCAAGACCGACGGCCCGGATCAGCCGGTGGCCGGACTGTCCGGCGGGAACGCGCAGAAGGTGGTGCTGGCCCGGGCGCTGGCCAACGAGCCGAAGGTACTGGTGCTGATCAGCCCGACCGTCGGGGTCGACGTGCGGTCCCGGGAATCGTTGCTGGACAAGGTGAACGACGTGGCCGGCGAGGGCACCGGGGTGCTGGTGGTGTCCGACGAGGCGGAGGATCTGCGAGTGTGCGACCGGGTGTTGGTGCTGTTCCACGGCCGGGTGCACACCGAACTCGTGGCCGGGTGGACCGAACAGCAACTGGTGTCCGCGATGGAGGGGATGAGCCAGTCATGAGTCAGACAACCAGATCCGCGGACACCGCCGCGGCGGACGCGCTGCGCAGGCCCAGCCGCACCGCGCCGAGACTGGCCCGGTTAAGGGATTTCACGCTGGTGCCGGTGATCATCGTGCTGTGCGTGGTGGGCGCGTTCATCGACCCGGTGTTCCTGTCCTCGGCCAACCTGGTCAACGTGCTGCAGCAGCAGACCGAGTTGTCGCTGCTGGTGCTGGCCGAGTCGGTGATCCTGATCAGCGGGAAGTTCGACCTGTCCCTGGAATCGACCGTGGGCCTGGCCCCGGCGATCGCCATGACGCTGATCATTCCCAAGGCGGCCAACGGGTTGGGCACGATGTGGCCAGCCTGGACCGCGGTGCCGGCATGCCTGCTGGTGGGCGCGGTGATCGGCGCGTTCAACGGCTTGATGATCACCAAGTTCCGGTTGTCCGCGTTCATCGTGACCCTCGGCATGCTGATTGTTCTGCGTGGCCTGCAAACCGGCCTCACCGGTGGCAACAGCCTGTCCGCGGTGCCCAGTTCCTATTTGTTCCTGGGTTCCAAGGTGTGGCTGGGATTGCCGGTGTCGGTGTGGATCTGCGCACTGGCGTTCGTGATCGGCATCGTGCTGCTGGGCTACTTCCGGCACGGCCGCTCGGTGTACGCGATCGGCGGCAACACCGACGCGGCCCGGTCCGCCGGCATCCGCACCGACCGGGTGATCTGGCTGGTGCTGATCATCGGCAGCATGCTGGCCGCGTTCGCCGGTCTGCTGATGACCGGGCGGCTGGGCGCGGACGAGGCCAGCCAGGGGCAGAACCTGATCTTCACCGTGTTCGCCGCGTGCGTGATCGGCGGCATCAGCCTGGACGGCGGCAAGGGCACGCTGTTCGGCGCGCTGTGCGGCGTGATCGCGCTCGGTCTGATCAACAACATCCTCACCCTGGCCGGGGTGAGCGCGAACTGGATCAACGCGATCTACGGGGTGATCATCCTGGCCGCCCTTGTGCTGTCCCGGATCACCTCCGGCAAGGCCCAGGATTAGCTGCGGTCACGAGGAGAATCGTTGGCGGACAAGGCAAACACCCGGCCGCTGGTCCGGTCCGGGTTGCGGGTCGGGCCGTACTCGTTCGGCGCGGCGGTGATCGGCAACCTGTACCGGGCGGTCTCCGAGGACACCGCGGCGGGCGCGGTCCGGGCCGCGCTGGACGCGGGCGTGCGGTACTTCGACACCGCCCCGCACTACGGCCTCGGCCTGTCCGAACGCAGGCTGGGCGCGGCCTTGGCCGGGCAGCCGGACACGATCATCTCCACCAAGGTCGGCCGCCTGCTGGTGGACAACCCGGGCGGCGCGGACCGCCGGGACGACGAGGGATTCGACGTGCCCGCCCGCCATACCCGGGTCCGCGACTACAGCCGCGACGGTGTGCTGCGCTGCCTGGAGTCCAGCCTGACCCGGCTCGGCTCCGACCGGGTGGACATCGTGTACGTGCACGACCCGGACGAGCACTACGCCGAAGCCCTGGACGGCGCTTTTCCCGCCCTGTCCGAACTGCGCGCCCAGGGCGTGATAGCCGGATTCGGCGCGGGCATGAACACCTCGGACATGCTGGCCCGGTTCGTCCGGCACACCGACCTGGACGTGGTCATGCTGGCCGGCCGCTATACCCTGCTCAATCAGTCGGCGGAGCGGGATCTGTTGCCGCTGTGCGAACCGGCCGGGGTGTCCGTGGTGGCGGCCGGGGTCTTCAACTCCGGCATCCTGGCCACCGACCGGCCACCAGCCGACGCCAACTACAACTACGTTCCGGCTGGCGCGGAACTGGTCGCCCGGGCCACCCGGATCGCGGAAACCTGCGAGCGGCACGGCGTGAGTCTGCCGCAGGCGGCCGCCCAGTTCCCGTTGCGGCATCCGGCGGTGGCCACGGTGTGCCTTGGCACCCGCACCGCGGCCCAAGCCGAGCGCAATGCCGCGCTGTTCGACAAACCGGTGCCGGAGGAGTTGTGGCGGGAACTGACCGAAACCGGCCAGCTGGGCCCGACATGATCATCGACGCGCATCACCATCTGTGGGACCCGGCCCGGCGTGCGTATCCCTGGCTGGACGGCGACGCGATGGCCCCGATCCGCCACCGCTACGGCCCGGCCGAATTGCGCGCGGCCGCCGAACCGCTGGGCGTGTCCGGCACGGTGCTGGTGCAGACGGTGAGTGAAATCGGCGAAACCGTTGATTTCCTGGGAATCGCGGCCGACAACGGGGACCTGATCCGCGGCGTGGTCGGCTGGGTCGACCTGGCCTCGCCATCCATCGTGGACGATGTGGCCGCGTTGCGGCTCGGCCCGGGCGGCGAAAAGCTGGTGGGAATTCGGCATCAGGCGCAGGACGAGCCGGATCCGGACTGGCTGACCCGGCCGGAGGTGCTGCGCGGCCTGCGCGCCGTCGTGGAGGCCGGATTGACCTACGACCTGCTGGTGCTCCCCCATCAGCTGCCGTCGGCGATCGCGGCGGCCCGCGCGGTGCCGGAGGGCCGGTTCGTGCTGGACCACGCGGCCAAACCACCGATCGCTGATGGGGCGCGGGAGCCGTGGTCAAGCGCGCTGGCCGAGTTGGCGGCGCTGGACAACGTGGCGTGCAAGCTGTCCGGCCTGATCACCGAGGCGGACTGGAATCGTTGGCAGCCCGAGGAAATCCGGCCCTACGCCGAGCACGTGCTGGACGTTTTCGGGCCGGGCCGGTTGTTGTTCGGCTCGGACTGGCCGGTGTGCGAACTGGCCGGCGATTACGAGCGGGTGCTCGGCCTGGCCGAGCAGTTGTGCGCCGGATTGTCCGGGGACGAACGAAACGCGGTGTTCGACGGCACAGCCACGACCTGGTACGGCCTCCGCGACCCAGTCCGCCGCACTCCCTGAGACCGGCTCAACGGGAATCGGCGCGGGTCAACGCATCTCGGATTCGTTGTGGCTCACCGCTGCCGGTGGTCGGCAGCCGCAGCAGCGGCAGGTCGTGCCGCCGGAAGATCTCGTTCTTGAGCGCGTCCCGCTTCAGCTGGACCGGCTTGTTCTCGTGGAATGCGAACCCGTCAACCTCGATGGCCAGCAGCGGCCGGTTGGTCACTCGGTTGTACACGACGAAGTCGACGGAGGCTCGCCTGCGCACGTAGGCCGTTTGGTCCGGAGTGAGTCGGTCGAGGTTGGGCAGCAGATTCTTCAGCAGAACCTGCGGAATGGCGGTCAGGTGGGCATGATCCGGCTCGGCGAGGATATCGTTCAGAACGGGCCAGATGATGTCCTCGGCCGGAGAGCCGAGTCCTTTCGCCAGTCGCTTCGCAAGTGGCCGCAGGCGCTGCGAGTACGCGGTGTAGAGCAGGTCGAACACGGAGATCACCGCGCTGTCGACGACCTCCTCGCCCGGATTGTGGTAACGGATGTAACCGACCAGATCCCGGATGTGCCTGCTGGTGGGCATCATGTCGTTGTTGGTGACCAGGATGAATCGCCGGATCGCCCGGGACACCGCGACATTGATCATCTGTGGATCGTCGACGAACGGCAGGCCGGTGTGGCCGCGCCAGGTCTCGTCCAGCACGGTGGTCAGGATGACGACCTGCTTCTGCCGGCCCTGGAACCGGTGGATGGTGTCGGCCTCGATCTGGTCGAGCACGTCGCTGGTTTTGTTGGCCTGCAGACGATAGGGCGTGGTGACGCCGATGTCGGCGTCGGCGACGCCCCGGCAGTGGTCGGTGATCACCTCCTGGGCGATGACGTCCACCTCGCGTTGGTTCGAGCGACCACCCGTGTGGTGTCGGCGCATGTGATTGCCCTCGACGGTCCGCACCACGATCATCGGCCGTTCCGCGCCGCTGGTTGTGTACGGGATCAGTTCGCCCTCGTAGAACTTCTTGTTGCAGAACCCGATGATCACCGGATCGCACCGGTAGTGCTCCCGCAGCAGGGCACTGGGAAGATCGGCGCCGTACAACGCCGACAACGAGGACAGCAGATTGTGTGGCCGGCAGTCGTAGGCCGGCAGCGGCGGTTCCAGGTCGGCCGCGCCATCGATCGGGATGGGTGCGAGCTGCTTCCGGTCGCCGACCACGACAACGTTGCGGGCGCACGACATGGCCAGCCCGGCCAGCAGCAGATTGACCTGGGACGCCTCGTCGATGATGAGGTAGTCGAGCAGGTAGCCCTCGGAGATGCTGGCCCGCAGCGAATGGCAGGTGCTCAGCAATGCCGGGTAGTCCTGGATGAAGATCGGGAACACGCTGCCGGTCCGATAGGTGCCCGAGTCGTACGTTCTCGACCCCAGCCGCCGATATCGATCGACGAGTTCGGCGTGCAGGACCTGACGCGACAGCTCCTGGTGAGTCCGGGCGAGCTGATCGAAGTCGGCCCGGCGAAGTCGGTCTTCGACCAGCTCGATCTCCCGCTCCAGTTCGGCGATTCGCTTGGTGTAGTACGCAAGTTGGAGTCGGAGCACGACGTCGGTGTCGGCTGGGTCGAGCGCGCGCAACGATCCGTACCGGAAGTAGTTCCTGATCCGCCGCAGCAGCCCGGGGCGCGCACCGGCCAGTTCCACCTGGGTTTCGGCCAGGTAGTCGATAATTCGGTCGGCCGACTTTGTCAGCAGCGGGAGCCGTTCCAGGTCGGGCAACTGTTCCCGCTGGAGGTGATCGTCGAAGTGGCGCAGTTCCAGTCGATGAGCGTCGAGGTCCCGGCGGCGCTGGGCCCGGAGGCGCTCGTCCTCCTGCAGACCGCGCAGGCGTCGGTCCAGCTCCGTCAACTGGTCCAAGTCCGGCGGTTGCGGGCCACTGGCTACGAACCGAGTGACCGTCGCATTGCGGATCGTCTGCTCGGCAAAGAATTCCTCCCGCTTCTGTTTGCGGCCGAGGTTGCCGAGCAGGTGTCCGAACCCAAGCTCGTCGAGTTTGTCGCGGACATTGTCGACGGCGGCGTTGCCGAACGAGACGATGCCCACGGTCTTGTGCTGCACGGCGACGATGTTGGCGATCAGATTGAGGATGGTCTCGGTCTTTCCGGTGCCCGGCGGTCCTTCGATGACCGACACCGACCGGGTCAGCGCGTTCTCGACGGCCGTGCGCTGACTGAGATTGCCGCGAAACGGAAAAACCGGGGCGGCCTCCAGCGGCCGCGATTCGATCGGCGCTGCGGCCAGGTACGAACTGAGCGCGCTTTCCGGATGGACGAAGGTGAGCCGTTCGTATCCGGGCCGCAATGGATCGTCGGGGTCGAGGCGGGAGACGATCGCGCGCCAATAGCGCAACACGTCGGCGACGAGTGGTATGGCGGTCCCCGATGTGATGACGCGAACCTGGGCGGCGGGGTAGCTCTGGTATTTCTCACCCGCGCGGGTTCGATAGAAGACCCGGGACCAGTCGCCGTAGGGGCCGGTGAAACTGAGGATCTCGGTCGCGCTGTCCCAGACAGTGCCGTTGACTTCGACCCGGTCGCCGCCCGCCATGATGTGCCGCGCGGGATCGCGCAGGATCTGCACGCGATCGGGCCCATAGGGGAAGGTCTTGTCCCGGCCAGTGAAGACGATTCCGATTCGCGGACCCGCAGGCTGGAACTCGTATCGCGCAATCTTCGGGGTCTTGTCTTCGAAGACACCGGTCTTGGTATCGAGAATCAGCACCGCTTCGCTGCGCGGATCAAGCACTTTGCCCCCACATAGCCGGAGATACAGGCCCGCTGGCCTCGGGCAGCGTATCCGTTTGCCAACGCCATTGGTTTATCCGTCGCTAGAGTGCGGTCAAGGAGGTGGCAGGACCGCTGCGACCTTGGGCGCGTCGTTGAGCAGAGCCGTGGACGGATGCCCGCGGACGGGCTCGGCCTCGGAGACAACGACGAGTGAGTCGTCCTGGCGCGATGCGTAGTGGGCGCCGGTGAAATGGATGCCGCCGAGTTCGAGGACCTGGGTGGCGATCGGTGTGATGTCGCCCGTGCCGTAGGTGTCCTCAAGGGTTTTCAACTGGGTGGCGTCGTCCCCGGAGGACATCTTCGCCCAGGCCACTGATACCACGATGACGTTGCCCTGGGAATCCTCCAGGGCGAAAAGCAGCTCATCGAGCGACTTGCACGGAGTGCGCAGGAAAAACTGCTGCACCTGCTTGGTGGACTGGAGACCACAGCGCAACCGTTGCTTGATCGCCTTCTTGAGCTCCTTCATCGCCATCCGCTGCCAAGCCTCGGTGTCGTCGCCTTTGCGGGCCGCATCCTCCCCGCTGGTGGTCTCCGCCTCAGCGCCGGCCGAGGTGGCCGAGTCGAGCGCCGCGCCAACCGAAGCGGTCGCCCCGCCACCCCCGGCCGCGGTCATGAGACCGGCGGCGACCGCACCCGCGACGACAACGCCCGCGGACTTGCGTTTGGTAATCGGTCGGGTTACGCCATTCTTGGTGTAGAAGCCCTCCGGATCGGGCATTCACGCTCCCTGACAGCACGAACGAAACGAGTCTCGCATCGTGACTTGTCCCGAGACCACCGGTGGGCGTTACCGACACAATTCACTCGAATGGACTCGTCGGCGCGAGTTCTGACGCGGCATTGTGGCCACCACCGCCAGTCCTCCGGCAACGAGATACGTCACCGCCACAACCGAAAGCGCCACGTGCAACGTGAGCGTGCGGCCGCCGCCGAGCAGGACCAGCACCGCCGGGTCGGTCCAGCCGGCCCGGCTGGCCTGGATCAGGCCGCCGGTCAGCAGGCCCAGCGCCAGGATTCCGGTGGCCTGGCCGAGCAGATCCAGCCGTTCGCCGGGGCGTTTCGGGCTGTCCGGCACGGTCAGCTTGGTCAGCGCCAGTGCGGCCAGGCCGATCGGTATGTTGGCCAGGAACACCGCCTGCCAGCCGATTCCGCTGACCGCCAGGCCACCCAGCACCGGCCCGGCCGACAGGCCGATGCCGCTGGTGCCGCCCCAGATGCCCAGCGCCCAGGTCCGTCGCGCCGGGTCGGGGAACATGTGCACGATCAGGGTCAGCGAAGGCGGGATCAGCCCGGCCGCGCCCAGCCCCTGCGCGGCGCGCGCGGCCACCAGCACCGGCAGCTCCGGCGCCAGGACGCAGGCCACCGAGGCCAGCACGAACCCGCTCAGCCCGGTCAGGTAGACCGCTCGCGCGCCGAACCGGTCGGCGGCGGTGCCCGCGGACAGCAGGACCGCGGCCAGGGCCACGGTATAGGCGTCCACCACCCATTGCAGACCGGTCAGCGAGCCGCCAAGGGAGCGCTGGATCGCGGGCAGCGCCACAGTAACGATGGTGGCGTCCAGCGTGATCATGGCGAAGCCGAGGCAGATGGCGAACAGGGCCAGCCTGGGGTGGGTCGGTGTGGTCATGTCCCCAGGACACATCCGGAACGTTTCGGTGGCGGCCGAGATATCCGTGAATTTGACACAACAGTTCATCGACGCGCATCGACAATAGGCTGCGCGCCATGAATAAACTCGTCCGCGGCTTTGTGACCGTCGGCACCGCGCTGTCGGCCATGCTGCTCGTGACCGGGGTGGCCAGCGCGGCCACCTGGTCCTCGTCGGCCGCCTTCGGCAGTTGGACCGACGAGGGCTACTACTTCAACAACGATGTGTGGGGTTCGGGCGCGGGCGCGCAGACGATCTGGGCGAATTCGCCGGGCAACTGGGGCGTCTGGTCCGACCAGCCGAACACCGGCGGCGTGAAATCGTATCCGCACGTGGGCAAGGACGTCAGCAAGACGCTGTCCGCGCTGAGCGGTGTGACCAGCAACTTCACCGTGTCCACGCCCAGCGCGGGCAGTTTCGAGACCGCCTACGACATCTGGGCCAACGGCAGCGGTTACGAGATCATGTTGTGGGTCGACAAAACCGGCTCGGTCGGCCCGATCGGCAGCCAGGTGGCCACCGCGACGGTGGGCGGCAGCACCTGGAACGTGTATTCCGGGTCGAACGGATCGAATCCGGTGTATTCGTTCCTGCGCACGTCCAATACCTCGTCCGGTTCGGTGGACATTCTCGCGGTGCTGAAATGGATCGAGTCGAAGGGCTGGTACGGCGATGTCACGCTGAGCACCGTGCAGTTCGGCTGGGAGATCAGCTCCACCAACAACACCGGGGAGAACTTCGCCGACACCGCATTCGCCGTCAACGCGAGTTAAAAATTGAATTCTCAGCAGCCGCACGGGTGAAATTCCCGCGCGGCGAGTCAGTCGGTCAGCGCCTCGCGCAGCCACTGCTCCACGCCCGCGATGTGCACCGTGGCCCAGGCTCTGGCCACGTCCGGCTGACCGGCGGCGATGGCCTCGGTGATGGCCCGGTGCTCGGACAGGGTGCGGCGCACCGCGTCCTCCTGGGTCAGGCCGCGCCAGATCCGGGCCCGCTGGGTCGGTCCGGAAATGCCCTCCACCAGCGAGCACAGCACCTGGTTGCCCGAGCCAAGCGCGATCAGCCGGTGGAATTCCAGGTCCCCGCGCACCAGTTCCTCCACCGAGGGATTGGGGCCGAGGGCGTCGAGCAGCGCGTGCAGTTCGGCGACCTGTCTGACGTCCATCCGGCCGGCCGCCAGCGCGGTGGCCGCGGGCTCCAGGATCCGCCGCACCTCAAGGAATTCCAGCACGGTGTCGTCGCGGTGGAAGTCGATGACGAAGCCCATGGCGTCCAGTAGCACGGCCGGTTCCAGGCTGGTCACGTAGGTTCCGTCGCCCTGCCGCACGTCCAGCACGTGGATCAGGGACAGCGCCCTGACCGCCTCACGCAGCGAGTTGCGGGACAGGCCCAGCCGCTCGGCCAGGTCGGCCTCCCGGGGTAGGCGATCGCCAGGGCGCAGTTCGCCGTCGACGATCATTCCCTTGATCTTCTCGATCGCCGCGTCCGTGATGGCCACAGGTTGTCCCTTCTACCGCGAAGGCAAGACTCTACCGAGCCAGCTGGCCGGCCAGTCGCCACAGCAGGGTCAGGCCCTCGTCCAGGCCGGAGCAGTCGTCGGCGGTCTCGGGCACCGGGCCTCCTCGTCGAGTCCTCGCGGTGCGCCACCGGGCCGCTATTGACAGCCGGGGCGCGGCGTGACCAGGATCAGTCATCGGATGAATTGGACCACTTTTCCCGACATTGCGCCACCGCATCGCCGGAAAGCCAACAGACATCCCATCTCCCCGCATCCACTCCACGATGGCCCAGGAGAGTCAATGACGACCTATCCTCGCCGCCGCGTGTTCGGGCTGGCCGCCGGCGCGGCCGCCCTGGCCGGCGCCGGACTGACCGGAACAGCGCACGCCAACGCCCCGGCGGACCGATCGGTGCCCGCGAAACCGCCGGTTCCGGTGCCGTTGGACGCGTACTTCGACAACGACGGCATTGACACGAAATCCGCCCCGGGCGGCGACTTCGACGGTTCCGGCTACACCTTCCCGGGCGAGCTGCTCGCCGCCGGTCCGACCACCATCGGCGGGGTGCCCTACGTGCTGGGCTCCTCGGCCGCGGGCGCGAACAACAACGTGGTCGCGCTGGGCCAGCAGATCGCGTTACCCGGTGATCGCTGTCTCGGCCTGTCGTTACTGGTTTCGGCCAGTTACGGGCCCGCTTCGGGCACGGCCACGGTGCGCTATGCGGACGGCTCGACCAGCACCGCGCAGCTCACCGCGCCGGACTGGTACTCCGGTTCCGGCGACCTGACCGCGCCCTACCGCTACGCTCCCGGCGGAAGCGTGGACGAGGACCCGGTTTCCTTGTACAGCGCGGACATCTGGACCGATCCGAACCGCACCGCGGTCGCGCTGACCCTGCCGACCACGGCCACACCGGCGGCGGGCACGGCCAGCATGCACGTGTTCGCGCTCACCGCGCAGCCGGTGACGGTGGGCCGGGCGCTGCTGGTGCGGGGCGGACATTCGACCACCAGCCTGCTCACCGAGGCCGGCCCGCAGTCGGTGGAGGCCACGGTGCTCAACGCGGGCACCGAATGGTTCACCGCGGCTTCCTCGTTGTCGGTGTTCGTGAACGTATCCGGCGGGGAAACCGTTGTGCCGGCGGAGCTTCGCACGCTCGCGCCGGGCGAGCAGGCGCGGGTGCGGATCGGCATCGATTCCTCGACCACCCCGGGAACCGTTGCCAACGGACGGATTCTGGCCGCCGACGGCCGGACAACCCTGGCCAGCCAACAGGTTTCGCTCACTCTGGGCGTTCCGGACTACCAGCCCACCGATGCCTCGCTGGCCACCCATCAGGCGCCGTACTGGTTCGACGACGCCAAGTTCGGCATCTTCATCCACTGGGGCGTGTACTCGGTGCCGGCGTGGGGACCGGTGGGCAAGGAGTACGCCGAGTGGTACTGGGACCACATGCAGGATCCCAGCGATCCGACCTACGCCTACCACGCGCAGACCTACGGGGAGAGCTTCAACTACGACGACTTCATTCCCCGGTTCACCGCGGCCAAGTTCGATCCGCTCAGCTGGGTGCGGCTGATCGCGGACGCGGGCGCCGAGTACTACGTGCTGACCTCCAAGCACCACGAGGGTTTCGCGCTGTGGGACTCGAAGGTCTCCGGCCGCAACGCCGTCCAACTCGGGCCGAAGAAGGACCTGGTCAAGGCACTGTTCGACGCCTCCCGCAGCGAGACTCCCTGGCTGCGCAACGGTTTGTACTACTCGCTGCCGGAGTGGTTCAACCCGGACAACCCGTGGATGGGCCACGCGCCGCGCAACCCGTACACGCTGGAGCCCCTGCCCTACACCGGTTATCAGTCCGGCCGCGACTATGTGAAGGACTATCAGGCGCCGCAGATCCTGGAACTGGTGCACGGCTACGACCCGGACGTGATCTGGTACGACATCGGCGGCGTCAACGACAACCGGGACGTGCTGGCCGAGTACCTCAACCACGCCAAGAATCGCTCCCGCCCCAAGGATGTCACGTTCAACGACCGCGGCGGCATTCCGGAGCACGACTTCACCACGCCCGAGTACACCACCTACGCCAACACGGTGGTGGCCAAGTGGGAGGCCAGCCGCGGCCTGGACCCGTTCTCCTACGGCTACAACCGGGCCACCCCGGATTCGGCCTACATGACCGCCGAGCAGGTGGTGCAGACCCTGGTCGACATCGTGTCCAAAAACGGCAACTTCCTGCTGGACATCGGCCCCGACTTCGACGGCACCATCCCGGCGGTGATGCAGCAACGGTTGCGGGACACGGGTTCCTGGCTGCGGGTCAACGGCGAGGCCATCTACGGCAGCACGTACTGGGCGACCCAGGCGCAGGCCGGGGATCTGCGGTTCACCGTCAAGCAGGGCGAGGCGTTCTACATCATTTCCCTGGACCAGCCGGGCACGACGCTGACCGTGCCCGCGCCGGTGCCGATCCGCGCGGGCGACCGGGTCAGCATGCTCGGCTACCATGGCGGGCCGCTGAACTGGAGTCAGGTCAACGGCTCCTTGGTGATCGAGGTGCCCAAGGCGGCCGCCCGTGCGGGTCGGTACGCGTGGGTGTTCAAGGTGTCGTGGTGATTCCGCGGCTGCGTTCCCGAAAGGGCGATTGACACTGGTGAAATACTCCCGCGATAGAGGGCTCGTCGTGTCGATTGCCCACATGCGCGGGAGGCACCGTCATGCTCCACCGGATCGGCAGGTCAGCGGGATACACGGCGATCGCGGCGATGGTGGCCGCCGGGGTGGTGAGCGCACCGGCGGTGGCCGCGACCGGCCAGCACACCGCCGATCCGAACAGCCGGATCGCCGCGCAGGTGCAGGCGGCGATGGCCAGGATGAGCCTGACCGACAAGGTCGAGCAGATGTTCGTCACCTACGTCTACGGCGCCTCCGCGGACACCACGACAGCCGCGGATGTCACCGCGAACCAGGGCTTGTACGGCGCCGACGTGACCAACGGGCAGCAACTGCTGGCCAGGTATCACCTCGGCGGAGTCATCTACTTCGCCTGGAGCGACAACGAGAACTCGCCGCAACAGGTGGCCGGGCTGTCCAACGGACTGCAGAGCGCCGCGCTGGCCAACTCGGCCGGGCTGCCGCTGCAGATCAGCACCGACCAGGAGGGCGGCATCGTCAACCGGATCGGCGCGCCGGTCGCGGTCTCCCCCGGCAACATGGCCATCGGCGCCACCTTCGATCCGGCCAACGCCTATCGCGCGGCCGCGGTGTCCGGCAGTGAGCTGCGGGCCATGGGCATCAACGTGGACGACGCGCCGGTGGTGGACGTGAACACCAACCCGGCCAACAGCGCCGACGGCCCCCGCTCGTTCGGCGACCGCACCGCCGCCGTGGCCGCGAACGCCGCCGCCGCGGTGGCCGGGTATCAGGCCAATGGCGTTGCCGCGCAAGCAAAGCACTTCCCCGGTCTGGGCGACACCACGGTCAACACGGACAACGGCGTCGCGATCACCAACGAGACCAGGGCCCAGATCATGGCCACCGACATCCCGTCGTTCCGCGCGGCGATCGCGGCCGGGGCGCGCTCGATCATGGCCGCGCACATCGTGGCCCCCGCGCTGGATCCGTCCGGCCTG
This sequence comes from Pseudonocardiaceae bacterium, assembly GCA_035551355.1. GTDB lineage: Bacteria > Actinomycetota > Actinomycetes > Mycobacteriales > Pseudonocardiaceae > DATATV01. The sequence continues at coordinate 13,070 of DASZNF010000013.1, read as the reverse complement.
CCGGCCAGCCTGTCCCAGCCGATCGTCACCGGGCTGCTGCGCAACACGCTGCACTACAACGGAGTGGTGATCACCGACTCACTGGCCGCGGGCGCGCTGGCCTCGATCCCCCAGTCGCAGGTGATGATCGACGCCATCAATGCCGGGGACGACGAACTGCTGATGCCGACCAACCTGCCGGACGCGATCAACGACGTGCTGGCCGCCGTGCAGGCCGGCACCATCAGCCCGGCCCGGATCGATCAGTCGGTGCGCCGGATTCTGACGCTCAAGGCGCAGGAGGGCCTGTTCGCCAACCCGTACACCAGCTCCGGCGCGGTCACCTCCACGGTCGGCACCCCGGCCCACGACGCGACCATGACCGGGATCGCGCAGCGCTCGATCACCTTGGTGCGCAACAACGATCACGTGCTGCCGCTGGCCGGGAACTCCGGAAGGCACGTGCTGGTCACCGGGTGGGGTGTGTCCAGCACGACCGAGGTGGCCGGCGATCTGACCAACGCCGGGCTGACCGTGCAGCGGTTGTGGACCGGTTCGCCGAATTCCAGCGCGATCGCCGCCGCGGTGGCCGCGGCCAGGAGCAACGACGTGACCGTGGTGCTCACCGACAACGCCTGGTCCGACACCACCCAGCAGAACCTGGTCGCCGCGCTGCTGGCGGCGGGTAAGCCGTTGGTGGTCGCGGCCGTCGGAGGCCCATACGACCTGTCCTACTTCCCGGCCGCGCCGACGTATCTGGCCGCCTACGGCTACCAACCGACCTCGTTGGACGCACTGGCCGCGACGATCACCGGCGCCGACCCGACCGGCCGGCTGCCGGTCACCATCCCGAACGCCGCCGATACCGCTACCCTCGTTCCCTACGGAACCGGCCTGCATTACTAGGAGAGATGCCATGGCTGGCCCCGGGCCCGCGGGGGGTGATCGCTGTTCAGCGACCAGTCATCCAGGTGACGGCCGAGGGACTCCTGCGCAACACGCACGGTGTCCACAGTGGAGCATCGGCGAAGCCGGGAATGGTCGCATCCGGGCCCGTGGCAGCGGCGCGAACGGGTGAGCAAACCGGGCATCGAGAGCCCGAATGGGCTCAAACCCACTTGAAAACGGTTCCCAATCGGTCAGTCGGCCGCGTGATGTGGTCTCCCCCATGCGAGGGATTTCCCTAACAGGTGTGGTGTCACGGTTCAGAGTTCGGGCACAAACAGGCACAATCGGTCAACCATTCGGTCACGGTCGCCGCCCGAGCCCGCTGTTATACACAGCTACGACAGATTTCGAGCCGGCGCTCGGTGGTTCAGACGAGGAGGTCTGAATGCTTGCTGACGAACGACAGCACAGCATCTTGGAACGGCTGCGCGCCGACGGCCGGCTCGATGTCCGCAAGCTCGCCGCCAATCTCGGCGTTTCGGCCGAGACGGTCCGCAGGGACCTGCGCCTGCTGGAACACCACGGCCTGATCCGCCGGGTGCACGGCGGGGCATATCCGGTGGAGAGCCCGAGTTTCGAGACCACTCTGGCCTCACGCACCACGCATCACATCGCGGACAAGCGCCGGATCGCCGCCGCCGCGGCGGAACTGGTGGGGGACGCGGAAACCGTGTTCGTCGATGAGGGCATCACCCCGCAACTCATCGCAGAGGCACTGCCGACGGACCGACCGCTGACCGTGGTCACCGCGGCACTGCCGACCGCCGCCATGCTGGCGGCCATTCCGACCATGACCGTCATCCAGCTGGGTGGCCGGGTGCGGGGACGCACACTGGCCACTGTGGATCACTGGGTGGTCAGCATGCTGGCGGGTCTGGTCATCGATCTCGCCTACATCGGGGCCAACGGGATCTCCCGGCAGCATGGCCTCACCACCCCCGACCCGGCGGTGGCCGGGGTGAAGGCGCAGGCGATCCGCTCGTCCCGGCGACGGATCTTCTCTGGCATCCACACCAAATTCGGGGTGAGCAGCTTCTGCCGGTTCGGTGACGTGCGGGATTTCGACGTCATCGTCACCGACAGCGGGCTGCCCACCGCGGAAGCTCGTCGTTACACCGCAAGCGGACCGCAGGTGCTCCGGGTCTGACCCGGGGTTGCCCACGTCCGAATTCCCTGACAGGAGAACGAGATGGCGAAACATCCACTCAGGACAGTTTCGAAAATCATGGCCATCGCCGTCGCCGGGCTGACCGCCACGACCACCATGGCCGCGTGCGCCGGTGCCGGTGGATCGTCGAGCAGCGGTAGCTCCAACAGCATCAACGTGCTGATGGTGAACAACCCGCAGATGGTCGATTTGCAGAAGCTGACCGCGGCCAACTTCACCAAGCAGACCGGGATCACGGTGAACTTCACCGTGCTGCCCGAAGACGACGTGCGGGACAAGATCAGCCAGGACTTCTCCAGCCAGGCCGGCCAGTACGACGTGGCCACGATCAGCAACTACGAGACCCCGTTCTACGCCAAGAACGGCTGGCTGGCCTCGATGGACTCGGACATCGCCAGTGACCCCGGATTCGACCAGTCCGACATTCTCAAGCCGATCGCCGAGGGCCTGACCGGTGCCGACGGGCACGTCTACGCCGAGCCGTTCTACGGCGAGTCCTCGTTCCTGATGTACCGTAAGGACGTCTTCCAGCAGCTGGGCATCACCATGCCGGCCAAGCCGACCTGGCAGCAGGTGGCCGACATCGCCGCCCAGGTGGACAACAAGCAGGCCGGTATGCGCGGTATCTGCCTGCGCGGGCAGCCGGGCTGGGGCGAGAGCATCGCGCCGCTGACCACCGTGGTCAACACCATGGGTGGCACGTGGTTCGACAAGAACTGGCAGGCCCAGGTCAACGGGCCGGGTTTCACCAACGCCACCAACTTCTACGTGAACCTGGTGCGCCAGCACGGTGAGGCCGGCGCCCCGCAGGCCGGGTTCACCGAGTGCCTCAACGACTTCGAGCAGGGCAAGACGGCCATGTGGTACGACGCCACCTCGGCGGCCGGTTCGCTGGAGGGTTCCGGTTCCCCGGTGGCAGGCAAGGTCGGTTACGTGGCCGCGCCGGTGACCCAGACCGCCAGCTCCGGCTGGCTGTACTCGTGGGCGTTCGCGATGCAGAAGGCCAGCACCAAGCAGGCCGCCGCGTGGAAGTTCATCTCCTGGGCCTCCAGCAAGGGCTACGAGAACCTGGTCGGCCAGCAGCTGGGCTGGGCCGAGGTGCCCGCGGGCAAGCGCGCCTCCACCTACACCAACGCCGACTACCAGAAGTCGGCCGGCCCGTTCTACGCGCAGACCGAAGCCGCGATCCAGTCGGCCGACCCGAAGAACCCCGGCACCCAGCCGCGGCCGACGGTGGGCATCCAGTTCGTGGACATCCCCGAGTTCACTGATCTCGGTACCCAGGTGTCCCAGGAGATCAGCGCGGCCATCGCCGGACAGGAAAGCGTGACGACCGCGTTGAACAAGGGCCAGCAGCTGGCCGAGACCGTCGCCAAGAAATACCAGGGAAAGTAAGTCATGACCACCGCCGTACTGGCCAAAGACGCCGGCACGGGACCAGGTTCGGGCGCGCGGCGGGCCGCAGGGCACGCCGCCGCCTGGGCCCGGCGCGCGCCGCTGCTGCCTGCCCTGGTGTTCATGATCGTGGTGACCCAGCTGCCCTTCGTGGGCACCCTGGTCATCTCGTTCCTGCACTGGAACGCGCTGGACCCCACCGACACCGGCTGGACCGGTTTCAGCAACTACGTCACGGTGTTCACCGACGACAACCTGCGCTCGGCGGTGCTCAACACGGTCGTGCTGACCGTGGTCGTGATCGTGGTCAGCCTGCTCCTCGGGCTGTGCCTGGCGCTGTTGCTGGACCGGGCGTTCTTCGGTCGCGGTTTCGTGCGGACCATGCTCATCACGCCGTTTCTGATCGTGCCGGTCGCCGCGGCGCTGCTGTGGAAGCACGCGCTGTACAACCCGGTGTACGGCTTGCTCAACGGAGTGCTGACCTGGATCTGGAGCCTGTTCGGCTCCACGCACGCGCCGCAGCCGGACTGGATCACCGACATGCCGAAGATGTCGGTGGAGATCGAACTGATCTGGCAGTGGACCCCGTTCATGATGCTGATCCTGTTGGCGGGCCTGCAAAGCAAGCCGATGGAGCCGTTCGAGGCGGCGCGCGTCGACGGGGCGTCGGCCTGGCAGATGTTCCGCTTCCTGACGCTGCCGCACCTGCGCCGCTACATGGAGCTGGCCGCGCTGCTGGGTTCGATCTACATCGTGCAGAACTTCGACTCGGTGTTCACCATCACCTCCGGGTCGCTCGGCACGGCGAACCTGCCCTACGCCATCTACGAAACCTTCTATCAGGCCCACGACTACGGCGTCGCCTCAGCCAGCGGCGTGGTCGTGGTGATCGGCTCGATCATCATCGCCACGTTCGCGCTGCGCGTGGTGCTGACCATGTTCCGCGAGGAGGTGAAGGCATGACCGCGCTCGCGCTCGATTCGGCCAGGACGAAGGTGAAGGTGGCCGCGCCCAGGGCCCGCCGCCGCGCGGGTTCGCTGTGGGGCGTGCTGGCCTGGATCGTCGGCATCCTGTTCGTGGTCCCGGTGCTGTGGATGATCCTGACCTCGTTCCACAGCGAGTCGGCCGCGGGCACCAACCCGCCGTCGATCGGCGCGCCGCTGACCCTGCACGGCTACGCCGAGTTCTTCGGCGTGGGCACCGGGGTCAGCCCGTGGCCGCCGCTGATCAACTCGCTGTCGGCGGCCGTCGGTTCCACCATCGTGGTGCTGCTGCTGGCGATTCCGGCGGCGTACGCGCTGGCGATCCGGCCGGTGAAAAAGTGGACCGACGTGATGTTCTTCTTCCTGTCCACCAAGATGTTGCCTGCGGTGGCCGGTCTGCTGCCGGTGTACCTGATCGCCAAGCAGATCCACCTGCTGGACAACGTCTACCTGCTCGTCATCCTCTACACCTCGATGAACCTGCCGATCGCGGTGTGGATGATGCGCTCGTTCCTGGCCGAGATCCCGGTGGAGCTCGTGGAGGCGGCGGCCATCGACGGAGCCTCGCTGCTCACCGTGCTGCGCCGGGTGATCCTGCCGATCGCCATGCCGGGCATCGCGGCCACCTCGCTGATCTGCTTCATCTTCAGCTGGAACGAGATGTTGTTCGCGCGGGTGCTGACCAGTGTGGTGGCCCAGACCGCGCCGGTGTTCCTCACCGGTTTCGTCACCAGCCAGGGTTTGTTCCTGGCCAAGGTGTGCGCCGCGGCAACGGCCATCTCGCTGCCGGTGCTCATCGCCGGTTTCGCCGCCCAGGACAAGCTGGTCCAGGGCCTTTCGTTGGGAGCAGTGAAGTGAAAGCAGCCGTCATCAGCGGCGTAGGCCAGGTGGAGCTGACCACAGTGGATGATCCGGTCCCCGGACCCCGGGACGTGGTCGTCGATGTGGCGGCCTGCGGGCTGTGCGGCACGGATCTGCACATCCTGCAGGGCGAGTTCGCGCCGACCCTGCCGGTGATCCCGGGCCACGAGTTCGCCGGCGAGGTGGTCGCGGCCGGGGCCGAGGTGGTCGAAGTGGCGGTAGGCGACCGAGTTGCGGTGGACCCGTCGCTGTACTGCTACGGCTGCCACTACTGCCGCATGGGGCACAACAACCTGTGCGAGCGGTGGGCGGCGATCGGCGTGACCACCAGCGGTGGCGCGGCCGAGTACGCACTGGCGCCCGCGCGCAACTGCGTCAAGCTGCCCGAGCACGTGCAGACCCGGGACGCGGCGCTGATCGAGCCGTTGTCCTGTGCGATCCGTGGGTACGACGTGCTGCGCAGCCAACTGGCCAACCGGGTGCTGATCTACGGGTCGGGCACCATGGGCCTGATGATGTTGCAGCTGGCCAAGAAGACCGGCGCGGCCAGCGTGGACGTGGTCGACCTCAACCCGGAGCGGCTGAAGACCGCGCAGGAGCTGGGGTGCTCGGAGACCGCGGCCACGCCGGACGAGATCGGCGGCCGGCCGTACGGCTGGGACCTGGTGGTGGACGCGACCGGCAACGAGAAGGCCATCCAGGACGGCCTGAACCGGGTCGGCAAAGGCGGCACGTTCCTGCAGTTCGGCGTGTCCGACTATGCCGCGCGAGCGACGATCGAGCCGTACAAGATCTACAACCAGGAGATCACCATCACGGGTTCGATGGCCGTGCTGCACAGCTACGAGCGGGCCGCGGACCTGTTCGCGTCGGGCGTGCTGGACCCGGAGGTGTTCATCTCCGACCGGTTCCCGCTGGCGGAGTACCCGAAGGCGCTGGACACGTTCAAGGCGGGTATCGGGCGGAAGATCCAGGTCGTGCCCTGAGTCTGTCTTTTATTGGCGGTCAGGCCGCGTTTCCTTGCTGTGCCGGGGAAACGCGGCCTGATTCGCGTAGGTGGCGCAGATAGGCGAGCAGGATCAGCAGGGTGGCGCTTCGGCCCGGCTCACCTCTGCTCCCCCGTTCCCGGCTCCTCCGAAACCCCGGCGACCGCGAAGCTGACGGCCTGCCGCACCACCTCGACCAGCGGCTCCGACTGGCCACCCGCGATCCAGTGCCCGATCGCGGCTCGTTCCGCGCCCACCACGGCCGCGGCCAGCACCCGGGCGTACAGCTCCCCCATCGGCACGTAGATCCGGGCGGAGATCGCCTCGGCCAGCGACCGTTCCATCTCGGCGATGCCCTTGAGGAACTCGCCGCGCAGCGCCGGTTCGGTGACCATCAGCCGGAATCCGGCCTGCCAGTCCGAGCCTCGCTGGAACCGTTGTGACGGGCTGGCGTAGCGGTCGACCACCGCCTCGACCAGCGACACCTTCAGCGGTTCACCCAGCGGCCGCACTTCAAGCGAGTCCGCGGTCCGCTCCATTCGCCACGCCGCCCGCGCGACGACCGCCGCTTCCTTGCTGTCGAAGTAGTTGTTGAACGTCCGCGGCGACACCCCGGCCGCGGCCGCGATGTCGCCGACCCGCACGTTGTCCAGCCCACGCTCCACCGCCAGCTGGAACGCCGCCTTGGCGAGCTCGTCCCGGGTGGCCACCTTGTTGCGCTCGCGTTGAGTGGTGCCGTTGAGGAAGTCCATGAGGTCGTATAGTAATTTTAAACTTGCGTGTCGCGCAAAAGATGCGTGGCACGCAAGTTTAAAAATACGCGACTTTTCCGAGGGGACCGGGCAGGCGGCCCGAGGACCCACCGACCGGGTCACCCCGGCGACGGGAAGAAGCGGTTCAGGTAGTCGTTGCGGAATTTGCCACGGGGGTCCCAGCGGCCGAGCAGGTCGGCGAAGTCGGCGTAGCGCGGGTAGCGGGCGCGCAGCACGTCCGGGCCGAGGTTGAACAGTTTGCCCCAGTGCGGGCGGGTGTCGAACGGGGCCAGCTGCGCCTCGATCGCGGACAGCACCGGGGTGACCGCGTCGATGTCCGGGATCCAGGTGAAGTGGAAGGCCACCGAGTCGCGCCGGTACGCGGGGCTGAGCCAGTACTCGTCGGGCGCGATGGTGCGGAACTCGCACACCTGGACCACGGCGGCCAGCTGCTCGCGGATCGCGGCCAGCGCGGTGTACGCCTCGACCACGTGCTCGCGCGCCAGGAAATACTCGGTCTGCAACTCGTCGCCCGCGCTCGGGGTGAACTCCAGCCGGAAGTGCGGCAGCCGCTGGAACCACGGGCCGGGCACACCCAGCTGTTCGGTCGCGTTCGTGCCGGGCATGGCCGGCACGGGATTGCGCTGCTCGGTGGCCAGCCGCGCACCGAACCACTCCTCCGGCGCAGCCAACTCGCCGTCGACGATTCGCTTGCGCCAGACCTGGTTGATCGGGCCGCCGCTCCAGTCGGTGAACACGCTGACGCTGTAGCCGGCGGCCAGGATCTCCTGCGCGTGCCCAGTGAAGCCGGCCACCGGCAGATCGCGGTAAACATGTTGCGCCACTTGGAAAGTCGGCCGCAGGTCCAGGGTCAGCGCGGTCACCACACCGAGGCCGCCGAGGCCGACCACCGCGCCGTCGAAATCCGGTTCGCCGCGGGTGATCCGGCGTCGCTCGCCGTCGGCGTCGATCAGTTCCACCGCGCGCACCGCGGTGGCCAGGTTTCCGTTGCCCCGGCCCGATCCGTGGGTCGCGGTGGCCACCGCGCCGGCCACCGAGATGTGCGGCAGCGAGCCCAGGTTGGGCAGCGCGTACCCCGCCTCGTGCAGCCGCCCCACGAACTCGCCGTAGCGCAGGCCGCCGGACACGGTGACCGTGTCGCCGGCCGGATCGATGTCCACGACGGGCGGCAGGTCGGCGACGGAGACCAGGTCGCCGGGTGTGTCGGCGATGTGGTTGAACGAGTGGCCGGTGCCAAGGGGCCGCATCCGGTCACTGTTCGCGACGATCAGTTGCAGCTCGTCCACCGAGCGTGGCCAGTGCACCTGCCGGGCGCCGAAGGTGATGTTCCCGGCCCAGTTCCGCTGCTGCTCCGCCATCTGCTGCCCTCCGCCACGCCGATCCCCCACACGCGAAACCGCGCCAGGAAAACGTTAGCTCAGCGGCGGACAGCCGCGATCACCTCGCCTGCCGCAAGCCGCCATCACCTCGCCCTCCTCCGCGAGCTCAGCGCCGGTACGCGGCGATCACCTCGCCCAGCGCGGCCATGCTCGGCTGGTGGGTGGTCACGCTGTCGAAGCCATACACCTCCTCGCGCCGCCGCAACTCGTCCGCGGCCTCCTCCGCATCCCTCGCCAGCAGCAGGAACGGGCTGGCCAGCACCTCTTTCGGGGTAACTTCGGTCAGTTGCGTGGCCAACTCCTCCGCCGATTCGCGCGGGTCCGCGCCCAGCTTGATCATCTGCACCAGCACGTCGCTTCGGTAGGCCCGCCCACCGGCCGCGGCCCGCACCTCGTCCACCCGCCGCGCCGTCTCCTCCTCGGACACGATCGTGAAATGACCCGGTTCCTCCCCGGGGACCTGGCGCAAACCGGAGAAACCCACAATCTCGGCCTGCTCGGCCGCCAGCGCCAGACCGCGCTCCGACATCGCCGCCACCATGAACGGAATCGGCTGCTGCACCGGCGCCGGCCGAAAATCAGTCAGGCGCGTGCGCAGTTCGCGCACGGCATCCGTCAGGATCTCCATTCGGCGGGCATGGCCGAACCAGGGCAGGCCCGCGTCCACGTGCTCGGATTTCATGTAGCCGGCGCCGAGGCCCAACTCGGCCCGGCCGCCGGACAGCAGGTCCAGCGTCGCGATCTCCCGGGCCAGTAGCGCCGGATTCCAGAAACCGATGTTCAACACGTAGGTGCGCAGCCGCAGCCGGTCGCTGAGCATCGCGGCGGCATTCAACGCCGCGAATGGCGCGGACGCGCCGAGATGATCGGGCGCGGCGAACACGTCGAAACCCCATTCGTCGGCCCGCCGGATCAACTCATGGAAATCCATTGCCGAGCCGGGATCTCGGAGATTCACGCCGAACTGGATCTGCGCCATATCACCGATCCTGGCCCGCCCGAGCACCCACTGCGAGTGTTTCCGCTGCGGGCGAAACGAATTCGCGAGTGGTAACCCTCCGGCCACAGTGGAGCCACCCTCGCATTGGGGACTTCGCCGGCGACATGGTTGACTTCATCGATGACGGGCTCCGGCTACCCGATGCACCGGGTTTCCGCGCGCGGAAACGAGATGCGCGTTGGCCAGACGCTGCGCCGCCAATCCCTGACTTCGCCGTCCGGCGAATACGTCTTCGTCCACCAGGACGACGGCAACGTCGTGCTCTACGACGACGTGCGCAACCGCCCGCTGTGGTCGACCGGCACCGAGGGCGCCCCGGTCGGCGTGTTCGTGTTGCAGGACGACGGAAATCTCGTTCTCTACCAACGGGACGGCCGCGCCGTCTGGTCCACCGGCACCCAAGGTCGTTCGGCCGAACGGCTCATCGTCGGGGACGACGGCAACGTCGCACTCACCGACGCCGAGTCCCGCGTGCTCTGGTGCACCGACACCCAACAGCGCACCCTCCCCGGCTCGGCCACCCTGCCCACCACCGAACAGGACTGGCGCGGATTCCTGGCCGAATACAGCGCCGATTACCTGCGGGTGGCCGAGGATCGCGACCTCAAGAAGGTCAGCCGGCACCAGCGGGAGCGGTGCTGGCTCGGGTTTCCGCCCGCCACCGAGGCCGAGATCATGGAACTGGAAACACGCCTCGGGCACGGTTTGCCACCCAGTTACCGGTCATTTCTGTTGGTGTCCAACGGATGGATCGACCCGGGCCCGTTCATGTACCGGCTGCGCCCGGCGGCCGATGTGGACTGGCTGCCCATCGCGGCCACCGACCTACTCGACGCGCTCGGCTCGGCCGGCGCCGACGATCTGGCCGGACTGATGGAACGCTGCCTGCTCATCGCCGACGACGGCGACGCCCAGTACTGGTTCCTCGACCCGGCCGACGTGTCCGAGGACGGCGAGTGGGCGGCGTACTCGTGGTCCAGCTGGGGCGTGGACGAGGAGCGGCAGGCCTCGTTCGCCGCGCTGCTGGCCGACGAGCGGCACTCGTTCGAAGCCCTGCGCGCCCGGGAGGGCCGCGCGGTGCATCCCGAGGGCAGTGCGGAACTCACCGCTCAAGGCCGGGTGCAAGCCCTTCGCGGGGACGTCGACGGCGCGCTGAACTCCTTCGACCAGGCCATCCACAAGGGTTCCGGCCTGGCCATGTACCTGGCCACCATCCTCAACGTGTTCCTCCATCCCGACGGCGCGCACCACCGGATGCGCAACGACGCGTTCGGCGGTCCGGTCGGCCGGGGCGAGATCGACCTGGCGCACGTGCGGGCCGAGCTGGTGCCGCTGTACCTGCGCTGGTCGGCCGAGGACCCGCACGCCCACCCGGCCTGGTACCTTCCGCCGCTCGGCGATGCGTTGCCGCGCACGGAAACCGCGTTCGACGACGGCAACCGCGACCACTGGCTGGCCAGGGCCGCCGAGTTCATCCCGCCGGTGCTGGCCGAGACCCCGGAGTTCGAGCGGGCGCTGAGCCGGGCCCGGGAACTGGCCCGGCTGCACAACGACGACGCCGCCTGGGCGGTCATCGAAGCGGCCCTGCCGGACTGGCGGCCGGACTCGGAATTCCGGGTCGCGCCGGTGATCCTGCTGATCGACCCCGACCTGCGCACCGCGGTCACGCCGGACCGGTACCGCCAGATCGTCACCACGGTGCGCACCGAGGTCGACTAGCCGCGAAATCGGCTGCCACTCGCGTGGGACGGGCTCAGGAAACGGGACAGCCCACCTGGTCGAGCACCCGCTGCAGTGCGTCGGCCACCGCCTCCGGCCGGGTGAGCATGGCCAGGTGATCGGCCGATTCCTCGGCCACCGGCCAGCCCATCGCCTGCGCCTCCGCGGCCTCGGCCCGATACGCCTCGGACAGCCGCAGGTACGCGCATCGGCCCGCGGGCAGCGGTGCGACCGCCGGAGCCGGTTCGGTCAGATAGGCCAACGGAACTCGGGGCAGTTCGGCCCGGAACTGCTCGCGCAGCACCGGATCGGGCAACAGCGCCGTGATGGACTCCGGCGCGAACCACTGGTCCCACGGCGGCAACTGGTCGCCCTGGGCCAGATCGCGCACCTGGTCGGCCAGCGCGGCCGACACCGTTTCGAACCAGGTCCGGCCCGGATGGGGCAGCAGCGCGTCAACGAACACCACGGCCCTCGGCGGTTCCGGCGCGGCCGCGGCGATCACGGGTAAGAGCGCACCGGCGCCGCTGTGCGCGACGAGCACGGCCGGGCCGGTCAGCGACGAGCCGATCCGCTCGGCGACCGTGCCGTAGTACGGGCCCTCACCGCTGATCACGTCGACCAGGGACGGCACCTGGACCGGGCAGCCCCGCGCGTCCAGGCAGCGGGCGACCGGCTGCCAGGTCAACGGCCCGACCAGGGGACTGTGCAGTAACACGAACATCGGCGAGTTTGTCACGAGCGGATTCTTCCAGGTTGGCACAACGACTCGGCAAGGTGCTTCGTTAGGGTGGTATTACGGGTTTTCCCACCTCATCGGCGTTGTGCGGCGCTACGTTGTGCTTCGGCCGCTGATCAAGAAGGTGCGGAGAATTCTCATGGGCAAACCAAGTGGACGAGCACGAGAACTGGGCGCGATGCTGCGAAAGCATCGCGTCGCCGCGGGCTGGACGGAAATCCGGCTGGCCCGCACACTATCACTGTCGCACCCCCAGATATGCCGAATCGAGCTGGGCGAACGGTCGATCTCGGACCTGAACGTGGCGCGCTGCCTGACCCTGTTCGGGGTGTTCGGCCAGGAGCACGACGAGATCATCGCGCTGGCCAAGGAAGTGAACGACAGCTATCGCCTGCAGGCCCACAATGACCGGCTACCGGACGAGCTGCGCACCCTCATCCATTACGAGACGACGGCGACCAGTATTGACAGCTATCAGCCGTCGCTGATCCCCGGCATGCTCCAAACGGAGGACTATGCCCGTTCCGTTTTCCACTGCACCGGAGTGATCCCCGAGGACGGGATCGAACCTCGGATCAAAGCGCGCATGGATCGACAGCGACTGCTCAACTGGTCTCGTCGACCGTCGTTTCGCTTCTTCATTCACGAGATAGCGCTGCACCCGCCGATGATCGGCGAAAAAATTATGCATGAACAGCACTTGATGCTGCTGCTCGCGTGCAGCTGGGAAGACTGCGAAATTCGAATCCTGCCAGCGGAGGCACCGCCGATTGGTGTGTTTGGCGGCCCGTTCATGTTCATGCGCTACGCGGACTACCTGCCAACGGTCTACGTGGAGAACTTCAGCACCAGCGCCTTCCTCGAAGATCCGACCGACATACAAGCCTACCGCGCCATCGTTTACCGACTGGCCAGCGTGGCACTCAACGAGGGACAATCCCGGGAGATGCTTGCCAACCTGGCAGGTTGATCAACCGGGAGGGGCACATGGTTGAGACTTGGCGCAAGAGCAGCCACAGCGGTGGAACCAACGGTGCCTGCGTCGAAGTCGCCTGGCGCAAGAGCAGCTACAGCGGCGGGACCAACGGCGATTGCGTCGAGATCTCGTGGCGCAAGAGCAGCTACAGCAACGGCGGCAAC
>DASZNF010000012.1:0-28807 GCA_035551355.1 Pseudonocardiaceae bacterium | reverse complement strand
AATTTGCCTCGTCGGCGTGATCATTATTTGGTTGATCAGCCCATCGGCCGCCGCCCACGCGGGTTACGGACGGGCTGGGTCGATCACTGTATTGGCGCTGTCAGTGTTGTTGACGGCCACGGGTGTCGTGGTGGCCGTATCTGCATCCCGATTGCGCCGAGGGCCACGGTTGACCGTGGCGATAATGCTGGCGATTGTCGCGGGCGGCGTGGTTCCCCTGGCATTGACCGATCTGGTCGGTCCTGGGGTCACCGGGGTCATTGTTCCCTTAGTGCTGGCCGTGATTGGGATGGAATTTTTGGCCGTGTTCCTTATTCGGGCAGCAAGGCCCTGACCACAGAAGGGAGTAAGCATGATGGATGAGTTGATACGGGATCTCTCTCAGATCCAGAGTTACGCGGCTGGCCTTCAAGGGCTACTCGATACCGCGCAAGCGGCCGCGCCCACGGCCAGCACGGGTGCGGACGGAAGCGGCATGATCAGTGTTCACCTGGGATCGGATGGGCTGCCGAAATTCTTTCGTGTCGACCAGAATTGGCAGCGACGGATAACTCCGGAGAACGTCGGTCAAGCGGTATTGGAGGCGTTCCAGGCCGCGATGGGCGATAGGCTGGCCAACTGGTCGCGAACCCTGGAACAACAGGGGTGGCGGGATAAAGCCGACGAGCTGCGCCTTGGTTCCACAACCGAATCGGCGCACTCGACAGCCGGGCAAGTGCCGGCGGCCTTCCGGCACCCTGAAGCAGCATCCAATCCGCGACCCATTGATGCGGTCACTGAGGACATGATCAAGGCGTTCGACAAGGTTGACGAGATTGCCGCAGCCAAGCAGCGGACAGGCATCGGAACGGGGACTGACCGTTCGGGCAAGCTCACGCTCACCCTGTCGCCGTCTGCTCTTGTCTCCTGTGTGGCCGATGTGAAATGGGTGTCAGCGTTGTCGGCCACGATGCTGATGAATGCGCTTGGTGAGGGCCTGGCCGCCGCTCGCACCGACCTCGCGCGACAGGGAAAACAGGCGCCGGCGTCGCCGGGGCTGACCGGCCTGTTCGCCGAGGCGCTTGCGCTGCTCAACAATCCGCAGCAGGTCATGGATTCCTGAAGGGACTGGGGCTATGGGCAAGTTCGACGTCGGAATACAGGCGTTGCGGCAAGATGTGCAGATTTGGGATCAGCAGAGCGGCCAAATGACGCAGATCGTCCAGAAAGTCAACGCCCTCCGAATGGATCGCCTCGAAGCCGGGATATTTCAGATTTTCGTTGGCGCCTACCAGGACGCGGTTAATGAGATAGTGGCCCGGGCAGGCGAGGGTAGCACCGCAATGACCGACGTCGGGGCGACACTCACCACTGTCGCTAACGAATACCAGAAGGACGAGTCGGACAACACGTACCGGTTCAAGGATCTACACTGAATCGAGGGGGGCAAAATGGCTTTCAGCCAGGCGCAATTCCAGGCCGCCGTTGACAAGATCAACTCTGGGATGTCGGATCTGTCGGGAAAGATTCAGCAGGTCATCCCGACGGCTCAGTCGGCCGTGGATCAGTGGTACGTCCCCGGCTTCGTCGCCGACGCGGTCATGTGGTTGGCCAACAAAGTGGTGAACATCGCCGAGGCGCTGTGGAACAAGTTCGTCGAACTTCTCAAGGGAGTGGCCGCGCCGGTTCTGTTCTTTGTGGACGCTTTCGACTGGGAGGATGTCAAGGGGCTGGCCAGCGGCGTTGCGGGCGAACTCAGTCCAACTGTCCTTCCGTCCGGTCAGCATTGGACCGGGACCGCGCAGCAGGCATATGCCAAGATTGTCCCGCCGCAGGCCGCAGCCGCCACCCGCATTGGAGCCATCTCGGACAGCACCGCTATTGCACTCGGTGTCTGCGCGGTCGCGGGGCTGGCCTTCTACGTCGCGCTCGGGGTGATCCTTGCCCAGTTCATCATCGCGATGATCGGCGTGATTGCCGCCCTCGGCTCGGTTGCGTTCTCGTGGGCCGGCGTCGCACTCGCGGTGGGAGATACCACGGTCAGCGCCGGCCTCATCATCACGGCGGTCACGACGTTGATCGCTGTGCTCACCGCCCAAACGCAGCAGATGGTGTCGCTGCATGGGCAGACCGTGGACAACAGCGTATTCCCTGGGGGTAAGTGGCCGAACCCGAACACCAGCTCGTATAACTCCGCCAGTTGACCCACATTCACCGTGCGGTGGTGCGCTGACGTTTCAGTGCCATCGCCCCGAATCGCCCAGCTAGCGCTGGATGTCGTCGAACCGGTGCGCGAGCTGCTGGACCTGCTTGGCGGCGTCGCAGAAGTCCCGGACGGGTTACCCATGTCCACCACGCCCGGACGGCGGTGGCCGAACCGCGGCCCCCACGGCGGGCGGGTAGCGGAACGGGGCGCGCGCAGCGTGGCGCACCAGTACGCCGATCTCGTCGTCGCGTTGGCTGCCGGTCATAGGTGGCCACGAGCCTCGCCCACGCTGGTGCGGGACATCGCCAGTAGGGCGAAGCCGCACACCACCATCAGCCCGCCGAGCGCCAGCGGCCCCACGGCCGCTGCCAGCGGTCCGTAGGACCAGGCGAGCACGTTTCGGAGATGGCCGTAGGAGATGATCGCCGAGTCGACGGCGACCGTTCCGGCTCCGCCGAAGCGGGCGATGCCCCAGCCCAGACCCTTGGGCCGGCGGATACGCCACAGCGCCTTGACCGCGATCATCAGGCCGATCGGCCACACGGTGGCGCCGATCTGCGGCGGGATGCCTGGCCGCCCCTCCGGCGGGCTCGTGTGCGGTGGGGAGGCCAGGCGTGCAGGATGTTGGCCGCGATCGACATGAACGAGCCGAAGACGACCCTGCCCACGCGATCGGCCGACCGGGTGCCGGTGGTTTTGACGCGTGGTTCGGACGCTGGCGAGTTGCTGGCGACGTCTGGTCGCTAAGTCGGCATCGGTGCGAAAGTCGGGGAGGGTTGGGGTAACCCGAGCCCGGTGATGGGTTACTCGGACCCTGCGGCGGTTGGCCCGGGTGGTTCGGCCAGATGACACCGGCCGGCTGGGCTGGCGGGTTCGGCCAGGGACCGGCGGTCGGCTCGTTCGGATTGGGCTGTCCCGCCGGACCGGGCGGATATGTCATCGTGTTCCCCCTGCACGGGCCGACTCCTCCCTGTCCAGGGGTGTTCATGAACTGGCGTCGGCGGATTGGGGGTCCGCGAAACGCCTGCCAGAAGTTCCGCGTTTTGTCGGTTAGCGATGCCGCGTTTTGTCGGCTAGGCCTGGTGACGTGCGAGGACTGGTTCAACGGAACGCTGCGCCGCGGGTGCTGGAACTGCTCAGTGCGTTCCGGGTGGTGTTGCTCGGAGGTGCACGCCAAACAGGGAATACGACCCTGGTCCGAGACCTACTCGATCTTCCCGGCCACGCGTGGTTCAGCTTCGACGATGAGGCCGCACTTGCTCGCGCGATCGATGATCCCATCGGCTTTGTCGATGCCTTGCCGAGGCCGGCCGCCATGGACGAGTTCCAACGCGCTGGGCGAGGCTTCTTGCTCGCGGTGAAGCAGGCTGCTGATCGGGATCGCAGCAGGGCCAGTCAAGCACGCCCGCCACCTGGCGACGATGCGCGACAGACTCGGTGATCGGTTCACCACCGGCCTGGTGATCCACGCCGGCCCGCAGACACTTCCGCTGGGAGAGCGGATTGGGCCGTCCCGGTCTCCGCGCTGTGGCGCTCGGACAGTTAGCGGCTGCCGCCCGCCTCACCAGCCGCGGTCGCGCCACTCCTTGAGGTGGGGCCGCTGCTCGCCGAGCGTGGAGTCGTCGCCGTGGCCCGGGTAGAACCAGGTGTCGTCCGGCAGCCGGTCGAAGATGCGGTGCTCGACGTCGTTGAGCAGGGACTTGAAGTTCTCCGGTGACTCGGTCTTGCCCACGCCACCGGGGAACAGCGAGTCGCCGGTGAACAGGTGGGGGTGGCCGTTCGGGTCCCGGTACAGCAGGGCGATCGAACCCGGGGTGTGGCCACGGAGGTTGATGATCTCCAGGTCGCAGTCGCCGACCTTGACCGTGTCGCCGTGCTCGAGCAGGAAGTCGGCGGGGACGGGCAGGGCGCCGGCATCGTCCGGGTGGGCGCCGGTGTTCGCGCCGAACGCGCCGGCCACCGCACCCAGTGCCTGCCAGTGGTCGCCGTGCTGGTGCGTGGTCACGATGGTGCGCAGGGTGGGGCGCTGCGGGGTCGCACCGATCAGGTCGGACAACCGCTCCGGGTCGTTCGCCGCGTCGATCAGCAGCGCGTCGCTGCTCGACCGGCACACCAGCAGGTACGCGTTGTTGTCCATCGGACCCACCGACAACTTGGTGATGGTCAGCTGGTCCAGCGTCCGGCGGGCAGCCGCGCCGCCCGGCTCGACATGACCGGTGTATTCCTCAGCAACGTCCACAGTCCTGGACAGTAGCGCGCCGCCCGGCCCGCGCTACAGCCCGCACCACCACAAACGCAGGTCGGTCAAGGACCTCACAACCAGGCCGGCAACTCCGGCGCCGACGCCACCAACCCGGCCTCCGGGTCGTCCCGGCCGGTCAGCCAGGCCAGTACCGCCTCGGCCGGGCCGTGG
This sequence comes from Pseudonocardiaceae bacterium, assembly GCA_035551355.1. GTDB lineage: Bacteria > Actinomycetota > Actinomycetes > Mycobacteriales > Pseudonocardiaceae > DATATV01. Next base: position 24,209 of record DASZNF010000012.1, on the reverse strand, counting down.
GCGCGCTGCACCGGCTCACCCGGCTGCCCACTGCCGGTCGACCACTCGCGGACCTCGCCACTGGGCAGCTCCACCGCCACCCACAAGGGTGGTCCGTCGGCCCGGGTCCAGGTCAGATAGTCGATCAACGGCCCCAACTGGCCGCCGGCCAGCTCCACCACATCGGCGAACCGCACCCCGACGCCCAGGTCGACCAGGTGCACCAGCACCTCGGTCAGCCGCATCCACGGCACCATCGCGGCCTCGATCAGGCCCACCCGCCAGCCGACCCGGGCCTGCCACGCGCTCACCGGCAGCCCCTCGGCCGACCGGAAGAACCGGTCGTTGGACGCCACCAGGTCCTCGAAGTGCACCTGGAACAACCGCGGCGCACCCTCCGCGATGTCCGCGTCCCGGTCGGCCGTGCTCGCGTACATCGGGTGTTCCACCCCGGTCCGCGCCCAGGTCAGCAGGTTGACCAGTCCATCGGCATTGCGCGCGAGGTGGCTGAGCACGTGCGCCCGGCTCCAGCCCGGCAGCCGACTCGGCGCGTGCACGATCGCGTCGTTCATCCCGGCGACCACCTCGCCGAGCCGGTCGGTGGCCCTCCGGGTCGCGACCAGTCCCTGCTCCGCGTGCAGGGCCGCGGGCGTGTGCATGGCTCTCGGCTGCTCTGTTCGCGGTGCCGGCACATCCCCAGCGGTTCGCGAATGGGTCTGCACTGACCCCGGCTTCGCCATGAGCAAGGTCCCTTCTCGTTGTCGAGATACGGGTGTCCGTCGAGATACGGGTCTTCCAGAATTTTTGTGCGGGCGGTACCGCCAGAGTAGGCCCGTTCACTGCTTCTGGGTAGGTGATGCGCGCCCCCGAATCACCCAGGCGCGCGGCCGCGTCGCGGTTTTGTCAGAGGGCCGACCTAGAGTGGGGAGCGGCTGTGCCCAGCGATGCGGCACGCCCCCACTTTGACTCATGTCCGAAGGGACCCTCGTGGCCGACCGACTCGCCGACCGCCTCGTCGTGCACGGCGCTCGTGAGCACAACCTGCGCGGTGTCAACCTGGACCTGCCCCGGGACAGCCTCATCGTGTTCACCGGGCTGTCCGGCTCGGGCAAGTCCAGCCTGGCGTTCGACACCATCTTCGCGGAGGGCCAGCGCCGCTACGTCGAGTCGCTGTCCGCCTATGCCCGCCAGTTCCTCGGTCAGATGGACAAGCCGGATGTCGACTTCATCGAGGGCCTCTCGCCCGCGGTGTCCATCGACCAGAAATCCACCAACCGCAACCCGCGCTCCACCGTGGGCACCATCACCGAGGTCTACGACTACCTCCGGCTGCTCTACGCCCGCGCCGGCAAGCCGCACTGCCCGACCTGTGGCGAGCTGATCAGCCGCCAGACCCCGCAGCAGATCGTCGACCAGGTGCTCGCGCTGCCGGAGAAGACCCGGTTCCAGGTGCTGGCCCCGGTCGTGCGCGGCCGCAAGGGCGAGTACGTCGACCTGTTCAGCCAGCTGCAGGCCCAGGGCTACGCCCGCGTCCGGATCGACGGCGAGGTCTACCAGCTCACCGAGCCGCCCAAGCTCAAGAAGCAGGAAAAGCACCGCATCGACGTGGTGATCGACCGCCTCGCCGTGAAGAAAGGACCCAAGCAGCGGTTCACCGACTCGGTGGAGACCGCGCTGCGCCTGGCCGACGGCCTGGTCACCATCGAGTACGTGGACGAGCCGGAGAACGCCGAGTCCCGCGAGCGCACCTTCTCCGAGCATCTGGCCTGCCCCAACGGCCACCCGCTCTCGGTCACCGACCTCGAACCGCGCAGCTTCTCCTTCAACTCGCCCTACGGCGCCTGCCCGGAGTGCACCGGCATCGGCGTGCGCAAGGAGGTCGACCCGGAGCTGGTCGTGCCGGACGACGAGCTCTCCCTTGAGGACGGCGCGATCGCGCCGTGGGCCGGCGGGCAGACCGCCGACTACTTCCAGCGGCTGCTCGGCTCGCTGTCCGAGGCCGTCGGCTTCCGGATGGACACCCCGTGGCGGCGGCTGCCGGCCAAGGTGCAGAAGGCCGTGCTGTACGGGGTCAACGAGCAGGTGCACGTCCGCTACCACAACCGCTACGGCCGGCAGCGTTCGTACTACGCGAACTTCGAGGGGGTCATCCCGTTCCTGGAGCGCCGCCAGGAACAGACCGAGTCGGAGTACATGCGGGAGAAGTACGAGGGCTACATGCGGGAGGTGCCCTGCCCGGCGTGCCAGGGCAGCCGCCTCAAGCCGGAGATCCTCGCGGTCACCCTGGAACACGCTACGCACGGCGAGAAGTCGATCGCCGAGGTGTCCGCGATGAGTGTGCGGGAGTGCGCGGAGTTCCTCAACGGGCTCACCCTGGGCAAGCGGGAAACCATGATCGCCGGCCGGGTGCTCAAGGAAATCCAGGCGCGCCTTGGCTTTCTGCTCGACGTCGGCCTGGACTACCTGTCCCTGGACCGGGCCGCGGGCACGCTGTCCGGCGGCGAGGCGCAGCGCATCCGGCTGGCCACCCAGATCGGCTCCGGTCTGGTCGGCGTGCTCTACGTGCTGGACGAGCCGTCCATCGGCCTGCACCAGCGCGACAACCACCGGCTGATCGAGACGCTGACCCGGCTGCGCGACCTGGGCAACACGCTGATCGTGGTGGAGCACGACGAGGACACCATCCGCACCGCGGACTGGATCGTGGACATCGGGCCGGGCGCAGGCGAGCACGGCGGCGAGGTGGTGCACAGCGGCACCTACAAGCAGTTGCTGGCCAACAAGCGCTCGCTGACCGGCGCCTACCTGGCCCGGCGCGAGGAGATCCCGATCCCGGAGCTGCGCCGCCCGATCTCGGCCAAGCGGCAGCTGACCGTGGTCGGCGCGCGCGAGCACAACCTGCGCGACATCACCGTCGACTTCCCACTGGGCTGCATGGTGTCGGTCACCGGGGTGTCCGGCTCGGGCAAGTCCACGCTGGTCAACGACATCCTGGCCACGGTGCTGGCCAACAAGCTCAACGGCGCCCGCCAGGTGCCCGGCCGGCACACCCGGATCAAGGGCGTGGACCAAGTGGACAAGCTGGTGCAGGTGGACCAGTCGCCGATCGGCCGCACCCCGCGATCCAACCCGGCCACCTACACCGGCGTGTGGGACCACATGCGCAAGCTGTTTGCGGCCACCACCGAGGCGAAGGTGCGCGGCTACCAGCCGGGCCGGTTCTCCTTCAACGTCAAGGGCGGGCGCTGCGAGGCGTGCGCGGGCGACGGCACCATCAAGATCGAGATGAACTTCCTGCCCGACGTGTACGTGCCGTGCGAGGTGTGCAAGGGCGCCCGGTACAACCGGGAAACCCTTGAGGTGCACTACAAGGGCAAGACCGTGGCCGACGTGCTGGACATGCCGATCGAGGAGGCCGCGGAGTTCTTCAAGCCCATCAACGCCATCCACCGGCACCTCAAGACGCTGGTCGACGTCGGTCTGGGTTACGTCCGGCTGGGTCAGCCCGCGCCGACGCTGTCCGGCGGTGAGGCGCAGCGGGTGAAGCTGGCCAGCGAGCTGCAGAAGCGCTCCACCGGCAAGACCGTGTACATCCTGGACGAGCCCACCACCGGCCTGCACTTCCAGGACATCTCCAAGCTGCTGGGCGTCATCAACGGCTTGGTGGACAAGGGAAACACGGTCATCGTCATCGAGCACAACCTGGACGTGATCAAGACCTCGGACTGGATCATCGATATGGGCCCGGAGGGCGGCTCGGGTGGTGGCCTGGTCATCTCCGAGGGCACGCCGGAGGACATCGCCGCGGACGAAACCAGTTACACCGGCCAGTTCCTGGAGCCGCTGCTGGCCAGCCGGCTGAGCGCGGTCAGCTGAAGCCCTTCCACGCCAACGACTCCGGCCCCCGAGCGGTACAGGCGCTCGGGGGCCGGATCTCGTCAAGGGGTCAGCTGCTCACTCGCGCGGCGAACCGGGCGACTTCCTCGGCGACCTCCGGCGACTCGTCGAACAGCAGGTGGCCCAACCCCGGGAACACCCGCGATTCGGCGTTGTCCAAGCGTTTCACCCATTCCGCGCACTGACCGCTGGGCACCAGCCGGTCGGCCTCGCCCCACAGCACCAGCGCGGGCATCCGGATGCGGTGCAGCCACCGATCCAGTTTCCGGTCGTACGGTCCAGCCCACAACAGCCGGGCCGCGCTGGTCATCTCCCGGTACTGGTCGGCCAGGAACTCCGGAGTCAGCGGATCCGGTGTGCCGGCCAGGAAAATCTCCGGTTTCTGGGTGAGGTGCTCGACGATCTTGTCCGGCGGCAGCGCGAACAGATCCACCGTGGGCAACTCGGGCAGCCGCAATCCGATCGGACTGGCCAGCACCAGCGCGGCGACCCGCTCGGGGTGGTCGATGGCGAAGGACGCGGCCAGGTAGCCGCCCATCGAATGACCGGCCAGCACGAACCGGGTCAACCCGAGCTGATCGGCCAGATCCAGGTAGTGGCGGCGCAGGTCGTGCACGTCCTCCACGCTCGGATCGTCCTGCGAGGAACCGAAACCGGGGTGCAATGGCACCAGTAGCCGGGCGTGCCGGGCGATCGGCAGCAGCGCGTCGAACCCGGTGGTGGTGCCCGCGCCGTGCAGGTAGAGCACGTCCGGCCCGGTGCCCGCCACGAGCACTGTGATCTCGATTCCGTTGACCCGTAAGCGTTTCTTCTCGAAGGCCACGGCGATCACGCTCCGCTTTTCTGCGCCGTCCTGGCGCGGACGCGGGGGATGACCTGCTCGGCGAACATGGTCATGTTCTTCACCGCCTTCCACTCCGGCATGTCGCCGTGGGCCAGGGTGACCAGGATGCGGCTGGTACCCGCCTCCTGGGCCCAGTGCGTGATCAGCTCGGCCACCGTGTCCGGGGAACCGCAGGCGATCCGGCCGATGGACACCATGTCGTCCCAGGTGGCGTGCGCGGAGTCGGCCAGCGCGGTGGAGGCGGCCCGGCGCAGGTACTCGTCGCGGGACACGTAACCGGGCGGGACCAGGTATTTCAACGGCACCCGGTGGAACCATTCGAAGAAGTTCTCCACGTGCGGCCGGCATTCCGCGATGGCCTGCTCGTCGGTGTCCGCGACATACGCGATCACGGTGAAGATCAAATCGTCCGGGGTGACCTTCCGGCCGTTTTCCTCGGCCAGTTCCCGGAAGCTGTCGAACGCGCGCAGTTGATTCGCGATCGGAGTGAACACAATGGAGTATCCGCAGCCGGTCTCCACCGCCAGTTTCACCGTTTCCGCGCTGCCCGAGCCCACGATGTAGCTTTTCGGCCTCGGTCGTTGCATCGGTTTGGGCCAGGTGTTCAGGAAACGGTAGGTGTAGAAGTCGCCGTCGTAGCGGGTCGGGCCGTCGGCCTCCCACGCGCGGAACACGATGTCCAGGCCCTCGCGGAAGCGGGCCCGGGCCCGGGTCGGATTGATCTCCGTTGCGTTGGACCAGTACTCCATGCCGGTGCCCAGCGGGAAGCCGAACTCCATGCGGCCACCGGAAAGCACGTCCAGCATGGCGTACTCCTCGGCGACCCGGGACGGCCAGGAGAAGTTCAGCGGGGTGCCGGCCACGAGCAGTTTGATCCGGCTGGTCAGCGCGGCGATGTAGGCGGCGCGGATACCGACCGCGGGCATCATGCTGTAGGTGGTGTTGTGGTGCTCGTTGAACGCGATCGCGTCGAAACCGAGTTGCTCGGCCAGTAACAGTTCCCGCGTGTAGCGCTGATAGAGATCATGCCCGTGTTCCGGGTCGAACAGCGAGTTGGGCAGGTCGACCCAGGTCGATTCATATCGCTGTTGATCGTCCGGGATGTCGATGTAGTGGTGGTGGTTGAACAAATAGAATTGAATGTCCCCGTTGACGTCCACCCGATCGAGCTTCCTGGCCAGTTGCGGGCGGGGTCAAGCCGTTTCCCGCCCGCCCTCGGGGTGGATCGATTCCGGCGAGATGGTGATTTACAGCCCGGCCGGCCAGTTGTAACTGCCGGGCACGTTGGCCTTCGCGTCGGCCGGGCCGTAGACCAGCGCGATCTCGTCGTGCGCGGTGAAGGTGATCGCCGCCGGGTCGCCGCTGACCTGCTTGCCGTTGACGTAGGCCCGCAGGCTGTTGCCGTTGCCGGTGGGGTAGCCGCCGAGCTGGGTCGCGGACAGCGTGACGTCCCATTCGGTGAAGAACTGGCCGAGGCTGAACGTGCTCACCTTGGGCGACTCGATGTGGATCACGCCGCTGGTGTCGTGCGTGTGCAGCGGGCTGATGCTGCCCGCGGTCTCGTCGATGCCGACCAGCTGCGGCACGGTCACCGCCCTGCCGTCCACCGTGATGTCCAGGTGCACGTGGATGTGCTCGGCCGTGCCCTCCGCGCCGAGCATGGGCAGCCCGGCCTTGTGCACCGCGGCTGTGACGTCCGCGGGCACCGGCCAGGGCGCCTGGGTGGTGCGGCCGGCGGCGGTGAGCATCGGGTGGTCGGGCACCACGGTGGGCCCGGCGCCGGTCGCGCCACCGGCGGTGCTTGCCGTGCTGTTGTGGTTGGTCAGCACCACGGTGAGCACCACCACCAGCGCGACGATCGCCACCAGGCCGCCGCCGGTCCACAGGTACCGGTTGCGCTTGTCGGCTTTGCGGGCCGCGGCCACGGCGGCCGCGGCCGCGGCTCTGCGCTCGGCCTTGTTGTTGCTGGTCTTCCTGCTGTTGTTCACGACCGGAACGTCCCCTCAAGATCATTGAAGACTCAAGTAAGTCCCCGGGACAATCTACGGGGTGAATCTCAGGGCGCTCTAATACACCGGCCCGGTGAGCTTCTCGCCCGGCCCGGCGCCCGGCTCGTCCGGAACCACCGCGGACTCCCGGAACGCGCGCTGCAACGACTGCAGCCCGTCCCGCAGCGGCGCGGCGTGCACCCCCAGGTACTCCGCGCTCGCGGTGACCAGCCCGGCCAGCGCGGTGATCAGTCTGCGGGCCTCGTCCAGGTCGCGGTGCGGCGCACCGGCCGGATCCTCCTCGGCCAGGCCCAGCTTCTCGGCCGCGGCCGACATCAGCATCACCGCCGCCCGGCTGATCACCTCGACGCTGGGAATCTCCGCCAGTTCGCGGGTGCTCAGGGCGTCGAGCTGGGCATCTGACGGGCTTGACGACATCTCCTCGGACACTCTGCTACCCTTCCATGTGCGACCGGCCCCCGCCTGTGCGGGGGCGGCAAGTGGAGTCCGCTCCCACCCGAGTCGTCCCAGTGACGGCCGGGTCCGGTCCCGAGGTCGGTGAAAGTCGGCCCACGGAGTTCCTGGCGTGTAAGCGCGCGCCGGGGTGATCGGTCGGAAGCTGGCCCCGTATGCCTATTGGCAACGGGGCTTCTCGTCGTCCGGGTCCTGTCCCGGTCAGGCGAGGGGCACTACGAGTCATGCGGTCGTGCAGACTCGAACCTCGAACCGAGGAGGCCCCATCAGCTCCGAGCCGCGCATTAACGACCGAATCCGGGTTCCGGAGGTCCGACTCGTCGGACCGGCAGGTGAACAGGTCGGCATCGTCCGCATCGACGACGCCCTGCGCCTTGCCCAGGAATCGGATCTGGATCTCGTTGAAGTCGCTCCACTGGCGCACCCTCCCGTGGCCAGGCTCATGGACTACGGGAAGTTCAAGTACGAAAGCGCGCAGAAAGCGCGGGAGTCGCGCCGCAACCAGCAGCTCACGGTCATCAAGGAGCAGAAGCTCCGGCCGAAGATCGACTCGCACGACTACGAGACCAAGAAAGGCCACGTGGTCCGGTTCCTGGAACACGGCCACAAGGTCAAGGTCACCATCATGTTCCGCGGCCGCGAGCAGTCGCGGCCCGAACTCGGCTACCGCCTGCTCCAGCGGCTGGCCGACGACGTGCAGGACCTGGGTTTCGTCGAGTCCACGCCGAAGCAGGATGGCCGGAACATGATCATGGTCCTCGCGCCGCACAAGAACGTGAAGCAGCAGCAACAGCAGTTGCAGCAGCAGCAGCGTGCGGCCAAGACGACCACGCCGGACGCGGCCAGCACGGAAGCTGCCGCGACCGGGGAGTAGTGATCGCCGACGGCCTGGCCGGACACACCGCCATGCCGTCATGCGCAGAAACGGCCGCCCGTTCGCGGGCGGCCGACGACGACGAGGACGAACCATGCCGAAGAGCAAGACGCACAAGGGAACCGCCAAGCGGGTCAAGGTGACCGGCGGCGGCAAGCTGCGCCGCGAGATGACCGGGCGTCGCCACATCCTGGAGAAGAAGTCCAGCAAGCTGACCCGCCGGCTGGAAGGCACCACCGAGGTCGCCAAGAGCGACGCCAAGCGGATCAACCGGCTGCTCGGCCGCTGACTTCTCCTCACCAACGACACCCAGCCGGGGCGCTCACCGGCGTCCCACTAGATCGGACGGGATTTCACCGTGGCACGCGTTAAGCGGGCAGTAAACGCCCAGAAGAAGCGCCGCACCACCCTCGAGGCGGCCAGTGGTTACCGTGGTCAGCGTTCGCGCCTGTACCGCAAGGCCAAGGAGCAGATGCTCCACTCGCTCAACTACGCCTACCGGGACCGCCGGGCCCGCAAGGGTGACTTTCGCCAGCTGTGGATCACCCGGATCAACGCCGCCGCGCGGCAGAACGGCCTGACCTACAACCGCTTCATCCAGGGCCTCAAGGCCGCGGGTGTCGAGGTCGACCGCAAGAACCTGGCCGAGCTCGCGGTCAGCGACGAGACCGCGTTCGCCGCGCTGGTCGAGCTGGCCAAGCAGCACGCCGACGCGCAGGGCAGCGCGGCCTGAGCAAGCACGGCACCGGCATTCGACCCGGGGACCCGTTCACCGAACGGACACCCCGGGTCGCGGCCGCTCGGCGGCTGACCCGGCGGGACGGCCGCGCTGACGCGGGCCGGTTCCTGACCGAGGGCGCTCAGGCGGTGCGCGAGGCGCTGGCCTGGGCCGCCGCCGGTTCGGGACGGGTGCACGAGCTGTTCGTCACGGCCACCGCCGCGGGCCGCAACCCCGCCTTGGTCGCGGCCGCGGAAGAAGCCGGGATCGCGGTCTCCGAGATCACCGACCGGGCCGCCGCCGGTATCTCCGAAACCGTGACGCCGCAAGGCGTCGTGGCCGTGTGCGACCTGGTCGACCGGCCGCTGACCGAGGTGCTGGCCGCCCGCCCGCGCCTGGTCGCGGTGCTGGTCGGCGTGGCCGACCCGGGCAACGCGGGCACCGTCACCCGGGTGGCCGACGCGGCCGGCGCGGGTGCGGTGATCTTCGCCGGCGACACCGTCGACCCGCACAACGGCAAATGCGTGCGGGCCTCGGCGGGCAGCCTGTTCCACCTGCCGGTGGCCCGGGAGCGTGCGGTCGAGGCGGTACTGACCGCCGCGCGGGACGCCGGACTGCGGCTGGTCGCCGCCGACGGGTACGCCGAGGCCGACCTGGACGCCGCCGCCGACTCCGGTGAGCTGGGCCGATCCACCGCGTGGCTGTTCGGCAGCGAGGCCCACGGGTTACCCCGGGAGGTGGGTGCGGCCGCGGACACCGCGGTGCGAGTCCCGCTGTACGGGGCGGCGGAGAGCCTGAACCTGGCCACCGCCGCGGCCGTGTGCCTGTACGCCAGCGCGCGGGCCCAGCGGGACGGGTAACGCGGACGCACCGGGACCGGCCGACCGTCTAAGATCGGGCTGCTTGCCAACTCGGCACGCGCCCCCTGCCCAGGAGAGTTCTCACTCACGATGTCCGGAGCAAACGATCCGTACGACCCCAAGCAGGTCGCGGCCCTCGCGCCGGAGGCCCTGCAGGAGGCCGTGAAGCGGGCCGAGGCCGCGTTCGCCGAGGCCGCCGACCTCGACGCCCTGGCCGCCGCGCGCTCGGCCCATCTCGGGGACAGGTCCGCGGTGCTCACCGGCCGCCGGGAGATCGGCGCGCTGCCGCCGGCCGCCCGCGCGGAGGCGGGCAAGCGGGTCAACGAGACCCAGGCCGCCATCAAGTCCGCCTACGACGCCCGGCATGCCGTGCTGCTGGCCGAGCGGGACGAGCGGGTGCTGCGCGAGGAGTCGGTGGACGTCACCCTGCCGTGGGATCGCATCCCGCGCGGTGCGCGCCACCCGATCACCACCATCGCCGAGCGCATCGCCGACGTGTTCGTCGGCATGGGCTGGGAGGTGGCCGACGGTCCCGAACTGGAGACCGAGTGGTTCAACTTCGACGCGCTGAACTTCGGCAAGGACCACCCGGTGCGCACCACCCGGGACACCTTCTACATCGCGCCGGAGAACTCCGGTCTGGTGCTGCGCACCGAGACCTCGCCGGTGCAGATCCGCAGCCTGCTCACCCGGGATCTGCCGCTCTACCTGATCTCGCCCGGCCGCACCTTCCGCACCGACACCCTGGACCCGACCCACACCCCGGTGTTCCACCAGGTCGAGGGCATCGCGGTGGACAAGGGCATCACCATGGCCAACCTGCGCGGCACGCTGGACGCGTTCGCCCGGGCGCTGTTCGGTGAGCACGCCCGCACCCGGTTCCGGCCGCACTTCTTCCCGTTCACCGAACCCTCGGCCGAGGTCGACGTGTGGTTCGAGGCGAAGAAGGGCGGCGCGGGCTGGGTCGAGTGGGGCGGCTGCGGCATGGTCAATCCCAACGTGCTGCGCAACTGCGGCATCGACCCGGACGTCTACTCCGGCTTCGCTTTCGGCATGGGCCTGGAACGCACCCTGATGTTCCGCAACAACCTGCCGGACATGCGCGACATGGTCGAGGGCGACATCCGTTTCACGTCCGCATTCGGAACGGAAGGCTGAACCGGTGCGTGTTCCCGTCAGTTGGCTGGTCGAGCGACTCGAGCTGCCCGAGTACGACGACCACAAGTCGCTCGCCGAGCGGTTCCACGACGCTTTCATCTCCGCCGGTTTCGAGGTCGAGTCGGTCACCGAACTGGACGGCGTGGTCGGCCCGCTCGTGGTCGGCCGGGTCGTGGAGATCGAGGAGCTGACCGGCTTCAAGAAGCCGATCCGGTTCTGCCAGGTGCAGGTGGTCGACCTGGACGGCGAGGACTTCGACGAGGACGACCTCGACGAAGAAGAGGACGAGGACGACGAGGAGCCGGCGATCCGCGGGATCGTCTGCGGCGCGGCCAACTTCTCCGAGGGCGACCTGGTGGTGGTCGCGCTGCCCGGCACGGTGCTGCCCGGCGGTTTCACCATCGCCGCGCGCAAGACCTACGGCAGGGTCAGCGACGGCATGATCTGCTCGGTGCGCGAACTGGGCATCGGCGACGACCACGCAGGCATCCTGGTGCTGCCCAGCGGGTCGGCCATCCCGGGCGCGGACGCCAAGGAGCTGCTCGGCCTGTCCGACACCGTGATCGAGCTGGAGATCACCTCCGACCGCGGCTACTGCTTCTCGGTGCGCGGCCTGGCCCGCGAGCTGGCCTGCGCGCTGGACATCGGGTTCAACGACCCGGCCGGGATCGACGTGCCGCCGGCCGAGGGCGAGGCCTGGCCGGTGCACATCGCCGATCAGCGCGGCTGCCCCCGGTTCGTGACCCGCCGGGTCACCGGGGTGGACCCGACCGCGCCGACGCCGTGGCACATCCGCCGCAGGCTGATGCTGGCCGGGGTGCGGTCGATCTCGCTGGCCGTGGACGTGACCAACTACGTGATGCTGCTGACCGGCCAGCCGCTGCACGCGTTCGACGCGTCGGCGCTGCGCGGGAGCATCACCGTGCGGCGGGCCAACGCGGGCGAGAAACTGACCACATTGGACGGTGTGGTGCGCGAGCTCGACCCGGACGACATGGTGGTCTGCGACGAGACCGGCCCGATCAGCCTGGCCGGGGTGATGGGCGGCGCGAGCACCGAGGTGCGCGACGACAGCACCGACATCCTGCTGGAGGCGGCGAACTGGGAGCCGGTGTCCATCGCGCGCGCGGCGCGCCGGCACAAGCTGCCCAGCGAGGCGTCCCGGCGGTTCGAGCGGTTCGTCGACCCGGCAGTGGCGCCGGCCGCGCTGGAACTGGCCGCGCGGCTGCTGCACACCCACGGCGACGGCAGCATCGAGCCGGGTCGCACCGATGTGGGGCGCCCGGAGCTGCCCGCCGCGGTGACCATGCCGATCAACCTGCCCGACCAGGTGGCCGGGGTGCGCTACGCGCGGGGCGTGACCGCCGAGCGGTTGCAGCAGATCGGCTGCCAGGTCGAGGTGACCACGGCCGACGACGGCACGCCGATGATCACCGCGGTGCCGCCGACCTGGCGCGCCGACCTGGTGCAGCCGGCCGACCTGGTCGAGGAGGTGCTGCGGCTGGAGGGCTATCACACGATTCCCTCGGTGCTGCCCGCCGCGCCCCCCGGCCGCGGGCTGACCGTGGTGCAGAAGCGCACCCGCGCGGTGTCCCGGGCGCTGGCCGAGTCCGGCTACGTCGAGGTGCTGCCCTTCCCGTTCGTGTCGCCGAAGGTGTGGGACGACTTCGGTCTGGCCGACTCCGATCCGCGCCGGCGGGGCCTGAAACTGCTCAACCCACTGGAGGCCGAGGCCGACACGGTGGCCACCACGCTGCTGCCCGGTCTGCTGGATTCCTTGCAGCGCAACGTTTCCCGCGGTTTCCGGGACGTCAGCCTGTTCCACATCGGCCAGGTCGCGCTGCCGGCGGAGAAGCCGAGCGCGGTGCCGGTGGTGGGCGTCGGCCGGCGGCCCAGCGAAGCCGACCTGGCCGCATTGGACGCGTCGCTGCCCGCGCAGCCGGTGCACGTCGGCGCGGTGCTGGCCGGCAACCGGCAGCGGGCCGGCTGGTGGGGCGCGGGCGAACCGGCCCAGTGGGCCGACGCGGTGCAGGCCGCGCGGACCATCGCCGAGGTGTGCGCGGCCGAGCTGACCGTGACCGCCACCGCCGACATGCCGCCGTGGCACCCGGGCCGATGCGCCGAGTTCCGGGTCGGCGGGGTCGTGGTCGGGCATGCCGGAGAGCTGCACCCGAAGGTGGTGGAGGCGCTCGGGCTGCCCAAGCGGACCTGTGCGCTGGAACTGGACCTGGACGCGATCCCGCTGGCCGAGCGCTTGCCCGCGCCGGTGATCTCGCCGTACCCGCCGGTGCTGCTCGACGTGGCCGTTGTGGTGGACGCGGCGGTGCCGGCCGCGTCCGTGGCCGACGCGCTGCGGGCTGGTGGTGGCGAGCTGCTGGAGCAGGTGGCGCTGTTCGACGTGTACACCGGCGAGCAGGTCGGCGAGGGCAAGCGCTCGCTGGCCTACTCGATGCGGTTCCGCGCGCCGGACCGCACGCTCACCGTCGAGGAGGCGACAGCGGCCCGGGACGCGGCCGTGGCCGCGGCGGGCGACCAGGTCAACGCCGTCCTGCGCGGCTGAATTTTCCTTCCTGACCACGGGGTCATCGGCTGCGGCCGGTGGCCCCGTCGTCGTTCGCGGGTCGTCCCGGCGGTCGCCCGCGCCACAACCATTTGAATTGTCTTGCATGGCGATGCATACTCATACAGGTGACAGTCAAGGTCGCGGTAGCGGGAGCCAGCGGATACGCCGGAGGCGAATTGCTTCGGCTGCTGCTGGCCCACCCCCAGGTCCAGATCGGCACGTTGACCGCGGGCGGCAACGCGGGCAGCACGCTCGCCGCCCACCACCCCAACCTGGTCCCGCTGGCCGATCGTGTGCTCGGCGACACCACCGCCGAGGCCCTGGCCGGGCACGATGTGGTCTTCCTCGCCCTGCCCCACGGCCACTCGGCCGAAATCGCCGCGCAACTCGGTCCGGACGTGCTCGTCGTGGACTGCGGCGCCGACCACCGGCTCACCGACCCGGCCGCCTGGGACCGCTGGTACGGCGGAGCCCACGCCGGAACCTGGCCCTACGGCATGCCCGAACTGCCCGGCGCCCGGGACAAACTCACCGGCGCCAACCGGATCGCGGTGCCCGGCTGCTACCCGACCGCCATCTCCCTGGCCCTGGCCCCGGCCCTGGCCGCCTCCCTGGTCGAGCCGGACGTGGTCGCGGTCGCGGTCAGCGGCACCTCCGGCGCCGGCCGCGGCCTCAAACCGCACCTGCTCGGCACCGAGGTCATGGGCTCGGCCAGCGCCTACGGCGTCGGCGGCGTGCACCGGCACACCCCGGAGATCGCGCAGAATCTGTCCGCCGTGGCCAACGCCCCGGTCAAGGTCTCGTTCACTCCGGTACTGGCACCCATGCCGCGCGGCATCCTGGCCACCTGCTCGGCGCCCCTCACCCCGGGCATCGACGCCGCCGCCGCGCGCAAGACCTACCAGGCCGCCTACGCCGACGAGCCGTTCATCCACCTGCTGCCCGAGGGCGTCTGGCCGGCCACCTCGGCCACCCTCGGCGGCAACGCGGTGCACCTGCAGGTCACCGTGGACGCCGACGCGAACCGGCTGGTCGTGGTGGCCGCGGTGGACAACCTGACCAAGGGCACCGCCGGTGCCGCGATCCAGTCCATGAACCTGGCGCTCGGCCTGCCCGAGACGACCGGCCTGTCCACCGTGGGAGTCGCCCCGTGACCGCAGTCGACCGCACCTCCGGAGTGACCAGGCCGCAGGGTTTCCGCGCCGCGGGCGTGGCCGCCGGGATCAAGAACTCCGGCGCACTGGACCTCACCCTGTTGGTCAACGACGGCCCGGAGCAGTCCGCCGCCGGTGTGTTCACCACCAACAAGGTGAAGGCGGCGCCGGTGCTGTGGTCGCAGCAGGTGTTGCGGCAGCACACCCTCAAGGCCGTGGTGCTCAACTCCGGCGGCGCCAACGCGGCCACCGGGCCCGAGGGCTTCCAAGACGCCCACGCCACCGCCGAGAAAGTGGCGAATGTCCTTGGCGTCGGGGCGATCGAGGTCGCGGTCTGCTCCACCGGGCTGATCGGCGAGCGGTTGCCGATGGCGCAGGTTCTGTCCGGAGTGGACAGTGCGGCGGCCGAACTGGCCGACACCACCGAAGCCGGACTGGCCGCGGCCGCCGCGGTGATAACCACCGACACCCACCCCAAGCAGTCCGCCGCGAGCTCCGCAAACGGTTGGCACATCGGCGGTTTCGCCAAGGGCGCGGGCATGCTGGCGCCGAATCTGGCCACCATGCTCTCCGTGCTGACCACCGACGCGGTGCTCAACGGCGAACAACTCGACACCGCGTTGCGGGCGGCCACCGCCGCCACCTTCGACACGCTGGACGTGGACGGCGGCACCTCGACCAACGACACCGTGCTGGTGCTGGCCTCCGGCGCGTCCGGGGTCACGCCGACCGACGGCGAGTTCACCGAACTGCTCACCGCGGTCTGCCTGGATCTGGTCCGCCAGTTGCAGGGCGACGCCGAGGGCGTCACCAAGGAAATCACCATCACCGTGCGCGGCGCGCTGAGCAAGGCCGACGCGGTGCTGGCCGCCCGGGTCATCGCCGAGGACAACCTGGTGAAGTCGGCGATGTTCGGTTCCGACCCGAACTGGGGCCGCATCGCCATGGCCGCCGGCCGTTCCGGCGCGGCGCTGGAAGCAGATCTGCTGGGCATTCAGATCAACGGGGTTCGGTTGCTGGACAAGGGAACCCAGGCCCAGGACCGGTCCGCGGTCGACCTGGCCGGCCGGGACATCCAGGTCGTGGTCGAGCTGAACCTGGGCGAGGCCGAGGCCACCGTGCTGACCACCGATCTGTCGCACGGTTACGTCGAGGAGAACAGCGCGTACTCGTCATGAGCCTTCCCGAATCCGTCGACCTGGCGCAGGATCGCGCCGACGCCTCGGCCAAGGCATCGGTGCTGATCGAGGCTTTGCCCTGGCTGCAACGCTTTCACGGCAGCGTGATCGTGGTGAAGTACGGCGGCAACGCCATGATCGACGACGAGCTCAAGCACGCCTTCGCCCAGGACATGGTGTTCCTGCGGCTGGCCGGGCTGCACCCGGTGGTGGTGCACGGCGGCGGGCCGCAGATCTCCTCGATGCTCACCCGGCTGGGCATTCCCGGCGAGTTCCGCGGCGGCCTGCGGGTGACCACCCCGGAGACCATGGACATCGTGCGGATGGTGCTGTTCGGTCAGGTCGGCCGCGAACTGGTCGGCCTGATCAACGCGCACGGTCCTTATGCCGTGGGCATTTCCGGCGAGGACGCGCACCTGTTCACCGCGGCCCGTCGTCCGGCCATTGTGGACGGTGAGCCGGTGGACGTTGGCCTGGTCGGCGACGTGGTCGCGGTGAATCCGGACGCGGTGCTGGACATTGTGCGGGCCGGCCGGATCCCGGTGGTGTCCACCGTCGCGCCGGACGCCGACGGCGTGGTGCACAACGTGAACGCCGACACCGCGGCCGGCGCGCTGGCCGTCGCGCTCGGCGCGGAGAAGCTCGTGGTGCTCACCGACGTGGAGGGCCTGTACGCGAACTGGCCGGACCGGGGCAGCCTGTTGACCGAGGTGCGCGCGGGCAAACTGGCCGAATTGCTGCCCGGCCTGGCCTCGGGCATGGTGCCCAAGATGGAGGCCTGCCTGCGCGCGGTGCGCGGCGGCGTCCCCAGGGCGCACGTGATCGACGGCCGGCTGGCGCACTCGGTACTGCTGGAAATCTTCACCACGCACGGCGTGGGCACCATGGTGCTACCCGAGGAGGAGCAGGCATGATCTCGTCCAATGTGGACGGTACGGCCCGGTGGCAGGCCGCGCTGATGGACAACTACGGAACCCCGCCGCTCACCCTGGTGCGCGGCGAGGGCGCCTGGGTGTTCGACGCCGACGGCAACCGCTACCTCGATCTGGTCGGCGGCATCGCGGTCAACGCGCTGGGCCACGCCCACCCCGCCGTGGTGGCCGCGGTCACCGAGCAGATCGGCCGCCTCGGGCACACCTCGAACCTCTACATCAACCCGGTCGCGGTGGAACTGGCCGAGGCCCTGCTGGACGTGACCGGCTTCGCGGGCAACGGAAAGGTCCTGTTCTGCAACTCCGGCGCGGAGGCGCTGGAAGGTGCGTTCAAGATCACCCGGCTGACCGGCCGGCAGAAGGTGGTCGCGGCCGAGGGCGCGTTCCACGGCCGCACCATGGGCGCGCTGGCGCTCACCGGCCAGCCCGGCAAGCGCGAACCGTTCGAACCGCTCACCCCGGGCGTCACGCACGTGCCCTTCGGCGACCTCGCCGCGCTGAAAGCCGTGGTGGACAACGAAACCGCCGCCGTCTTCCTGGAGCCGGTGCTCGGCGAGGGGGGCGTGATCCCGGCGCCGGACGGCTACCTGGCCGCCGCGCGGGAACTGACCAGCGAGGTCGGCGCGCTGCTGGTGATCGACGAGGTGCAGACCGGCCTTGGCCGGATGGGCAGCTGGTTCGCCTTCCAGCAGGCCGGGATCACCCCGGACATCATCACCCTGGCCAAGGGCCTCGGCGGTGGCCTGCCGCTGGGCGCGGTCGTCGGCGTCGGCGCGGCCGGCGACCTGTTGCGGCCCGGCCAGCACGGCACCACCTTCGGCGGCAACCCGGTGTGCTGCGCGGCCGGACTGGCGGTGCTGCGCACCATCGCCGCCGACCGGCTGGCCGAGCACGCCGCCACCGTCGGCAAGAACCTGGCCCAGGGCGTGGAGAACCTGCACCATCCGCTGATCACGGGGGTGCGCGGCGCCGGACTGCTGTTGGGCATCACCCTGGCCGAAGCCAGGTCCGGCGCGCTGACCGCGGCCGCCCAGCAGGCCGGATTCCTGGTCAACCCGGTGGCGCCGGACGTGGTCCGGCTGGCGCCACCGCTGGTGCTCGACGACGATCAGGCCCACCAGTTCCTCGCCGCCCTGCCCGCCATCCTGGAGAACGCATGACCCGGCACTTTCTGCGCGACGACGACCTGTCCCCGGCCGAACAGACCGAGGTGCTCGATCTGGCCGACCGGATGAAGGCCGACCCGCTCGGGTTTCCCGCGCTGGCCGGGAAATCCGTGGCCGCCATCTTCGAGAAGAACTCCACCCGCACCCGGCTTTCCTTCGATGTCGGCATTTCCCAGCTCGGCGGCCACCCGGTGGTGGTGGACGGGCGCACCATGCAGCTGGGCCGCGAGGAAACCATCGAGGACACCGCCCGGATGTTGTCCCGGTTCGTGGATGTCGTGGTGTGGCGGACCTTCGCGCAGGGGCGCATCGAGGCGATGGCCTCCACCGCGACCATCCCGGTGATCAACGCGCTGACCGACGAGTTCCACCCGTGCCAGGTGCTGGCCGATCTGCAGACCATCCGGGAACGGCACGGCAAACTGGCCGGCCTGACCCTGACCTACCTCGGCGACGGCGCCAACAACATGGCGCACTCGCTGTTGCTGGGCGGCGTGACCGCGGGCGTCAACGTGCGGATCGCTGGTCCGGAAGGCTTCCAGCCCGACCCGATGTTCCTGGCCGACGCGACGAAGCGCGGCGCGGAGACCGGCGCCGAGGTCGGGACGTTCACCTCCGCGGACGCCGCCGTGGACGGCGCGGACGTGCTGGTCACCGACACCTGGACCTCGATGGGCCAGGAGAACGACGGCCTGGACCGGGTCGGCCCGTTCCGCCCGTTCCAGATCAACGCCGAGCTGATGGCCAAGGCCGCGCCGGGCGCGATCGCCATGCACTGCCTGCCCGCGCACCGCGGCTTCGAGATCACCGACGAGGTGCTCGACGGTCCGGCCAGCGCGGTGTGGGACGAGGCGGAAAACCGTCTGCACGCCCAGAAAGCGCTGCTGGCCTGGCTGGTGCAACAGAACGGCCAGCGACGATGACCGCCGCCTCGACCGGCGCGACCCGGGTCGCGCGGCAGGCCCGAATCGTGGAGATCGTCTCCTCGATGGCCGTGCGCAGCCAGACCGAACTGGCCAAACTCCTTGCCGCGGAAGGGGTTGAGGTCACCCAGGCCACGCTTTCTCGGGACCTGGACGAGCTGGGCGCGGTGAAACTGCGCGGCGTGGACGGCGGGGCGGCGGTGTACGTCATCCCGGAGGACGGCAGCCCGGTGCGCGGCGTGCGGGGTGGCACCTCCCGCCTGGCCCGGCTGCTGGCCGAACTGCTGGTCTCCGCGGACGGCTCGGCCAACCTGACCGTGCTGCGCACCCCGCCCGGAGCGGCGCAGTTCCTGGCCAGCGCGATCGACCGGGCCGCGCTGCACGAGGTGGTGGGCACCATCGCCGGCGACGACACGCTGATGGTGATCGCCCGGGAACCATTGACCGGACTTGAACTTGCCGACCGATTCACCGCACTGGCGGCCCGAACGGCAGAAGAAACGAAGGAGAACTGAGGAATGACCGAACGGGTTGTGCTCGCCTACTCCGGCGGGCTGGACACCTCGGTGGCGATCGGCTGGATCGCCCAGGAGACCGGCGCCGAGGTCATCGCCGTGGCCATCGACGTCGGCCAGGGTGGCGAGGATCTGGAGACCGTCCGCAAGCGGGCCCTGGAGTGCGGCGCCAAGGACGCCGTCGTGGTCGACGCGCGGGACGAGTTCGCCGAGCAGTACTGCCTGCCCGCGCTACAGGCCAACGCGCTCTACATGGACCGCTATCCGCTGGTCTCCGCGCTGTCCCGGCCGCTGATCGTCAAGCACCTGGTGACCGCGGCCAAGATGCACAACGCCGACACCGTCTCGCACGGCTGCACCGGCAAGGGCAACGACCAGGTGCGGTTCGAGGTCGGCATCGGCGCGCTGGCCCCCGACCTCAAGGTGATCGCCCCGGTCCGGGACTACGCCTGGACCCGGGAGAAGGCCATCGCCTGGGCCGACGAGCGCAATCTGCCCATCGACGTGACCAAGAAGTCCCCGTTCTCGATCGACCAGAACGTGTGGGGCCGCGCGGTGGAGACCGGGTTCCTGGAGGACCTGTGGAACGCGCCCACCAAGGACGTGTACTCCTACACCCAGGACCCCACCCAGTGGCACGCCCCGGACGAACTGGTCATCACCTTCGAAAAGGGCGTCCCGGTGGCCATCGACGGTGAGACCGTCACCATGCTGGAGGCCATCTCCGAGCTCAACCGCCGGGCCGGCGCGCACGGCGTCGGCCGGCTGGACATGGTCGAGGACCGGCTGGTCGGCATCAAGAGCCGCGAGGTGTACGAGGCGCCCGGCGCGATCGCGCTGATCACCGCGCACCAGGAACTGGAGAACGTCACCCTGGAGCGGGACCTGGCCCGGTTCAAGCGGCAGACCGAGCAGCGCTGGGGCGAGCTGGTCTACGACGGCCTGTGGTTCTCCCCGCTGAAGGAGGCCCTGGACGTGTTCCTGGCCAAGACCCAGGAGCACGTGTCCGGCGAGATCCGGCTGCAGCTGCACGGCGGCAACGCCACCGTCACCGGCCGGCGCAGCGAGCAGTCGCTCTACGACTTCAACCTGGCCACCTACGACGAGGGCGACACCTTCGACCAGTCGCAGGCCAAGGGCTTCATCCAGTTGTGGGGTCTGTCCAGCAAGATCGCCGCCAAGCGCGACCAGTTGGGCGGCTGATGGCCGAGCAGCAGAAGGTCGCGCTGTGGGGCGGCCGGTTCAGCTCGGGACCGGCCGAGGCGATGGCCGCGCTGTCCGCCTCGACCCACTTCGACTGGCGGCTGGCCACCTACGACATCGCGGGTTCCCGGGCGCACGCCCGGGGCCTCGCGGCCGCCGGTCTGCTCACCGACGACGAGCTGACCGCCATGCTGGCCGCGCTGGACACGCTGGAGGCCGACGTGGTCTCCGGCGAGTTCGTGGCCACCCTGGCCGACGAGGACGTGCACACCGCGCTGGAACGCGGCCTGATCGACCGGGCCGGACCGGAACTCGGTGGCAAACTGCGCGCCGGCCGCTCCCGCAACGACCAGGTGGCCACGCTGTTCCGGATGTGGCTGCGGGACGCGCTGCGCCGGGTCGCCGCGGGCACCCTGGACGTGGTGGACGCGCTGCTGGCCCAGGCCAATGCCCATCCGGACGCGGTGATGCCCGGACGCACCCACCTGCAGCACGCGCAGCCGGTGCTGCTGGCCCACCACCTGGCCGCGCACGCCCAGGCGCTGTCCCGGGACGTGTCGCGGCTGATCGACTGGGATCGGCGCACCGCGGTGTCACCCTACGGTTCGGGCGCGCTGGCCGGTTCCTCGCTGGGTCTCGACCCGACCGCGGTGGCCAGGGAACTGGGCTTCGACGCATCGGTGGAGAACTCGCTGGACGGCACCGCCTCCCGGGATTTCGCCGCCGAGGCCGCGTTCGCGCTGGCCATGCTCGGGGTGGACCTGTCCCGGATGGCCGAGGAGTTCATCATCTGGACCACCGCGGAGTTCGGCTACGCGGTGCTGGACGACGCCTGGGCCACCGGCAGTTCGATCATGCCGCAGAAGAAGAACCCGGACGTGGCCGAGCTGACCCGGGGCAAGTCCGGCCGGCTGATCGGCAACCTGACCGGCCTGCTGGCCACGCTCAAGGCGCAACCGCTGGCCTACAACCGGGATCTGCAGGAGGACAAGGAGCCGCTGTTCGACTCGGTCGAGCAGCTGGACCTGTTGCTGCCCGCGATCACCGGCATGGTCGGCACGGTCGTTTTCAACACCGAGCGGATGGCCGAGCTGGCTCCGGCCGGCTTCACCCTGGCCACCGACATCGCGGAATGGCTTGTGCGGCAAGGGATTCCGTTCCGGGTGGCACACGAGGCGGCCGGTGGCTGCGTGCGGCTGGCCGAGCAGCGCGGAGTCGGCCTCGACGAGCTGACCGACGACGAACTCAAGGCCGTGCATCCCGAACTGACCCCCGAGGTGCGTACCGTGCTGACCGTGCGCGGATCGATTTCCTCCCGGGACGGCTACGGCGGCACGGCACCGGCGCGGGTGGCCGAACAACTGGTGCGGCTGGCCGAGTCGGTGCGGGGACAGCGGGAGTGGGCCCAGACCTCGCCACGCCCGGCGTGACCGTCTTCGACCGCGCCCAGCTGACCGGCGACTCCCTCGTGGTGGCCCGCCGGCTGCTGGGCGCGGTGCTCGAAGCCGCTGACGTGCGGGTGCGGCTGGTAGAGGTGGAGGCCTACCGGGGTGCCGACGACCCGGCCTCGCACACCTACCGCGGGAAGACCGAGCGCAACGCGGTGATGTTCGGCCCGGCCGGTCATCTGTACGTGTATTTCGTGTACGGCATGCATTTCTGCGCGAACGTGGTGGCCGAGTCCGACGGCGTGCCCGGCGCGGTGCTGCTGCGCGCGGGTGAGGTGGTCGACGGGGTGGCGGCCGCCCGCAAACGCCGCCCGGCCGCCCGGTCGGACCACGAACTGGCCAAGGGCCCGGCCCGGCTCACCTCGGTGCTGGCCCTTGACCGCGAGGACAACGGTCTCGACCTCACCGATCCGGCCTCCCCGGTGCGGTTGCTGACCGGCGATCCGGTGCCCGACGAGCAGGTGCGCACCGGTCCCCGGGTCGGCGTGGCCAGCGCGATGGACGTGCCCTGGCGGTTGTGGGTGCACGGTTCACCCGCGGTCAGCGGGTACCGGCGCGGCGGAAAGCGCCGGGTGAATCTCGTTTTGCCGGGTCGGGGACAATCGGATGCGTGAGTGAGCACATCCTCGACGAGCTGACCTGGCGCGGCCTGATCGCGCAGTCCACCGATCTCGACGCGCTGCGCCGGGACATCGACGCCGGTCCGCTCACCCTCTACGTCGGTTTCGACCCCACCGCGCCCAGCCTGCACCTGGGCAATCTGGTGCAGATCCTGACCGCCGCGCGGTTCCAGCGAGCCGGTAACCGGCCACTGGGCCTGGTCGGCGGGGCCACCGGGCTGATCGGCGACCCGAAGCCCACCGCGGAACGCACGCTGAACTCGCCCGAGGTGGTGGCCGGCTGGGTGGACCGCATCCGGGCCCAGGTGGAGCCGTTCCTGGAGTTCACCGGCGAGAACGCGGCCGTCATGGTGAACAACCTGGACTGGACCGACGGAATGTCGGCCATCGACTTCCTGCGCGATGTGGGCAAGCACTTCCGGGTGAACCGGTTGCTGGCCAAGGAGGCGATCAGCACCCGGCTCAACTCCGACGCGGGCATCAGCTACACCGAGTTCAGCTACCAGCTGTTGCAGGCCAACGACTTCCTCCAGCTGTACCGGCGGCACGGCTGCACGCTGCAGACCGGCGGCAGTGACCAGTGGGGCAACATCACCTCGGGCGTGGACCTGATCCACCGCACCGAGGGAAAGTCGGTGCACGCGGTGGCCACGCCGCTGATCACCAAGGCCGACGGCACCAAGTTCGGCAAGACCGAGACCGGCACGGTGTGGCTGGATCCGGAGCTGACCAGTCCCTACGCGTTCTTCCAGTTCTGGATGAACGCGGATGACCGGGACGTGGACAGCTACCTCAAGGTGTTCAGCTACGCGTCCCGCGAGGAGATCGAGGCGCTGGCCGAACAGACCGCCGAACGGCCGGCCGCCCGGGCGGCGCAGCGCGCGCTGGCCGAGCAGGTCACCACGCTGGTGCACGGCGAGGCCGAGACGCGCAAGGTGGTGCTGGCCAGCCAGGCCCTGTTCGGCCGGGGCGAGCTGCGCGAGCTGGACGAGGGCACGCTGACCTCGGCGATGGCCGAGGCGCCGACCGGGGAGGCCCGGTTGGCCGACGGGCCCACCGTCGTCGACCTGCTGGTGTCCTGCGGACTGGCGGACAGCCGCGGTGCGGCCCGGCGGACGGTGAAAGAGGGCGGCGCGTACATCAACAACACCAAGGTGACCGCCGAGGAGTGGCGTCCGACCAGCGAAGACGCGCTGGCCGGCGGTTGGTTGGTGGTTCGGCGTGGCAAGCGTCACACTGCGGGCGTCCGGCTGGTGCACTAGCTTGGTTCCAAGCCCGGTACGGGGTCGCTGACCTGCGGTTACCCGTCGTGCCGGGCCTATAAGGCCGCGATTTGACTTCCTGTTCTCGGCCGCGTAACTTATTCCATGTCAGCGCGACACGGGCCCGAAAAGCCGAAAGGCCCCCGGGAACGAGCGCGGCAGGGGTCACGAACCAAGCTCCTACGCAAGTGGTAGAGTGGGTGACCGCCGGTTCGACACCAGGCTCCTTCGCCCGGCAGGGCGGATTTGGAGACTGAGACCGAATCAGATAAGCTTCAGAAATACCGAAGATGATGCTTCGCCCAGTGGGTTGCGAGAGTGATTCGAGGGTGTGTGCGTGTGTTCTTTGAGAACTCAACAGTGTGCCGATGAAGCTAGTAGAGCGTGTCTAATAATATGAACCCGTTATTGGGTTCCTTTGAGTAGACCAAATTTAGTGGACATCGTTTTTGT
>DASZNF010000011.1:0-82681 GCA_035551355.1 Pseudonocardiaceae bacterium | reverse complement strand
GACCGGTCGATGATCAGCTCCGCGCCCATCGTGCGGCAGATCTCCGCCTTTTCCGGGCTGGACACCACGCACACCGGGGTGGCGCCGCCGTTGAGCGCGAACTGGGTCGCGTAGGACCCGAGCCCGCCCGACGCCCCCCAGATGAGCACGACGTCACCCTGCTTCAGGTCCGCGCCGTTGCGGGACACCAGTTGGCGATACGCCGTGGAGTTCACCAGTCCGGGGGAGGCGGCCTCCTCCCACGTGAGGTGCGCGGGCTTGGGCATCAGCTGGTTGGACTTCACCAACGCGAGTTCCGCGAGGCCGCCGAAGTTCGTCTCGAAGCCCCAGATCCGCTGCTCCGGGTCGAGCATCGTGTCGTTGTGGCCGTCGGGGTGTTCCAGCTCCACGTTCAGGCAGTGCGCGACGACTTCGTCGCCGGCCTTCCACGCGTTGACGCCGGGGCCGGTACGCAGCACCACGCCGGCCAGGTCGGAGCCGACCACGTGGTAGGGCAGGTCGTGCCGCTCGGCCAGCGGGGAGGTCCTGCCGTAGCGCTTGAGGAAGCTGAAGGTGGACACCGGCTCGAAGATCGAGGTCCACACGGTGTTGTAGTTGATCGCGCTGGCCATCACCGCGACCAGGGCCTCGCCCGGGCCGAGCTCGGGGGTGGGCACCTCGTCCAGGTGCAGCGACTTGCGCGGGTCCTTGTCGCGGGAGGCCTCGCCGTCGAACATCGTGGCCTCGTCCGCGTGCACGGTCATGCCGCGATAGCTCTCCGGGACGGGCAGCGAGCCGATCGCCTCGCGTTCGCCGGCGAGAATTGCGTCGAGGATCTTTTGCACGGTGGGCCTCCAAGCCGGTAGACACGCGCTGGGGGTCGTTTGAGGTCACGAGGTTACCGGCGAGTAACGATACAGAAGCAACCGCTGTGAGGCACGGCACGCGCGATTAGCCCGTCCGAGTGGTCGACGTCGCAGCCGATGACCAGCACCGCCGCTCTGTCTCACGCGCCAAAACAACTCGATTCGGCTCCGCATCGTCACGGATTCGGCTTCCGCGACAGCATTTGGCCGGCATCTGGTAGGCAAGCCTGTCCTATGGTCGCGAAGGGTGTCCGCCGGAATACCGCATTCCGGCGGACAATCCCGCTGCCTCAGCCGGCCACCGCGGTCGCTCTGGTCGCCGCGCGGGCCGCGCATTGCCGGATGAATTCGCTCGTGTGGGCCGCAGGCGCGCACCCACCCCGGTCCGCGTCGAGTGCCGCGTCATCGGGCAGGAAAACGATTTCGCACCGCAGGCACCCGAACAGTCGCCGCCATATCGCGAATTGCGCGCGGTAATCCCGGCTGGCCGTGCGCAGCCGCGACCGGCGCACCAGGTACTGGGTCAGCCACACCGAGGCCACCGCCGTGCCCAGCACCGCCGCGCCCGCGGCCGAGCCGCTGGACTGAGCGAACAGCACGATCAGCGACGGGAACGCCACCACCGAGTATTCCGACCACCGCAGCCGCAGCGCGGCCAGCGCCGGTCGGGCCGGTGGGGCGACACCGGCCCGGGAAAAGCCCTGAGCATGGATCATCGCGACGGTTCGCACCGAAAACTCGGCTCCACACTGCGGGCATGCCACTCCGACCACGGCCGACCCCCAATTCGTCCAAGGATCAGACGATAACCGAATGCCACCGGTTCCGCGAGCAAGTTTTCCTTACTGTCCCGCGGAAAACCCGCAAATCCGCAAATATACGGATGATCAGTGCGTAGCCGCCGGTTCGACGAGCTCCACCAGCACGCCACCGGCGTCCTTCGGGTGCACGAAATTGACCCGGCTGCCGGCCGTGCCGCGCTTGGGCTGCTCGTAGAGCAACCGCAGGCCCTTGCCGCGCAACGCCTCGGACACGGCGTCGATGTCGGCCACCCGCAGGGCCAGCTGCTGCAGCCCGGGGCCCTTCTTGTCGAGGAATTTCCCGATGGTGGAGTCCGGCCGCAACGGCGCGAGCAACTGGATCGCGGTGCCCGTCCCGTCGTCGCCCTCGGCGCGCACCATGGCCTCGCGCACGCCCTGCTCCTCGTTGACCTCCTGGTGGGCCAGCTTGAGGCCGTAGGTCTTCTCGTAGTACGAGATCGCCTCGTCCAGGTCGGGAACGGCGATGCCGGTGTGGTCGATCGCGGTCACGAACGGCTCAATGTCCTCGCGCATACACTCCAGAATAAAAGCTCTGAACCGGTCCGGTGCCGGAGGCCGTGACAGCGGTCATACTCACCGTTGTTACCGGCCGGTACGGTCGGATCATCATCGAGCAGAACCCGTCTTGAGGAGGCACGAGATGCCGGTGTCCGGGTCCGTCATTGTCGCCGGAGCGCGCACCCCCATGGGGCGCCTGCTCGGCTCGCTCAAGGATTTCTCCGCCGCCCAGCTCGGCGGGTTCGCGATCAAGGCCGCGCTGGAGCGCGCCGGGGTCGCCCCCGAGCAGGTCGAGTACACGATCATGGGCCAGGTGCTCACCGCGGGCGCGGGCCAGATCCCGGCCCGCCAGGCCGCGGTCAACGCGGGCATCCCGATGGACGTCCCGGCGCTGACCATCAACAAGGTCTGCCTGTCCGGCCTGGACGCCATCGCCCTGGCCGACCAGCTGATCCGGGCCGGCGAGTTCGACATCGTGGTGGCCGGCGGCCAGGAGTCCATGACCCAGGCCCCGCACCTGCTGCCCAAGTCCCGGGCCGGCTTCAAGTACGGCGACACCACGCTGGTCGACCACATGGCCTACGACGGCCTGTTCTGCGCGTTCGATCAGGTGGCCATGGGCGCGTCCACGGAGAAGTACAACTCCCGCTACGGCCTGACCCGGGAAGCGCAGGACGAGTTCTCCGCGCGCTCGCACCAGCGCGCGGCCAAGGCCGCCGAGAACGGCGTCTTCGCCGAGGAGATCGCCCCGGTCAGCGTGCCGCAGCGCAAGGGCGACCCGGCCATCGTGGACACCGACGAGGGGGTGCGCGGCGACACCACCGCGGCCAGCCTCGGGAAACTGCGTCCGGCGTTCGCCTCGGACGGCACCATCACCGCGGGCTCGGCCTCGCAGATCTCCGACGGCGCGGCCGCGGTCGTGGTGATGAGCAAGGCCAAGGCCGAGGAGCTGGGCCTGTCCTGGCTGGCCGAGATCGGCGCGCACGGCGTGGTCGCCGGCCCGGACGCCAGCCTGCACGAGCAGCCGGCCAACGCGATCAAGAAGGCCTGCGCCAAGGCAGGCATCGAGACCGGCGGGCTGGATCTGGTGGAGATCAACGAGGCGTTCGCCGCGGTCGGCGTGGTGTCCACCGACAAGCTGGGCCTGTCCGAGGACAAGGTCAACGTCAACGGCGGTGCCATCGCGCTTGGTCACCCGATCGGGATGTCCGGCGCCCGGCTGGCCCTGCACCTGGCGCTGGAGCTGCGCCGGCGCGGCGGCGGCACCGGCGCGGCCGCGCTGTGCGGCGGCGGTGGCCAGGGCGACGCGCTGATCATCACGGTGCCGAAGTCCTGAGCTCGGATTTGTGGCACCGCAGGTAAGCGAGCTGATCGATCGCGCGCGGGAACGCAACCCGCGCGCGATCGCCCGGCTCATCTCGCTGGTCGAGGACGCCAGCCCGCAGCTGCGCGAGGTGGCCGAAGCGCTGGCCCCGCACACCGGGCACGCCCAGGTGGTCGGGCTGACCGGCGCGCCCGGCGTCGGCAAGTCGACCACCACTTCCGGGCTGGTCAGCGCGCTGCGCGAGGCCGGCAAACGGGTCGGCGTGCTGGCCGTGGACCCGTCCTCGCCGTTCTCCGGCGGGGCCCTGCTGGGCGACCGGGTGCGCATGCAGGAGCATGCCACCGACCCGGACGTGTTCATCCGCTCCATGGCCACCCGAGGCCACCTGGGCGGGCTGGCCTGGGCCACCCCGCAGGCGCTGCGCGTGCTGGACGCGGCGGGGTTCGACGTGGTGCTGATCGAGACGGTCGGCGTCGGTCAGTCCGAAGTGGACATCGTCTCGCTGGCCGACAGCACGCTGGTGCTGCTGTCCCCGGGCATGGGCGACGGCATCCAGGCGGCCAAGGCCGGCATCCTGGAAGTGGCCGACGTGTTCGTGGTCAACAAGGCCGACCGGGACGGCGCCGAGCAGGTCATCCGCGACCTCAAGCACATGATTTCGTTGGGACGCAACGGAATCGAGGGGCCGAGCTGGCGGCAGCCGGTGGTCCGCACGGTGGCCACCCGGGGCGAGGGACTGACCGATGTGGTGGCCGCGATCGAGGAACACCGCACCTGGCTGACCGAGCACGGCGAGCTCGATCGCCGCCGCGCCGAGCGGGCCGCGGCCGAGGTCGAGGCGATCGCGCTGGCCCAGTTGCGCGACAGGATCGGCGATCTGCGGGGCGGGGAAGCGCTGACCCAGTACGCCAAGCGCGTGATGTCCGGCGAACTGGACCCCTACAGCGCCGCCGACGCCCTGGTCGCCTCGCTCTGACCCCGACTCGCCGAAGCCCGGCATCGGCGGCGGCGCCGAATCCGTTGCGCCGAATCCGTTGCCGAGCCGAATCTGCTGTGCCGAATCCGCGGCGCCGATGCCGCTGCGCCGACCCCGTTGCCGCGCCGTCTTCCCCTGACGCGGGCCGCCCGGTGATCGAGGTCGGGGTCCTCGATCACCGGGCGGTTTCCGCGCCCCGCATGGGGTCTGGCTCTACAGCACCGGGGCCGGCGGGCGGCAGCGCACCGCGATCAGCTCACCCTCCACAGTGGACTCACCCGCACCGTGCGGGACGACCACGCTCTCGCCGCGGCGCAGTTCCACCGTGCCGCCGTGCTCGGTCTTCAGCGTGCCCGCGCCGTCCAGCATCATCAGCACACCGAACGAGGCGTCCAGCTCCAGCGGCGCGCTGACCTGCAACCGGTCGGCGCGGAAGAACTCGGCCGCGCCGTCGGCCAGCAGCGGCACCACCGGCTCGCTCGCCCCGGCGGTGTGCCGGACCAGCGACTCCCACCGGCCATCGCCCCAGCCGGAGCGGTCCACACATCCGAGCGCGGCCTCGAAGCCGATGCCCAGGCTGCCCGCGTCGGCGTCGTCCAGGAACCCGTCCCACTCCAGGGTGACCGAGAGGTCGGTGGGCTGCTGCAACTCCACGATGAACACCCCGGCGCCGATGGCGTGCGGCAGCCCGGACGGGATCAGCACGGTGTCCCCGGCCGCCACGGCGGCTGTGTTCAGCGCGCCCAGCATGCCCTCGTGGTCCTGGTCGGCCACCCACCGGTCGACCTGTTCCCGGTCCACGTCCCGCCGGAATCCGATGTGGACGGTCGGGTCGGCGCCCGAGGTGCCGACCACCACCCACGCCTCGGTCTTGCCGAAGTGCGAGGAGAAGTGCTGCTGGGCGAACACATTCGACGGGTGGCAGTGCACCGGCAGCCGCTGGCCCGCGTCGAGCAGCTTGACCAGCAGTCCGGTGCTGGACCCGTACGCGGCCACGTGCTCGCGGCCCAGCCAGGTCTCCGGGTCGGCCAGCACGGCGTCCCGCAGGTAGCCGCCGTCGGGCAGGGTGGACAGTCCGTCGGTCTCCTTGCCGAACCGGGTGGTGGTGGAGGCCACCCAGTCCTCCGGGCCGAACTCCGAACCGGCTGGTGTGCCGCGCAGTTCGGCGATGGCCGCGCCGCCCCGGTAGAACTGGCGGGGCTGGTTGGCCGGCAGCACGATGGGCTGCGCGGTCGACGGCCGTGACAAGGGGGCGCTCATGATGGTGGTGTCTCTCCCGATCCTCGTGCGGTCAGGCGCACCGGCATGGTGACCCGGTGCGGCGGCGAGTCGTCCCCGGCGAGCCGGGCGAACAGCAACTCGGCGGCCGCCCGGCCGAGTGCCGCGGTGTCGTGGGCGATCACGCTCACCGGCGGGGAGAGCAGATCGGCCAGTTCGAAGTCGTCGAAGCCGACCAGCGCCGGCCGGTGCTCCCGGCCGGCCAGCACGCGCAGCGCCAGCACGGTGATCCGGTTGTTGCCGGTGATCAGCGCGGTGGCCGGCTCCGGCCGGTCCAGCACCCGGCGCAGCGCGTCGGCGATGCCGTCCTCGCTGGGGGTGCGCATGCTGACCAGGGCGTCGTCGAAGCGCAGTTCGGCCCGCGCGCAACCCTCCCGGTAGCCGCGCAGCCGCTCGTTGGCGGTGAAGATGTTCGGCGCGTCACCGAGGAAGGCGATCCGCCGGTGGCCCTGTCTGGCCAGGTGCAGCACGGCATCCACGCCGCCGCCGAGGTTGTCCACCAGCACCGTGTCGGCCACGATGTCGCCGGCCGGCCGGTCCACGAACACCACCGGCAGCCCGGCGTGGATCTCCGGCACCAGGTAGCCGTGCCGCAGGCCCGCGGGCACCACGAGCAGTCCGTCCACCCGGCGGGAGCAGAACTCCAGGGCCAGTTCCCGTTCCCGCTCCGGGTCCTCGTCCGAGGAGCCGGTGAGCACCTGCCGGTCGTACTGGCGGGCGACTTCCTCCACCGCGCGGGTCAGCATCGAGTAGAAGGGGTTGGCCACGTCCTCGGTGAGCACGCCGATGGTGCCGGAGGAGGAGCCGCGGCGCAGGTTGCGCGCGCCGAGGTTGCGCCGGAAGCCGAGTTGGTCGATGGCCGAGAGCACCCGGCCTGCCGTGCTCGGATGGACACCGGCCTCACCGTTGACCACCCTGGACACCGTTTTCAGGCTCACTCCGGCCAGGCGGGCCACATCGTTCATGGTGGCTCGCCGGATCTTCCCGGGGGTCGCGCCAGACAACGTTGTCATCGGGTCGGATTGCACACCAATCGGGCGATCGTGTCAATCGTCCTTTGGCTGGTCGACGGTGCTCTTGCTGTTGTCCTGAACCAGACAACCTGCGTACATAACCTTGACTTCACACAGGGAATCAACCCAAGGTGACCGCGCAAGCACCGTTCGGATAAGACAAGGTTGTCATCATGAACGAATCCCTGCACGGCAGACGAGTGGGACGGGCGGCCGGTGTGCTGCTCGCCGCGCTCGGACTGGTCGGCGGCTCGGCGTTGGCGGCGAACGCCGGGCCCATCGCCGGCCCGGTGATCGGGGCGTCCGCTGCGGCTACCAGCGGTGATGTCGCCCAGTACGTGGACACCTATCTCGGCACTCAACCTGGCGCGGCCGACCAGGGCACCGGCGGCGGCGCGGGCAACAACTTCCCCGGCGCGGACGTCCCGTTCGGCATGGTGCAGTGGAGTCCGGACACGGTCACCCTGCAACACGGCGGCTACTACTACCAGGACAACCGGATCCGCGGTTTCAGCCTGACCCACCTGTCCGGTGCGGGCTGCGACACCTACGAGGACGTCCCGTTCATGCCGGTGGTCGGCGCGGTCAGCGACTCGCCCGCCACCGATCCGAACAAGTACATCTCGACCTTCTCGCACAGCAACGAGCAGGTCAGCCCCGGTTACTACGGCGTGAGCCTGGACAACGGCGCCAAGGTGGAGCTGACCACCACCCAGCGCACCGGTTCGGGCCGGTTCACCTACCCGGCCGGGCAGACCGCCTCGCTGCTGGTCAACACCTCCGGCTCGATCAGCGGCACCAGCGACTCGCAGGTCACCATCGGCAAGAACTACATCAGCGGCTACGCGGTGTCCGGTGACTTCTGCGGCACGGGCGATTCCTACAAGGTCTACTTCTACGCCCAGTTCGACCAGAACTTCGACACGTTCGGCACCTGGCACAACGGGACCGTGACGCCGGACAAGGCGACCCAGAACGGCGGCCAGCCCGCCGCGCCCGCGGTGGTGAAGGCCAACCAGAAGACCACGGGCGGCAAGACCAGCTCGATCACCCCGCAGGTGGGGAGCAACGGCACCGCCAAGCCGCAGGACGTGACCGCGTCCGGGCCGGGCACCGGCGGCTACGTCACCTTCGACACCACCAAGTCCAAGACGGTGAACGTCCGGGTCGGACTGTCCTTTGTGTCCCTCGCGGGCGCGAAGGGCAACCTGAGCACCGAGAACAACGGCGGCCAGAACTTCGACCAGGTGGCCAAGGCCGCGCGGGCGAACTGGAACAGCCGGCTCGGCGAGGTCCAGGTGACCGGCGGCACCGACGAGGAGAAGAAGACCTTCTACTCCAGCCTGTACCACTCCCTGTTGCAGCCCAACGTGTTCAACGACGACAACGGGCAGTACGCCGGATTCGACGGCAGAGTGCACACGGTCGCCAAGGGCCATGCGATCTACACCAACTTCTCCGGTTGGGACATCTACAGATCCGAAAGTCAGTTACTGGCTTTGCTGGCGCCCAACGAGATGTCCGACATCGCCGAGTCGATGGTGCTGTTCGCGCAGCAGGGCGGATCGTGGGACCGCTGGACGGTGGCCAACGACTACACCGGCGTGATGAACGGCGACCCGTACCACATCATCGTGTCCAACGCCTACGCGTTCGGCGCGACCAACTTCGACACGAAGACCGCGTTGTCGTTGATGTACAAGGGCGCCACCCAGCCGACCGACTCGTCCACCGGTTACGTGGAACGACCGGGCCTTGCCGACTACGAGAACAAGGGCTACGTGCCCGGCGCGGCGGCGGACACCCTGGAGTACACCAGCGCCGACTTCGCCATCGCGCAGTTCGCCCAGCGGCTGGGCGATTCGGCCACCTACAACCAGATGATGGCGCGGGCGCAGAACTGGCAGAACCTGTTCAACCCTTCGACCGGCTACCTGGAGCCACGCAACTCCGACGGCTCGTTCCCCGGCAGCTACGACCCGGCCAGCTCCAGCGGGTACGTGGAGGGCAACGGTTCGCAGTACAGCTGGATGGTGCCCTACAACGAATCCGGGCTGATCGCCTCGTTCGGCGGGGACGCCGCGACCAACCAGCGGCTGGACACGTTCTTCACCAAGCTGAACGTGGGCACCCAGCAGCCCTACGCGTTCCTGTCCAACGAGCCGACCCTGGAAACGCCGTACCTGTACGACTTCACCGGTGAGCCGTACCAGACCCAGGCGACCGTGCGCGAGGTGGAGAGCCAGCTCTACAACTCCAGCCCCTCGGGCCTGCAGGGCAACGACGACCTGGGCGAGATGGGTTCCTGGTACGTGTGGTCGGCGATGGGCCTGTACCCGGAGATCCCGGGCCGGTCCGAGCTCGTGGTGGGCAGTCCGATGTTCACCCAGGTGAAGATCAACACCCCGAGCGGCCACAAGTTCACCATCAACGCGCCGGGCGCCTCGGACACCAACGTCTACGTCAGCGGCCTGAAGGTCAACGGCACCGCCAGCGACCAGACCTACCTGCCGGAGTCGTTCGCCCGCAACGGCGGCACCCTGGACTTCACCATGTCGTCCACGGCGAACAAGACCTGGGGCTCGGTCGCGGCCGACGCGCCGCCGTCGTTCCAGCAGGGTCAGCGCACCGACTTCACCTACACCGACCCGGCTCGGCTGGTGATCCCCACCGGTTCCAGCGCACCGGCCAGCATCGGGGCGCAGGACCTGACCGGCACGGGCACCACGGTGTCCTGGAAGGCCAACCCGCCGGCCGGGGTGACCGTCACCCCGACCTCGGGCACGCTGACCGTGCCGGCGGGCGGCAAGATCACCGCACCGGTGACCGTGGCGGTGACCTCGGGTGCGATCGGCACCACCTACAGCATCCCGGTCAGCTACTCGACCTCCTCGGGGACGCTGCCCAACGCGACGCTGTCGGTGCTGGTGGCCCAGCCGGGCAGTCTGCTGGCCGCGCAGGACAACGTGGGCATCTCGCCCGACGACGACACCGCGGCGGCCAACTTCGACGGGGACGGGTTCTCCTACTCCAGTGATCAACTGGCCTCGGCCGGATTGACCGCAGGCGGCGCCACCACGGCCAACGGGGTCACCCTGACCTGGCCGAACTCCGCGGTGGGGTCGCCGGACAACGTGGTGGCCGCGGGCCAGACCATCACCGTGGACGGGGCCACGTCCTCGGCCACCAAGCTGGAGATCCTTGGCTCGGCGTCCAATGGCAACTCCAGCGGCACGGTGACCATCACCTACACCGATGGCAGCACCCAGACGGCGACCCTCGGGTTCTCCGACTGGACGCTGGGCGCGGGCGCCGACTCACCCGCGTTCGGCAACACGATCCAGGCGACCACCCCGTACCGCAACCAGACCTCGGGTGGTAACCAGACGATCAACACCTTCGTGTTCGCGGCCGCGCCGATCGCGCTGACCGCGGGCAAGACGGTGCAGAGCATCACCCTGCCGACCGATGTCACCGGCGGCGGCGAAGTGCACGTTTTCTCCATCGCTGTCGGATAAATCCGGTCAGCTGGCGGGTTGAACCGGGCGGGGCGCGGTGAGTCTTCGACACACCGCGCCCCGCTCGTGCGTTGTGGTCACCGGTAGTTCTCCGGTTGTTCCACCGAGCATCCTTTCTTGGTGAAGGCTTAGCGGCGAGGGTCATAGAGCTGTCTCGAACCCCACTGGGAGGCACCGCAATGCCCGAATTCACTCGTCGTCGCCTGCTCGGCGGAGCCGCTGGAGCCGCGGCCGCGGCCGCCGCCGCGAGTCTCCTGCCGCCGAACGTCCAGCGGGCCCTGGCCGACGGACTGCCCACGGGCGGTTCGCTGCGGGACATCGAGCACGTCGTGCTGCTGATGCAGGAGAACCGGTCGTTCGACCACTACTTCGGCACCATGGCCGGAGTGCGCGGCTTCGACGACCCGACCGCGATCAAGCTGTCCACCGGCCGTTCGGTGTTCTACCAGCCGGACACGGTCAACCCGGACGGCTACGTGCTGCCGTTCCACCTGGACACCAACACCACCAGCGCGCAGCACATCCCGTCCACCTCGCACGCCTGGGCGGTGCAGCACAGCGCCTGGAACGGCGGCAAGATGGACAACTGGCTGCCCGCGCACCGGGCCGCCGACGGCAAGAACGGCCCGTACGTGATGGGCTACCACACCCGCGCCGACATCCCGTTCCAGTTCGCGCTGGCCGAGGCGTTCACCGTGTGCGACAACTACTACTGCTCGGTGCAGGGCCCGACCTGGCCCAACCGGATGATCTGGATGACCGGCACCATCGACCCGAACGGGAACAACGGCGGGCCGATCCTGGAGAACGACACCCCGGCGTCCGGCTACTACACCTGGACCACCTACGCCGAGCGGCTGGAGGCGGCCGGGGTGAGCTGGAAGGTGTACCAGCAGCAGGACAACTACGGCACCAACATGCTGGCCGAGTTCAAGAACTTCCAGGACGCCAAGCCCGGGGATCCGTTGTACGACAAGGGAATCGCCTACGGGCCGGAGGGCCAGTTCGAGTACGACGCGCGCACCGGCAACCTGCCCGCGGTGTCCTGGATCCTGCCCACCAGCTTCCAGTCCGAGCACCCGGACTACATGCCGGCCGACGGCGCGGCCTTCGTGGCCAGCAAGATCGACGCGATCGCGGCCAACCCCGAACTGTGGGCCAAGACCGTGTTCATCCTCAACTACGACGAGAACGACGGCCTGTTCGACCACGTCGTGCCGCCGACCCCGCCCGCTGGCACGCCGGACGAGTTCGTCACCAAGACCTCGCCGGGCCACACCCCGGGCAACAATCTGCCGGTGGGCGGCGGTTTCCGGGTTCCGGCGATCATCATCTCGCCGTGGACCGCCGGTGGCTGGGTGCACAGCGAGCCGCTGGACCACACCTCGGTGCTGCGCTTCCTGGAGAAGTTCACCGGGATCAGGGAGAGCAACATCAGCGACTGGCGCCGGCGCACCTTCGGCGACTTCACCTCGGCGTTCAGCTTCAACCGCGGGGCTTCGAAGCCGCCGGTGCTGCCGGACACCGCGGGCCCGCTGACCTACGCCCAGTACACCTCGACCCAGCTGCCCGCCCCGACCCTGCCCGGTGCGAACCAGAGCATGCCGCACCAGGAGAAGGGCACCAGGCCGCAGCGCTGAGTCCGTGCCGAATCACCGACAGCGCGGGGCGCCCGGTTCGCGGGGCGCCCCGCGCTGTTTTCGGCGTTGGCTACTCGAAGTCGCCGGAGGCGCGGCGGACCTTGGCCAGCAGGTCGGTCAGCGCGATGGTCTGCCGCTCGGTGAGGCCGCGCAGGCCGAAGTCGACCGAGGTGACCGCCTCGGTGGCCTCCGCGCGCCGGCCCCGGCCCGCCTCGGTGATCTCCACCAGGGTCGTGCGCCGGTCGGTGGGGTGCGGGATGCGCTTGACCAGCCCGTCCGCTTCCAGCCGGTCCACGATGTTGGTCACGCTGGTGGGGTGCAGTTGCAGGCGCTGGCCCATGACCCGCATCGGCAGGCTGCCGCGCTGGGAGTGGAACAGCAGGACCAGCGCCTCGAACCGGGCGAAGGTGAGTCCGTGCGGGCGCAGCGCACTGTCCACGGCCGACTGGAGGATCTGCTGCACCCGCATGACGCTGGTGACCGCCGCCATGATCGTCGACGGGCCGACCCGGTCCTCCCAGAGGGCCGCCGCGCGGGCAATCGGGTCGAACGGCAGAGGTTGGTCCGTCATGGCCACCGAAGCTACCAGCGGGGCATCGACCAGGAATACCTGCGCCGAGCGCGGGGTTGGCCGGTAGGGGTGGTGGCATCGACGCGGCCACCGAATTGCCCGACTGATGACCGGCGGCGACGCGCACCGCCGGGCTCGTGCCAGGATGGATACGTGACAAGGTCAGACCCACGCCAGAACGTTGCCCTGTCCGCCGCGCTGTCCGGCGCGGTCGATCTGTCCGCGCTGAAGGCGCGGGCGGAGGCCGCCAACCGGCCTCCGGCGCCCGCATCCAGCGGGGATGCGGCAGGCGGCGGCGGTGCCTCGGAGCTCGTGTTCGAGGCGACCGAGGCGAACTTCCAGACCGATGTGGTGGAGCGCTCCCTCCAGGTGCCCGTGGTGGTCGACCTGTGGGCGACCTGGTGCGAGCCGTGCAAGCAGCTCTCGCCGTTGCTGGAGCGCTTGGCGCAGGCCGCCAACGGCGCCTGGGTGCTGGCCAAGATCGACGTGGACGCCAATCCGCGCATCGCCCAGCTGTTCGGTGTGCAGTCGGTGCCGACGGTCGTGGCGATCGCCGGCGGCCAGCCGATCGACGCGTTCGCCGGTGCGCTGCCTGAACCGCAGATCCGCGAGTGGCTGACCTCGCTGCTGGATGCGCTGCGCGACCGCCTGCCCGGCATCCGGGCCGCCGAAGAGGGCGCCCCCGCGGAGGAGGTGGACGAGGCCGAGCCGGTCGAGGAGCCCGAGGACCCGCGCTTCACCGCGGCCGAGGATGCCGTCGAAGCCGGCGACTTCACCGCCGCCGAAGCCGCCTACCAGCGCATTCTCGACGAGGAACCGGCCAACGAGCTGGCCAAGACGGCGATCGCCCAGGTCCGTTTCCTGGCCCGGGTGTCCGCCGCCGACCCCGCCTCCATCGCCCGCGCCGACTCCGCGCCCGATGACCTCGACGCCCAACTCGCCGCCGCCGACGCGGAACTGGCCGAACAGCAGGTCCAACCGGCCTTCGACCGCCTGATCGCCGCCGTCCGCCGGTCCGCCGGGGACGACCGGGACCGAGTGCGCAAGCACCTGGTGGAGCTGTTCGAGCTGTTCCCGGCGGACGACCCGAGGGTGGCCGCGGCCCGGCGGAACCTGGCCAGCGCCCTGTTCTGAGCCCCGGGTCTGGGCCGCGGGTCTGGGCCGCGGCGCCAAGCCCGGGGTCGGTGCCGTGCGGAGGCGTCAGCTGAACTTGCTGGTGCAGATGCTGGCGCCCTGCAGGAAGCCCAGTTGGAAGGACTCGACCCGGGCGAAACCGGCGGGGACCTGGGCTCCGTTGGCGTCGGCGGCGATCAGGCTGTGGCTGCCCAGCAGCTCGGCCACGGCCTCGTCGAGGTCGCCGGGGCCGATCAGCAGCTGCTGTTGCGGGCCGTCGGCGAATCGGTGTCGCGCTACCCCGGCCCAGGCGCCGGTCAGGCAGGCGGTGCGCAGACCGGCGTTCGCGTCGGTCGTCGAAATGCCAAGGGATTTCTGCACGGCGAGCACATAGCGGGACGCTATTTCGGCGAAGGCCGCGAAATCGCCAAGGGCGACGCCGTTCACACCGAGATTGTCATCGGGTGGCAACTGCGCGATCTTGTTCAGCGCGGTCTCGTCCAGGTCGACCGTGTTGCCGCTCGGACAGTACGACGCGGGTGGCGTGCTCCTGCCGCTGGTGCAGGAACCGGTACCGGTGATGAGCTTCGGCGGGTTCTTGGTGTCCTGCTTGTACGTCGCGTCCAGACTCTGCTGCAACAGCGCCACGGTCTGGTCGTTCACCGCCACGTTGTCGTTCGACTTCGACTGGTTGGTGAAACCGAGTTCGGTGATCCGCTGCTGAATTTCCTTGTAGTCGATTTTGTTGCAGCGCACCGGCCCACTGGTGAAGCCGTACTGAAACGCGGTCACCCGGTCGAACGCGTCGCCGTGGGCCTGGGTGTCCGCGCTCACCGAACCGACCGGGTCGCGGATGAAGATCATGGTGGCCAGGATCTGGTTCAGGCCGGTCCCGGTGGACAGTTGCAGGTGCGGTGCGTTCCCCTGCGCGACCCACCGCATGAACGCCCCGGCGTAGCAGTCGGCCTGCTGTTCCTTCACGATCGTTGGCGTCGCCTGGTTGACCGTGCCCAGCCGGAACTGCACCGCGTGGCCCATCTCGTGCGCGAACACGGTCGCCACCGAGATCGGGCCGAACGCCTGGTTGAGCATCGGCAGCAACGTCCCGCGGTCCCAGGACACGCTGTCGTCCACCGGACAGTAGAACGCGTTCTCCACGCCCTGGCTGTCCTCCCCGCCGCACACTTTCACGTTCGGGCCGTTGGAGTCGTAGGAGACCAGTTTCTTCAGCGGCGCGAACTGCTTGCCGAAGTCCTGCGGCAGCGCACTCGACCAGAAGTCGAAGATGTCCGACAGCGAATCCTCGGCCAGCTGGTCCATCGCCCCGCCGGTGCCGTTGTGCACGGACAGGTTCGCCGTGGGCACACCCGGTTTGAGCCCGCTCGGCCCGTTGGTGACCGGCAGGCCGGCCACGTTCCCGGGGTCGATGTCCCCGGTGGGCTGGGCGGTGCCGCCGATCGTCTGGCCGCCGCACCCGGCCAGCAGGCAGCCGATGACCAGCACCCCGACCACGCTGGGCACCCAGTGCCGAAGCGCCCTACCCCGAGCGGCCATCCGCGTGCGCTTCCCCTCGTCAGGTCCGGTGAACCAGTCAGACCCTAGCTGCCCGGTCTCGGCCGTGATTCGGGATCGGCCCGATTGACATCTGGAACAGTGTCGCTCAGCCCTGCGAAATGTAGGAGGCCAGTTGCTCGCGGTCGTCCTCCAACTGGCTGATGCGGCTCTTCACCACATCGCCGATGCTGACGATGCCGACCAGCCGGTCGTCCTCCAGCACGGGCACGTGCCGGATGCGGCGCTGGGTCATGGTTTCGGCCAGGCTGTCCACGGTGTCGGCGGGCGCGCAGCTGAACACCGTGGTGGTCATGATCTCGCCGACGGTCGCGGTCAGCAGCCCGGTGCCCCGGGAGTGCAGCCGGCGCACGATGTCGCGTTCGGAGACGATGCCGGCCACCGGGCCGTCCCCGCTCCCGTTCTCGGTGACCACGACCGCACCGATGTTCCGCTCGTCCAGCAGTGTCACCAGCTCGCCGACCTGCGCGGTCGGCGCGATCGTCGCGACGTCGGAACCCTTGTGGCGCAACACATCCGTGATTCGCATCGGACACCCCGATTCGCCGGTCCGATCGGACATCGGCGGCCGATCGGCTGGAAGACAGAGTAGGGAATTCGTCCGGATCTGCCCACCCCCCGGACACGGTGAATATTCGCGCGGTGACGCTGGGTCAGCGCTGAGCGCTCTCCGGGGTGGTTCCCCGCGGCGGCCCTCCGGGTCCGCTCGCTAAGGTCACGAGGATGCGGGCACTGCGTCGTTTCACCGTTCGGGCCGGGCTACCAGCGCCGTTGGCCGAGTTGCGCACGCTGGCGACGAACCTGCGGTGGGCCTGGCACCCGCCGACGCAGGATCTGTTCGCCGGTATCGACCCCTCGGCCTGGGTCCGAGCCGGGCGCGACCCGCTGCGGCTGCTGTCCGCGGTCGCCCCGGCCACCCTCGACCGGCTGGCCACCGATCAGGACTTCCTCACCCGGATGACCGACCTGGCCGAGGATCTGCGCCAGTACCTCACCGGCGCCCGCTGGTACCAGCGGGCGCAGCCGGGCGACGCGCCCTCGGCCATCGCCTACTTCTCCATGGAGTTCGGCATCACCGAGGCGCTGCCCAACTACTCCGGCGGCCTTGGCGTGCTGGCCGGTGACCACCTCAAGGCCGCCTCCGACCTGGGCGTCCCGCTGATCGGCGTGGGCCTGCTGTACCGGTCGGGGTACTTCCGGCAGAGCCTGTCGCTGGATGGCTGGCAGGTCGAGCACTACCCGGTGATCGATCCGCGGGAACTGCCGTTGGAACAGCTCACCGAACCCGACGGCTCCCCAGTGGTGCTGCGCGCCGGCCTGCCCGCCGGGCGCACCCTGCACACCCGGGTGTGGCTGGCCCGGGTCGGCCGGGTGCCGCTCTTGTTGCTGGACTGCGACATCCCGGAGAACGAGGACGACCTGCGCGGCTTCACCGACCGGCTCTACGGCGGCGACCAGGATCACCGCATCCGGCAGGAGATCCTGGCCGGGATCGTGGGCGTGCGCGCGGTGCGCCGGTACTGCGAGCTGACCGGCAACGCCGCCCCCGAGGTGTTCCACACCAACGAGGGGCACGCCGGATTCCTTGGCCTGGAACGAATCCGCGAACTGATCGCCGGCGGGCTGAGCTTCGACGAGGCGGTCATCTCGGTGCGCGCGGGCACCGTGTTCACCACGCACACCCCGGTCCCGGCCGGCATCGACCGGTTCCCGGTGGACCTGGTGGCGCACTACTTCGGCGGCGACACCCTGCTGCCCGGTGTCGATCTGCACCAGGTGCTGGCGCTGGGCGCGGAGGAGAACCCGGGCGTGTTCAACATGGCGCACATGGGTTTCCGGCTTGCCCAGCGGGCCAACGGGGTGTCCGCGCTGCACGGCCGGGTCAGCCGGCGGATGTTCGGCGCGCTGTGGCCCGGGTTCGACACCGGGGAGGTGCCGATCGGCTCGGTGACC
The DNA here is from genome assembly GCA_035551355.1 of Pseudonocardiaceae bacterium. Taxonomy (GTDB): domain Bacteria; phylum Actinomycetota; class Actinomycetes; order Mycobacteriales; family Pseudonocardiaceae; genus DATATV01. The sequence continues at coordinate 65,559 of DASZNF010000011.1, read as the reverse complement.
AACGGCGTGCACGGCCCGACCTGGGCCGCCCGGGAGATCACCGAGCTCGTCGGCGAGTCCGAAGTGGACAGCGTGAGTGGCGCGAAACGCTTCGGCAGCAAGAAACTCTGGGAAACCCGGGGTGCGCTGCGGGCCCGGCTGGTGGCCGAGATCCGGCGGCGGCTGCGCGAATCGTGGTTGCAGCGCGGCGCGTCCGCGCTGGAGCTGGGCTGGGTCGACAACGCGTTTGACCCGGACGTGCTCACCGTCGGCTTCGCCCGGCGGGTGCCCACCTACAAGCGGCTGACCCTGATGCTGCGCGACCCGGACCGGTTGCGCGCGCTGCTGCTGGACGAGCGACGGCCGGTGCAACTGGTGGTGGCGGGCAAGTCGCACCCGGCCGACGAGGGCGGCAAGGCGCTGATCAAGGAGATCGTGCGGTTCACCGACGATCCCGAGGTGCGCCACCGCATCGCCTTCCTGCCCGACTACGACATGTCCATGGCCAAGTACCTGTACTGGGGCTGCGACGTGTGGCTGAACAACCCGATCCGGCCGTTGGAGGCGTGTGGCACCTCGGGCATGAAGTCGGCGCTCAACGGCGGGCTGAACCTGTCCATCCGGGACGGTTGGTGGGACGAGTTCTACGACGGCAGCAACGGCTGGGCCATTCCCACCGCGGACGGGGTGGGCGACCCGAACCGGCGCGACGACCTGGAGGCCGCGGCCCTCTACGACCTGCTCGGCGGCCAGGTGATCCCGCTGTTCTACGACCGCGGCGCCGACGGCGTGCCCGAGGGCTGGCTGGCCATGGTGGCGCACACCCTGGCCTCGCTCGGCCCGAAGGTGCAGGCCGCGCGGATGCAGCGGGAGTACGTGGAGAACCTGTACCTGCCCGCCGCCCGCTCGGCGGTGCGGATGCGCGCCGGGGAGCACACCGGCGCGCGCGAACTGGCCGGGTACCGGACCCGGGTGGCGACCAGCTGGTCGCGGGTACGGGTGACCGGCAGCGAGCTGGCCGTGGACGGGGAACCGCCGGTGCTGGGCGGCAGCGTCACCGTGCGGGCCACCGTGGACCTGGCCGGGCTGGACCCCGACGACGTGGACGTGCAGGCGGTCATCGGCCGGGTCACCGACACCGACGACCTGCACGCGGTGCGCACCGTGTCCATGACCCATGGCAGCACCGGCGACTACACCGCCGAGGTGATGCTGGCCGAGGCGGGGGCGCTGGGCTACACGGTTCGGGTGCTGCCCAAGCATGATCTGCTGGCGACTCCGGCGGAACTGGGGCGTGTGGTGCTGGCCTGAGCGGTCACGGGACGGCGGGCGCGCCGCCCTGCGAAATGGGCCGCCGTGCGAAATCCGTCGCCAGTGCGGACGGGTCAGGGGACGGCGGGGGTGCCGCCGGTGCGGATCGGCAGGCCCGCCGCGGCCCAGGCGCGGAAGCCGCCGATCAGGTCGGTGACCGAGCGCAGGCCCAGTCGCTTCAGGTCGCGGGCGGCCAGGCTGGAGGAGTAGCCCTCGTTGCACACCACGACCACCGGGGTGTCCACGGTGAAGCCGGGCAGGCGGTGGCTGCCGTTGGGGTCAAGGCGCCACTCCAGCACGATCCGCTCCACCGGCACCGAACCCGGGATCTCGCCCTCGGCGGCCCGGTCGGCGTAGGGCCGGATGTCGACCACGAGCGCGCCGTCCCGCAGCAACCGCGCGGTGTGGTCGGGAGTGGCGCGCTCCAGTTCGGCGCGCGCCTCCGCGAGTAGTTCTTCCACGCTCTGCGCGGTCATCGCGGCTCCGGGATCAGCGAGGGGATTTCCGCGGGCACGTCGGCCAGCGTCGCATATTCCCTGGTGTCCACCGACGGCGGGGAGTAGGCGTGCACGGTGGCCGCGGGCGCGGTGCCGGCGTTGCCCAGCTGGTGGGCGCGGCCCGCGCCGAAGCCGATGGCCTGGCCCACCGCGTAGGACGCGCCGCGGATCGGGCCGCTCGGGTAGCGGTACTCCTCGGACATCGCGCCCAGCAGCACGGTGAACGAGCCGGACGCGCCGCCGTGGTCGTGCGGCGCGGTGAACTGACCGGGCAGCCAGGACAGCAGCCACAGCTCCACCCCGTCGGTCAGGCCAAGGCGGGTCCACCAGCGCTGCTTCTCGTCGTAGCGCAGCAGCGACAACAGCGGCGTGGTCAGCTCGGCCGCCACCGTGGAGGTCAGGTCGCGCAACTCCCGCGCGGTCCACTGCGGACGCTCGGGACGCAGCAGATCGGGCAGGAAACCGTTGCGCAGCTCGGGGTGGATCTCGGTTTCGGACGCAGGCGTGTGCTCGAACGTGGTCATGGGTGTGCTCCAGGTGCTGGGTCTGGTCGATCGGGCGCGGAAGGCTCAGGCGCCGGGACACACGCAGGAGGCGACGCGCAGCAGATCCACCGCCCGGTCGCGCCAGCACAGGAACAAGTGACGCATGACGCGATATTGGCATGATCACCTTCGTGGGTCCAACCCTTCTCACCTCCTGGATTCATCTCGTGCCCCGAGGTGTCGGCGCCCGCCACGCGCACGCTGCGATGACCGGTTCACCGGTTTCCACCGAAAGAGTGACTGACCTCATGGCCCGATGGCGTGGCCCGGGCGGAGTGGCGAACCGGCCGGACGACACAATGGCCTGGTGACCGAGCGGACCCAGCGCAATGGCGAGATCACGAAGAACGGCGAACCGGACAACCTCGAGGACCTGGTCGTGCACATGGCCTCGGTCGGGGTCCGGCGCGGGCGCACCAGCCTGCTTTCCGGCCTGAACTGGGCCGTGGAGCTGGACGAGCGCTGGGTGGTGCTGGGCCCCAACGGGGCGGGCAAGACCACCCTGCTGCGCATCGCCGCCGCCGAACTGCACCCGTCCTCGGGCAAGGTGCACATCCTCGGCGAGAAGCTGGGCAAGACCGACGTGTTCGAGCTCAAACCGCGCATCGGCCTGTGCTCCTCCGCCCTGGCCATGCGGGTGCCCGCCGAGGAGAAGGTCACCGACGTGGTGGTCAGCGCCGGGTACGCCGTGATCGGCCGGTGGCGCGAGGAGTACGACAAGCTGGATGTCGCCCGGGCCGAGGAACTGCTGGACGCGATGGGCATCGCCCACCTCGGTGACCGGTTGTTCGGCACACTGTCCGAAGGGGAGCGCAAGCGCACCCTGATCGCCCGCGCGCTGATGACCGACCCGGAGATGCTGCTGCTGGACGAACCGGCCGCCGGGCTGGACCTGGGCGGCCGGGAGGACCTGGTGGCCCGGTTGTCCGCGCTGGCGCTGGATCCGGACGCGCCGGCCATGGTGTTGGTCACCCACCACGTTGAGGAGATCCCGCCCGGGTTCACCCACGGGCTGCTGCTGCGCGAGGGCAAGGTGGTCGCGCAGGGCCTGCTGGACGACGTGATCACCGCGGAGAACCTGTCCGCGACCTTCGGTCAGGAGCTGGTGCTGGAGCGCACCGACGGCCGGTTCTGGGCCCGACGGGCCCCGGCTACCGTGCGGTAGCCTGCCACGACAGTGGTTGTCGACGAGGAGGTCACCGGCGTGGGCGAGTTCGTCAATCTCCAGGTGGACGACGGGATCGGCACGATCCGGCTGGACCGTCCGCCGGTGAACGCGATCAACCAGCAGCTGCACGGCGAGCTGCGCCAGGCCGCGGCGGAAGCGGCTGAGCGCGCCGACGTGCACGCGGTGGTGGTCTACGGCGGGCCCAAGGCCTTCGCCGGGGGCGCGGACATCAAGGAGATGGCCGACCTGACCTACGCGCAGGCCGCGGTGTTCGCCGGCCCGCTGACCCGGTCGCTGACCGCGGTGGCCGAGATCCCCAAGCCGACCGTGGCCGCGGTCACCGGCTACGCCCTTGGCGGCGGCCTGGAACTGGCGCTGTGCTGCGACCGCCGGGTCTGCGGGGACAACGTGAAGCTGGGCCAGCCGGAGATCCTGCTGGGCATCATCCCCGGCGCCGGTGGCACCCAGCGACTGTCCCGGCTGGTCGGTCCGGCCCGGGCCAAGGACATCATCTACTCCGGTCGCTACCTCAAGGCCGACGAGGCGCTGGGCATCGGCCTGGTCGACGAGGTCGTGGCGCCGGACGACGTGTACACCAGCGCGGTGAGCTGGGCCCGGCAGTTCGTCGGTGGCCCGCTGCGCGCCTACGCCGCGGCGAAGGCGGCCGTCGACGGCGGCCTGGACGGCGACCTGAACAACGGGCTCAAGCTGGAGACCACCCTGTTCACCGCGCTGTTCGGCACCGAGGACCAGAAGACCGGGATGCACTCGTTCATCGAGAACGGCCCCGGCAAAGCCACGTTCACCGGTAAGTAAGGGGAATCCGTTGTCCGACCCGGCGCCGAACCCGCACGCGACCGCCGAGCAGGTGCAGGCCGCGTATTCCGATCCCAAGCTCGCCAACGTGCTCTACCACGACTGGGAGGCGGGCACCTACGACGAGAAGTGGTCGATCTCCTACGACGAGCGCTGCATCGACTACGCGATCGGCCGCTTCAAGGCGGTCGCCGGGGATCACGGCTGGCCCTACGGCCACGCCATGGAACTGGGCTGTGGCACGGGTTTCTTCCTGCTCAACCTGATGCAGGGCGGGGTGATCGAGAAGGGTTCGGTCACCGACCTCTCGCCGGGCATGGTGCAGGTGGCACTGAACAACGCGGAGAAGCTGGGCCTGCCGGTGGACGGCCGGGTGGCCGACGCCGAGCGGATTCCCTACGAGGACAACACTTTCGACCTCGTGGTCGGGCACGCGATGCTGCACCACATCCCGGATGTGCAGAAAACGCTGCGCGAGGTGCTGCGGGTGCTCAAGCCGGGCGGGCGGTTCGTGTTCGCCGGCGAGCCGACCAAGGTCGGCGACTTCTACGCCCGCAAGCTGGGCCAGCTGACCTGGTGGCTGACTACCAACATCACCAAACTGTCCCTGCTGAGCAGCTGGCGACGGCCGCAGTCGGAGCTGGACGAGTCGTCCCGGGCCGCGGCGCTGGAGGCCGTGGTGGACATCCACACCTTCGACCCGAAGGACCTGGAGCGGATGGCCCGGGACGCCGGCGCGCGCAACGTGCGGGCGGTGACCGAGGAGCTGTCGGCGGCGCTGTTCGGCTGGCCGGTGCGCACCTTCGAGGCCGCGGTTCCGGCCGACAAGCTGGGCTGGAGCTGGGCGATGTTCGCCTACAAGACCTGGCAGCGGCTGTCCTGGCTGGACGAGAACCTGCTCACCAAGGTGATGCCGAGGGAGTTGTTCTACAACGCCCTGCTGACCGGCACCAAGGCCGCCGCCTGAGCGGCTGACCCGATCACCGCCCGGCTCGCGGTAGGAGTGCTCGAGGGTGGCCTACGCTTTCACCGGACCGGACGTGGACTTTCTGCGTTCCGCGGCCGGCCGGGCCGTGCTGGCCGAGGTGGACCGGCGGCCGCTGACCGACGCCACCCGGCTGGCCGATGTGACCGCGGCCCGGCAGCTGGCCGGGGAACGGGCCGGAGCGGTGACCGAAACCGTTGCGCTGCGCCGGAAAGCCCGGGCCAAGCAGCTCGACGCGACCGACTGGCTCTACACCGACGCGGCCCTGCAGCAGGCCACCGCGGGACCGGTGGCGGCACACCGGGCGAGCCGCTTCTCCGGGCGCGACGTGCACGATGTGACCTGCTCGATCGGCGCGGATCTCGTTGCCCTGGCTCGGGTTTCGGGTCGTTGCGTCGGTTCCGACCTCGATCCGGTGCGGCTGAAAATGGCCGCGCACAACACTTCGGCCGCGGGCGTGGCCCCGTTGCTGGCTCGGGCCGACGCGCTGGCCCCGGTGAGCACCGGCACTGCCGTGCTGGCCGACCCGGGCCGCCGGGACGATTCCGGCCGCCGTCGTTGGCGGGCCGAGGATCTGGTGCCCGCGTTGCCCGGACTTGTCGAGACTTACCGGGGCCGGGATCTGGCGGTGAAAGCCGCGCCGGGACTGGATTTCGACGCGGTGGACTGGGCGGCGGAGATCGAGCTGGTATCGCTGGACGGGCAGGTGCGCGAGGCCTGCCTGTGGACCGGATCCCTTGCCACGCCGGGAATCTCCCGCCGGGCCACGGTGCTGCGCAGCGATACTCCACTGTGGACTGTGACGGACGCGGAGCCGGATGACTGCCCGGTGCGCGCGGTGGGCGAGTGGCTGGTCGATCCGGACGGCGCGGTGGTGCGGGCCGGCCTGGTCCGGCACTACGCGGCCCGGCACGGACTCGGCCAGCTCGATCCCCGGATCGCTTATCTGACCGGCGATGCGCCCCCGCGGGGCACCCGCGCGTTCCGGGTGTTCGACCACGGCCGCTACACCGAGAAGGCCCTGCGCGCGTTGCTGCGCAAGCACGGGATAGGCACCCTGGAAATCCTGGTGCGCGGCCTGCCGGTGACCCCGGACGTGTTGCGCCGCAACCTGAAACTGGCCGGACCGAACGCGGCCTCCGTGATCCTCACCCGGGTCGGCAGCAGTCCGATGGCCTATCTGGCCACGGCTGAACGAACCTGAGCGGCTCCGGCCGCCGGCGAGCGGCCGCCGGTCAGGTGGCCGGGCTGGACTCGTCCATGCTCCTGCGCAGCGCCACCTCGGCCTTGCGGGCCATGTCGGCCACCGCGGCTCGCCGTTCCGCGTCCGCCTCGTAGTCGGCCAGCCGGTCGCGCACCACCCGGGCCGGCGCGCCGACGGCGATGGCGTAGTCCGGGATGTCGCCGCGCACCACCGCGTGCGCGCCCAGCACGCAGCCCCGGCCGACCCGGGTGCCGCGCAGCACGCTGACCTTGGTGCCCAGCCAGCAGTCCGGCCCGATGCGCACCGGGGACTTCACGATGCCCTGATCCTTGATGGGCAGGTGGACGTCGGCGGTCACATGGTCGAAGTCGCAGATGTACACCCAGTCCGCGACCAGCGTGGCGCCGCCCAGTTCGATGTCCAGGTAGCAGTTGATGGTGTTGTCCTTGCCGAACACGGCCTTGTCGCCGATGCGCAGCGAACCCTCGTGGCAGCGGATGGAGTTACCGTCACCGATGTGCACCCAGCGGCCGATCTCCAGCCGGCCGTAGCCGGGGCGGCAGTGGATCTCCACGTTCTTGCCGAGGAACACCATGCCGCGCAGCACGATGTGCGGGTTGGCCAGCCGGAACTTGAGCAGCCGCCAGTACCGCACCAGGTACCACGGGGTGTACGCGCGGTTGCGCAGCACCCAGCGCAGCGAGGCCATGGTGAACAGCTTCGCCTGTGCCGGGTCCCGGCGGGCCTTGCGCCAGGAACGCGCCCGGGAGGCCAGCGGTGATCCCCACATCGACGTCATGACCGAAAACCGTAGCAAGTCGATTCCCGCCCGAGGCCAGCGGAAAGCCCGGCGCCAGCGGAAAGCCTGGCGTGGGCGCGATCAGGTGAACGCATTGCCGGTCGCGATCTTGGGCCGGCCGAGCTCCTCGCGCGGGGTGAGCCGGGCGGCCGCGTAGACCTCGGCGGTGGCCTCGGCGATGCGGGCCCAGTCGAAGTCGGTGTCCAACCGGGAACGGGCGGCGCCGGCCCGGGAACGGGCCGCGGTCGGGTTGTCCAGCACCGAGCGCACCGCGGTGGCCAGTCCGGCGATGTCGCCGGGGGCGAACGAGGTGCCGGTGCGGCCGTCCACCACGACCTCGCCCAGGCCGCCCGCGGTGGACGCGACCAGCGGCGCTCCCGCCGCGGCCGCCTCCAGCGCCACGATGCCGAACGGCTCGTACCGGCTGGGCAACACGGCCGCGTCCGCACCGCCCAGCAGCGCCCGCAGCTCCCGGTCGGACAGATGGCCGACGAAGTCCACCGCGCGGCGCACCCGGTACTTGCGGGCCACCTCGACCAGTTCCTTGTCCTGCCTGCCCTTGCCGGCCACCACCAACCGGGTGCCCGGATGGACGGCGCGGATGCGGGGCAGTGCGGCGATGAGGTCCTGCACGCCCTTCTCGAACTCCAGCCGGCCGAAGAACAGCAGCAGCGGAGCGCCGTCGGGGGCGTGCGTCGCCCGGGCGGCGGCGATGTCCTTGCGAGTGGGCCGGGGCCAGGTGCCGGCCTCGATGCCGTTGTGGATGACCGCGATGGCCTCGGCGTCCAGGTCGAACAGCTGCGCCACCTCGGTGCGCATGGCCGAGGAGCAGGTGATCAGCGCGTCCGCGCGGTTGGCCAGCCACCATTCGACCGAGTGCACCTGCTGGTTGAGCGGCTGGGACAGCCAGCCCGCGTGCCGGCCGGCCTCGGTGGCGTGGATGGTGGCCACCAGCGGCACCCGCAGCTGTTCGGCCAGCGCGATCGCCGGGTGGGTGACCAGCCAGTCGTGCGCGTGCACCACGTCCGGTTTCCAACCGCGGATCAGCTGGTGCGCGGCGCGCACCATGGCGTGGCCCATGGCCAGGGTCCAGGCCACCAGATCGCGTTCGAACACCAGGTGCGGCGGGTCCTCGGCCACCCGGATCACCCGCACGCCCTCGGACGGCTCGTCGATGGTGGGGTGGGTGTTGGCGTCCGAGCCGAACGGCTGGCGGCACAGCACCACGACCTCGTGGCCCTGCGCGGACAGGTGCCTGGCCAGTGCGTGCACATGCCTGCCGAGGCCGCCGACGACCACGGGTGGGTATTCCCAGGAAAGCATGAGCACGCGCATGAGCGATCCTCGCATGACTCGACCGGAACCCGGCTAACGGGTATTACCAAGCGTACGCTTGCTTGCTCCGATCGTGCACTCTAGCAGCGCGGACATCGGCCGGTCACGGTCTTGTTCTGGTCGGATCGGCAGGTCGAGGCGGTCAGCACGACAGGCCCCGGGCATCCAGGTGCCCGAACGGCCCGTCCTCGGCGCGCAGCGCGGCGGCCCGGGCGGCGGCCTCCGGGGAGCCGAGCAGCCGGCGTAGCTCGGCGAACCGCTCCCGGTGCACCCGGGCCCGGCGGCGGGCGTAGTCCTCGGCCGAGTTCTTGCTGACCATGAACGCCCAGTCGCTGGACAACGACAGCAGCGCCTCGCGCACCAGCTGATCGGCCGCCGGGTCCCGGCCACCGGACCGCCATCCGTCCACTGTGGACAGCAGATCGTGTTGCAGTCGCTCGCCGTCGGCCACCAGATCGGCCACCTGGGCGCCGTCCCAGTTGCGCCAGTCCTTGCCCGAACCCCAGGACGAGGCGGGCAGATCGACCGAGCCGCCCAGGTGTCCGGCGTCCAGCGCGCCGCGCAGCGTGCTCACCCGCACCCCGGCGTCCGGCAGCGCCCGCAGCACCCCGGCCAGCCAAGCCGGGCCCTCCTGCCACCAGTGCCCGAACAGTTCGGTGTCGTAGGCCGCCACCACCAGGCCCGGCTTTCCGTCCCGGTCGGAGTGCTCGCGCAGCCGGTGCACCACGGTGTCCACGAAATCGGCCACGTGCTTGTCCACCATGGCCGCGGCCAGCGCCGGCTCGTAGGGCCGCTTGTCCTGCGGCGACACGCGTTTTCCGGTCACCCGCGAGGGTTTCAGGCCCGAGGGGTGGTCGTAGGTGTGGAAGTCGCGGTAGACCGGATCGCCCGGGTAACCGGCCTTCGGCGACCACACCCGGTAGGTCACTTCGAGATCCCGCGCGAAACACACCACGTCGGACTCGCCGACCGTGCGTGCGGCCTGGGTTTGGCCGTGCAGCGCCGGACCGTCCACCAGGAACCGTCGCACCCCGGCTTCGGCGTAGCCGCGCTCCATGCCCGGTGCGTAACCGCATTCCGGCGCCCAGATCCCCGCCGGCGCGTGGCCCAGCCGCAGCTTGGTGTCGGCCAGACCGGTCCGCAGCGCGAAGGCCCGGATCCGCTCGTCCAGCAGCGGCTGGAACGGGTGGGTGGCCGGGCCGCCGAGCAGCTCGATCACGTCGCTGTCGACCAGTCCGCGCAGCACCGGGGAGAACCCGTGCCGCCAGCGGTTTTCGAACTCCGACAGGGCATTCTCCGCGGCCCGGTGCTCGGTGGCGGCCAGCTCGCGCAGCAGCGGCTCGGCCTTCCACCGGCCGTGCCAGCGGGTCGCCGCGTAGTCGGCGCGCAGGCCCCAGCCGCCCAGCCACTCGTGAAAACCGCGCAGGCAGTAGGGATCGTCGAGCTGCGCGGCCAGCACCGGAGTTACACCCAGCGTGAGCACGTCCCGCCGGCCCTCATCGGCGAGCGTACGCAGAACATCGACGAGCGGTAGGTAGGAGTGGGCCCAGGCTTGATAAAGCCACTCCTCGCCGACCGGCCAGGAGCCGTGGTGAGCCAGCCACGGCAGGTGGCTGTGCAGGACCAGACAGAAGGTTCCGACGGGCTCGTTGCGGCTCATCCGGCCCGCCTCGCCACGGCGACCAGGTCCAGGCTGGCGTCCACATCGGACGCGCCGATCTCGAAGTCCCCGGCGCGCACCGCGGTCACGTCGGCCAGCAGGTCCGGTGGCCAGCTGGCCTGTCCGGGCAGGTGCCCCAGCACCACGTCGACCTGGGCCTGGATCAGCGAGCCACCCCACTTGGCGTCCAGCGCGCGCAGGCCCGCACCGTGCCCGAGACCGCCAAGAAAGGACACCTCGAGCCCGGCCGCCCGCAACAGCGCCGCCAGCTCGTCAGCGGCCAGCTCACGGGTGTGGAACGGGTTGAGCGGGGTGTCCTGGCCGGGCGAGAAGGTGATCCGGTTGGGGGTGGTGATCAGCAGGGCGCCGCCCGGGCGCAGCACCCGGTGGCACTCGGCCAGGAACGCCTCCTGGTCCCACAGATGCTCGATGACCTGGAAATTGGCCACCACGTCCACCGTCGCGGTGCGGACCGGCAGGCCGGCCAGGTTGCCGCGCACCATGCGCACCGCCGGGTAACTGCGCCGCACGTGCTCGGCCGCGGGCTGGTCGTAATCCACCGCGATCACGGACTCGGCGACCTCGGCCAGCAGGGCCGCGCCGTAGCCCTCGCCGCAGCCCGCCTCCAGCACCACCGCGTCCACGCAGTGCTCGCGCAGGCCCAGGTAGGCCGCCTCGTGCCTGCGGAACCAGTAGTTCTCCTCGGCTACGCCCGGGACCGTGCGTTCCCCGGTCAGCGGCAGGCCGGTCGTATCGGGAGTCACGGCGGGCACCCTACCGGCTGGTAGCGGGTCCGGTGAGAACGCGTTTCACCGATCACAGTTCGCCGGCGGTGGGCCGGAACCGGAAAGCCATGTCACGGCCGGTTCCGGCCCACCGCCGTGCGGGGGGACCGGCGAAAAGCCCTACGTAGCCGGGGAAATGGTGATGCCCAACGCTCCGGGGCCGACGTGCGCGCCGATGATCGCCGACACCGGCACTCGCATGGTGGCCTGCGCGCTGGGCAGTCGTTTGCGCAGCTCGTCGACGATCTCCTGGACCCGGTCGTCCGGGCCGAAGGACTCCACCGCGAGGTCCACCGGCCGGTCGTTGGCCACGGTCACCGCCCTGTCCACGAGTTTGCGCACCGCGCGGTCCGCGCCCATGGTGCGATCCAACGGAGCCACCTCGCCCTTGCGCACGGTCAGCAGCGGCTTGACCGACAGCGCGGAGCCCACCAGGTGCTGGGCCGCGCCGATGCGGCCGCCCCGGCGCAGGTAGTCCAGGCTTTCCACGTGGATCAGCTCGGTGCTGCGGGCGATGCGCACCCCGGCCATGGCGACCACCTGGCGTGGGGTGCCACCCTGCGCGGCGACCCGGGCCGCGGCCAGCACGGCGAAGCCAAGGCTCATCCCGGTGGTGCCCGAGTCCAGCACGTGGACCGGGGCGTCCACCGCGACGGCGGCCTCCTTGGCCGCGGTGCAGGTCTCGGAGAGCCGGCTGGAGATGTGCAGCGAGACGATGACCTGGGCGCCCTGGGCGATCGCGTCCTGGTAGGCCCAGAAGAACGCGCCCACCTCCGGCGGCGCGGTGGCCACGTCGGTGTTGCCGCGCAGGGCGTCGGCCAGGGTGCTGGGCGCGATGCGCGCCTCGTCGTCCAGGTGGTCACCCACCCGTAACTGGAGCTGCACCACTCTGATCCCGAATCTGGCCGCAAGCGGAGGAGGCACACAGGCGGTGGAATCAGTAACAATTGCGACACGGCTCGACATGGGCGTGCAGCGTATCCGTTAGCCGACGGAATAGCTACGACTTCGGAGGGTGATCAAGCGGCCGAACGGCCTACCTCCCGCTACGGCCATGCGGCGGTGAGCATGGTCACCGGAGGGTTACCTTGCCGCTGAGCTACCGACGGGTAACATACACGTGGTAGAGCCCACTGTGTCACAGGTCGCCATCTTGATTGGCTCGTGGCATGGTCGGGCAAACTCGGAGACGAGCACAACCGGCGATCACGTTCGTCGTCCAGGCCAGAAGGTATGTGGCGGCGCTAGTTCTCAGGAGGTCGATCAAGACCCATGAACATCGTTGTTCTGGTCAAGCAGGTGCCCGACACCTACTCCGAGCGCAAGCTCTCCGATTCCGACCACACGCTGGACCGCGCCGCCGCGGACGCTGTGCTCGACGAGATCAACGAGCGTGCGGTGGAAGAGGCACTGCTGATCAAGGAAGCCCAGGGCGGTGAGGTCACCGTGATCGCGGTCGGCCCCGACCGCGCCACCGACGCCATCCGCAAGGCCCTGTCCATGGGCGCGGACGCGGCGGTGCACGTATCCGACGACGCGCTGCACGGCGCCGACATCCTGCAGACCGCGAATGTGCTGGCCAAGGCCATCGGCACCGTGGAAGGCGCGGATCTGGTGCTGGCAGGCAACGAGTCCACCGACGGAGTCGGCGGCGCCGTCCCGGCGATCGTGGCCGAGTTGCTCGGCTGGCCGCAGCTGACCCACGCCCGCAAGGTCACCATCGAGGGTGGCAGCGTCAAGGTCGAGCGGGAGACCGCCGACGAGGGTCTGTCCCAGCTGGAGGCCGCGCTGCCCGCGGTGATCAGCGTGACGGAGAAGATCAACGAGCCGCGGTACCCGTCGTTCAAGGGGATCATGGCGGCCAAGAAGAAGCCGGTGGCCACCAAGACCGTTGCCGACCTCGGCATCGAGGTGGCCGAGGTCGGTCTGGACAACGCCTGGTCGCAGGTGGTCGAGTCCGCGCCGAAGCCGCCGCGTAGCGCGGGTGCGAAGGCCGAGGACGAGGGCGACGGTGGTGCGAAGATCGCCGAGTACCTGGTCTCGCAGAAGTTGATCTGACCACCGACAGACGAGGAGACACGAGAAATCATGGCTGAGGTACTGGTCCTCGTTGATCAGGTCGACGGCGAGGTCAAGAAGTCCACGTACGAGCTGCTGACCGCCGCGCGGCGGCTGGGCGAGCCCTCGGCGGTCGTGGTGGCCGCCCCGGGCACCGCGGAGAAGATCCGCGGTGCGCTGGCCGGCTATGGCGCGGCCAAGGTCTACGCGGTCGAGTCCGAGGACGCCTCGAACTACCTGGTGACCCCGAAGGTGGACGCCCTCCAGGCGGTCGCCGGGACCGCCAGTCCGGCCGCGGTGCTGGTGTCCGCGACCGCGGAGGGCAAGGAGGTGACCGGCCGGCTGGCCGTGCGCCTTGGCTCCGGTCTGCTGGTCGACGTGGTGGACATCGACGGCGACGGCACCGCGACGCACTCGGTGTTCGGTGGCGAATACACCACGAAGGCCAAGGTCGGCCACGGCACGCCGGTGATCTCGGTGCGCGGTGGCGCGATCGACCCGGAGGCCGCCGAGGGCGCCGCCGTGGTCGAGTCCGTCTCGGTGCCGGGGCTGGACGCGGCCAAGGCGACCAAGATCGTGTCCCGCGAGCCGATCGTGGGCGGCGACCGTCCGGAGCTGTCCGAGGCCAACGTCGTCGTCTCCGGCGGCCGTGGCGTGGGCAGCGCGGAGAGCTTCGAGGTCGTGGAGAAGCTGGCCGACGCGCTGGGCGCGGCGGTGGGCGCCTCCCGGGCCGCGGTGGACTCCGGCTACTACCCGCACCAGTTCCAGGTCGGCCAGACCGGTAAGACGGTCGCGCCGCAGCTGTACATCGCACTGGGCATTTCCGGGGCGATTCAGCACCGCGCCGGTATGCAGACCTCGAAGACGATCATCGCGGTCAACAAGGACGCCGAGGCGCCCATCTTCGAGATCAGCGACTACGGCATTGTGGGCGACCTGTTCAAGGTCGCGCCGCAGCTGACCGAGGAAGTCACCAAGCGCAAGGGCTGATTGGTCGCTTCGCGTTAACTTGCTTTTCGCTTTTCGGGGCGGTTTCCGTTGTCGACGGAGACCGCCCCGAATTGTTTGTTCACCATTTTGCCACCACGCGGTCACTGGTTGTCCCTTCTGACCGTTGCCGGAGGGCACGTACACAGTCCTCATGGCAACGTCCGAGCTGCTGCTGACCACCGCGGGAAACGAATCCGCCGCGCAGAACGCCACCGGGGCGCGCTATTCGCTGCTGGTGGCCAGAAACGACCGGGAGGTGGCCGCCGCGCAGCGGTTGCGCTACCGCGTCTTCGCCGAGGAGATGGGCGCGCACCTGCACACCTCGGTGCCGGAAAGCGATGTCGATTCCTTCGACGAGTTCTGTGACCACCTGGTGGTCCGGCATGACAACACCGGAGAGATCGTCGGCACTTATCGGATGCTGCCGCCGGATCGCGCCCGTGCGGCCGGAAAGCTGTATTCCGAAACCGAATTCGAGGTGGGCGCGCTGACCGGGCTGCGCGACTCGCTGGTGGAGACCGGGCGCTCCTGCGTGCACCCCGACCACCGCACCGGCGCCGTGGTCGGCCTGGTGTGGGCCGGCATCGCGCGGTACATGCACCTATCCGGGCGCCGCTGGCTGGCCGGCTGCGCCTCGGTGCCGCTGGCCGACGGCGGCGAGACCGCCGCCGGGGTGTGGGACACCGTGTCGGCCAGGCACCTCGCGCCCGAGGAGTACCGGGTGCACCCGCTGCGGCCGTGGCCGGTCGACGAGGCCCCGAGGCCCACGCGCGCGGTGGTGCCGCCGCTGCTGCGCGGCTACCTGCGGCTGGGCGCCTGGGTGTGCGGGCGGCCCGCGCTGGACGCGGACTTCGGCGTGGCCGACTTCTTCGTGCTGCTGGGCATGGACCAGATCGACCCGCGGTACCTGAAGTTCTTTCTGGGGGACGGAGCGAGCCCCGCTCGCTCCGAGCAGACCCCCCGCTCGCCGCGGCCTTACCGCGATTCCGGCGGGGAGGCGTGGTGAACCGCTGGATTCCGGCCTCGCCGTGCGGGCCCGGCTGCGTCGGTCCGGCGAGCGCCACCGTGGGTCCGGTGCGCGCCGCGATGCGGCTGGTCCGCGCGGCCTGCGTGCTGCTGGCCGCCCTGCTGTTCCTTGCCCCACTGTCCACTGTGGCGGGTCCGCGTACCAGGGAGTCGTTGGTGCGCTGGGTTTTCGGTGCGATGCTGCGGGCGTTCGGCGCGCGGCTGGAGGTGCGCGGTGAGCTCGGCCTGACCACCCCGCACCGCGGCGCGCTGGTCGTGGTCAACCACGTGTCCTGGCTGGACATCCTGGCCCTGAATTCGATCCGGCCGATGCGCTCGGTGGCCAAACGGGAGATCAAGGACTGGCCGGTGGTCGGTCCGCTGGCCGCCAGCGCCGGCACGGTGTTCCTGGACCGCGGCGCGCTGCGCGCGCTGCCCGGCACGGTGGCCGAACTGGCCGAGGCGCTGCGCGGGGGCGCGCTGGTGTCGGCCTACCCGGAGGGCACCACCTGGTGCGGCCGGGTGACCGGGCGGTTCCGGCCCGCGGTGTTCCAGGCCGCCATCGACGGTGGTGTGCCGGTGCGCCCGGTGTCGCTGCGCTACCGGCTGGCCGGCGGCGAGGCCACCAGTTGGCCCGCGTTCATCGGCGAGGACACCCTGATCGACTCGGTGCGGCGCACCGCCCGGCTGCGCGGCCTGGTGGTGCAGCTGGACATCCTGGACGAGATCGCCCCCGGCCGGGCCGCGGACCGGCGCGAGCTGGCCGGGCTGGCCCAGGTCCAGGTGGTCGAGTCGCTGACCGGTTCGCTTGGCGGCGAGAGCCCGGTGGTCACCCCGGCCCACCCGGCCGCGCTGGTCTGAGCCAATGCGTCGACCGGCCGATCCCCGGCGCACCGCCGGGGATCGGCTCGGCCCGGCTCCGGCAGGTACCCTGAACGGGCGATGGCCTATCTAGATCACGCGGCCACCACGCCGATGTCAGCACAGGCTGTGGCCGCCATGACTCAGGCGTTGTCCTCGGTGGGCAACGCCTCGTCCCTGCACACCTCCGGCCGCCGCGCCCGGCGGGCCGTGGAGGAGGCGCGGGAGGGCATCGCCGCCGCGCTGGGCGCGCGGCCGTCCGAGGTGATCTTCACCGCGGGCGGCACCGAGAGCGACAACCTGGCGGTCAAGGGCATCTACTGGGCCCGGCACGAGGCCGATCCGAAGCGCCGCCGGATTCTGGCTCCCGGAGTGGAGCACCACGCCGTGCTGGACTCGGTGGAGTGGCTGGCCGAGCACGGCGGGGCCGAGATCACCTGGCTGGACGTGGACGATTTCGGCCGGGTGCACCAGGACACGCTGCGTGCGGCCATCGCCGAGGATCCCGATTCGGTCGCGCTGGCCACCGTGATGTGGGCCAACAACGAGGTCGGCACGGTCAACCCGATTCGCGAGCTGGCCCAGGCCGCCGCCGAGTACGGGGTGCCGCTGCACACCGACGCGGTGCAGGCGGTGGGCGCGCTGCCGGTGTCGTTCTCCGCGTGCGGGGCGTCCGCGCTGACCATGACCGCGCACAAGCTGGGCGGCCCGTACGGGGTCGGCGTGCTGCTGCTGGGCCGGGACGTGCCGTGCACGCCGCTGCTGCACGGCGGCGGCCAGGAGCGCGATGTCCGCTCCGGCACGCTGGACGTGCCCGCCATCGTGGCCATGGCCGCCGCGGTCCGGGAGGCCGCGGACCACCAGGCCGAGCACGTGCGCCGGGTGGGTGCGCTGCGCGACCGGCTGGTCGCCGAGATCCGCTCCGCGGTGCCGGATGCGAAGCTCAACGGCGATCCCGGTGGGTCCACAGTGGACGATGGACCGTCCCGACTGCCCGGCAACGCGCACCTGACCTTTCCCGGCTGTGAGGGCGACAGCCTGCTGATGTTGTTGGACGCCAACGGAATCGAGTGCTCGACCGGCTCGGCCTGCACGGCCGGGGTGGCCCAGCCCAGCCATGTGCTGCTGGCCATGGGCGCGGACGCGGTCGCGGCGCGGTGCTCGCTGCGGTTCTCCCTCGGGCACACCTCCACCGACGAGGATGCGGACGCGGTGGCCGAGGTGATCGGCGCGGTGGTGGACCGGGCCCGTTCGGCCGGGCTGGCCGGACAACGCAGGCGGGCCGCGGCCCCCGATCAGGTGGAGGTATGAGCGGAATGCGGGTGTTGGCCGCGATGAGCGGCGGGGTGGACTCCGCCGTGGCCGCCGCGCGGGTGGTCGAGGCCGGGCACGAGGTGGTCGGCGTGCATCTGGCGCTGTCGGCCAAACCGGGCACGCTGCGCACCGGCTCGCGGGGCTGCTGCACTGTCGAGGACGCGCACGACGCCCGGCGGGCCGCCGACGTGCTGGGCATCCCGTTCTACGTCTGGGATTTCGCCGAGCGGTTCACCGAGGACGTGGTCGAGGACTTCGTCGCCGAGTACGCGGCGGGGCGGACGCCCAATCCGTGTGTGCGGTGCAACGAGAAGATCAAGTTCGCCGCGCTGCTGGACCGCGCGCTGGCACTGGGTTTCGACGCGGTGTGCACCGGCCACTACGCCCGGCTGTCCACTGTGGACGGATCGGTCGAGCTGCGGCGAAGCGCGGACGATGCGAAGGACCAGTCCTACGTGCTGGCGTCGCTGCGGCCCGGCCAGCTGCGGCACGCAATGTTCCCGCTGGGCGGATCGACCAAGCCCGAAGTTCGTTCTGAGGCCGCGGAACGCGGGCTTTCGGTGGCGGAGAAGCCGGACAGCCACGACATCTGCTTCATCCCGGACGGCGACACCCGCACCTTCCTGACCGACAAGATCGGGGTGCGACCGGGCGCGCTGGTGGACGACGCGACCGGCGCCGAACTCGGCCGGCACACCGGGGTGCACGGCTTCACCGTCGGCCAGCGCAAGGGCCTTGGCCTGCAGGCGCCCGCCACGGACGGCAGGCCGCGCTACGTGCTGTCGCTGGAGCCGGTGACCGGCACCGTGCGGGTGGGCTCGGCCGAGCAGCTCGCGGTGACCCGGATCGTCGGCAAATCCCCGGTCTGGCCAACGGGTTCCTGGCCCGCCGGACCGGTGGACTGCACCGTGCAGGTGCGCGCGCACGGCGGCATCGGCCCGGCGGTGGCCGAGGTGGTGGACGGCGAGCTCGCCGTCCGGCTGACCGAACCGCTGCAGGGCGTGTCGCCCGGCCAGACGATGGTGCTGTACCGGCCGGACGACGCCGGAGACCTGGTGCTGGGCAGCGCGACCATCGCCAGCACCAACTGAGCTTTTCTGGCCGGTCTCAGCCCGCCGTCCAGGCGGTGTTGGCGCCGCACAGGATCAGGCAGGGCAGTTCCCCGGGCACCTGACCGGCCAGCCAGGCGGCGAACGTGGTGGCCGCGGCCGGTTCCACGGCCAGCCGGAACTCCTCCCACAACCGGTCCCGCGCGGCCAGGATCTGCTCGTCGGTGACCAGCACCGAATCCACGCCTCGCAACAACTCGAAGGTCAGCGTGCTCACACTGGCCGCGCCCAGCGCCGAGGCCGCCACCGAGTCCACTTCGGACACCACGGGCTCGCCCGCCGCCAGTGCGTTGTGCAGGCAGCAGCAGTGCTCCGGTTCCACCGCGACCACCCGCCGGCCCGCGCCGCCCAGGACGGCGCCCCCGGCCAGTCCGCCGCCGCCCACCGCGACCACCAGCGTGTCCGCCTCAGGGGCCTCGGCCACCACCTCGGCGGCCACCGTGCCCTGCCCGGCCACCACCAGCGGATGGTCGTAGGGCGGCAGATAGTCCGCGCCGCCGGCGTCCACCTCGGCCTGGGCGGCGGCGGCCGTCGCGGCGTAGTCCTGGCCGTGCCGGAGCAGCGTGGCGCCGGTCTCGGCGATCCGGCGGGCCTTCGTTTCGGGCACGGTTTCCGGCACGAACACCGTGGCCTGGATGTCCAGCAGTCGCGCCGCCTCGGCCACGGCCAGCCCGTGATTGCCGCCGGACGCGGTGACCACCCGCTCCGTCGGCTTTCCGGCCAGCAGCGCGTTGAGCGCGCCGCGCAGTTTGAACGAACCGGTGCGCTGCAGGTGTTCCAGCTTCAGCAGCACCGGCCGCCCGTCGACCTCGGTCCGCAGGATCGGGGTGCGGCGGGCATACGTACGGATGCGGTCGGCGGCGGCGCGCACGTCGGCGGCGGTGGGCAGGAGTTGACTGGTCACCGCATGATCGTGCATCCGCGAGCGGCGAAGCGCCAGTACCGCCGCGCATGCGACTGGACAGGCTCGAACAGGCTGTGTGCGGATATGTGTTTTGCGGAACTTGCGTGCCGCGCAACTTGTGCCGGATGAATGGACAGGTTTGAACAGGCGGGGACCAGGATCAGGGACAACCCCCCGTCAGGACGAGCGCATTGCCTCGCGCAGCCGGCCAGCCACGTCCAGCACACCCTCCCGGCCGGCCCGCAGCGCCACCTCGGCCAGCCCGGCCGCAGTGGTTTCCGTACTGGTCAACACTTCCAGTGCCATCGGCAGGTTCAACCCGGACACCAACTGCAGTGCCGGGGTCCGCATGGCCAGCGCTCCGACCGCGTTGGCCGGGCTGCCGCCCATCAAATCGGCCAGCACCAGCGCCTCGCCGTCTGCTGCGCGGAGCCGAGCCAGTTCAGCCTGCAACTGCTCGGCCAGCTCTTCCGTGCTTCCATTGGGCGGCAGCGAAACCGTGCCGAGGCCGGGCTGGTCGCCGAGGATCATGCACACGGCGTCGCGGACCCCGGCGGCGATGCCGCCGTGGCCCACGAACACCACCGGAACCGCCATTACGATGTTGCTCCGGGCAGTGCCTTGGCGAACCAGCCGAACCAGCCCAACCCCAAGCCGATCACGAACACGACCACGATGGCCCAGATCGGATTCAGGTTGAACTTCCGCAACAGCCAGTACACGAACGCGGTCACCGCGACCGGCAGCAGATACGGCAGCACCGTGTCCAGCTGCGTCTGGATGGGCACCGCCTGGGTGACCACGTGCTTGCCACCGGTGGCCGTGGTGGTGGTGATGTTCTGCTTGTAGGTCAGCGTGGTCACCATTTTCACGATGCTCGGGATGAATCCGCCGAGCACCACCATGCCCAGAATGGTCGCGCCCTCGTTGACCTTGGTCAGCGCACCCGTGGACAACCGGGTGACCAGGTTCTTGCCCTCCTTGTACCCCAGGTTGAACTGCCAGCGGCGCACCACCAGGTAGGGGATCAGCACCAGCACGGCGGTGAAGATCGGGCCGATGACCTTGCCCTCGATGGCCCAGTTCGCACCGATGGAGAAGATGATGCTGTTGTACAGCGCGAAGGTGATGGTGTCGCCGATACCGGCCATCGGGCCCATCATGGCCACCTTGACGCCGTCGGCCGATGTCGCCGACCCGGCTTCTTCCATGGCGATGGTGGTGCCCAGGATCAGCGGTCCGCCGACCACCTTGGAGGTGTTGAAGAACACCAGGTGCCGCTGCATGGCCGCGGCGAACTTGTTGTCGTCCGGGTTGAGGTGGCGCAGCACCGGGATCATCGCCCAGCAGAACCCGAGCGCCTGCATGCGTTCGTAGTTCCAGGAGATCTCGAACGCCATGACGTAGCGCCAGAACGCCCGGTTGAGCACCCGGCGGGTGAGCGCGATGGTGGAGGGCTGCTCCTCGCGCCGCTGGATGGTTTGTTCAGACATCGCTGGCCTCCGCTGGGGTGCCCGACGTTGGGGCCGGATCGTTCGGCGCACTGCTCGTTGCCGTGCTGGCCGGGTCGCTCGGTTTGAGCGTGACGAAGATGAACGCGACGGCCACGCCGAACAACGCGATGCCCAGCATCGGCACCTTCAGGTAGGCGTAGAGCACATAGCCGATCAACAGCATGTACCA
Organism: Pseudonocardiaceae bacterium; assembly: GCA_035551355.1. Lineage (GTDB taxonomy): Bacteria > Actinomycetota > Actinomycetes > Mycobacteriales > Pseudonocardiaceae > DATATV01. The sequence goes on along the minus strand of DASZNF010000011.1, from coordinate 44,551 downwards.
GTACTTCGCGACCGGCAGCAGTCGCAACAGCATGGCGAAACCGACCGCGGGCAGGATCGCGCCGACCAGTCCGAGCCCGTTGATGAAGCCGGTCGGAATGGCCTTCTCGATATTCGTGACCGCGCTGCTGTTGAGGAAGTACGCGGCCAGGAACGTGGGAATGGCCCGCACCGCCGCCCACGGGATGAATCCGGTCCAGTGCAGGACGGTCATCTCCCGGGTGCGGCCCTCCAGTGCGGCCCGGTCCGCGCGGTGGATCCAGAAGGTCGGCAGGAACCGGCCGATCGGGTCCAGTGCGGTCAGCAGCAGTGCGGCCGGGATGCCCAGGCCGAGGCCGATGGCCAACTGGTGGGTGAAGTCGCCGGGCGAGGCGTGCGCCAGTGCGGTGCCGATGATCGCGCCGGTGGTGTAGTCCGGAATCGTGGCGCCGCCGTAGGTGTAGACGCCGAGGGAGGCCAGTTCCAGGGTGCCGCCGATGGCCATGCCCAGCGGCAGGTCTCCGACGATGAGTCCGGCGACGGTTCCGGCGATGAGGGCTCGGCTGGCATAGACCAGAAGTGGACCGAGCATGTCGTAGGTGCAGAGAATGACCCACAGGGTGAGCAACAGCGCGATCAGCATTCGCGCCCCCGCTTTCGATATTCGGATGCCTTGGGGATCTCGATGTGGACTAGACCAGTGATCTAGATCTCACGGCAGACTAACATCGAAGGCTGACCAGTCAAGGAATCCATGTTGGATGTTACCGGCATGTCACCATGCATTGGTGAATAATTGACGACTCAACCTCATTGAGACCGATCGAGTCCGCGGTGGCGGGGTGCGGAAAGCTCAGAGCTTTTTCTTGCCCAGCAGGCGAAGGAAGTCATCCGGCCGGTCGGTCGGCATCATCTGCGAGCGCAGCTCACCGGTCAGCTCGGCGATCCGGCGGTAGGTCGCGGCGTCCTCGGCGGTGGCCGAGATGGACCGGGTCACCATGGTGAACTTGGTGCCCGGCTTGGGCGCCTGGTTGCCCACGTTCACCACCTGGGGCTTGACCCCGGCCTCCAGCAACGCCAGCGCGTCGGCCGGGAACTTGGCCAGGATCATGATGTTCTCGCCGTCGGCCTGCGGGGACTGCAGGTGCCTGATGGCGTCCGCGACGGACAGCACCGAGGTGCGCACGCCCCGCGCCGCCTGCGGCAGCAGCACCCGCTGGAACTCGTCCGCGGCCACCTCGTCATTGGCCACGATCAGGTGGTTCGCGCCGATGTTGCCGACCCAGGCCACGGTGACCTGACCGTGGATCAGCCGGTTGTCGATACGCATGTGCTTGACGGGCATGTCCGGTCGTACCTCCCTGCAGCCTGACCGGGCAACGCTACCGGTCGGCCCGATCGGCGACAACGGCCTCGGGAGTGATAGGCAATGCGCGTGTCGGAAACCGCGCAATCGTTCAACTGGCCCGCCGGGCGGGCCACAGCCATCGGCTCGATGCCGGGGGTGAATCCGGTGGAGGCCGCCCGGATCGTCGTCGGCGAGCTGCCCGACCTCCCGTGCCTGCCCGAGCTGCCCGCCCGGGGCGTCGGCGCGGACCTCATCGGGCGGGCCGCCGCGGTGCTGGTGGATCTGCCCATCGAGGTGGTGCCCTCGGGCTACCGGGTGACCGCCCGGCCCGGCATGGACAGCCGGCGCGCGGTGGACCTGATGCGCCGTGACTTCGACGCCATCCAGGAGGTGCTCGACGAAACCCGGGCCCGACCGGGTGTGGTGAAGGTGCAGTTGCCCGGGCCGTGGACGCTGACCGCGGGCATCGAACTGGCTCGGGGGCACCGGGCGCTCACCGATCCCGGCGCGCTGCGCGAGTTCACCGAGTCGCTGGCCGAGGGGCTGCGCGGATACGTGAGCGAGGTCGCCGAGCGCACCGGGGCCACGGTGGTGGTGCAGTTCGACGAGCCGACTCTGCCCGCGGTGCTGGCCGGATCGCTGCCCACGCCGTCGAAGCTGGGCCGGGTGGCCCCGGTGGCCGAGCCCGAGGCCCGGGACACGCTGGCCACGGTGATTTCCGCGGCCCGCAAGGCAACCGGCGCGCCGGTGATCGTGCACTGCTGCGCGGCCCGCCCGCCGGTCACCCTGCTGCGCGCCGCAGGCGCGGACGCGCTCGCGCTGGACGCCACGCTGTTGGACGACGCGGGCGCCGAACTGTGGGACGAGATCGGCACCGTGTGGGACGCCGGGGCGACCCTGCTGCTCGGCCTGGTGCCGGGCGTCGAACCGGCCGCCCCACCGAGCTTGCGGGCCGCCGCCGGTCCGGCGCTGCGGCTGGTCGACCGGCTCGGGTTCAACCGGTCCCTGCTGGCCCAGCGGGCGCTGGCCACCCCCTGCTGCGGGCTGGCCGGGGCCACCGTGAGCTGGGCGACCAAGGCGCTGGGCCTGGCCAGGGACCTGGGCCGCGCGTTCGTCGAACCGCCCGAGTCGTGGTGAGGCCGTCGGTTTGTCCACTGTGGACTTACCGGGAAAAACCGTTGCCGGGATGGGGCGAACCGGCGGCGGGCGGCGCGGCCGGACGGTAGCGTGGCGCGGCATGGGGTGGTTTCGCCGAGGCAAGCGCGACAACGCGGGGGACACGCCCGTGCCGGACGAGCCGGTCGCGCTGGTCGACCCGGCCGGGTCGGCGCGGCGGTTCTGGGCCCGGTGGCACGAGTTGCTGCCGGACATCAACGCGGCGCTCGGCGATCGCGCGCCCAACCGGGTGGAGAACCAGCTTTGTGAGGCGGTCGCGGACATCCATCCGGATCTGCAGTTCTCCCTGGAACGCGGGCAGCGCGCCATCTACGCCCTGGTGCTGACCGGCCAGGAGGACCCGGACCTGCGCCCCTACACCGACGCCTGGCGGGCCGAGGCGCCGCCGGAGGACCCGATCTGGGAGTACCACGACTCGGTGCCGCCGGTGCCCGATCCGGCCGAGGTCACGGTGAACCTGGCCGGCCACCGAATCAGCCTGGCCGACATCCGGGTCACCGCCCAGGTGGACCAGTCCGAGGGCGTGGTCGACGTCGCGGTGTACCACCCGGAGCTGCACGAACTGGACGAGAACGCGCAGACCGCGATGACCTTCCTGCCGCTGGACGCCACCCTCGGCGAGCGGGTCGCGGGCGAGCGGCTGCGCCGGGTGGAGACCGCGCTGGAACGGCCGGAAAACGCCATCACCCTGGGTGAACTGCGGGCTCTCGTCACCGGGCTGGGGGAAAACTCGGAAGACCCGCCGGACGGCGATGCGGCACCTGGGGAATGTCTGCCCGACTGACTACTCTTCTAGGCCGTGACCAGCAACGAAGAGCAGCGGCCCGGGGCCGGGGAACCGGCCGACGTGCCGGCCGAGGTGCGCGAGCGGCATCAGGCGCTGGCCGAGGAGGTCCGCGGCCACCAGTTCCGGTACTACGTGCTGGACGATCCGACCGTCACCGACGGCGAGTTCGACGCGCTGCTGGGCGAGTTGCAGCAGATCGAGGAGCGGTACCCGGCGCTGGCCACCCCCGGTTCGCCCACCCAGCAGGTCGGTGGCACCTTCTCCACCGAGTTCGTCGCGCACGACCACCTGGAGCGGATGCTCAGCCTGGACAACGTGTTCGACACCGAGGAACTGGCCACCTGGTATGAGCGGGTGCGCAAGGAGATCGGGGACGCGCACTACCTGTGCGAGCTCAAGATCGACGGGCTGGCCATCAATCTGCTCTACGAGAACGGCCGGCTGACCCGGGCGCTGACCCGCGGCGACGGGCGCACCGGCGAGGACGTCACGCTCAACGTGCGCACCATGCGCGATGTGCCCGAACGGCTTGCCGAGTCGGCGGAGTTCGGCGTGCCGGCGCTGGTCGAGGTGCGCGGCGAGGTGTTCTTCCGGGTCGAGGACTTCGCCGAGCTCAACGCCAGCCTGGTCGAGGCGGGCAAACCGCCGTTCGCCAATCCGCGCAACACCGCGGCCGGATCGTTGCGGCAGAAGGATCCCCGGGTCACCGCCGGCCGCAAGCTGCGGATGATCTGCCACGGCCTCGGCAAGCGGGAGGGCTTCGAACCGGCCCGCCAGTCCGACGCCTACCGCGCGCTGGCCGCCTGGGGCCTGCCGGTGTCCGCGCACACCACGGTGGTGTCCGCACTGGCCGAGATCGTCGAGAAGATCACCTACTGGGGTGAGCACCGGCACGACGCCGAGCACGAGATCGACGGCGTGGTGGTCAAGGTCGACGAGGTGTCCCTGCAACGCCGGATGGGCACCACGTCCCGGGCTCCGCGCTGGGCCACCGCGTACAAGTACCCGCCCGAGGAGGCCACCACCACGCTGCTGGACATCCAGGTCAACGTGGGCCGTACGGGCCGGGTCACCCCGTTCGCGGTGATGGAGCCGGTGACGGTGGCCGGTTCCACGGTGGCCATGGCGACGTTGCACAACGCCGACGAGGTGGTGCGCAAGGGCGTGCTGATCGGCGACCGGGTGGTGATCCGCAAGGCCGGGGACGTGATCCCCGAGGTGCTGGGCCCGGTGGTGGCCGCGCGCACCGGAGACGAGCGCGAGTTCCAGATGCCGGTGGTGTGCCCGGAGTGCGGCACCGTGCTGCGCCACGAGAAGGAGGGGGACAAGGACATCCGCTGCCCGAACGCCCGCTCCTGCCCGGCGCAACTGCGGGAGCGGTTGTTCCACCTGGCCGGGCGCGGCGGGTTCGACATCGAGGTGCTCGGCTACGAGGCGGCGTCGGCGCTGCTGTCCTCCGGCGCGCTGACCGACGAGGGCGACGTGTTCGACCTGGACGCGGCCAAGCTCAAAGAGGTGGAACTGTTCCGCACCAAGGCCGGTGAATTGTCCGCGAACGCGACCAAGCTGCTGGACAATCTCGCTTCGGCCAAGGAGCGTCCACTGTGGAGGGTGCTGGTCGCGCTGTCCATCCGGCACGTCGGACCGACCGCCGCCCAGGCGCTGGCCCGCGAATTCGGTTCCCTGGACGCGATCGAGGCGGCCGGTGAAGAGGAACTGGCCGGCGCCGAAGGGGTCGGGCCGACCATCGCCACCGCGGTGCGCGAGTGGTTCGCGGTCGACTGGCACCGGGAGGTGGTGCGCAAGTGGCGCGCGGCCGGGGTGCGCATGGTCGACGAGCGGGACGAGTCGGTGCCGCGCACGCTGGAGGGCCTGTCCATCGTGGTGACCGGGTCGCTGACCGGATTCTCCCGGGACGACGCCAAGGAGTCGATCACCTCGCGTGGTGGCAAGGCATCCGGCTCGGTGTCCAAGAAGACCGCCTTCGTGGTGGTCGGCGACGCGCCGGGCACCAAGTACGACAAGGCGGTGCAGCTGAAGGTCCCGGTGCTGGACGAGGACGGTTTCCGGGTGCTGCTGGAGTCCGGCCCGGAGGCGGCGGCCGAGGTCGCGCTGCCTGCCGGAGACGAGGCCGCTGCGAACGAAGACACCGAAGGCGCCGGGGACGAAAAGTGAGCGAGGAATCACCCGTCCAGCACTAGCGAGGAATCACCCGTCCAGCACTACGGACACGATGCCGGCCAGGTGAGCCAGCCGGGCCACCTCGGCCGCGCGGAACATCGGACCACCCGGTCGGCCCACCAACAACACCCGATCGGGTTTGCCCAGCGGGGTCGCGGCCAGCTCGGTGCCCAGTTCCTGCCAGGTCTGCGGGACCCAGTCCTCGTCGCCGTCCAGGATGGTCGCCTTGGCCAGCGGCAGCCACGGCAGCTCAAGGCCGCCGGTGCCCGGGGCGGCGCTGCTGGCGGCCAGCGCGCGCACCCCCTTCGGCTCGGCCGACACGGTCAGCGCCCAGCCCGCCCGGACGATCTTGGGCACGCCCTCGGTGAACGTGACCAGGCCCTTCTTGGGCTCCTCCGCGACCTCCTCGACCAGTTCGAGCTCGCGATGGGTGTCCAGGATGCCGGCGTAGGGCCGCACCGCGTCCACCAGCACGCCCTCGATCGACTCGGCGGCGGTGATCAGCACGTCCGGCAGCCGGCCCGAGGGCAGTTCGACCACCAGGTCGTCCACGGCCGCCCCGGAGCCCCGCTCGACCACGTCCACGCTGAGGATGTCGGCCCCCACCTCGCCGAGTGCGGTGGCCAACGCGCCCAGAGTGCCGGGGACATCCGGGACCTGGACCCGGATCAGGAAGGACAAGGCGTCCGCCTCCTGCTTTGTACGCGGAACCTTGCCGTCCGCGCTGGTACTGGCGGCTGCCGAGTACCCGCGAAACCTCACGGCGCCACCACCGGCCGACGATTGTGACAGACTCGACCCCCACTCGGCAGCGCCCGTCCGCCTGACGGGAGCACCGGCCTGGCGACCGGTCGGATCCCGCCGACAACCCGGTCGAATCCGATAACGCCGCCACCATAGACTCAGCAGGTCACACCCAGCGTTTTCCGGGTGTCGGCGCCGTGAACACCGCAGCCCGAAATTCGGAGTTCCCTCAGTGCCCAACATTTCCCGCGACGAGGTCGCGCACCTGGCCCGGTTGGCCCGGCTGGCCGTGTCCGACACCGAACTGGACACCTTCGCCGGGCAGCTGGACGTGATCCTGCAGTCGGTGGCCCGGGTCGGCGAGGTCGCCGCCGACGACATCCCGCCCACCTCGCACGCCGTCCCGCTGACCAATGTGTTCCGCGAGGACGTGGTGCGCCCCGGGCTCACCCAGCAGCAGGCACTGGCCGGCGCGCCGGCCGCCGAACAGGGCCGGTTCCGCGTGCCGCGCATCCTCGGGGAGGAACAGTGAGCGACGATCTGACCAGGTTCACCGCGGCCGAACTGGCCGCGAAGATCCAGGCCAAAGAGGTGTCCTCGGTCGAGGTCACCCAGGCGCACCTGGACCGGATCGCCAAGGTGGACGGGCAGGTGCACGCCTTCCTGCACGTGGACGCCGAGCGCGCGCTCAACGCCGCCCGCGCGGTGGACGAGGAGGTGGCCGCCGGACGGCCCGCCGCCTCGCCGCTGGCCGGTGTGCCACTGGCGCTCAAGGACGTGCTGACCGCCCAGGGCATGCCCACCACCTGCGGGTCCAAGATGCTCGAGGGCTGGATGCCGCCGTACGACGCCACGGTCACCCGCCGGCTGCTCCAGGCGGGCGTGGTCGTGCTGGGCAAGACCAACATGGACGAGTTCGCGATGGGCTCCTCCACCGAGAACTCGGCCTACGGCCCGACCCGCAACCCGTGGGACACCGACCGGATTCCCGGCGGTTCCGGCGGCGGGTCCTCGGCCTCGCTGGCCGCGTTCGAGGCCCCGCTGGCCATCGGCACCGACACCGGCGGCTCCATCCGCCAGCCCGGCGCGGTCACCGGAACGGTCGGCGTGAAGCCCACCTACGGCGGGGTTTCCCGGTACGGGCTGGTCGCCTTCTCCTCGTCGCTGGACCAGGCCGGTCCGTGCGCCCGCACGGTCATGGACGCCGCGCTGCTGCACGAGATCATCGCCGGGCACGACGAACTGGACGCCACCTCGATCGACCAGCCGGTGCCCGCCGTGGTGCGGGCCGCGGCCGAGGGCGCCCGCGGTGATCTGGCCGGGGTGCGGGTCGGCGTGGTCACCGAGTTCTCCGGCGAGGGCTACCAGCCGGGCGTGATGGCCTCGTTCCAGGCCGCGGTGGACCAGCTCAAGGCGCTGGGCGCCGAGGTGGTCGAGGTGTCCTGCCCGCACTTCGACTACGCGCTGCCCGCCTACTACCTGATCGCGCCCAGCGAGTGCTCCTCCAACCTGGCCCGGTTCGACGCCATGCGCTACGGCCTGCGCGTCGGCGACACCCCCGAGGCCAGCGCCGAGGAGGTCATGTCGCTGACCCGCGAGGCCGGGTTCGGCGCGGAGGTCAAGCGGCGCATCATGATCGGCACCTACGCGCTGTCCTCGGGCTACTACGACGCCTACTACGGGCAGGCACAGAAGGTGCGCACGCTGATCAAACGCGACTTCGACGCCGCGTTCGCCGGGGTGGACGTGCTGCTCTCGCCGACCGCGCCGACCACCGCGTTCCGCATCGGCGAGCGGGTCGACGACCCGATGTCGATGTACCTGGCCGACCTGTGCACGGTACCGGCCAGCCTGGCCGGGGTACCCGCGATGAGTGTGCCCAGTGGGCTGTCGGCCGACGACGGTTTGCCGGTGGGGCTGCAGATCATGGCGCCCGCGCTGGCCGACGACCGGATGTACCGGGTCGCCGCGGCCTACGAGGCGGCCCGGGACGCGCAGGACGGCGGTTCGCTGATCAATCGGGTTCCAGAGCTTTAGGGAGGACGGTTCGGATGAGTCAGGCGAAGAAGGTCCGCAGCGTCATCGGGCTGGCTGGGATCGCGTTCGGGATTTTTCGCGCGGTGTCCGAGCTGCGCACCGCCAAGGGCAAGAAGGACAACCTGGCGCTGATCAACGCGGTGACCAGCATCCTGTCCGCGCTGACCGGCGCCGCGCTGGTGGTGCGCGAACTGCGCAGCGGCGAGGAGGAGGACAAGTGACCTCGGTCGCGGAGTTGATGGACTACTCGGAGGTCCTCGAAAGGTTCGACCCGGTGCTCGGGCTTGAGGTGCACACCGAGTTGTCCACCCGCACCAAGATGTTCTGCGGCTGCGCCACCTTCTTCGGGGCGGAGCCCAACACCCAGGTGTGCCCGACCTGTCTCGGGCTGCCCGGGGCGCTGCCGGCGGTCAACGCCATCGGCGTGGAGTCGGCCATCCGCATCGGCCTCGCGCTCAACTGCGAGATCGCCGAGTGGTGCCGGTTCGCCCGGAAGAACTACTTCTACCCGGACATGCCGAAGAACTTCCAGACCTCCCAGTACGACGAGCCGATCGCGTTCAACGGCTACCTCGACGTGGCGCTGGCGGACGGCGAGATCTTCCGGGTGGACATCGAGCGTGCGCACATGGAGGAGGACACCGGTAAGTCGCTGCACGTGGGCGGCGCGACCGGTCGTATCCACGGCGCCGACCACTCGCTGCTGGACTACAACCGGGCCGGCGTGCCGCTGATCGAGATCGTCACCAAGCCGATCGAGGGCGCGGGCGAGCGGGCGCCGGAGGTGGCCCGGGCCTACGTGACCGCGCTGCGCGATCTGCTGCGCTCGCTGGACGTGTCCGACGTGCGGATGGACCAGGGCTCGCTGCGCTGTGACGCGAACGTGTCGCTGATGCCCAAGGGCGCTGGTGAGTTCGGCACCCGCACCGAGACCAAGAACGTGAACTCGCTGCGCAGCGTGGAGCGCGCGGTGCGGCACGAGATGTGCCGGCAGGGCGCGATCCTGGCCGAGGGCGGCACCATCCGGCTGGAGACCCGGCACTACGAGGAGGCCAGCCAGACCACCCGGCCCGGCCGGCCCAAGGAGACGGCCGAGGACTACCGGTACTTCCCGGAGCCCGACCTGGTGCCGATCGCGCCGTCCCGGGAATGGGTCGAGCAGCTGCGCAAGACGCTGCCCGAGCTGCCCTGGGAGCGGCGCAAGCGGGTGCAGCAGGAGTGGAACCTCTCCGACCTGGAGCTGCGCGACCTGGTCAACGCCGGGGCGCTGGACCTGATCGCGTCCACTGTGGACGCCGGTGCGCCCGCGGCCGAGGCGCGTTCGCTGTGGGTGGCCTACCTGGCCCAGCAGGCCAACACCCGGGGTGTGGAGCTGGTCGAGCTGCCCGTCACCCCGGCCCAGGTGGCCCGGGTGATCGCGCTGACCGAGGAGGGCAAGCTGACCAAGGGCCTGGCCCGCCAGGTGCTGGACGGTGTGCTGGCCGGCGAGGGCGAGCCGGACGAGGTGGTGGACGCGCGCGGCCTGGCCGTGGTGTCCGACGACTCGGCGCTGCTCGCGGCGGTGGACCAGGCGCTGGCCGCCAACCCGGACATCGCGGAGAAGGTCAAGTCGGGCAAGGTGGCCGCGGCGGGCAAGATCGTCGGCGACGTCATGAAGGCCACCAAGGGCCAGGCGGACGCCAAGCGGGTCCGCGAGCTGGTGCTGGAACGCTGCGGCTGAGCCAAAGTTCGTCGTCGTGGGCGTCCCCGGTCGGGGACGCCCACGACGTGTTTTCGGGGCAGCTGTCCGGTTCCGGGGTAGGCCGGTCGGGTCAATCGTTGTCCGTTTCTGTCCAGTGTTGTGTGAACCATTGACAGTCTGTGACGCACTGGGTTGACTCGGCTACTGGTCGCCATTGACATCGATGTCTCTGGAGGTTCCCATGTCCGACTCGTCCGGACTCTCCCGAAGAAACCTGCTCCGCTACTCGTCCGCCGCCGGACTCTCCCTGGCCGCGCTGCCGGCGCTGGCCGGCCCGGCCGAGGCCGATCCGGCGCCGAGCGGCATCACCAATTCGTCCGATGTGGACGGTGAGTTCACCCCGATCCGCCCGCCGGCCACGCCGTTGGCGGTCCGCTCGCCCTACCTCAACGCCTGGCTGACCGCGGACAACCTGGCCGGCACCTGGTCGTCCTTCTGGACCGGCCACGTCACCGCGATGACCGGCATCGCCCGCATCGACGGCACCCCCTACGTGCTCATGGGCACCCCGTCGCTGGACAGCGCGCCCGCGCTGCTGGGCCTGACCCAGACCAACCTGACCACCACCGCGACCCGCTCGATCTTCACCCTGAACGCCGGTGGCGTGGAGCTGGTGGTCACCTTCACCTCGCCGATCGAACCGGGGGATCTGCGCCGCCAGTCGATGCCGCTGTCCTACGTGTCCTCCAGTGCGCGCAGCCTGGATGGCAAGGCGCACAAGGTGAGCGTGTACTTCGACATCAGCGGCGAGTGGGCCCACGGCGACACCTCGGCGCTGGTGAACTGGGCGGCCGGTACCAATTCCGGGGTGCAGAACCTGAGCATCACTCCCGCCGATCCCAGCGTGCTGGCCGAGAGCGGCGACATGGCCTCCTGGGGCACCGTGGTGTGGAGCACGCCGCAGCGGGCCGGGCTGACCTGGCAGATCGGCCAGGACCAGATCGTGCGCGCCGCCGCGGCCAACACCGGAACCCTGGCCGGCACGGTCGATCCGGACCAGCCGCGGGCGATCAGCGACCGCTGGCCGGTGCTGGGGCTCAACCTCGACCTGGGCACGGTCACCGGCCGCACCGCGCCGTTCGTGATCTCCATCGGGCACGTGCGCACCCCCGCGGTGAGCTACCTCGGCGCGCCGCTGGCGCCGTTGTGGAGCACCCACTGGTCGGCCTGGACCGACATGGTTTCCTTCCTGCACAACGACTTCGCCGCCGCCCAGGCCCGGGCCGCCGCGCTGGACGCGCGGATCGCCGCGGCCGCGACAGCTGCTGCCGGGCCGAAGTATGCGGCGCTGTGCGCGCTGGCCGTGCGGCAGGCCTACGCGGGCACCGAACTGGTGGTGCGCAACGGTCAGCCGTGGGCGTTCCTGAAGGAGATCTCCAGCGACGGCAACGTGTCCACGGTCGACGTGACCTATCCGGGCACGCCGATCTTCCTGTATCTGGACCCGGCCCGGCTGGGCCTGCTGCTGGCCCCGCTGCTGGACTACGCCGAACACGGCGGCTGGCCCAAGCAGTTCGCCGAACACGACCTCGGCTCGTCCTATCCGAACGCCGCCGGGCACAACGACGGCAACGAGGAGGACATGCCGGTCGAGGAATCGGCCAACATGCTGATCATGTCCGCCGCCTACCTGGCGACGCAGGACTCGGCCACCAGCAAGGCTTTCGCCACCGCGCACTACGCGATCCTCAAGCAGTGGGCCGATTATCTGGTGGCCAACGCGCTGGATCCTGGCTACCAGAACCAGACCGACGACTTCACCGGGTTCATCGCGCACAGCGTGAACCTGGCCCTGAAGGGCATCATCGGCATCGGCGCGATGAGCCAGGTCGCCACCGCGGCCGGCAATTCGGCCGACGCGGCCGGCTATCTGGCCACCGCCAAGAACTACATCGGTCAGTGGGTCACCAAGGCCACCGACACCGGTGGCAAGAACCTCAAACTGGCCTACGACCAGCCGGGCACCTGGAGCCTGAAGTACAACGGGTATCCCGACCAGCTGCTCGGGCTCGGGCTGGTGCCCGACACGGTGGCGGCCGACGAATCGGCTTGGTATCTGGCCCACCGCAACAAGTTCGGCGTGCCGCTGGATCTTCGACACTCCTACACCAAGACCGACTGGGAGATGTGGACCGCGGCCTGGCAGCACACCCGGCCGGAGATTCGTGACGCGCTCATTTCCGCTGTTTACGAGTTCGCTAACACCTCCACATCGAGGGTGCCGTTCAGCGACTGGTACGACACGATCTCCGGGCGGCAGAGCGGTTTCCAGGCGCGGCCGGTGATCGGCGGCATCTTCGCGCTGCTGAGTCTGCAACGGAAGCGGTAACTCCGGATCGAAGGAGTCAGATGACCGAGGTGCGGCGAGACGCGGAAGCCACGACGAACCGGCGCGGGCTGGCCGGTGGTGCGTTGCGCCCGTGGAACGTGCTGGCCATCGCGGTGTCCGCGATCTCGCCGACCACCTCGGTCTTCCTGGTCTACGGCTCCGGTCTCTCCCTTGCGGGCAGCGGAATCGTCTGGGCGTTCGTCATCGGCGGCCTGATCGCGCTGGCCATGTCGTTGTGCTACGCCGAGCTGGGCGGGTTGTTCCCGTCGGCGGGTGGCGCGTACACGATCGTCCGCAAGGCGCTGGGGCCGGTGTTCGGCGGCGCGACCGTCGTGCTGTTCCTGTTGCTGGGCCTGGTCGTCACCGCGTCCATCCTCACCGCGGCCGCCACCTACCTGAACTCCATCGCCTCCACCGGGTTGACCGTGGGCTGGCTGGCACTGTTGATGATGGTGCTGGTCACCGCGTTGTCGGTGGGCAAGGTGTCCCCGGCCAGCTGGATCGCGGCGCTGATGCTGGTGCTCGAACTGGCCGTCGTGCTGGTCTTCACCGGAGTCGCGTTCGCGCACGGCGCCCCCGGCAGCCACCCGTTCACCGCACCCCGGATCGCGAGCGCGGGCGGCGCGCTCGGCCCGGTCGGCGTGGCCGGGCTGTTAGGCGCCGTGGTGCCCGCCCTGTTCGCCTTCAACGGCTACGACTGGCCGCTCTACTTCGCCGAGGAGACCAGCGGTACTCGCCGCACCCTGCCCCGCGCGGTGGTGCTGTCGGCCGGAATCGCGGTGGTCATCGAGATCCTCGCCGTCATCGCGGCCACGCTGGCCATCCCGAACCTGAGCGCGGCCATGAACGCCGACTCACCCCTGTCCGACATCGCCCGCCAGGTCCTCGGCCCCACCGGCGCGACCGTCCTGATCGTCGGGGTCGTGATCGCCATGTTCGACACCGGCCTGGCCGGAAACCTGGGCTACGCAAGGATCTACTACGCCGCCGCGCGCGACCGCATGCTCCCCGGACCGCTCGGCCGCTTCTTCGGTTATGTCTCGCCGCGCACCCAGGTTCCGGTGCTGGGCTTCGCGTTCCTGTTCGTGGGCAACGGTTTGCTGTGTGTGTTCAGTTCGCTGAACGAGCTGATCACCTTCACCGGCGTGGTGATCGTGACGATCTATCTTCTGGTCGCGGTGTCCGCCCTGGTCAGCCGGATCCGCACCCGCCGCGCCGATCGCCCGGCCGGGCGGGCCTTCCGGATGCCGTTGTGGCCGGTGCCGCCGGTGATCGCGATCGGTGGCGTGGTGCTGGCGCTGGCCCAGCAAAGCCCCCGCGATCTGGCCATCGCGCTGGGGCTGGCGGTCGTGGCGCTGCTCGGTTACCTGGTGGTGCGCAAGCGTTTGCCAGCCGAGTGACCAGCGTCGACAGCGCGCCCGCCAGGAGAAGTTAATCCCGGAATTGCCGGACCCGCACTAGTCGCGGCCCGGCGGCAGGGCGCTCGCGCCGGAGATCAGCACCACCCGGTCGTCACTCGACACCGGCGTGCCGCCGGCTTTGTTCACCGTCCCGGCCAACGCGCTGGAGTCGCTCAGGATGTCCATTCCGGACAGTCGGCCGAACCCCTGGTTCCCGGCCAGCGCCACCTGCGGTGTGCCGGAGAACGAGCCGTCCGAGTTCAGCGCCAGGGACTGCACGTTGCCCGCGGTCGAGGTGCTGACCAGCACCGAGGAGGAGAACGCCGCGCACCCGGCGACTCCCGGCTTGTCCGGCCAGCTCCAGGCCGCCTGGGACAGGGTCTGCGTCTGGTTGAGCTGGAACCGGTAGAGCAGGTCGGCGGTGCCCGCGTCGTCGGTGACCCAGGTCTTGGTGCCGTCCAGCGAGCTGCACAGCCCACCGGGATTGACCAGCCCGGAGGCGAGGACCGAGGAGTTCGGGGTGGGGTCGCCCTGGGCGGGTGTGCCGTCCACGTCGATGCGCAACACCTTGCCGGCCAACGAGGCCGGGTTGGCCGAGTTGGCGGGGTTGCCCGCGTCGCCGGTGGCGACCAGGAGCGCGCCCGTGTGGTCCAGCGCCAGCACGCCGCGGTTGTCGGTGGCGCCGCGCGGAATGCCGGTGAGGATCGGCTTGGGGGTGTCCCCGGGGGCGATGCGGACCACGCGGTTGTCGGTCGGGGTGGTGATGTAGGCGAAGATCAGCTGGTCGGAGGTGTAACTGGGGGACAGGGCCAGACCGGTCAGGCCGCCTCCGCCGGTGGTGTCCACACTCAGCGTGGCCAGCACGGTGGCCGGCTTTCCCTTCTGCACCTTGAGAATCCGGCCGGTCGAGCGCTCCGCGGCCAGCACCACCGGGTCGGTGGGCGAACTGGGCAGCGCGGCCACCGCGTCGACCGTGTCCAGGCAGGTGGCGATCACCGCCGGGTTGTAGTCGGTGCAGCCCTGCGGAGGCGGCACCGCGGTGGACGAGCCGCCGCTGTTGCCGCCGTTGTTCTGCGAGCTGCCGCCCGAGCCGGGCATGGAGGGCTCGGGTGCGTTCTCCGGGGTCAGCGTCGGCTCGGCGCTCCATGTGGTCGGCGCGGCCTGGGCGTCCTGGCCGGAGAAGTTCGCGCATCCGGTGACCGCGACGCCCGCCAGCGCGAGCATGGCCAGCAGGCGCACCGGCCGGGCTGCGAAACGTGCGATCACGGCATTCAGGGTAGGTGGGACGGCGTGAGCGTCTGGTGAGAGCCGGTGGTTACCGGGGTCGGGGGCACCCGCCAGTACTGCGCGGCGCGCACCGCGTCGGCCCGCTCGATCAGCCGCGCCAGCTCCTCGGCCAGCTCGTCCGGCTGCTCCAGCGGCAGGAAATGGCTGGCCGGGAGCGTGCGCACCCGGGTCTGCGGCAGCCCGGCCAGCCCGGCCATCGCCTGGCGGCTGCCGGCCAGCGGGTCGTGGCGGCCGATGAGCAGGGTCACCGGGCAGTGGATGCCGACGATCGGGCGGGGCGGCTCGACCACCAG
Organism: Pseudonocardiaceae bacterium; assembly: GCA_035551355.1. Lineage (GTDB taxonomy): Bacteria > Actinomycetota > Actinomycetes > Mycobacteriales > Pseudonocardiaceae > DATATV01. The sequence goes on along the minus strand of DASZNF010000011.1, from coordinate 29,250 downwards.
GGCCAGCGCCAGCTTGGCGTACCAGCCGAAGTCGTGTCGCTGGAACCGCCGGCCCGCGCGCACCACGTCGGCGGTGTCGCTGGTGGGCCGCATCAGCCCGGAGTGCCGCACCGCGGTCGCGGTCAGCGTGTTCACCGGCAGCCGCCGCAGCACCGCGTTGACCAGCGGCCCGGCCGAGTCGGCCAGCCGGTCGCCGGTGCGGGCCAGCGCCTCGGTCAGCGCGGCACGCACCTTCGGCGGCAGGTCCCGCAGGCCCAGTACGCCGCCGAACACGTCGCCCGGGGTGCCCGCGACCAGCAGCAGCCCGGCCACCAGATCGGGGTACCGGCGGGCCAGTTCGCAGGCCACCGCGACCCCGGCCGACCAGCCCATCACCACCACAGGTCCGATGTCCGCGTCGGCCAGCACGGCCAGCGCGTCGGCCAGGTGGTCGTCGAGTGTGATCCGCGTCTCGTCCGAGGGCCGGTCCGAGCCGAGGGTGCCGCGGTGGTACCAGCTGTGCACGCGTACGCCGGGGTCCGGCCCGAACAGCGTCGGCCACGCCTCCGGCATGGTGCCCAGCCCCGGGCACAGCAGGACGTCCGGACCGTCGGTGACGGTTCGCCAAGCCAGGATCCGGGTGCCGTCGGCCGACCGGATGTGGTGTTCCCGCACCCCGGTAAGTGTGCCGCAGCTCCCGGATCGCACAAGAGATCGGGTGACTATCGTGCATATCCGTGACCATCACGGTGTTGGTGCCCGACGAACACGGCGTGGACCGGCTGTCCGGTGTGGACGGCATCCGGCCGCTGCGTTACGCCCTGGACGAACCGCTGCCCGAGGGCGCCGACGAAGCGAACGTGCTGGTGCCCGGATTCCTGTCCAAGGGCCGGGAACTGGAGCTGGTGCCGAAGCTGCCCGAGCTGGAGTACGTGCAGCTGCTATCCGCGGGCGCGGAACTGTGGATCGGCCAGGTGCCCGAGCGGATGCTGCTGTCCACCTGCCGCGGCGCGCACAACGTGAGCACCGCCGAACTGGTGGTCGGCGGCCTTATCGGCGTCTACCGGGAGTTCGGCCAGTTCGCCGCCGACCAGCGGGCCGCGCGGTGGAATCAGCACCGCACCGACACCCTGCAGGGCAAACGCGCGCTGATCGTGGGCGCGGGCGACATCGGCGAGGCCATCGCGACCCGGCTGAACCTGTTCGACACCGCGACCACCATGGTCGGCCGGACCAAGCGGGACGGCGTGCACGGCGTGGACGAACTGCCGCAGCTACTCGGCGATCACCACATCGTGGTCGTCGTGGTGCCGCTGACCAGTGCCACCACCAAACTCGTCGACGCGGAATTCCTGGCCCGGATGCCGGACGACGCGGTGCTGGTGAACGCCGCGCGCGGGCCGGTGGTGGACACCGACGCGCTGGTGGCCGAACTGGACGCCGGACGGCTGCGCGCGGTTCTGGACGTCACCGACCCGGAACCGCTTCCTCCGGATCATCCACTGTGGAGGATGCCGGGCCTGGTCCTCTTCCCGCACCAGGGCGGCACCTGCACCGGGCACGAGGACCGGGCCTGGAAGATCGCGGCGGAGGAGATCATCCGCTTCTCACGTGGGGAAAGGCCCCGGAACCTGGTCCGCGGCGAATACTGACTTTCCGTCACGGGGTCCCCTTATCGGGTGAAATCGCGTACCGTGCGGGGCCGTGAGCACGCACTCCGATCGCCCGCGGTCGTCCGGCCAGGGGGAAGGTGACTTCTTCTTCACCCCCTCGCAGTCGTCCGGCGGCTCGGGATCGACCTACAACTCCTCCGGCCAGGACCCCGCCCATCAGTTCGAGGATTCGGCGTTCGACGACGAATTCGACGACCAGGGTGTCTACCACCCGGGCGGCGCCACCGAGAAGCTGCCCGCGGGCACCTCGGTCGGCGGTCGCGGCGGGTCCGGCGCGTACGACCCGGACGGAATCGACGAGGGCGCCTTCCCGCCCGGCGGTTTCGACTCCGGCTTCGACGACGCGGAGGGCAGATCCCCGGCCCGCTGGCACGGCGGGGCCGACTTCGGCCTGCTGATCCTGCGGCTGGCCGTCGGTGGCGTGGCCATCGCACACGGCCTGCAGCACGTGTTCGGCCTGTTCCATGGCACCGGCATCCACGGCCTGGCCCAGTTCCTGGCCGCCGCGGGCTACTCCCAGACCACCATCCTGGCCTGGGTCACCGGCGTGACCGAACTGGCCGGCGGCGCGCTGCTCGTGCTGGGCCTGTTCACCTCGCTGGGCGCCGCGGGCATCCTGGGCGTGCTGGCCAACGTGGTGCTGATGAAGTGGAAGCTGGGCTTCTTCGCCCCCGGCGGCTACCAACTGGAGCTGATCGTCGGACTGGCCGCGCTGGCCCTGTTGTTCACCGGCCCCGGCCGGGCCGCGTTGGACCGGCCCACCCCCTGGTTCCGGCATCCGGTGGCCAACGGCATCGTGCTGCTGATCATCGGTCTTGGCGCGTCGGCCGCGGTCTGGATCGTGCTGCACAAACCGCTCACCGTCTGACCAACCCTCATACGCGAAGCGCCGCCCCGGTGCGAAACCGGGGCGGCGCTTGGGTTTTCGGTCAAATCAGCGGTTCACGTCGCGGACCGCGCCGGTGTGCGCCGAGGTCGCCATCCGGGCGTAGGCCCGCAGCGCCTGGGTGACCGGGCGGACCCGGTCGACCGGCTGCCACGGCCGCTCCGAGGCCTCCATCTTGGCCCGGCGCTCGGCCAGCACCGCCTTGTCCACCAGCAGCTCCAGCTTGCGGGCGCCGACGTCGATCTGGATCTGGTCGCCCTCCTCCACCAGCGCGATCAGCCCACCGTCGGCCGCCTCCGGGGAGATGTGCCCGATGGACAGGCCCGAGGTGCCACCGGAGAACCGGCCGTCGGTGATCAGCGCGCACGCCTTGCCAAGGCCCGCGCCCTTCAGGAACGCCGTCGGGTGCAGCATTTCCTGCATGCCCGGGCCGCCGGAGGGACCCTCGTAGCGGATCACCACCACGTCGCCGGGGTTGATCTGCTTGCCCAGGATCGCCGAGACCGCCTGCTCCTGGCTTTCCACCACGCGCGCCGGCCCGGTGAACTGCCACAGCTCCTCGTCCACGCCCGCGGCCTTGATCACCGCGCCGTGTTCGGCGAGGTTGCCGCGCAGCACCATCAGCCCGCCTTCCTTGCTGTAGGCGTGCTCGACGTCGCGGATACAGCCCGCCGCGGCGTCGGTGTCCAGACTGTCCCACTGGTTGTTGGTGGAGAACGCCGCGGTGGTGCGCACCCCGCCGGGCGCGGCGTGGAACAGTGCGATCGCCCGCTCGGACGGCGATTCGGCGCGCACGTCCCACTCGCCGAGCCAGTCGGTCAGGTTGGCCGAGTGCACCGAGTGCACCGCGCGGTCCAGTTTCCCGCCCCGGTCCAGCTCGCCAAGGATGGCCGGGATGCCGCCGGCCCGGTGCACGTCCTCCATGTGGTAGTTGGAGTTCGGCGCGACCTTGGACAGGCACGGCACGTTGCGGCTGATCTCGTCGATGTCGGCCAGGGTGAAGGGCACCTCGCCCTCGTTGGCCGCGGCCAGGATGTGCAGCACTGTGTTGGTCGAGCCGCCCATGGCCATGTCCAGCGCCATCGCGTTGCGGAACGCCGCAGGGCTGGCGATCGAGCGGGGCAGCGCCGTCTCGTCGTCCTGCTCGTACCAGCGCTTGGCCAGCTCCACCACGGTGCGCCCGGCGTTGAGGAACAGGTCCTTGCGGGCGGCGTGGGTGGCCAGGGTGGAGCCGTTGCCGGGCAGCGCGAGGCCCAGCGCCTCGGTCAGGCAGTTCATCGAGTTGGCGGTGAACATGCCCGAGCAGGAGCCGCAGGTCGGGCAGGCCGAGCGCTCGACGGTGGCCAGGCCCTCCTCGTCGATCTCCGAGTTGGCCGAGGCCGAGATGGTGGTGATCAGGTCGGTGGGCGCGTGGGCCACGCCGTCCACCACGACCGCCTTGCCCGCCTCCATCGGCCCGCCGGACACGAACACGGTCGGGATGTTCAGTCGCATCGCGGCGTTGAGCATGCCCGGGGTGATCTTGTCGCAGTTGGAGATGCACACCAGCGCGTCGGCCTGGTGCGCGTTGGCCATGTACTCCACCGAGTCGGAGATGATCTCGCGGGAGGGCAGCGAGTAGAGCATGCCGGAGTGGCCCATGGCGATGCCGTCGTCCACCGCGATGGTGTGGAACTCCCGGGCCACCCCGCCGGCCTCGCGCACCGCGGAGGCGACCAGCTCGCCCATGTCCTTGAGGTGCACATGGCCGGGCACGAACTGGGTGTAGGAGTTGGCGATGGCCACGATCGGCTTGCCGAAGTCGCTGTCGGTCATTCCGGTGGCCCGCCACAGCGAGCGGGCGCCCGCCGCGTTGCGGCCGTGGGTTGTGGTGCGGGAGCGCAGTTGTGGCACTGCTCCTCCAAGTTTCCGGGGCCTCTCGGGCCCAAGTGCGGACACGTGTCGAAGCGCGCCGGGAGTGCCGCTGGTGGTGCGCGCCGGCGTGCCGGCCAGGGGAGCACCCGGTCGGGCACCCGCCGTGCTGGCCCTTCCAGGCTACTCCGCGGGTGACCGGCCGGTTTCGGCGATGTGTCGCAAGGGCGGTGCCCGACCGGCTCCGCGGAAGACTAATTCGGGTTACGCAACGTTATTAAACGGACCCGTACTGTTAAATGTTATTTCTTGGTGGTGATCACCGGAGGCGCTTCCCGGGCCGGTTTCGAGGCGCTGAGCTGCGGGTTTCACGGGAGGCGAACCTTTTCCCCGCTTTCGTCGGAGATCGCCAGGTGAGACGCTCTTGTCAGCCGGTAGGACCGGTGCGCAAACTCATCTCACGGCCCCGCTGATTCGACGACGAATCGAAAAGAGGGGGCGTGCTGTCCGCTCCATTTGAGTCCCTGCAGGATTCATTTCTCAAATAAGGAGTAGCGGTGGGAAACAAGTCCCTGCGCGCTGTCGCCGCGGTCGGATTCACAGCCGGCCTGGCCCTGATCGTCGCTCCGGCCGCCAATGGCAGTGGTTCGGTCCACTCGGCCACGGCCAACGCGCGCGACCACGTGATCTCGCACACCCGGTCCGCCCAGCAGTCCAGCAACTGGTCGGGCTACGCCGAAACCGGCAGCTACACCTCGGCGACGGCCACCTGGAACGTGCCGACGGTGACCACCGGCTCGGGCAGCCAGTACTCCTCGGACTGGGTCGGCATCGACGGGTACAACAACTCGAACCTGATCCAGACCGGAACCGAGCAGGACAACATCAACGGCACCGCGGAATACCAGGCGTGGTGGGAAATCCTGCCCGCGGCCGAAACGCCGATCTCCAGCCTGACCATTCATCCCGGCGACTCGATCACCGGGTCTCTTACCAAGAGCAGCAGCAAGTGGACGATCAAGCTGACCGACAACACGACCGGCAAGTCCTACTCCATCAGCAAGAGCTACTCCGGCCCGGCCGACTCGGTGGAGTACATCCAGGAGGCGCCCGAGGTCAACGGCAGCATCGCCAAGCCGGCCGACATCTCCAAGGTGACCTTCTCCGGCCTGACCGAGAACGGGTCCAACCCGAACCTGACCAGCTCGGACGCCATTGATCTGGTGCAGAACGGCACCACGTACTACACGCCGTCCGCGCCGTCCGGCGGGAACTCCTTCAGCGACTCCTACACCGGCTGATCGCTGGTCCGCCCGCTCTGCTTCGCGGACCCCTCGACCGGGGCGTCGGCCGCTTCCCCTGCGGCGGCCGGCGTCCCGGTTTCCGCTGTTCCGGCATCGTCTGTTCCGGCATCGTCGCTCTCCGGCTCGCGCGTTGCTTCCTGAGCAGGTTCGGTCGGGTCGGCGATCCGGCCGCCGGTGATCAGCGAGAGCACCGGCAGGTGCCGGGTGCGCACCTCGGGCAGCGTCACCTCGGAGCCGTCGGCCAGCACCGCGGCCAGCCACTTGCCCTCCCGCACCCGCAGTGAGGCCACCTCGGACCAGGGCAGCAGGCGGCGGGTGAACATCCGGCGCACCAGCAGCCCGCTGGAGTCGATCACGGTGCGGGTGCGCAGCACCCACACCGCGCCGACCAGCGGGATCAGGTAGAGCAGCGAGAACCAGGGCAGGGCCAGCGCCACCGTGGACTCGCAGACCACCACGAAGGCCAGCACCACCAGCGCCACCATCGGCACCTTGAACACCAGGCGGCTGGGCAGCTTGATCGCGGGACGAGCGGGCGCCGCAGCCTTCTCCTCGGGTGCCACAGCCTTCTCCTCGGGCGGCTCGGCGGACTCCGCCGTGACCGGCTCGGCAGCGGTCGCCGTCGCCTCTCCGGTGGCCGTCGCCTCCTCGGCGGAGGACTCCGTGGACTCCGTCTCGGCGGGCGCGGGCTCGGTGTGGTCAGGCACTCAGTCATGGTGCTCCGTGGGCGTCCACCTGGCGCGACCGGGGTCGGCGTCACCCGTTCGGGTGTCCACCCCGTGGGAGCACAATCCCGGCAGGTTGACGCCGGGACGCGCCTGCGGCTACCTTCCTTCCATGTCCTGCAACAGCATTCTCGTACTTCCCGGGCGCGTCGACGCCTGAGAAGTTCGGTTTGTCGACGCGCCACCCTCGTACGGCCACAGTGGTCGGCGAGGGTTTTTTGTTGCCCAGATAACCCACATCAGACCGCGAGGCGAAACTGATGACCACCGCAACGCCGCGGCCGACCCCACCGCACGGGGCTCCGCAGCCGCCGTCGGGTGCTCGGCCCAAGCCCACCCCTCCAACGGGCGCCCCGGTCCGCGTGACCGGCGCGCAATCCCTGGTCCGCTCGCTTGAGGCGATCGGCTGCGAGGTGGCGTTCGGTATTCCGGGCGGCACGATCATGCCCGCCTACGACGCGCTCCTCGACTCCACCAAGGTGCGCCACGTACTGGTCCGGCACGAGCAGGGCGCAGGCCACGCGGCCACCGGCTACGCCCAGGCCACCGGCAAGGTCGGGGTGTGCGTGGCGACCTCCGGTCCGGGCGCGACCAACCTGGTCACCCCGCTGGCCGACGCCTACATGGACTCGGTTCCGGTGGTGGCCATCACCGGGCAGGTCGCGCAGCCGCTGATCGGCACCGACGGTTTCCAGGAAGCCGACATCTGCGGCATCACCATGCCGGTCACCAAGCACAACTTCATGGTCCACGACCCGGCCGAGATCCCGCGCACCATCGCCGAGGCGTTCTACGTGGCCTCCACCGGCCGGCCCGGCCCGGTGCTGGTGGACATCCCCAAGGACGTCCAGCAGGCCATGACCTCGTTCCAGTGGCCGCCGGAGATGCACCTGCCCGGGTACCGGCCGACCACCCGCCCGCACGGCAAGCAGGTCCGCGAGGCGGCCAAGATGATCACCGCGGCCCGCCGCCCGGTGCTCTACGTCGGCGGCGGCGTGATCAAGTCCGGCGCGCACGCCGAGCTGCTGGAACTGGCCGAGCTGACCGGGATCCCGGTGGTCACCACGCTGATGGCCCGGGGCGCGTTCCCTGACTCGCACCGTCAGCACCTCGGCATGCCCGGCATGCACGGCTCGGTGTCCGCGGTGGCCGCGATGCAGCGCGCGGACCTGCTGATCACGCTGGGCGCCCGGTTCGACGACCGGGTCACCGGCCAGCTGTCCACCTTCGCGCCCGACGCGCGCGTGGTGCACGCCGACATCGACCCGGCCGAGATCTCCAAGAACCGGCACGCGGACGTGCCGATCGTGGGCGACTGCAAGGAGATCCTCACCGATCTGGTCGCCGCGGTGCGGGCCGAGCGGGAGACCGGCGAGGTCGCCGACCTGGCGAAGTGGTGGAGTCAGCTGGACCAGTTCACCGAGACCTTCCCGCTTGGCTACGAGTGGCCGACGGACGGCACGCTGGCCCCGCAGTTCGTGATCGAGCGGATCGGCGCGCTGGTCGGTCCGGACGCGGTGTACACCGCGGGTGTCGGGCAGCACCAGATGTGGGCGGCCCAGTTCATCGGCTACGAGAACCCGAGGACCTGGATCAACTCCGGCGGCCTGGGCACGATGGGCTTCGCGGTGCCCGCCGCGATGGGCGCCAAGTTCGGCCGGCCGGACACCCCGGTCTGGGCGATCGACGGGGACGGCTGTTTCCAGATGACCAATCAGGAACTGGCCACCTGCGCCATCGAGGGCGCGCCGATCAAGGTCGCCGTGATGAACAACGGCAATCTGGGCATGGTGCGGCAGTGGCAGAACCTGTTCTACGAGGGCCGCTACTCGCACACCGACCTGGGCACGCACAAGCACCGCATCCCGGACTTCGTGCTGCTGGCCGAGGCGCTGGGCTGCGCCGGACTACGCTGTGAGTCCAAAGAGGACGTGGACTCCACGATCCGCAAGGCCATGGAGATCAACGACCGACCGGTGGTCATCGATTTCGTGGTGGGCAAGGATGCCCAGGTGTGGCCGATGGTGGCCTCGGGCACCGGCAACAGCCAGATCATGGCCGCCCGGGACATCCGGCCGCTGTACGACGAGGACGAGGCCTGAGACATGACCAGACACACGTTGAGCGTGCTGACCGAGAACCGGCCCGGTGTGCTGGCCAGGGTCGCCGGGCTGTTCTCCCGGCGGGGATTCAACATCGAGTCGCTCGCGGTCGGACCGACCGAGCATCCCGATGTGTCCAGGATGACGATCGTGGTTTCTGTCGACGAGCTACCGCTCGAACAGGTCACCAAACAGCTCAACAAGCTGATCAACGTCATCAAGATCGTGGAGTTGGACCCGGACGCCTCGGTGCAGCGCGAACTGCTCCTGGTGAAGGTGCGCGCGGATGCGTCGGTGCGCAGCCAGGTGCTGGAGACCGTGCAGATGTTCCGGGCCAAGGTGGTCGACGCGGCGCCCGAGTCGCTGACCGTCGAGGCCACCGGCACCGCGGACAAGCTGGACGCGCTGCTGCGCATGCTGGAACCGTTCGGCGTCCGGGAAATGGTCCAGTCGGGGATGGTCGCCGTCGGTCGTGGACCTCGCTCGATCACCGCGACCGCAGTTCGTTAATTGTTGTGTGAATCCATTGAGGAGTATCTGAATCCAATGAGCGCCGAGATCTTCTACGACGACGACGCCGACCTCGGCATCATCCAGGGCCGCAAGGTCGCCGTGATCGGCTATGGCAGCCAGGGCCACGCGCACGCGCTGAGCCTGCGCGACTCCGGCGTGGACGTGCGGGTCGGCCTGCCCGAGGGGTCCAAGTCCCGGGCCAAGGCCGAGGAGGAGGGCCTGCGGGTACTCACTCCGGCCGAGGCCGCGGCCGAGGCCGACCTGATCACCATCCAGGCCCCGGACACGGTGCAGCGCACCCTGTACGCCAACGACATCAAGCCCAATCTCAAGCCCGGTGACGCGCTGTTCTTCAGTCATGGCTTCAACATCCGCTACGGCTACATCACCCCGCCGGAGGGCGTGGACGTGGTGCTGGTCGCCCCGAAGGGCCCGGGTCACCTGGTGCGCCGTCAGTTCGTGGACGGCAAGGGCGTGCCGAACCTGGTCGCGGTGGACAAGGACGCCTCCGGCAACGCGCTGGCGCTGGGCCTGTCCTACTCCAAGGGCATCGGTGGCACCCGGGCGGGCACCATCAAGACCACGTTCACCGAGGAGACCGAGACCGACCTGTTCGGCGAGCAGGCGGTGCTGTGCGGTGGCACCTCGGCGCTGATCCAGGCCGGGTTCGAGACCCTGACCGAGGCCGGCTACCAGCCCGAGATCGCCTACTTCGAGGTGCTGCACGAGCTGAAGCTGATCGTCGACTTGATCTACGAGGGCGGCATCGCGCGGCAGCGTTACTCGTGCAGTGACACCGCCGAGTACGGCGACCTGACCCGCGGGCCGCGGATCGTCACCGATCAGACCAAGGCGGAGATGCGCAAGATCCTGGACGAGATCCAGGACGGCCGGTTCGCCAAGGAATGGGTGGCCGAGGACGACAACGGCCGGCCCAACTTCACCAAGCTGCGGGAGCAGGGCCAGCAGCACCCGATCGAGGAGGTCGGCAAGAAGCTGCGCGGCCTGATGTCCTGGGTCGACCGTCCCATCACCGAGACGGCCTGATTTCTCTGCTTTCCACCCCGGGTGGTGCGACTGGTGTTCTCGACCGGTCGCACCACCCGTTTTTCGCTCGGCCGGTCAGATGTGGCCGGTCAGATGTGGCCGGTTTTGATGGCGGCCAGCAGGGGGGACAGGTTGACGGCCAGGGCCGGGCCTGCCGGGTTCTTGCTGTCGCGCACCCGGTCGAGGGTGTGGGCGAGTTCCACACAGTTGTCGGTGTTCGTGCTCTTGCTGGACTTCTTCCAGCGGTGGGGACCAGTGTTCATCCGAACCTCTCCAACTCCGCGATCTCGAGCTCGATCCGCTCGATCGACTCCTCCAGTGTCATAGCTTCGGCCAGGATCGCGGGCACTGCCTCCCGATAAATGTCGACGTCGTCATCCTCGTGGAGGAAGATCCCGGAGCGCCGGTTCTCGATGTGCACGATGTTGCTGCCGTCGATGCAGTCGATCATGCTGAACGGGCCTTCCAGCGCGGGATGCCAGTCGGTGGCGATGGGCAGCACGAACACGTCCACGGTGAGCAGCTTGTTCATGATCAGCAGGTGCCGCAGCTGGTCGAGCATGATCTCCGGGCCGCCGATCCGGCCGCGCAGCGCGGCCTCGCCGATTATCGCGGTGAGCTGCGCCGGTCTGGTCCTGGTCAGCATGTCCCGTCGGCCGAGCCGGACCGCGACCCGTTGTTCGAGTTCGATGGCCGGCACTTTGCCCGCGCGCATCATGGCCCGGACGTAGTCGGCGGTTTGCAGCATGCCGGGGATCAGCAACGGCGACACGCTGACGAACCGGGTCGCCATGCTCTCGTACTCCAACAGCGTGGTCAGCTGCTGTTGCTGGCCTGGCAAACCGGTGGCCAGCCACTGCGGATCGAAGGGCCGTTCGGCCAGCGCGATGATGTCGTCGTAGCGGTCTCCGGTGACCTCCAGCGCGTTCAGAATCTGGGCTACCTGCGCGATTGTCGGGACCTTGTCGCCTGTCTCCCAACGGGAAATCATCGTGTAGTCCCGGTCGATCTTGTCGGCCAGCTCCCGCAGGGTCAGTGCGCGCGCCTTGCGCGACTCGCGGAGAGCGGCGCCCAGACCCCGGGACTTCGGCGTCGGCTTGTTGTCGGCCATGCCAACAATTTACCGCTCTGAACTGCAAAAACAATCGCTCATACGAGCGATTGTTAGTTCTCATGGCAGCCGAAACACTGTGTGTACAACAAGTCCAGCGAGGAGCGGTCATGATCGAGAATGCGGAGCTCGGCGCGTTGTTTTCTGCGATGCAGGAGGACGCGGTCTACCTACGGCCGGACATCTACGCCCTGTACGGCGTGCTGCACGGCGGCGGCCCGTTCCTCGGCTGGATCATGGACTTCCCCGAGGGCGGCGCGATTCTCTACGACCCGAGGGAACGCGTCCCCTGGATTTCCGACTCCGCCGAACAGATCCTGGCCACCCACCAACGCCTCGGTGCGGCTCGGCTGGAACCACTCGACCGCTGATCAGCGGTATCGTCTGGCCCATGAGTGAGGACCAGACCGGTGACGCGACCACGGCCAGCGCGCCGATCTACGACGACAAGGCCCATGTCCGCGGCAGCCTGGACCTGACCGGCGCCGAGTGGCAGCGGGCGGGCGACCCGGAGGACGCCGAGGGGGAATACGTCGAGGTGGCCTTCGTCCCGCATTCCGACGGCAAGACCTACATCGCGATGCGCAATTCCAAGTTCACCGGACCGGAGGACACCGTGCTGGTGTTCACCGAGGCCGAGTGGGACGCCTTCGTCAAGGGCGCCAAGGACGGCGAGTTCGACGAACCCTGGTGAGCCGAACCCGGTGACCCGGCCGGAGCTCCGGTGACCTAGCCGGAAGTCCGGTGACCCGGCCGGAACTCCGGTGATCCAACCGGGTGAGACACCGGCGCCGAGGTCGTCCCTGATGACAGGCCCGTGTCGTGCGCATTCCCGCCAGGTGAACCCATGACACGTGAATCTGTCGGACGTGGATACACTCCCGCGTGGGCCGGGCACACCGTCGTGGCCGGTCAGTGCGGACCCATCGCGGTCCGAGCGTGGTCCGCGCTCCCACCCCACGCATTGTGAAAGGCGCCCCCGTGACCAGTTCGCGCCGTCCAGTCGTCCTCATCGCCGAGAAGCTCGCCCCTTCCGTGCTGTCCGTCCTGTCCGACGGCGTCGAGGTGCGCCACGTGGACGGCACCGACCGTCCGGCGCTGCTGTCCGCGGTGGCCGAGGCGGACGCGCTGCTGGTCCGGTCCGCGACCAAGGTCGACGCCGAGGTGTTCGCCGCGACCAGCCAGCTCAAGGTGGTCGCCCGCGCGGGCGTCGGGCTGGACAACGTCGAGGTGCCCGCGGCCACCGCCCGCGGGGTCCTGGTGGTCAACGCCCCCACCTCCAACATCGTCACCGCCGCCGAGCACGCCATCGCGCTGCTGCTGGCCACCGCCCGGCGCATCCCGGCCGCGGACGCCAGCCTGCGCGGCGGCGAGTGGAAGCGGTCGGCCTACACCGGCGTCGAGCTCAACGGCAAGACCCTGGGCATCGTCGGCCTCGGCAAGATCGGCCAGCTGGTCGGCGCCCGGATGGCCGCCTTCGGCATGTCGCTGATCGCCTACGACCCCTACGTCTCGCAGGCCCGCGCCGCCCAGCTGGGCATCGAGCTGCTGAGCCTGGACGAGGTCCTGGAGCGGGCCGACGCGATCACCATCCACTTGCCCAAGACCCCGGAGACCAAGGGCCTTATCGGCAAGGAAGCGCTGGCCAAGGTCAAGCCGGGCGTGCTGATCGTGAACGCCGCGCGCGGCGGGCTGATCGACGAGGAGGCGCTGGCCGACGCGGTGCGCGAGGGCCGGGTCGGCGGTGCGGGCATCGACGTGTACGCCACCGAGCCGACCACCGCCAGCCCGCTGTTCGAGCTGCCGAATGTCGTGGTCACCCCGCACCTGGGCGCGTCCACCACCGAGGCCCAGGACCGGGCGGGCACCGACGTGGCCCGCTCCGTGCTGCTGGCGCTGGCCGGTGACTTCGTGCCGGACGCGGTGAACGTGGCCTCCGGCGGCGTGGTCGGCGAGGAGGTCCGGCCCTACCTGCCGCTGGTGCAGAAGCTGGGCTCGGTGGTGGCCGCGCTGGCCGCCAAACCGCCGGTGTCGGTGACCGTGGAGGTGCGCGGCGAACTGTCCAATGAGGACGTTTCGATCCTGCCGCTGGCCGCGCTGCGCGGGGTGTTCTCCGGATTCGTCGACGAGCAGGTCACCTTCGTCAACGCGCCCAAACTGGCCGAGGACCTCGGCGTGCAGGTGGATCTGACCAAGGAGCCCGAAAGCGCCAACCACCGCAGCCTGGTGACCATCCTGGCGGTGACCGCCGACGGCAACCCGCTGCGCGTGTCCGGCACGCTGACCGGCCTGGACGGCGTGCAGAAGCTGGTGGAGATCAACGGCCGCCACTTCGACCTCCGTGCCGAGGGCAACGTGGTGCTGCTGGAGTACGGCGACCGCCCGGGCGTGATGGGCACCGTGGGCACTCTGCTGGGTGAGGCCGGGATCAACATCGAGGCGGCCCAGCTGTCCCAGACCACCGACAAGGCCGACGCGATCATGCTGCTGCGGGTGGACCGCCCGGTGACGGCGGAGATCCTCGGGCCGATCGGCGCCGCGGTGGGCGCCCGGCTCACCCGCTCCATCGCGTTCGGCTGAGCCGGTTCGACCGGCTCCGGTCCCGCCGTTTCCCAGAATCCGGGAGACGGCGGTCCGGGTGGTCAAGCCGGTTCGGCCGATCGGGTGACAGTTACACCGATCGGGTGTCCCGCATACCGGTCATTGTCACCAGAATTCACCCTCCGAGTAGGGGAACCGGGTGGCAGCCCGGTAGCCTTCCGGGATTGAAGCGTCCTTGACCGGGCAGTGATCGGCGGAGGTGTTACATGCGGCTCGCGGTGATCCCAGGAGATGGGATCGGGCCCGAGGTGATCAACGAGGCCCTGAAGGTCCTCGGTGAGGTGGTTCCGAACGCGGAGCTGACCAACTACGACCTCGGAGCGGCCCGGTGGCACTCGACCGGCGAACTGCTCCCCGAGTCGGTGCTGTCCGAACTGCGCCAGCACGACGCGATCCTGCTCGGTGCGGTCGGCGACCCGTCCGTGCCCAGCGGCATCCTGGAGCGCGGGCTGCTGCTGCGCCTGCGCTTCGAGCTGGACCACCACGTCAACCTGCGGCCGGCCAAGCTCTACCCGGGCGTGCGCAGCCCGCTGGCCGACAGCTCCGAGATCGACATGGTGATCGTCCGCGAGGGCACCGAGGGCCCGTACGCGGGCAACGGCGGCCTGCTGCGCAAGGACACCCCGCACGAGGTGGCCACCGAGGTCAGCGTGAACACCGCGTTCGGCATCGAGCGCGTGGTCCGCGACGCCTTCACCCGGGCCGCGGGCCGGCCGCGCCGGCACCTGACCCTGGTGCACAAGACCAACGTGCTCACCCACGCGGGTGGCCTGTGGTCGCGCATCGTGGAGGAGGTCTCCCTCCAGCACCCCGACGTCACCGTGAACTACCAGCACGTGGACGCGGCCACCATCCACATGGTCACCGACCCGTCCCGGTTCGACGTGGTGGTCACCGACAACCTGTTCGGCGACATCCTCACCGACCTGGCCGCGGCCATCACCGGCGGCATCGGCTACGCCGCCAGCGGCAACCTGGACGTCACCCGGCGCAACCCGAGCATGTTCGAGCCGGTGCACGGCAGCGCACCGGACATCAGCGGCCGCGGCCTGGCCGACCCGACCGCCGCCGTGCTGTCCGTCGCGCTGCTGCTGGACCACCTCGGCCAGCACGAGTCGGCCCGCCGGGTCGAGGCCTCGGTCGCCTTCGACCTGGCCACCCGCGACCACGCCTCGCCCGGCGCCACCGAGGCGATCGGCGACCGGCTGGCCGCGCTGGTGTCCTCCAACAGCTCCACCCCCCGTCAGGTCAACATCTGACGCGAATTCCAGCTGCTCAACATCCGGGAGCCCCGGTCCGCGAGGTGGACCGGGGCTCCCGCGTGTGCGATGATGCCGGGCATGGCTCGCCTCCAGGTGATCATTATCGCTGGGCGCGTCGGGTAACCAGCTCCATCGCCCGACGCGCTGACCTCCTGCATTCTGCAGGGGGTCTTTTTGTTTTCTGCCAACAAATTCGCTGCTCGGCCACACAGGAAGTCCGCTCACATGAACCGCCGTACCAGTCCCGCCGGCACTCCGCTCGGCGATACGTTCCACGTCTTCGACACCAGCCTGCGCGACGGCGCGCAGCGGGAGGGGATTTCCTACTCCGTCGCGGACAAGCTCGCCGTCGCCCGGCAACTGGACTCCCTCGGTGTCGGATTCATCGAGGGCGGCTGGCCCGGTGCGCTGCCCTCGGACACCGAGTTCTTCGCCCGCGCCGCGGCCGGTGAGCTGGAACTGGAACACGCGGTGCTGGTCGCGTTCGGCTCGACCCGTAAGGCCGGCACCACCGCCGAGGCCGACGCGCAGGTGCGCGCGCTGCTGGACTCGCAGGCCCCGGTGGTGACGCTGGTGGCCAAGTCCGACCGCAGGCACATCGAACTGGCCCTGCGCACCGACGTGGCCGAGGCGTGCGCCATGGTCACCGACACCGTGAAGTTCCTGTGCGAGCACGACCGGCGAGTTTTCCTGGACGCCGAGCACTTCTTCGACGGCTACGCCTACGACCCGGACACCGCGCTGCGCGTGCTCACCGCCGCGGTGGACGGCGGCGCGGACGTGGCGGTGCTGTGCGACACCAACGGCGGCCAGCTGCCCATGGGCGTGGCCGAGACGGTCGCGGAAGTGGCCGCCCGCACCGGTTTCCGGCTGGGCATCCACTGCCAGGACGACACGGCGTGCGCGGTGGCCAACACGGTGGCCGCGGTGCAGGCCGGGGTCAGCCACGTGCAGTGCACCGCCAACGGTTACGGCGAGCGGCCGGGCAACGCCGACCTGTTCGCGGTGGTGGGCAACCTGACGACCAAGCTGAACATGCCGGTGCTGCCCGAGGGGAAGCTGGCCGAACTGAGCCGGGTGTCGCACGCCATCGCCGAGATCGCCAACATCTCCCCGAACGGCCACCAGGCCTACGTCGGCGCGTCGGCGTTCGCGCACAAGGCGGGCCTGCACGCCAGTGCCATCAAGGTCGATCCGGTGCTGTACAACCACATCGACCCCACGCTGGTCGGCAACGACATGCGGGTGCTGGTGACCGAGATGGCCGGCCGGGCCAGCCTGGAACTCAAGGGCCGCGAACTGGGCGTCGACCTCGGCGACCGGCCGGAGGCGCTGTCCTCGGCGGTGCGCAAGGTCAAGGAACTGGAGGCCCGCGGCTGGTCCTTCGAGGCGGCCGACGCGTCGCTGGAGTTGTTGCTGCGCAACGAGATCGGCGAGGAGAGCCTGCGCACCGCGCCGTTCACCCTGGAGTCCTACCGGGTCATCATCGACCACAGCGCCGATGGCACGGTGCTGTCCGAGGCGACGGTCAAGGTGCGCGTCGACGACGAGCGAGTGATCGCCACGGCCGAGGGCAACGGCCCGGTGCACGCGCTGGATGCCGCACTGCGCAAGGCTTTGCTGCCCCATCTGTGCTGGGTGGACAGTGTCAGCCTGCTGGACTACAAGGTGCGCATCCTGACCGACTCGCATGGCACCGACGCGGTGACCCGGGTGCTGGTGGAGTCCGGTGACGGTGAAGGCGAGTGGACCACCGTGGGGGTGCACCCCAACATCGTGGAGGCCAGCTGGCTGGCCCTGTGCGACGCACTGGTGCACAAGGCGATGCGTACGGGTATGGCGGAAAAGTCTTTGCCGTAGGCGAGACACTGGACGGGTGAGCCAGGCCATCACGGACACTCTGCGCGGGATCGGCGGCAGCCGGGTCCGCTGGGCCGATGTGCCCGGGGAGTTCCGCGCGGAGATCGGCCGGGCGCTGGGCGCCGAGGTGGTGGCCGCGGCCGATCAGACCGGCGGGTTCTCCCCGGGAGTGGCCGCGCGGTTGGTGCTGGCCGACGGCCGCCGGGCGTTCGTGAAGGCGGCCGCGGCGGCTCGCAACCCGGATTCGGTCGCCCTCCTGCGCCGGGAGGCTTCGGTGCTGCGGGCGCTGCCTTCGTCGGTGCCTGGGCCGCGCGTACTGGGCACCGTGGTCGGCCCGGAATGGATGGCCCTGCTACAGCGGGAGATCCCGGGCCGGCCGCCCGCGTTGCCCTGGCCGCGCGCGGAACTGGACCGGGTCCTGTCCGCCCTGGCCGACCTGGCAACGGCCTTGACCCCCGCCCCGCTGTCGCTGCCGTCCCTGGCCGAGACCCATGCCACGGCGTTCACCGGCTGGCGCACGGTGGCGGCGGGGGAGCAGTCGGGTGACGGCCTTCCCGAGTGGGCGCGGGCACGGGTGGACTCGTTGGCAGAACTGGAAAGTCGGTGGGAGATGGCGGCCGAGGGGGACACCCTGCTGCACGCCGATCTGCGGGCCGACAACCTGTTGCTGACCGAGGACGCGGTGGTCCCGGTGGACTGGGCGCACGCGTGCACCGGCGTGGCCTGGATCGAGTTGCTGGGCATGCTGCCCAGCGTGGTGATGCAGGGCGGCCCGGATCCCGGGGAGATCTGGGCCGCGCATCCGGTGGCGCGCGGGGTCGATCCGGCGCGGGTGACGGCCGTGCTGGCCGCGTTCGCCGGTTTCTTCCTGGTCGACTCGCTGCGGCCGGCGCCGCCGAATCTGCCGCGGCTGCGGGCTTTCCAGCGGGCGCAGGGAGAGGCGGCGCTGGCCTGGCTCCGCTCCCGCCTCTAGAGGCTGGGTGCCATCGCTCCGCCGAGCAGGATCGCCGAGGCGACGCCGAAGAGCGTCAGCGGCACCCGGAGCCACAACCAGACCCAGCGGTGCGGCAGCAGGAAGGCCAGCATGAGCGCGCATCCGGCGCAGCTGAACCAGATGGCGATGCTGTTGCCGTTGACGTGCTGGGGAACTGGCGTGCAGAAGGTCTGTCCGATGCAGGTGACCGAGTTGAACAGTCCGGCAACGTCGCTGTTCACCTTGGTGAGTCCGTAGGCGACCACGGCGAGAAAGACAGAGGTGGCCAACCCGCCGACCGGCCACACCCACCAGAACGGGTCGTAGCGCCAGCGGCTGCGGGTGGAGGCGGCCGGATGCCGCGGGTCCTCCTGCGACCAGACCACGTTCATCTGCGGAATCGCCATCGGCGCAGGCGCTTGCGGCTGCCCGGGCGGCGGGGCGGGCTGACCGAATTGAGTGGTCGGCTGCGGACCGGTCGGCTGTGCCCCGTATTGCTGCTGGCCGTATTGCTGCTGGCCGTATTGCGTGGTGGGCGGCTGGCCATAGTGGGTGGCGGTTTGTTGCTGTTGCGCGAGTTGGTCGGTGGGCTGGGGAGGCAGTTCGGCGGTCGGGCCGACCGCCGCGGGCGAGCCGAATTGCGCTGCGGGATCGACCGTCCCGGGCGAGCCGAACTGCGCGGTGGGACCGCCCTGGTCGGGGAACTGCCCGCCCGGCGCGGCCTCGGCCGGATCCGGCTCGGCCTCGAACGAACGCGGCTCGGCCTCGGCCGGACGGGGCTCGGGCTCGTCGGCCGAATGTGGCTTCGGCTCGTCGGCCGACCGGGGCTCCGGCTCGGGCACGGGGTCGGAATCCGGGGGCTGGCTGGTCATCTGTCATGAGTACCAGCGCGCCGCCTGCTTTGTGCGGATTTCTCCCACCGTCCGGCCCGAAGTCAGTGACTGGTTAGGGTATCCGGCGTGCGTATTGCTCGGATTGCCCACTCGGACGGAGTCGCGTTCGTCGGGGTCAGCGGCGACGGGGACGACCCGGCCGGCCTGACCGCGGCGGAGATCGCGGAGCACCCGTTCGGCAGCCCCACGTTCACCGGCCGCACCTGGCCACTGGCGGACGTCCGGCTGCTCGCCCCCATTCTGCCCACCAAGATCATCTGCGTCGGTAAGAACTACGCCGACCACGTGGCCGAGATGGGGGGCGAAGTCCCGGCCAATCCGGTGATCTTCCTCAAACCGAACACGTCGGTCGTCGGCCCGCACGCGGCGATCAAGCTGCCCGCCGACTCCACCCGGGTCGACTTCGAGGGCGAACTGGCCGCGGTGGTCGGCATGCCCGCCCGCGATGTGCCCGCGGCCAAGGCGGCCAGCATTCTGCTCGGCTACACCATCGCCAACGATGTCACCGCCCGCGACCAGCAGCAGGCCGACGGCCAGTGGACCCGGGCCAAGGGCCACGACACCTTCTGCCCGCTCGGCCCGTGGATCGAGACCGGCATCGACGCCGCCGACCTGGCCATCCGCACCGAACTGGACGGCGAGCGCCGCCAGGACGCGCGCACCTCCATGCTGCTGCACGGAATTCCGGCGCTGGTGGAGTGGATCTCCAAGGTCATGACCCTGCTGCCCGGCGACGTCATCCTCACCGGCACCCCGGCCGGCGTCGGCCCGATGACCCCGGGCCAGACCGTGTCGGTGTCGGTCGAGCGCATCGGCACCCTGACCAACACCGTCGCGGCCCGCTGATCCACCGCTCAAC
The DNA here is from genome assembly GCA_035551355.1 of Pseudonocardiaceae bacterium. Classification (GTDB taxonomy): domain Bacteria; phylum Actinomycetota; class Actinomycetes; order Mycobacteriales; family Pseudonocardiaceae; genus DATATV01. Next base: position 9,611 of record DASZNF010000011.1, on the reverse strand, counting down.
GGGCCGCCGTGCCGCTGCCGGTCACCGGCGGGCGAAGGCGGGCGCGTGTTCCGGGCGCGGGCCGATGCCGATCAGGTAGGTCGGTATCACCCGCAGCGCGGGCAGCGTCGACAGCACCCGGGCGGGCAGCGCCGGTGTGCCACCGCGCTGACCGGTCACCACCGGCTCGACCATGGTGCGGTGCAGGAAGTTCTGCAGCGCCTGGATGGCCACCACGGGCAGCAGGCGGCGCCTGCGCACCCGGGCCAGTTCGGCCGGGCGCACCCGGCCCCGGCGTAGCGGCGCGGCCAGCAGCCGCGCGGTGGCCACCGCGTCCTGCACGGCCAGGTTGATGCCCACCCCGCCGATCGGGCTCATCGCGTGCGCCGCGTCCCCGATGCACAGCAGGCCGTCGGTGTGCCAGCGGGTCAGTCGGTCCAGCCGGACGTCAAGGCACTTCACGTCGTCCATCCGCTCGATGGTGTCCACCCGGTCGGCCAGCCGCGGGAACAACGCGGCCACCCGTTCCCGGAATCCCTCGACGCCCTCGGCCCGCAGCGTGGCGTCGAAGCCCTTGCGGGCGAAGTAGGCCGCCTGGAAGTAGTCGTCCCGGTTGAGGGTCAGGCCCATCTCCTGGTCCCGCGCGGCGATCTCCAGGCCGCTGGGGGCGTCGGTGGCGAACCGCGGCAGCCGGAACCACCACACGTCCAGCGGCACCGGGAACTGCTTGCCGCGCAGTCCGCTGGACTGGCGCAGCACCGAGGTCCGGCCGTCCGCGGCCACCGTCAGGTCGGCCTCGATCTCGCCGGTTTCCCCGTCGGCGGTGCGGTAGCGCACCCCGGTCACCCGGTCGCCGGTCAGCACCGGGCCGGTCACCTCGGTGTTCATCCGCAGGGTGAACGTGGGCTCATCGGCGGCCGCTTCGGCCAGCAGATCGAGCAGGTCCCACTGCGGGACCATGGCGATGTACTTGTACTTGCCCGGCAGCTTGGTGAAATCGGCCGTGGTGACCGGGTCGCCGTTCGGTCCGGGCAGCTGCGCGCTGGTCATCTTGCTGTAGGGCAGCTTCTCGAACTTCTCCCCGAGCCCCAGTTCGTCCAGGAGCCGCAGGGTGGAGGCGTGCACCGTGTCGCCCCGGAAGTCGCGCAGGAAATCCGCGTGCTTCTCCAGCACGGTGACCTCGACCCCGGCCCGGGCCAGCAGCAGGCCCAGCATCATGCCCGCGGGCCCGCCGCCGGCCACCACACACCTCGTTCGCTGGGAGCTGGTCATGGCTTCCTCCCTAGTTTTTCAACGGTAGTTGAATAAGTACAGGGTGCACCCGTCGGCCACTGGCGTCAACCTCTGTCCGGGTGGCTACGCTTGGAGCCGCCATGACCACGCCAGACACCGCAGCCGACGCCCCCGTGCGCGTCCGCTTCTCGCCGTCCCCCACCGGAACCCCGCACGTCGGGCTGATCCGGACCGCGCTGTTCAACTGGGCCTTCGCCCGGCACAGCGGCGGCCGACTGGTGTTCCGCATCGAGGACACCGACGCTTCGCGGGACTCCGAGGAGAGCTACGCCGCGCTGCTGGACGCGCTGCACTGGCTGGGCCTGGACTGGGACGAGGGCCCCGAGGTGGGCGGCCCCAACGGGCCCTACCGGCAGAGCCTGCGCGGCGAGATCTACGCCGACATGGCCAAGCGGCTGCTGGACGCGGGCGAGCTGTACGAGTCGTTCTCCACCAACGAGGAGGTCGACGCCCGGCACCGCGCCGCGGGCCGCGACCCCAAGCTCGGCTACGACAACTTCGACCGCGACCTCACCGGCGACCAGCGCGCCGCGTTCCGGGCCGAGGGCCGGGAACCCGTGCTGCGCCTGCGGATTCGTGAGGACGACCTGTCGTTCGACGACCTGGTGCGCGGCGAGATCAGCTTCCACTCCGCCAACGTGCCCGACCCGGTTCTGGTGCGGGCCAACGGAACCCCGCTGTACACGCTGACCAACCCGGTGGACGACGCGCTGATGGGCATCACCCACGTGCTGCGCGGCGAAGACCTGCTGCCCTCCACGCCGCGGCAGATCGCGCTGTACTCGTCGCTGCGCCGCATCGGCGTCACCGACTTCACTCCGAGGTTCGCCCACCTGCCGCTGGTGCGCGGCGAAGGCAACCGCAAACTGTCCAAGCGGGACCCCGAATCCAACCTGTTCCGCTACCGGGAGCGCGGATTCCTGCCCGAAGGACTGCTGAACTATCTTGCCCTCCTCGGCTGGTCCATCGCCGAGGACCGGGATGTGTTCAGCCTGGCCGAAATGGTCGAGGCATTCGATGTCACGCAGGTCAACGCCAACATGGCGCGGTTCGACCTGAAAAAGGCCGAGGCGATCAACGCCGCGCACGTACGGGCGCTGCCCGCCGAGGAGTTCGTGCGCCGCGTGCTGCCCTATCTGGCCGCCGCGAAACTGCTGCCGGAAACGCCCGACGAGCAGCAGCTGACCACATTGCGCGCGATCGCGCCGCTGGTGCAGGAACGGGTCACCGTGCTCAGCGAGGCGGTCGGCATGCTCGGATTCCTGTTCGTCGCCGACGATTCCTTCGCACCGGAGGCGGACTCCGCCGCCAAGGCGCTTGGCCCCGATGCGCAACCCGTGCTCGCCGCTTCGCTTGCCGCACTTGAGTCGCTGACCGAATGGACCGCGCCGAATATCGAGAATGCGCTCAAGGAAGCGCTGGTCGACGGGCTGGGTCTCAAGCCACGCAAGGCATTCGCACCGGTACGCGTCGCAGTCACCGGGCGCACCGTGTCGCCGCCGTTGTACGAATCCATGGAGCTGCTCGGCGCCGACCGCAGCCTCGGCCGGATACGCAGCGCACTTGATGCCGGTTAAATCACCCCAGAGTTCACCGATTCGGCCGAATCGGAGCCAACTGATTCACGACTAACCTCGCCCGGTGACGTTTGCGCCCGCGAGTGCCCTGCCAGCTCGACACGCGCGGACGGCGGGGGAAGTGCTACCCGGCGTACGCGCCGTGTGCCTCGACGTCGATGACACGCTGGTGGACCACACCTCCGCGGTACGCGGTGCGCTGCGCGCGATGATCGGCCACGACGACGCCTGGCCGCTGTGGAAACAGGTCACCGACGAACAAGTCGCCCGGGTCGTGGCCGGCGAGATCGACTCCGACACGATGCGCTGGCAGCGCACCAAGGAATTCTTCGCGTGCCTCGGAGAGATCGTCGACGACGCCGAAGCCATCCGCCGGGAGCGGCTGCGCGAACGAGCCATGCGTCGAAGTTGGACACCCTTCGACGACGCCCTGCCCTGTCTCGAATGGCTGGCCGCGGCCAAAGTGCGCATCGCCGTGGTCACCAACGCGTCCGGCCCCTACCAACGAGCCAAACTCGCCGACCTGGGCGTGGCCGCATACATCGACGAAGTGGTGATCGCCGGCGAACTCGGCGCCGCCAAACCCGATCCGGTGATTTTCCACACGGCCTGCGAGAAACTCGGCTTCCCACCCGGCCAGGTAGCCCACGTCGGCGACCGGCTGGATCTCGACGCCATCGGCGCCCGCGACGCCGGACTGGCCGGCGTATGGCTGCACAGACCCGGGCCCGCCACCGGCGCGCTGCCGGCCGGAGTGTCCATGATCGACGGTCTCGACAAGCTGCCTGAGCTGCTGGTCTGCGAACTGGACCTGGTCCTGCGCTGATCATGCCGGGGGCCGGTTTTTGTTCGCGGGGGAGCCTGGTCTACTATTCAACTCCGGCAGGCGGACCACGCAGGGATCACCCCCGCGAGGCCCGGCTATCCTGTTGGGGTATGGTGTAATTGGCAGCACGACTGATTCTGGTTCAGTTAGTCTAGGTTCGAGTCCTGGTACCCCAGCGAGTTAAGTGAAGCGATTCACTGTACTCATGGCCCCGTCGTCTAGTGGCCTAGGACGCCGCCCTCTCAAGGCGGTAGCGTGGGTTCGAATCCCATCGGGGCTACAAGAGTGGGAGAGCCCTGTCTGCGGAGTGCGCAGACGGGGCTCTTTCCGCGTTTGTAGCGGGGGGCGACCCCCGCACCCCCGCTGTGTGGGGGCTTCGCCCCCACGGCCCCCTGCTCGGCTTCGCCTTCGCTGCTCGGCTTCGCCTTCGCCTTTTTTGGCGTGGTCATCTTTCGCGGTGGTCGTATTCGTTGGGCTCGCTTGAGTTAGTCCTCGCTTCGTCGCTTGGGTTCGCCTTCGTGTGGTCATTGGGTTGCTTGGTCATTTGGGTGGGCGAGGCCGCCGGGGGGAGCGTCGTCGTTGCCCATATTTGCCGATATCCGACTCGTTGACCTTCGCGAGCGTCGCATTGGTGCTTGCCCGAACCTCCGCCGCAAACCTTTGCCGAACGACTTTGGCCCCCTGTCGGCCCGGCGCGCCGCCCAAATGTCGGCCGGGCCGGGCCCCGGCGGAACCGCTGATCCAGGTGAGCCTGCGCCGGAGCGGGCCGGTTTGTCAGTCGGGGCGAGGTCGGGTCGCGATTCCGTCGGCCTGAGCGGACCGGCGTCCCAACGCGATCCTCTCGGTCCGCGCGAGTTCGCGCGCCGACTGTGGCACCGGGACCCCTGGCTACAGCCGGTTTTGGAGCGCCTCGGCCGCGGCCAGTAGGTCGGCCGCCCAGCGGACGCCCGGGCGGCGGCCTATGCGGTCCACAGGGCCGCTGACGGAGATGGCCGCGACTACTTGGCCCGAACCGTCCCGCACCGGCGCGGAAACGCTGGCTACGCCGGGCTCTCGTTCGGCCACGCTCTGGGCCCAGCCCCGTCGGCGGACCTCCAGCAGGATCCGTTCGCCGAAGACGGCATCGGACAGGATGGCGCGCTGGGTCGCCTGGTCGGCCCAGGCGGCCAGGACCTTGGCGCCGGACCCGGCCGTCATGGGCAGGCGGGACCCCACGGGGACGGTGTCGCGCAGGCCGCTTGGCGGCTCGGCCGACAGGACGCAGACTCGTTGCATGCCATCGCGGCGGTACAACTGAACGCTCTCGCCGGTGATGTCCCGCAACCTGGGTAGCACCGAGGATGCCGCTTCCAGCAGGGGATCCGTGGCTCCGCCGGCCAGTTCGGCCAGAGCGGCGCCCGGACGCCAGCGGCCGTCGGGACCGCGGCGCAGCAGGCGGTGGGTTTCCAGGCCTACCGCCAGTCTGTGCGCGGTCGCCCTCGGCAAACCCGTGCGGTTGCACAGTTCGGCCAGACCACAGGGCTCCTTGGCGATCGCCTGCAGTACGGCCACTGCCTTGTCCAGAACACCGATCCCGCTATGCTGTCCCACGTAGCGATACTAGCTTCCCGAATCATGGGAAGTCCACCAGATGGGATTTTTCCCGAGCTGTCAATGAAGTTCACGTAGGAGGAGCGATGGGCCACACGCTCGCCGAGAAGGTCTGGAACGAGCACGTGGTGCGGCAGGGATCCGGCGCGGAACCCGACCTGCTCTACATAGATCTGCATCTCGTGCACGAGGTCACCAGCCCGCAGGCCTTTGACGGCCTGCGACTGGCCGAACGCCCCGTGCGCCGGCCCGATCTCACGATCGCCACCGAGGACCACAACGTCCCCACCGTCGACATCGACAAACCGATCGCCGACCCGGTTTCCCGCACCCAGGTCGACACCCTGCGCCGCAACTGCGCCGAGTTCGGCGTCCGGTTGTTCCCCATGGGCGACGACAATCAGGGCATCGTGCACGTGATCGGCCCGCAGCTGGGCCTCACCCAACCGGGCATGACCATCGTCTGCGGCGACAGCCACACCTCGACCCACGGCGCCTTCGGCTCCATGGCCTTCGGGATCGGCACGTCCGAGGTCGAGCACGTGCTGGCCACCCAGTCGCTTCCGTTGCGCCCGTTCAAGACCCTCGCGGTCAACGTCTCCGGCGCGTTGCGTCCCGGGGTCACCGCCAAGGACATCATCCTCGCGGTCATCGCGAAGATCGGCACCGGCGGCGGCCAGGGTTACGTCATCGAATACCGCGGCGCGGCCATCGAAGCGCTGTCCATGGAAGCCCGCATGACGATCTGCAACATGTCCATCGAGGCCGGCGCCCGCGCCGGAATGATCGCCCCGGACGAGACGACGTTCGCGTATCTGAAGGGTCGCGAGTACGCGCCGCAGGGCGCGGACTGGGACGCCGCCGTGCAATCCTGGCGGCAGTTGCGCACCGACGAGGACGCCACCTTCGACCGTGAGGTGGACATCGACGCCGACGCGCTGAGCCCCTACGTCACCTGGGGAACCAACCCCGGACAGGGACTTCCGCTGTCCGCGCTGGTGCCCGACCCGGAGGCCATCAGCGACGAGAGCGCCCGCTTCGCCGCCGAGAAGGCGTTGGCCTACATGGATCTCACTCCGGGCACCCCGCTGCGGGACATCACCGTGGACACCGTCTTCCTCGGCTCCTGCACCAACGGCCGGATCGAGGACCTGCGGGCCGCGGCCGCGGTGCTCAAGGGGCACAAGGTCGCCGGTGGGGTACGCATGCTCGTCGTACCTGGCTCCATGAAGGTCCGGGCCCAGGCCGAATCCGAGGGCCTGCACGAGATCTTCACCGCCGCGGGCGCCGAGTGGCGGCAGGCGGGCTGCTCGATGTGCCTTGGCATGAACCCGGATCAGCTCGCCCCGGGCGAGCGCAGCGCGTCCACCTCGAACCGCAACTTCGAAGGCCGGCAGGGCAAGGGCGGCCGGACGCACCTGGTTTCGCCGCTGGTCGCGGCGGCTACCGCGGTGCGCGGGCGGCTGTCCTCGCCGGATGACCTGTCCTGAAAGGGGTACTACGACCATGGAACCGTTCACCTCGCACACCGGTGTCGGCGTCCCGCTGCGGCGGTCCAACGTGGACACCGATCAGATCATCCCGGCCGTCTACCTCAAGCGGGTCACCCGCACCGGTTTCGAGGACGGCCTGTTCGCCGCCTGGCGCGGCGATGAGCAGTTCATCCTGAACCAGCAGGACTTCGCGCACGGCAGCGTGCTGGTGGCCGGACCGGACTTCGGCACCGGTTCCTCCCGTGAGCACGCCGTATGGGCGCTGCACGACTACGGCTTCCGGGTGGTGATCTCCGCGCGGTTCGCCGACATCTTCCGCGGCAACGCGGGCAAAGGCGGCCTGCTGGCGGCCCAGTGTGACCAGTCCGACATCGAGTTGCTGTGGAAGCTGCTGGAGAACGAGCCGGGCACGGAGGTGACCGTCGATCTCAACGACAAGACGGTGCGCGCCAAGGACTTCGTCTGTCCCTTCGAGATCGACGACTACACCCGTTGGCGGCTACTGGAAGGGCTGGACGACATCGCCCTGACCTTGCGAAACGCCAACGACATCAGCGAGTTCGAAGGTCGGCGGCCAAGCTGGAAGCCAGCTGTGCGGGTGTCCACTTCCGGGTGATATTGGCCGACTGGATTCCCTGCGCGGCAGGGAATCCAGTCGCCCTTCCCGGCCGGTCGGAAGGCCGGAATCATCCCTCGGTAGAGGGGAATCGACGGGTTACAACAGAAAAATTGGGCGTGGCGCATGGCATTTGTGTTGCTATGGGCCTAACGTTGCGTGCAGTCGGCCCAATGGGGGTCGCACGCAAGTATCAGTGTGGTCTCTGGAGGGACTAACAGTGAACAAGGCCCAACTCATCGAGGCACTCTCCGAACGTCTTGGCGACAAGAAGGCGGCCGGCGACGCGGTTGACGGTCTGGTCGACGTCATCGTCCGCACGGTCAACACCGGCGAGAAGGTGAACATCACCGGTTTCGGCGTGTTCGAGAAGCGCGCCCGCGCCGCGCGTACCGCGCGCAACCCGCGCACCGGTGAGACGGTGAAGGTGAAGAAGACCAACGTGCCTGCTTTCCGCGCGGGCACCACCTTCAAGGAGGTCATCAGCGGCGCCAAGAAGCTGCCGCGGGTCTCCGCCGCGAAGGCTCGGGCCACGGCCGCCAGCCGTAGCACCTCGGCCCCCGCCACGCGTGGCACCACCACTCGCACCACCCGGACCGCCGCCGCGTCCTCGCGTCCGGCCACCCGCGGCACCGCCGCGAAGGCCACCGCGACGAAGGCGGCCACCACCAAGGCGGCGCCGAAGAAGGCTGCCGCGGCCAAGACCACGACCAAGGCGGCCCCGAAGGCCACCGCCGCCAAGGCCACCGCGGCCAAGAAGACCACCACCCGGTCGACCGCGGCGAAGGCGGCTCCGAAGGCCACCACGGCGAAGCGGACCACGCGCAAGAAGTAACGTCCGTATTGCTCTGTTGGTTCTGTGACATAACAGGCGGGCCCGGCGCAACCAGCGCCGGGCCCGCAATATGTCTGTCCTGGGGGCTTTTAGTCCACTCTCGGTGCGGGAAGTGGACTGGGCAGATAATCCGCGGCCAGCAACCTGTGCGGCGCCGCTGCCGCGAAGGACAGCACCCACACGCTGGCCTTCTTGCACCGCAACGGCTCCGGGCCCAGCGGCAGCCCGGACTCCTTGGCCAGCCCGCTGATCAGCCCCGGAATGGCCCCGCCCTGGCTGCACACCACCACCGCACCGTCGCCGCGGACCAGTTCCCGCAACCGCCGCGCGGCCGTGGCCGGATCGTAGAACTGCGCTTCCTCGGTCAACGCCGGTTCGGATTCGACGGATACTCCGAGATTCGCGGCGACCCCGGCCACCGTTTGCTCGCAACGCACCCTGGGCGCCGCGTGGACGGCCTTGGGGCCGTACAACGGCAGAAGATCCCGCAGCGCCCGTTCCTGGGCCTGTCCGGCCGTGCTGAGCGGCCGCAGCTCGTCCGCGTCATCCCAGGTGGATCGACTGCCCGCCTTGGCATGCCGGACCAGCAGCACGGTCGCGGTGTCCGCGGGCACCGCGCTGAACTCGGCCAGCACCGCCTGATCGTCGGCGTAGCTGCACCGATCCACCGCCTCGGCCACCGGCCGCCAGCACAACCGGTCCACCTCGTCGTTGGCCTGGAACGCCCCGAGCCCCGCGTGTCCGGCGTAGTACTGGATGGTCTTGCGCACCGGGGGTTTGCCCACCTGGTAGGTCACGTCGGGCAGCCGCCGGCCCAGCACGGCCCGGAAACCGGTCTCCTCCTCGGTTTCCCGCACCGCGCAGGCGGGCAGCGTCTCGTCCGGCTCCAGTTTGCCCTTGGGCAGCGACCAGTCGTCGTAGCGCGGCCGGTGCACCAGGGCGGTCTCCAGGCTGCCGTCGGCGGCCGGGCGCCACAGCACCGCCCCGGCGGCCACCACGTCCGGCTTCGCGTAGTTCGTCACGTCGTCAGTCTTGTCGTCGCTCTTGTTGTCGGTCATCTGGGTGTCGCCCGGTCCCGTGTTCCTCACTCGGCGGGCGCGAGCGCGACCGCGTGCCGGCGCAGGCACTCGGCCTGGTGGTCGCGTACCGGGCCGGCGCCGCTGCCCGGCTCCGGCGACGGTGTCCAGACGCCGTCCGGTTCGAGTATCCAGCAGCGGGTCGACGGGGCCAGCGCGGAGTTCATGATGCCGTCCAGCTGCTCGGTCAGCTTCGGATTGACCCGCAGCAGCACCTCGACCCGGCGGTCCAGGTTGCGGTGCATGATGTCGGCGCTGCCGATCCAGTACTCGCCGGCGCCCTCGAAGTGGAAGATCCGCGAGTGCTCCAGGAAACGGCCCAGGAT
>DASZNF010000010.1:0-8162 GCA_035551355.1 Pseudonocardiaceae bacterium | reverse complement strand
GCGGGCGGCCTTCGCCCCCCGCACCACGCAGCTGCCGGCCGCACCACGCAGCGGAACCCGGGAGGACTTCGGACGCATGAGCACACCGCCGCCGGATCAGGAGTTCGGGTTCGGGCCGCGGCCCGATCAGGAGTTCGGCTTCGGACCACGGCGGCGGCGCACCGGGAAGTTCATCGCGCTGGGCATCGTCGGCCTGCTCATCATCGGGGGCATTGCCGTCGGGCTGTGGGAGAAGGCGTCCGCCGACTCGGCCGCGCAACTGGCCGCCCAGGCGGCCGCGCGCACCGACCCGGCGGACTCCGCCGCGGGCGGTTGCCTGTCCGGCGACCTGCACGATCCCGGCTCGGTGAAACAGGCCGTCTGCACCTCCGGGAATGCCGGCTATCAGGTGCTGGCCGTGCTGGCCGACCGGCACCGGTCCGACTACGACTCCGACCGCGTCTGCACCGATGTCCCGCACACCGACACCGTGTACTGGGAAGGCCATTCCGACGACGCCGAGGGCACCATCCTCTGCCTGCGGAAACTGACCGGCTGAGAGTTGCCCACAACCGCCGTGTATCCGGCGGACCTGCACTAACCTCCTGGTGACACGCGGATTCTCGGGAGGAACACCAACATGAGCACACCGCCGCCCGGTCAGCCCTGGCCGCAGCAGCCCGGCCAGCCGCCGGGTCAGCCCCAGGGCTACGCCGGCCAGCCCGGGCAACCCCAGCAGTTCGGGCAGCCCGGGCAGCCCTACGGTCAACCGTTCGGCCAGCCCCAGCAGTTCGGCCAGCCCTACGGTCAACCGCAGCAGCCGGGCGGCTGGCCCCAGCAAACCGGCCCGCAAACCGGCCCGCAGCCCGGCGGGCAGCCGCAGCCCGGCGGGTGGCCACAGCAGCAACCGCAGCAGCCCGGTCAGCCCGGTCAGCCCGGGCCACAGTCCGGTGGCTGGCCTCAGCAGCCGGGTCAGCCGCAGGCCCAGCCGGGCTGGCCGCAGACCGGTCAGGCCCAGGCCGGGCCGGGCGGCGCGTGGCCGGACCAGTCCCAGGGCGCGGGGTGGCCGCAGGCCGGACAGGGTCAGGCGGGCTGGCCGCAGGGTCAGCAGATGGGCGGCTACGACAACGGTCCCCAGTTCGGCAGCGCCAGCTCGGCAAACGGGTTCGGCTCGATGCTCGCGGCCGGCGCGGGCTCGGCGGCCCGGTCGGTGGGGCGGCGGCTGATGTGGCGGCTGATCGGCTACGGCATCGGCCTGATCATCGCGCTGATCATCTTCCTGGTCTCCGTGCACTGAGGGCGCTGATCATCTCCCGAGCCTCCGTGCGCCGAGCATCGGGACCGGGCACGGGGGCCGTGCGGGGAGCCTTCCCAGATTCCGCGCACCGAGCCCGTTGATCACCACCCGGAGCTCTCCCGGAGCTCTCCCGGGGCAGTGGCCGCGCGAGTCAAAATAACTGTCTAAGTGTCCGACGCCAGGTGCATACTGGCCGCCGTGACCACCGAGATCCGCACCGACCCGCGCGCCCCACTCGCCTCCGTCGGCCGCGGCACCGCCCTGGTGCTGCTGTCCTCGGCCTGTTTCGCCACCTCGGGCCCGCTGGGCCGGGCCGCGATGAACGTGGGCATCAACCCGATGCAGGTGGCCAGTGCGCGCATCGGGGTGGCCGCGCTGGCCCTGCTGGTCGTGGTCGCGGTGGCCAAGCCGAAACTGCTGCGGATCAGCCGGCCCGCCTTCGGCCTGGTCATCGCCTACGGCCTGCTCGGCGTGGCCGGGGTGCAGGTGCTGTACTTCATCGCGGTGTCCCGGCTGCCGGTCGGCGTGGCGCTGCTGCTGGAGTACCTCTCCGCCGTGCTGGTCGCGGCCTGGGTCCGGCTGGTGCGCCGCACCGTGCTGCCCCGGGCGGTGTGGCTGGGCGTCGGGCTGGCCGTGCTCGGCCTGGTGCTGGTCGGCGAGCTGTGGCAGGGCGGCGCGCTCAACGGCATCGGCCTGGCCGCCGGGCTGGCCACCTCGGCCTGCTCGGCCGCGTACTTCCTGCTCGGCGAGCGCGGCGCGGCCACCGAACACCCGATCGCCATGGCCACCTGGGGGCTGGTGGTCGGCGCGGTGGCGATGTGCCTGCTCGCTCCGATGTGGACGATCCCGGTCCGGCAGCTGACCGCGGGCGCCGCTCTCGGGCCGTGGCACCCCAGCACCTGGTCGGTACTGCTGGTGATCGCGCTGCTGTCCACGGTGGCCGCCTACGTCACCGGCATGGCCGCGATGCGCCACCTGCCCTCGGCCGTGATGAGCGTGCTGGCCCTGGCCGAGCCGGTGATCTCCATCGGACTGGCCTGGCTGCTGCTGGGTCAGGCGCTGTCCGTGCCGCAACTGCTCGGCGGCGTGCTGATCCTCACCGGGGCCACCGTGGTGCAGTTGGCCAATGCCCGGAAAACCCGTGCGGCGCAACGGAAAGCGCGCGCACGGGACGTCCGGGAAGCGATCACACCGGGATGACCGTCGGCACGATCATCGGCCGCCGCCGGTAGGTGTCGGCCACCCAGCGACCCACCACCCGGCGCACCGCCTGAGCAATCCGGTGGGTGTCGGTGATGCCCTCCACCTCGGTGCGGGACAGCTCCATCTCGATCAGCGGAACCACCGCCTCCAGCGCCTTCGGGTCGTCGGAGAACCCGCGCCCGGACACGGTCACCGGGGACACCGAGCGGCCGGTGGTGGAGTCCACCACCAGGGTGATCGCGATGAACCCGCCCTCGCCCAGGATCAGCCGGTCGGACAGGGTCGAGTCGCCGACGTCGCCGACGGACAGCCCGTCCACGTAGACGTGGCCCACCTCGACCCGGCCGGTGATCCGCGCGACCCCGTCCACCAGATCGACCACCACGCCGTCCTCGGCGATGACCACCCGGTCGGCGGGCACGCCGGTGCGCACCGCCAGTTCGCCGTTGGCCCGCAGGTGCCGCCACTCGCCGTGCACCGGCATCACGTTGGTCGGCCGCACCGCGTTGTAGAGGAAGAGAAGTTCGCCCGCGGGCGCGTGGCCGGACACGTGCACCCGCGCGGTGCCCTGGTGCACCACCAGCGCGCCCAGCCGGGTCAGCCCGTTGACCACGCCGAACACCGAGGTCTCGTTGCCCGGGATGAGCGAGGACGCCAGCACCACGGTGTCGCCGGGGCGGATTTCGATCTGCCGGTGCTCGCCGCGGGCCATCCGGGACAGCGCCGAGAGCGGCTCGCCCTGCGACCCGGTGGACACGAAGATCGCGCCGTTGTCGGGCAGGGCCAGAGCCTCGTCGATGTCGACCAGCAGCCCCGGCGGCACCTCCAGCAGGCCCAGATCGGCGGCGATGCCCATGTTGCGGACCATGGACCGGCCGACCAGGGCGACCTTGCGGCCGTGCTGGTTGGCCACGTCCAGCACCTGCTGCACGCGGTGCACGTGGCTGGCGAAGCAGGCCACGATGACCCGCTGGGTGGCCCGGCCGATCACCGTGTCCAGCACCGGCCCGATATCGCGCTCCGGGATGGTGAACCCGGGCACCTCGGCGTTGGTGGAGTCCACGCAGAACAGGTCGACGCCCTCGTCGCCCAGCCGGGAGAACCCGGCCAGGTCGGTCAGCCTGCCGTCCAGCGGCAACTGGTCCAGCTTGATGTCGCCGGTGTGCAGGACCAGGCCGGCCGGGGTGCGGATGGCCACCGCCAGGGCGTCCGGAATGGAGTGGTTGACCGCGAAGTACTCCAGGTCGAAGGCGCCGAAGGAATGCCGGCCGCCCTCCTTGACCTCGGTCAGCTTCGGGGTGAGCCGGTGCTCCTTGCACTTGGCCGCGACCAGCGCGAGGGTGAACCGGGAGCCGACCACCGGCAGGTCGGGGCGCATGCGCAGCAGGAACGGCACGGCGCCGATGTGGTCTTCGTGGCCGTGGGTGAGGACCAGCGCGTCGATGTCCTCCAGGCGGTTCTCGATGGCCCGGAAGTCGGGCAGGATCAGGTCGACCCCGGGCTGCTGGTCCTCGGGGAACAGCACCCCGCAGTCCACGATGAGCAGCCGGTGGTCGTACTCGAACACCGTCATGTTGCGGCCGACCTCGCCGATCCCGCCCAGCGCGACCACGCGCAGGCCGCCCTCGGTCGGGGCGGGGGGCGGGTTGTTGGGGCCGGGTCCGGCCGGGGGCCTGTGCTGGTCCTGCGAATACGTCACCTGCGCACCGTACCGGCGCTGGTGTGCGTCGTGGGCGCGATGTAGGCGGCGTCGAGGTCGGCGCGGTCGACCCGGCGGGACAGCATGTCCTCGTCCATCTCGTCGGGCTGGCCGGCCAGCCGCACGCCCGCCTCGGCCAGGTCGTGCGCGATGGCGCCGACCTGGTCCTCGGTGGCGGGGGGCAGCGGCAGGCGGGGATCGCCGATGTCGTGGCCGCGCAGGCGCAGCGCGGTCTTGCTGAACACGACGCCGCCGACCCGGCTGAACGCACGCAGAACGGGCAGCAGTCCCATGTGGATGCGCCGGGCGGCGATCACGTCGCCGCGCTCGTAGGCGTCGAGCATGGCGCGCTGGCGGTCGGCGGTGATGTGGCCGATCACACTGACCATCCCCACGCCGCCCACGGCCAGCCAGGCCAGGTTCAGCGCGTCGTCGCCGGAGTAGTAGGCCAGGTCGGTGCTGGCCAGGACCTCGCTGCCGGCCAGCAGATCGCCCTTGGCGTCCTTCACGGCCTGGATCAGCGGGTGCTCGGCGAGGCGGCGCAGCGTGTCCACCTCGATCGGGACGACGGAGCGCGGCGGGATGTCGTAGAGCATGTTGGGCAGCCCGGTGGCGTCCGCGATGGCGGTGAAGTGGGCCAGCAGCCCGGCCTGCGGCGGCCGCGAGTAGTACGGGGTGACGACGAGCAGACCGTGCGCGCCCGCGCGCTCCATGCCCTTGGCCAGGTGGACGCTGTGCGCGGTGTCATAGGTGCCCGCGGAGGCGATCACCGTGGCGCGATCGCCGACGGTCTCCACGACCACTCGGACCAGGTCGGCCTTCTCCTCGTCCGAGGTGGTGGGCGACTCGCCGGTGGTGCCGTTGACCACCAGCCCGTCGTTGCCCAGCTCGACGAGGTGATGGGCCAGCTTGGCCGCGCTGTCCAGATCGAGCGCGCCCTCCGCGTCGAACGGGGTGGCCATGGCGGTGAGCACCCGACCGAACGGGCGGCCGGGGGCGGCGGTAGGACAGGCTGTCATGGTGCCGACGATACTGGCTGACGGTTTGCCTGACCCGCTGGTATGCGGGCCGGATATCGTCCGGCGCCGGGCCCGTTCCGGCACAGTTGTTTGTTCTGTCCTTGGCGGAGTCCCGGTGCTGCTGGCGTGGTTCGGCCGGGAAGGCCGGAACCCCGCCCGGCCGCGATTCGGCTCAGCGCGTGGCCCGGTGTGTTCGCGGCCCCTGGCGGGACCGCGTCAGCCGATGACCGGTGGGGCGGTCTTCTCGTCCGTGCCGAAGATCGAGTCCGGGTCGCCCTCGACCAGGTAGGAGGCGCGCTTGTGCTCGGCGTCGTCCTGCTTGCGTCCGCCCCGGCCCGCTCCCGGCGCACCGGCCGCTCCGCTAGCGCCGCCCTTGGCCGCGGCGGCCCCGCCGCGCATGGCCGCCTCGTCGGCCGCCGCCGCGCCGACCCCGGCCCGGTTGCCGGCGCCTTCTTCCCCGGCCGCGCCACCAGAACCGCCCGAGCCGTAACCGCCCGACCCGTAGCGCCCACCGGACCCACCGGAGCCATAGCCGCCGCTGCCACCGCCGTAGCTGTCACCGCCGCCGAGGCCACCGCCACCGGGCAGCCCCATCGGCCCGAACCCACCGAGCCCGTTGTCGTTGTTCCCGCCGTTGTTGGAGCCGGTGCCGCCGCCGTAGGGGAACCCGGTGCTGGTGCCGCCGGGACCGGTGCTTCCAGCGCCCGGGATGCCGGAGCCGGGGTACCCCTGGGTGGTGGTGGACCCGCCGCCCGGGTTGGTGCCGGACGGACCGGTCGACCCACCGCCGGGCACCGACCCATTGCCGCCGGTTCCGGACGACCCGGACCCGGCACCGCGCGACCCGCTACCCGAGCCACTGCCGCCGGGGATGTTCACCCCGGGATTGGAGCCGGGGTTGATGCCGCCGGGGGTGCTGGTACCGGTGTTGGTCGGGGAGTTGGTGCTTGAGGACTTCTTCTGTGCGGCGGGCAGGAACGCGGGCTGGCTCCGCGAGGTCTGGGCCAGCGACTGGTCGTAGGTCTGCACGACGGTCGCGGCCTGCTGGTGCGCGGCGTTCTGCTGGGTCTGCTGCTGCTGCAGCTGGCCGGCCAGGGTGGCGTGCTGGGTGGGATCGGTGGTCGCCTGCAGCTGCTGAGTCGCCTGCTGCGGGTTGTACGGGTTCTTGGGCGGTTCCGGGATCGAGCTCTTGGCGAGGCTCAAGGCATCGGACTGCTGCGTGGTCATGGTCCCCGCGAGCTGCGCCGCCTGACCCGCCTGCCCGGCCTTGTTGCCCAGTTTGGCGACGGCGCCCCGGGCGGTTTCAGCGGCCTTCCCGGTCCAGGTCACCTGGCTGGAAGCGAGCGCCTGGGCGACATTGTCCAGCGTGCCGTTCAGGTTGTTGCCCAGCGAGATCCAGGTGTTTCCGGCTTCGCCGACAGCTCCGGGGTTGACATCGTTCTTGACGACGCTGTCATAAAGCTGCTCGTGGGAGATATTGAGATAATTCGGCGCGCTGTGCGACGGGGGATTCCGCATGTCGATGCCCTGTCGCAACGCCTTGACCTGGGCGTTGTAGTCAGCGGAGCCCTGGGCCATACCGACCGGCAGAGCAAGGATCGGCGCGAAGGGCCCGAGCCCGGAGTTCTGCCGCTCGGACTGGTTGACGTGCTGCTGAACCAATTGCTGCTGATTCTGCACATTGGTCCGGTAGTCCTGCAGATGATAATGCTGGCGGGCATCCACGGTCTGCTGGTGGTTCGGGTCCCAGTCTTGGTGGATCTGCGGAGACGCGTTGGCGTAGTTACCCGAGTTCGGATCGTTTCCCATGACGCTCCCCTGAATCCTTCCCAACCACTCTCCGCGACTCCGGCCGGTCACCAGCGCCGGAACACGCGGCGCGCGGTCTCACCGTAACAAGACGCACGCCACCCGGTGGCCGGTTCCATCGTATTCTTCTCGGTTCCCCAAAAGATCAACAATGAAAGATCAGGATGACGGCAGATGCGGCTCGATCAGCTTCGCCACCTGCAGCGCCTCCGGACATGCCGAACCGGTGTTCTCGGTCGCCGTGATATCGACCCGTGAGGAGTCGGTGACTCCGATCGCCACCTCGCAACCCGTGTCTCCCTGGTCGTCCTGCATGCCCTGGTGCGACCCGACCGACACCGGAGTCCCCTTGCCGAACACCGAGATACCACCGCTGGTGAGGATCCCGACGATCAACGTGCCGTTGGAACCGACGTAATCACACGAGGGCTCGGCACCCACCTGGTCCTTCGTTCCCGGAGCCGACAAACCAGCGGTGGCCGCGTCGCTCGACGACAACAGCGAACACGGATCGGTGCTGGCGAGCGAACTACCGCCGGAGCCCGATGATCCACCAGAACCAGACGTCGTCGCACTGCCCGCGGCGGAAGAACTGCCACCGGACGCACCGTTGCCCGCGGTCGTGGTGAAGGTCGGGATACCGCTTCCGCCCGTGGAACTGCTGCACGCGGCGACGCTCACGAACGCAAGGGCGAGGCTGGCCAGGACCACGAGACGCTTCACAAATAGTCCTTGCTCTCCGGTTCACGTGGATCGGTCGGATCAGGCCAGGGTTCCCTGAACGTGCTGCTCATTGCGCTGGTAGCTGGCGGAGGATTTCTTGATCGTATCGATCGCGTCGCTCAGATCCTGCTTGAGCTGGGCCAGGGCCTTCTGACCACCTTGTGCGCCATCGGACCAGATGGTGGCGAGGAAGGGCTTCAAGGTGTTCGCGGCCGGGGTGGTTCCAAGCGCCGGCTGGTGTCCCAGCTCCACACCTTTGGCCAGCGCGATATTGACCTGATCGAGCACCGCATTGAGCGCGCTAGTCAGTGTGTTGGCGCCGTCGTCGGAGATGGTGAAGCCACCACCGGTGGTGGCAGCGGTCTTGAGTTCCGCGACGGCCTCGGTCACCCCAGCGAAGCCACCGATGTCGGCCAGCATGTCGTCAACCTCC